>NZ_FOTI01000023.1 GCF_900114545.1 Halanaerobium salsuginis
GACAGAGAGGGATCCCAGCTCCTGTTTCAGATAATCTCAGACTGTTATGAGAAAAAGAGCTTAATAATCACTACAAATCTTGAATTTAGTAAATGGGCTAATATCTTTTATGATGAGCAAATGACAGCTGCTTTAATTGATAGATTAGTCCACCACAGTCACCTACTTGTATTTCCTGGTGACAGTCATAGAATCAAAAATTCACTGATGAAAGGAGCCCAAAATTCACTTTAATTTTTCCCTATTGGGTGGCTGCGAAAACAACTTTGCAAAAACCGGGAATTTTAACTTGCAAAAAACAGCCGCAAAAGGTGTAGACATAATAGTGACAATAGGCTTTACAACGAATATTAAAGTGACAGACAAAATAATGGATATCGCCATAAATAAGGTGATAGTATTGCCTATTGCATGTGAAGCATCTTTTTCTTTCTTTCCACCTATAGCCCGTCCAATTATAATGGTTGAGCCCATTGCTAGCCCAACAATCATAACAGTTAGCATACGCATAACTTGACTGCCAATAGATACGGCGGTGGTACTTTCAACGCCATTAAATTGTCCAATAATAAGCAAATCTGCCATGCCATATAGTGTTTGTAAAAAATAGGCTAATAAATACGGCATTGAAAAATAGATGACCGTTTTTAGTACACTACCTTTTGTTAAGTTTCTTTTCATATTTTTGATTCTCCTCTAATTATATTCTTTATTCATTATAAAGTCTACAACTATTATAGAGTCAATAGAAATATAAAATTAATCTTTACCAATGTTTTGCCAGTTTAGTCGAAGCAGTTAAAGCGGCAGAATTAATGCTTACTTGAAAAAATTTATAGAATAGTTAAAATAAACAATAAGTTTATATTGACTATTATATTTATTGATGATAAACTATATGTATACTAAGTAACAAAAAGCAATTACAAAACAAACATCTCTAGTCTCAAAAAAACAGAATATTTAAATCATTCATTGATTCTGGGGCCATGGGCCGGGAAATAATTTTCCTGGTCCATTTTTTTATTAACTAGTAAAAATTTTTAATAAGAAAAGTGGAAAGATTATAAAAATTAAATATAATTATTTGATATTTAATAATAAATCTCTATTTCACAGAAAAAAATCGATAAAATTTATGTTCTAACAAACCCACAAAATTATTTTCAAATATGAAAGGGGTTTCATATGGTAACAATTTACGATATAGCAAAAAAAGCAGGAGTTTCAATTACAACTGTATCGAGGGTGATTAATAATCATCCTTATGTTAAAGATAAAACAAGAGCAAAAGTAAAAAAGCTTTTAAAAGCAACAGGTTATGTACCTAATAGTAATGCCAGTAGTCTAGTTAGTAAAAAAACAAATACAATTGCAGTGATATTACCGGATATTACAAATATTTTCTTTGCTAAGATATTGAGAAGTGCAGAAGAAAGAGCTAATTCTAAAAACTTCACTGTGATATATGGTAATACAAATGAAGATTTTCAACGAGAAAAAAATTATATCAAAACATTTATTGAAAAAAGAATAGATGGATTACTTTTAGATCCAATTGCAACTGACATTTCAATTATCCAGCCCTTAGAGCAAAATAATATTCCTTTTGTTTTGATTGATAGAGAGATTAAAGGTTCTCAAAAAAGTCATGTTGGAATCCATAATGAAAAAGAGGCAATTCGTATTGTTAATTATCTAATCAAAAAAGGCAAAAAAAATATTGCATTAATTTCTGCTTCCGAAGAATTATCAGTTTATAAAGACAGAAAAAAGGGCTATATTAAGGCCTTAAAAGGTTCAGGTTTAGAATTAAAAAAAGATCATTTAAAAATAGGGACTAAGCCAATCAAAGCAGTTGGCTATAATTTAACTAAAGAAATGCTGAAATCATCAGCAGTTCCAGATGCCATTTTTGTGGCAAACAACTTCCTGGCTATTGGTGTCTATAATGCTTTACAAGACTTAGATTTTAAAGTTCCAGCTGATATAGCAATTGCTTGTTTTGATGATTTTGCTACAGAGTCAATAATACCACCATTTTTTACTTCTATAATTCAGCCGGCAAGTAAAATGGGCACGGTAGCTATGGAATTATTATTAAATAAAATTGAAGGAGGTGATAGTAATAGAAAAAAGATTTATTTAAAGAGTAAGTTATCTGTAAGAAGATCTACTTAAGTTTATTTTTTAATATCATGATAATAATTTTAGATTGGGGTGAAAGATAAGTGGAAAGAAATTTGGTCCAGATGAACGATATAGAAAAATCATTTCCGGGTGTTAAAGCACTCGATAAATGTCAGTTTACTTTAAATAAAGGAGAAGTTCATGCTTTAGTTGGTGAAAATGGGGCGGGAAAGTCAACTCTAATGAAAGTTCTGACTGGTGTTCATCAAGAAGACGCAGGGACGATTTTTTTTAAAGGAAAAAAAGTTAAAATTAATTCGCCCAGAAAAGCCCAGGAGCTTGGGATAAGCATTATTTATCAAGAGTTAAATTTAATGCCCCATCTTACTGTAGCGGAAAATGTCTATATTGGACGAGAAGAAAAGAAAAATAAATTATTTATTGATAAGAAAAAACTAAATCAAAAAACAAAAGATTTTTTAAAAATGTTAAATATCAATTTAGATCCACAGGCTAAGGTAAAAGATTTGACTGTTGCTAAACAACAAATGGTTGAAATAATAAAAGCTTTATCTTATCAAGCCGAAGTTTTAATTATGGATGAGCCCACTGCTTCTCTAACAGATTCTGAAATCGAAGATCTATTTAGAATTGTTAAGAAATTAAGAAGTGAAGGCGTCGGAGTTATTTATATTTCTCATAGATTAGAAGAATTAAAAGAAATTTCAGATCGAATAACAGTTATGAGAAATGGTAATTATATTGATACAGTTGCTACAAAAGATGTTGAAATAGATAGTATCATCAATATGATGGTTGGCAGGGAAGTTTATGAGACTTCAAATAATAAAAGCAGTAAAAACGAAAATGAGGTTATACTTGAAGTTAAGAATTTAACAAGAAAAGGTGTCTTTAAAAATATAAATTTCAATTTAAAAAAAGGAGAAATTTTAGGGATGTCTGGTTTGGTTGGTGCCGGGAGAACAGAAGTTGCAAGAGCAATCTTTGGTGCTGATAATATAGATGCTGGAGAAATCTATGTTCATGGCAAGAAAGTTAACATTAGTAGTCCCAGCCAGTCTGTAGAACTGGGAATTGGTTATCTTTCAGAAGATAGGAAACGGTATGGGCTGGCCTTAGGACGTGATGTAGCTACAAATATAGTCCTGGCTAATCTGAAAGAATATATGAACAAATTTGGTTTTATAAAAGAAGATAAAATTAAGCAAGTTGCTCAAAATCAGGTGAAACAATTAGCCATTAAAACTCCAAACTTAAAACAGGATGTTAAAAATCTTTCAGGTGGAAATCAACAAAAGGTTGTAATTGGTAAATGGTTAGACAAAGACAGTGAGATTTTAATATTTGATGAGCCAACGAGAGGAATTGATGTTGGAGCAAAGAATGAAATTTATAAACTTTTAAATAGTCTAGTTGAAGAAGGCAAGTCAGTTATAATGATTTCTTCTGAATTACCAGAAATTTTAAGGATGAGTCATCGAATTTTAGTTATGTGTGAAGGTGAAGTGACTGGTGAACTTGGTATTGAAGAAGCTTCAAAAGAAAAAATTATGAAATTTGCAACAATGCGAAATTAAAATAAGATATTGGAGGCAATAGAATGGATGCGAACATTAAAGAAAAGAAACAACTAATCTCAGCCGATTCTAAACAAAAAGTACTTGCTTTTTCTAGTTTAATTATGATGATAATTGTATTTTCAATTGCATCACCTCATTTTGCAACATTTTCTAATTTCATTGGAATTTTAATCTCTACAGCAGTAACAGGTCTTTTAGCAATTGGTGTAACATTTATCATTATAACTAGTGGTATTGATCTTTCAATTGGGACTGTAATGACTTTTGGTTCTGTGATGACAGGTGTATTCATCACTTTTATGGGGTTGCCAATTTGGTTGGGAATATTGGGAGGTATTCTAGCCTCTACAGTTGCCGGGATAGTAAATGGTAGTTTAACTGCCAAATTAAAGATTCCACCATTTATTGCAACTTTAGGTATGATGATGGTTGCAGAAGGTTTGAATCTAGTTATTTCTGGTACTAAGCCAATTTATTTTATGCATACACCTGCTTTCAGGAAAATAGCTATGGGTAAATTTTTTAATATTCCGCACGCAGTTTTCATATTTTTAGGTGCTGCTATTGTGGCTGGTATTATCCTGGATAAAACTGTGTTTGGTAAATATACATATGCTATTGGCAGCAATGAAGAAGCAGTAAGATTATCAGGAGTTAATGTAGATAGATGGAAAATTGCTATTTATGCATTTGGTGGGTTCTTTTATGGAATTGCAGGAGTTATTATGGCTTCTAGATTAAATTCAGCCCAGCCAGCCTTAGGCCCTGGTTATGAGTTAGAAGCAATTGCAGCAGTAGTAATCGGTGGTACCTCTCTAAGTGGTGGTAAAGGTACAATCCTGGGTACTATAATTGGAGCTTTTATTATGAGTGTTTTAACAAATGGTTTAAGAATTTTATCAATACCCCAGGAATGGCAAACTGTTATTACAGGAGCTATAGTAATTATTGCAGTATATACTGATATTTTAAGAAGAAAGAAAACAGCTTAATTAATGTTATTTAGCCTATTCTCAGGCTTTATAAAAAAATACTAGGAGGTTATATTTATGAAAAAGCTAACATTATTATTTGTTTTATTGGCAGTTTTGCTGGTGTTTACTGGAACAGTTATGGCACAGGATAAACCTTATATTGCAATTGTTTCTAAAGGGTTTCAGCATCAATTCTGGCAAGCTGTTAGACAGGGAGCTAAACAAGCTGCAGAAGATTATGATGTAGAAATAACTTATGAAGGGCCAGAAAGTGAAACCCAGGTAGCAAATCAAATTGATATGCTCCAGACAGCAGTTGATAAAAATCCAGATGCGCTTGTTTTTGCAGCCCTAGATACCCAGGCTGCCCTCCCCTTAATTGAAGAAGTAGATTCTAAAGGCATTCCAATTATTGCTTTTGATTCAGGTATTGATAGTGACATACCTGTAACTACAGCAGCTACTGATAATTATGTTGCATCTTCTTATGCAGCTGATAAAATGGCTGAACTAATTGGTTATCAGGGTAAGGTTGCAGCTATAGTACAGGATCAGACTAGTTTAACTGGTAGAAAACGGCGAGATGGATTTCTAGATAGAATAAAAAATTCATATCCAGAAATTGAAATTGTTGATGTCCAGTATGGTGGGGGAGACCACTTAAAGTCAACTGACCTTGCTAAAAGTATTATAGAATCTAATCCTGATTTAGATGGCTTTTTTGGGGCTAACGAAGGTTCGGCAGTAGGTATTGTTAATGCGATTATGGAATTAGGCAGAGATGATATTGCTACAATTGGTTTTGATTCGGGAAGTATTCTTTTAGATGCAATTAGAAATGGTATTATAGATGGTGCCATTACTCAGAACCCAGTTGGCATTGGTTATCGTGCAGTTGAAGCCGCAGTAAAAGCAATAAAAGGAGAAGAATTACCAGAAATGATTGATACAGGTTTTTATTACTATAATAAGCGTAATATGGATTCAGAAATTCTTCAGCCTTTATTATATAAATAAAATATTAAGCTAATCAAAAATATTTAAATGTCATAAGATTCGATTAATTTTTGATTGATTTTTATTAAAGGAGATAAATAATGTTAAAAAAAATACCTTCAATAATTAGTCCCGAGTTAATAAAAATATTGATGGAGATGGGACATGGAGACGAAATTGTTCTTGCAGATGGGAATTTCCCATCTGCAAGTATTGGCCAAAGAGTTGTTCGACTAGATGGACATGGGGGACCAGAAATTTTAATGGCTATTTTAAAATTATTTCCCCTCGATCCGTATGTAGAAAGTCCAGTTATATTAATGCAAACTACTGAATCAGATAAAGATTTAAAACCAGAAATCTGGCAAGAATATCGAGATATAGTGACTTCTTTTTCAAAGAGAGAGATAAAATTTAACTATCTTGAAAGATTTAAGTTCTATCAAAGAGCCAGAAAAGCTTATGCTGTTGTTGCTAGTAGTGAAACAAGTCTTTATGCAAATCTAATTTTGAAAAAGGGAGTAATAGCGAAAGAACCTGTTTGATAAAATAATTAATTAACTAATTAAATATATGTGAATAGATATTTTATAAATCTGTTTTTAATACTAATTAAGTCAATTTTAAAAGGAGGAAAAAATAATGAATGACAAAGAAGCTAAAAATAGACTTATTGGCTCAATGCCCAAAATAGGAATTAGACCAGTAATTGATGGTAGACAGAGGGGCGTCAGAGAATCTCTAGAAGATCCAACAATGAATTTAGCTAAAAGTGTAGCTAAATTTATAGAAAGAAATTTGAGACATCCAAATGGCATGCCGGTAGAATGTGTACTTGCAGATACAACTATTGGTGGTGTAGCCGAAGCTGCTAAAACAGAAGAAAAATTTCAGCGTCAAGGTGTAGGGGCTTCTCTAACTATAACAAAATCATGGACATATGGAACTGAAACAATAGACCAAAATCCTTTAAGACCAAAAGCGATCTGGGGTTTTAATGGTTCAGAAAGACCAGGAGCAGTTTATTTAGCAGCAGCGGCAGCTGGTCATAATCAAAAAGGATTGCCTGTATTCAAAATTTATGGGCAAAATGTCCAGTCTGCTGAAGATACAACAATTCCTGACGAAGTAAAAGAAAAAATACTTAAATTTGCTAAAGCAGGTCTTGCTGTTGCATATCTGAGAGGTAAATCATATTTAGCAATGGGTGGAGTGGCAATGGGTATTGCCGGCTCAATTGTAGATGAAGAAGTTTTTCAGGATTACCTGGGGATGAGAAATGAATACATTGATATGAGCGAGTTTACCCGCAGAATAGCAGAAAATATTTATGATCAGAAAGAATTTGAAAAGGCTTTAGCCTGGGTTAAAAATAATTGTAGTGAAGGTAAGGATAATAATCCAGCAGCAGAGCAGGCCAGCCGGGAAGAAAAAAATGAGCAGTGGGAATTTATTGTTAAAATGACTTTAATTGCAAGGGATCTAATGATTGGTAATCCTAGACTAGCAGAGTTAGGGTATAAAGAGGAGGCTAAAGGTCATAATGCAATTGCAGCTGGATTTCAGGGACAAAGGCAATGGACAGATCACTTTCCCAATGGAGATTTTATGGAGGCAATTTTGAACTCTTCTTTTGACTGGAATGGTATTCGAGAAGCCTATATTGTTGCAACAGAAAATGATAGTTTAAATGCAGTTCCAATGTTATTTAATCATCTTTTAACAAATCGAGCTCAGATCTTTTCTGATGTAAGAACTTTCTGGAGTCCAGAAGCAGTTGAGCGAGTAACAGGTAAAAAACTAACCGGGAGAGCTAAAAATGGAATTATTCATTTAATTAACTCCGGTTCTACAACTCTTGATGGAACAGGTAAAATGCAAGATGAAGCAGGTAATCCTGTTATGAAAGAATTCTGGAATATAAAAGAAAAAGAGGTAGAAGCCTGCCTACAAGCAACAGAATGGCCCCCTGCAAATCTAGGTTATTTTAGAGGAGGTGGTTTTTCCTCTCAATTTTTAACAGAAGGAGGAATGCCAGTTACTATGGCCAGAATGAATACAGTTAAAGGTTTAGGACCAGTTTTACAAATAGCAGAAGGTTATACGGTAGAAATAGATCCAGAAATTCATGAAGTCTTAAACCAGAGGACAGATCCTACCTGGCCGACAACCTGGTTTGTTCCAAACTTGACCGGAAAAGGTGCTTTTAAAGATGTTTATTCAGTTATGAACAATTGGGGAGCTAATCATGGTGCAATTAGTTTTGGCCATATTGGAGATCAGCTTATTACCTTAGCAGCAATGTTAAGAATTCCAGTTAATATGCATAATGTAGCGGCAAAAAGAATCTTTAGACCTGATGCCTGGAATTTATTTGGTACTAATGATTTAGAAAGTGCTGATTATCGAGCCTGTAAGAATTTTGGTCCTCTATATAGATAAAATCTAAAAATAAATATTCAGCAGAGTTATTTTTAGCTGCTCTGCTGAATATATTTAATTATCAAAGAGTAATTTATCAATTTAATTATTTATTGAAAAGAGGTGTAAAAATGAATAAACAACTAACAAAAGTTTTAGCTTGTGATTTAGGGGCATCTAGTGGTCGATCAATACTTGGCAAATTTGATGGAGAAAAGTTGACATTAGATATCTTACATAAATTTAATAATAATGGAGTTTATTTGAATAATAATTTTCACTGGAATACACTAAAACAGTTTGTAGAAATTAAAAATGGAATTAGAAAGGCTATTCAGAAGACTAATCATAATCTAGCTTCAATTGGAATTGATACCTGGGGGGTAGACTATGGATTATTAGATAATACGGGAAGTTTAATGTCTGTACCTTTTCACTATAGAGATCAGAGGACTAATAAAACTTTAAGCAAAGTTTTTAAAAATATATCTAAACAAGAGCTTTATTCTGAGACGGGCATTCAGATTATGCAAGTAAATACAATTTTTCAATTATATTCTGAATTAAAAGAACGGCCCTGGCTGTTGGAAAATGCAAAAGATTTATTGTTTACTCCAGATTTATTAAATTATTTTTTAACAGGTAATAAATTCAATGAAGCTACAATAGCATCTACTTCTCAGCTTTTAAATCCCTTGCAGAGAAAGTGGTCGTCAAAAATATTTAATACCCTTAATTTGCCACAATCAATTATGCAGCAAATAGTTTTTCCTGGTCAGAAAATAGGCAATATAAATAGTAAAATAAAAGATGAACTTGCTCTTCAAAAAGATATCCCTATTATTGCAGTTGGTAGTCATGATACAGCATCCGCAATTGCTGCAACACCAATTGTAGATCAAAACAGTGTATTCTTATCCAGTGGAACCTGGTCTTTACTTGGCATTGAGTTAGATAAGCCAATAATTTCAGCTAAAAGTTTACAGAAAAATTTTACTAATGAATTAGGGGTTGGAAGTAAAGTTACATTTTTAAAAAATTTAACCGGTCTCTGGCTAATACAAGAATGTAAAAGAGCCTGGAAGAGAGAGGGTAAAAACTTAAGTTATAAAGCTATAAATGAGGCAGCAAGAAAAGCTAAACCTTTTAAATATCAGATTGATACAGATCATTCAAGTTTTATTAATCCTGCTAATATGCCAGCAGCAATCAAAACTTATTGTAAAAAAACAAAGCAATCTGTGCCAGAGCAACCTGGAGAAATTGCCCGGTTAATTTATGAGAGCTTAGCTCAAAAATATAAAGAAGTTATTCAAGAGCTAGAGAAGCTTACAGATAAAAAAATTAAAACTATAAATGTAGTGGGAGGTGGAACTAAATCTGAGCTTTTATGCCAATATACGGCCAATATTACTAAAAGAAAAGTAATTGCAGGTCCCATTGAAGCAACTGCTGTTGGTAATATTTTAACTCAATTAATTGCTTTAGGAGAAATAAAAGATTTAAAAGAAGGTCGAGAAATTGTTAAAAATTCAATTGACTTAAAGGTATATGAGCCTGAAGAATTATTATAATAAATATAAAAACTAGCTTTTATATAAAAGTAAAAATTGGAGGAGAAAATATGAAATTAGAATTAGCAAGAAAAAAGATTATAGATTTTGGTAAAAAACTTGTTGATAGTGGTCTAACTAAAGGAACTGGGGGTAATTTGAGTATCTATAATCCTGAACAGGAATTAATGGCCATTAGTCCTAGTGGTATACCTTATTATGAAACAAGATTAGAGGATATAGTAATCATGGATTTAAAAGGGAATAAAATTGAAGGTGCTAAACAGCCCTCAAGTGAATATCAAATGCATAAAATATTCTATAAGCAAAGAAATGATATATTTGCAGTTGTTCATTGTCATTCAATTTATTCAACAGCTATTTCTATTTTAAGAGAGAATTTACCTGCCTCGCATTATATGATTGCACTGGCAGGAAAAAATGTTAGATGTGCAAATTATGCAACTTATGGTACACAAGAACTTGCAGATAATGCCTTCACAGCAATGCAGGACAGAAAGGCAGTGCTTTTAGCTAATCATGGTTTACTGACAGGTGCTGATTGTATTGAAAATGCTTTTAATATCGCAGAAGAAATTGAATATGTAGCAGAAACATTTTATAGAGCTAAAAGTATAGGAGATCCAATTATTTTAGAAGATCAAGAAATGAATAAAATGGCGAAAAAATTCAAAACATATGGTCAGGTCAAATAATTAAATAGAATATATAAAAAGATTATCCATAGTGCTAAATTTATTGTAGTTGTTAAATCCTACAGTTTAAAGCGCTATGGATATTTTTGTTTATATTTGAGATAATTTTTAAATAGTAATAATATTCATTTTATTAAGAATTTATAGCCAGAGACTATAAAATACCAGAATATATTTTTATTTAGAATTAGATGAATATTGCAAATTATGGTAGACTAGATTTAGAAATGATAGTGAAAAATATAACAAATAAACTTTAAATATTTTAATTAATAATCTCTCATCTAGATGAGTCACTATAGTATTACATATGGCTGCTATAATTGAAAAATTTAAAGATTTAATATTCCAGCTATCAAGTCTAAACAAGAATTTTTAGTTAGCTTTAAAAATAATTAAGGGGGAAAACTAATGTCAAAATTAACTGATCAAGAGTTTAAGGCGTATTTAAAACAGATCCGTGAATTAGCAGAAGGTCCATTTGATGAAATGCAAAAAGAGATTGAACAAACAAATAAGTTTCCCGAAGAGTTTTATAAACTATCAATTGAAAATGATCTCTATCGTTTCTACATGCCAGAAGAATATGGTGGTTGGGGATTTACAACAAAAGAAATTTTTAAGGTGCAGGAAGAATTTAGCCGCGGCCCAGGTGGAATGAGAATGCATTTACACCATGCAGCAGGTCTTAACTGGAAAATCATGAATGACTATGGTTCGGAAGAATTAAAAGAAAAATATATGAAAAAATTCCAGGATAAATCTGTTTATATTAACTTTGCTTTAACTGAAAAAGAAGCTGGTTCTGGAGCAGATATTAAAACTAGTGCTGTTAAAGATGGTGACTATTATATCCTGAATGGCGAAAAGACTCTTATCTCACATACTGATTGTTCTGATGCCAGTTATGTTTTTGCAGTAACTAATCCTGAAAATCCTAAAACAACTAGAATCTCATGTTTCCTTGTTCCAACAAATACTCCTGGTTATGAAATTAATCCTATGGCTCATATGATGGGCTGCCGGGGTGCAGGACATGCAGACTTAAAATTTACTGATGTAAAAGTACCTAAAGAAAATCTTTTAGGTAAAGAAGGTCAGGGTCTCGAAATAGCAATGGCTGAATTAGGTCTCTCTCGTGCTCATATTGCTGTTAGTAACTTGGGAATGAGTCAGAGAATGTTAGAAATGGCTGTTAAGAGAGCTAAAGATAGAATAACTTTTGGCAAACCACTGGCTAAAAGACAGGCTATTCAACAGATGATTGCTGATATGGGAACACAAATTTATGCTTTGAGAATGATGCTTTATGATATCGCAGATCAATATGATCAAGGAGAAGATATCGAAATGAAAGCAGCAATGTCTAAACTTCACAGTATAGATACTGTTAAATTAGTTTCCGATTATTGTATCGAAATATTTGGCGGAATTGGCTACTTCGAAGATAATCCTTACGGTCCAGTTGAAAGAATGTATCGAGACTGTAGAGCAATGTGGTTTGAAGAAGGCCCCCGTACAATTCAGAGATTTACTGCTTCAAGAAAATTAATTGCCAATGGTGGCATAGTTGAGTAATAAATACTAGATTGATAATAAAAAAGCATAGCCTTTTGCTGGTCAGAAGGCTATGTTTTTCAGATTAGATATAACAAGGAAAGGAATTGATCCTATGAAACCATTAGAAGGAATTAAAATTGTAGATATGACTACTTTTTTAGCAGCTCCTACTGTTGGTAGAGTTCTGGGCGAATGGGGAGCAGATGTTATAAAAGTAGAAGCTCCTAAAGGAGACCCCGGTAGAACCCAGGGAGCAGTTTTTAATATGCATTATGAAGATGATGAAAATCTCGGTTTTGATGTAGCTAATATGAATAAAAGATTTATTACAGTTAATTTAAAAAAAGCTTCTGGTAAAAAAGTAATGTATGACCTTTTAGCAGAGGCAGATGTTTTTCTGACAAATACCAGGACAAAATCACTATCTAAACTAGGAATCGATTATCAAACCCTGAGTGATAAATTTCCAGAGCTTATCTTTGCTCAGGTACTTGGTTATGGTGAAAATGGTCCTGAAAAAGATACAGCTGGTTTTGATGCAACAGCTTATATGTCAAGAGGAGGAGTTTTAGGTACAACTTTAGAAAAAGGGGCAAGTCCAATGAATCCTGCCAATGGTTATGGTGATTTTCAGGTATCAATGTGCCTGGCCTCAGGAATCTGTGGGGCATTAGTTAATAAAATGAAAACTGGTAAGGGTGATAAAGTTACCGTTAGTTTACATCATGCTGCAATATTTATGCAAAATATCGCAATGGTATCTGCTCAGTATGGCAACCAGTATCCTAAAACTAGAAAAGAGAATGCCAATCCTTTTAACAATACCTATAAAACTTCTGATGATAAATGGATGGTAATTTGCTTCCCAGAATATAACAAAGACTTTGATCAAGTGATGAGCTTAATTGGACGCGCAGATTTAGTGGGGGACGAAAGATATTCAGATATTGATTATTTAAATCAAAACAACTTAAACAGGGAATTTATAGATTTACTTGATCAAGAAATATCAAAACGGACATTAGCGGAATGGGTTAATTTATTTAAAGAAAATGATTTGCCGTGTGAAGCTTGTTATGAACCACTTGATATTTACGAAGATAAGCAGGTATGGGCTAATGATATTTTAAGAAAAATTGATTATCCAACTGGTGCTGAACGGATGATTCCAACCAACCCAGTTAGATTTAGTTCAATGGATAAACCTGATTTAAAAATATCAAAAGCACAGGGTGCTTCTACGATTGATATTCTAAAAGAGCACGGTTATAGCAAAGAGGAAATTGAAAGTCTAATCGCTGAAGGTGCAGTAGTAGGCGAAGAACATATCAAATAAATATAAATTATAAGGAGGGAAGAGTATTGAGTTTATTATATACAGAGCAACAAGAAGAATTAATTAAATTAGTTAAAGACTTTGCTGAAAATGAAATTAAACCTTACGTAGAAGAATTAGATAAAAAAGGAGAAACCCCTGCCAAAGAATTATTTAAGGGTGCTTTTGAGATGGGACTCCATATGGTAGAAATCCCGGAAGAATATGGTGGAGCAGGGCTCGATTTTGAAACTACAGCGATGATATTTGAAGAATTAGCTAAAGTAGATGCTGGTTACGCAATTACTTTAGTTAGTACTTTTGTAGCTTTAAGATCTGTAATTTTATCAGGTAGTCCGGAACAGGCCAGATTATTTGCTGATATTATTGAGCCTGGAAATTTTGCAGCCTTTACTTTGACTGAACCTAATGCTGGAACTGATGTAGCAGCTATGAAGGGTACAGCTGTTAAAGATGGTGATGAATATATACTAAATGCTTCGAAAACTTTCATTACAAATGGTGAAATTGCTGATGTTTATGTTGTTTTCTTTAAAACTGATAAAAATGCTGGTAATAAGGGAATATCTGCTTTTATAGTAGAAAGAGATCGGCCTGGAGTAACTGTAGGAGTTCATGAAGATAAAATGGGTTTAAGGCTTTCTAATACTTCAGATGTATTTTTCCAGGATGTTAGAGTTCCTGCAGATCATCTAATCGGTAGAGAAGGTCAGGGTTTTAAAATAGCATTAAATACTTTAAATCTTTCGAGAGCCTTTGTTGGTACTCTGGCAGTTGGTATTATGCAGAGAGCATTAGATGAAGCCATTGCTTATGCTCAGGAAAGAGAACAATTTGGCAGACCAATTATGAAATTCCAGTCTGTCCAGGGGCTAATTGCTGATATGGCTATCAAAACAGAAGCAGCCAGAGCATTAGTTAATAATACAATGCGGCTGATGGATCAGGGAGATCTAGTTAAAAAAGAAGGCGCAATAACTAAAACATTTGTTTCTGATGCTTGCCAGGAAGTTACTTCTAAAGCAGTCCAGGTTTTTGGTGGTTATGGAGTTATTAAAGATTATCCTGTTGAAAAATTAATGCGTGACTGCAAGGTATTTCAAATTTTTGAAGGTACAAATGAAATTCAAAGATCAACTATTGCTAGAGAGTTAGACAAAGAATATAAATAAAGGAGGTAGACTGATGAACATTATAGTTTTAATTAAACAAGTTCCGGATACATCTGAAATAAAAATAGATCCTGAAACTAATAGATTAATGCGAGCTGGAGTTCCAAGCATAATTAATCCAGTTGATAAAAATGCGATAGAGGCTGCTGTTCAATATAAAGAAGAATACGGAGGAAAAGTAGTAGTTCTATCAATGGGACCCAGTCAGGCTAAAAAAGCACTGAAAGAGTCACTTGCTTTAGGTGCAGACGAAGCCTATCTTGTTACAGATAGATTATTTGGCGGTTCCGATACATATGCTACAAGTTATATACTATCAGAAGCAATTAAAAAAATAGGCGATTTTGATATTATTTTTGCTGGACAGCAGGCAATTGACGGTGATACAGGCCAAACTGGTCCCAGTACTGCTCAACATTTAGGAATTAGCCGCTTAACTTATGTAGTAGATGTTAGTCTGGAAGGAGAAGATACAGTTATTGTAAAACGTGAAGTTGAAGAAGGAATTGAAGTTATTGCAAGTAAAAAGCCATTATTATGTACTGTTACAAAAGCAATTAATAAGCCCCGTTATGCAACAATTAAGAGTATATTAGCTGCCAATCAAGCTGAAATAGGCGAAATAACAGCTGCTGATCTCGGTGAGATAGATAAAAATAAAATTGGTTTAAAAGGTTCACCAACTAGAGTAAAGAAAACTTTTACTCCTGATATTAGCAAAAATGGCGAAATAATAGCAGCCGATACAGCAGAAGAAGCAGCCGAAAAATTAGTAGATAAATTACTTGCTAAAAATGTTTTATAGAGGAGGATATTATGAATTTTGAAGAATATAAAAATTTGTGGGTTTTTATAGAAACATTTCAGGGAAAACCTAAAGATGTCGGACTTGAATTATTAAATGAAGGAAGACGATTAGCAGATCTTACTCAGGAGAGGCTTTGCGCAGTAATTATTGGATCTGATGTAGACGAATCTGTTGCTAAAGTAACAGCATATGGAGTAGATGATGTTTATGTTGTTAAAGGAAAAGAATACGAAAATTATTGTTCTGACTCTTATGGTGATGCTATGGCAAAATTAGTAAGAAAATTCAAACCAGCTACAATTTTAATTGGAGCAACTCATAATGGTCGAGATTTAGGCTCAAAAGTAGCAGTTACTTTACAAACTGGTTTAACAGCTGATTGTACTAATCTTGATGTAGATCAGGAGACAGAAAATGTGATCTGGGAAAGACCGGCTTTTGGTGGTAATCTTTATGCTCAGATATTATGTGCAGATAGCAGACCTCAGATGGGTACAGTCAGGGCTGGCGTTTTTAAAAAAGGTGAGCCAGACGACAGTAGGACAGCAAATGTTATTGAAGTAGATATTCATACTCCGCAAGAATTGATAACAACTAAATTAAGAGAATTTATCAAAGGAGAAGAACCAGCTGATCTTAAACCAGCAGAAGCAAATATTGTTGTTGCAGGTGGTAGAGGTGTAGGTAGTAAAGAAAACTTTTCTATTATTCAAAAGCTGGCCGATGAACTAGATGGAGCTGCAGTTGGAGCTTCTCGGGCAGCAGTAGATGCTGGTTGGGTTCCTCATTTCCGCCAAGTTGGGCAGACTGGAACAACTGTAACTCCAGAATTATATATAGCCTGTGGAATTTCTGGAGCAATACAGCATCAGGTAGGTATGAAAGACTCTGCTACAATTGTTGCTATTAATAAAGATCCAGACGCCCCTATTTTTGAGATAGCTGACTATGGTATCGTAGGTGATCTATTTAAAGTAGTACCAGAATTAACTAAAGCAATCAAAGAATTAAAAGCTGCTAAATAGAATTTTCCTGGTAAACTATATCTAGTTGATTATTTTGCAAAATAATCAACTAGATAATAAAAAGATAAAATTATGATTATAAATTGAGGGATGTTAATGTTTGATAATTTAAGAATAGATCCTGATTTGAGTGATGAGTATCGGTCAAAAGGATATTGGAGCGATAAGACTTTATTAGACTATTGGTTAACTAGTGTTGAATTATATGCAGACAAAGACTTTGTTATAGATTCATATGGTGGTAAGTTCACCTATAAAGAAGCAGATAATTTATCATCTCGGTTAGCATCATTTTTGCAAGAAAGGGGAGTTGCTAAAAATGATATTGTAACTTTTCAGGTTCCAGGTTGGAAAGAATTTGTACTAATCCTGGTTGCCTGTTTAAAAGTTGGGGCCGCAGCTAATCCAATTTGTTTAAGCTGTGAGAAAGAAGAAGTTATAGCTCAATTAAATATGACAGAATCTAAAGTATTTTTTACTCCAACAGAGTATTATAAATATAATTATTCTGCTACTATGCTGGAAATAAAAAAGAAATTACAATTTGTTGAAAAAATTGTAATGCTCGATAATTTAGCCAAAAATAATACAGTATTTATAACTTTATCACAAATACTAACAGAGTATAGCCCACTTAAAGATTTTGTTAAAGCTGAGTCTGATTCGGTAGCAGCTATTTTGTTTACATCTGGAACAACTGGAGAATCAAAAGGGGTAATGCTAACTCACAATAATATTATTTATAGTGAAAAAGCTTTTAATCAGACATTAGGAATAGATAATAAGGATATCATGTTGATGCCTTCCCCATTAAATCATGCAATTGGATTTCATCACGGAATTATATCACCGCTGTTGGCAGGTGCAACTACTGTTTTACAGGATAGATTTAATGCTCATGATTCTCTGGAGCTAATTCAACAGCATAAATGCAGCTATGGAATGGGTGTTACTCCAATGATCCATGATATATTAGAAGAATTAAAAATTGCAGAATATAATATTGATTCCTTAGAATTCTTTCTCTGTGGGGGAGCTTCTATTCAAGAAAGTATGATAGCAGAAGCTCTGGAGAATGGATTTAAAGTCTGCGGAGTATATGGTTCTACGGAGAGTGTGCCCCATACTTGCATAAAACCAACCGATACAATAGATAAAATAGTTAATACTGAGGGTTCTCCTATAGCTGGGGTTGAAGTAAAAATTGTTGATAAAAATCTTAAGGAAGTAGCTGTTGGAAATATTGGACAAGAATTATCAAGAGGTCCTAATGTTTTTGTTGGTTATCTTAAATCTCCTCAATTAACAGCTAAGGCTTTTTTAGATAATGGTTGGTATCAAAGTGGTGATTTATGTAGTTTAGATAATGACGGCTATCTTAGTTTTGTGGGGAGACTAAAAGATATTATTGTCAGGGGAGGAGAAAATCTGCCTTCACACAAAATCGAAGCAAATATTTTGAAAAATCCTAAAATTAAAGATGCTGTTGTAATTGGAATGCCAGATAAAAGAATGGGTGAAAGAATTTGTGGCTATATAGTTTTAGAAGATAAGAATAACAGGCTGAATTTAGCAGAGTTAATAGATTTCCTGCAAAAGATTAATGTTAGTAAAAAACTATGGCCGGAAAGGCTAGTGATTATTGATGCTTTGCCGAGAAATGAATCTGGAAAAATTGAAAAATTTATTTTAAAGGCTGATATAAAAGAAAAGCTGAAACAAGAAAATAATGTCGACAATTAAATTTTTTTGGAGATTATTGATTAAAAAAAATTTTTAAACATGATATAATACGAGATAATTACAAATAATTTTTGCTTTTAAGAAAGGAGGGCTAGTATGAATCTAAATCAGTTAGAATATTTTTCAGTCTTAGCTAAGACACAACATTATACAAAAGCTGCCAAGATTCTTCATATCACACAGCCTAGCCTAAGTAATGCTATTTCTAAGCTAGAAGATGAATTAGGAACAAAATTATTTGTAAAGACTGGTAGAAGTGTTAAACTGTCGAAGATGGGCGAAGAATTTGTAGATTATATTGATAATTCACTGGAAGAAATAGATTTAGGTATCAAAAGACTGGAAGATTTAAAAAATAATGCTTACCAAAAAATAAGAATTTCATTTTTATATACACTAAGTTCAGACTTTATACCTCAAATGATTTCAGATTTTCTAGAGTCAAGAAACGAGAAAAATTTTCGTTTCCAACTTTCTGAAAGTACAACTATAGCTAGAGAATGTACTACTGAGATGATTGAAGGATTAAAAAATGATAGATTTGAAGCAATATTTGTTAATCGGATTGATGAAAAAGATTCTGAGCTGCAATTCACTAAAATTACTGAACAAAATTACGTTGCAATTGTAAATAAAAATTCCTTTTTAGCTGAATATGATACGCTTGACTTAAGAGATACAAAAGAAGTTCCTTTTATTCAATATTCAAGTAAATTTGGAACTAGAGATGAAATTACTTCTTTATTTAAGCAGGTTGATGTAGAACCTAAAGTATATGCTCAAATTGAAGACGAAATGTCTATATTGGCCCTTGTAAAAGCTGGAGTTGGCTATACTATAACTCCAATGAAAAAAATTTATAATAATATAGATGAAAAGATTTTGCCTATTTCTAATCCAGCTAATACGAGAGATATTTATATTGGCTATAAAAAAAATTCATGTAAAAGTCCCTTTTTTAAGAAATTTATTGATTTTATAGAAAATGAATTTGAGCTTAATTATGAAGTTGGTGAGTAAATGAAAGATAAAATAAGTATAACTAGATTTAATACTGGCAAAAAACCAGCAGTTATAAGTCCAGATCCAATATTTTTTAAATGTAAAAAATGTGGTGCTACTATAATCTTTTTGAAAGAAAATAAATCACCAGATATCTGCCAATGCTGTGGGACAGCAATGATTAGACTAAATCCTGAAACAGCAGGTCCGGGGAGTGAGACTCATTTACCAGATTATTCTATTATTGGTGGTTATGATAACAATGTAATTAAAGTATCGATTGGTAAAAAACTACATCCAATGGAAGAAGAGCATTTTATTGAATGGATTTATTTAAGAACTTTTACTGGTGGCCAAATTAAATATGTTAATAATAAAAAGCAGGCAGAGGTAATTTTTGCTTTAGCTAATGAAGATGCTTATGTATATTGTGATGAAGATTTATGTCAGGAATGTACTTTTAGATGCAAAAGAGGATTTAAAATATATTCTTACTGTAATCAACATGGTTTATGGAAATTTGAACTTTAATAATTAAATACTTGCTAAATTGCAGTGGTTGTTAATTGGAAAAAGAGTAGTTAACTATTGGAAGTTGTGCAGAAGAAAAATCTGGATAAAAAAATAAGTGAGCCCTGCTTTACCTAGCTCACTTATTTTATATTTATAATTTTGTTTAAACAATTATTATTTTTAAACTCTACTATAAAATATTTTAGAGATAGTTTCTTTTAGCTAAAATTTTAAGTATATTTCTTCCTTCATGGACTCCATCTATAATCTTTCTTGCTCTTACACTATCGCCAATATTCATTATTTCTATATCTGTAGATTCAAATTTTTTATGAAGTTCTTCCAGAACTGGATTATTAGATTTCATACCTAAGCAAACAAAGCCATAATCAAAAGTTAATTCTTTTTTACCTTCATCATTTTCTACGATAAAAGAGTTTTCTTTTACTTCTAAAAGTTTAGTATTTAGTAATTTTTTGACTTTATGCTCTTTAATAATATCAGAAATATTAGCTTCAGTTACCGGATCCAGGTCTTTGCCAATAGTACTCTGCATTTCTACAATACTGACTTTAGCATTTCTAGGAGCAAGAAATTCGACTACATCGAGACCAACTGCTCCACCTCCGATTACAACGACTTCTTTATTACTTAAGTCCTGAGGATACTTATCGATCTGATTAATCATTCCACTAATAGAAGATATTTTACTGTCTTCTTTATCAACAAGTTCATTAAGTCCTGTTATTGGTGGAAGAAGTGGTTGTGAACCAGTTGCATTTACAATAATGTCTGGATTTAGTTTTTCTATAAAATCAGTATCTGCTTCTGTTTCTGTAATAGCAAAAAGATTATTTAATTGTTTAGCTCTGTTAACAAGATATTTAGGAAAATCAGATAATCTTTTTTTATCAGGAATCTGAGATATTTGATTAACTAGTCCGCCAAGTTTTTGCTCTTTTTCTATAATAAAGGTTGTACAGCCAACTTCAGCTGCAGTGCATGCTGCTTCTAGACCGGCAGTACCTCCTCCGATAACAACTACATTGCAGTCTTTTTTTATGCTTTGTCCTTGATAATCATTTTCGCCACTAATATCAGGGTTAACTGTACAGCGGATAGGACGATTAAATTTAATTCTGTGACCAGCACAGCCGATATTGCAGGAAATGCATTTGCGGATATTTTCTTCAGCCCCAAATTCAACTTTATTGACCCATTCTGGATCTGCAATTAAACCACGTCCCATTCCAATAAAGTCTGAGTCACCATTGGCTAAAATTTCTTCTGCTACACGAGGACTTCTAATATTACCAGTTGTAATTACAGGTTTACTAAATTTTTCTCGAACAGCTTTAGCCATATAAGAACGCCAGCCATCTTCTAAATAGTTAGCATCAATTTGATAGTAAATTGAGTCATTTAGACCGGCAGAAACATCAATTATATCTGCTTCTTCCTGAAAATATTCTAATAAGACTAAAGTATCTTCTAAACTATTTCCGCCTTCTAATAATTCGTCAGCACTAATTCTAACCATGATTGGGAAGTCTGGGCCAACAGTTTTTCTTACTTCAGACATAACTAATTTTGCAAAACGAGCTCTATTTTCTGGAGAACCGCCAAACTCATCAGTTCTATCATTTGTTAGAGGAGATAAGAATTGACTAATTAAATATGAATGACCCCCATGGACTTCTATAGAATCAAAACCGGCAGTTTTTGCTCTTTGAGCTGCTTGACCATATTTTTTAGCAATTTCCTGTAATTCTTCTTTAGTCAATGGTCTCGGTATTTCGCCACCCTTTTTAGATGGTATGTTTGAAGCTGATGCTGGTTGCATTCCTGTTCTTGCAGAAACAGCTGAGGCTCCTGCATGATTGATTTGAATAGAGATTTTGGTACCGTACTCATGAACTGTTTCACAAAGTTTGAATAAACTAGGCAGATAATTATCCTGATCTATTCTAAGTTGGGTAGTTCCATTAGAGCCAAGTGGAAAATCAATACAAGCATTTTCTACAATTATAAGGCCAGCACCACCCTTTGCGCGTTGTTTATAATAATTGATATGTGAGGGACCGATTTCACCATTTTGCTTAGCAAAATTAGTTCCCATTGGTGTCATAGCAACGCGATTTTTAAAAGTTATATTTTTAACTGTTAATGGTTTAAAAAGGTTTGAATAGCTTTTATTCACAATTATCACTCCATAATAAATTTTGAACTAGAAATTGTTTGTGTTGTTAACTAGATTATAGATTATTAATTTCACTAAAACAAATTAATAATTTTAAGGCAATCAATAGATTTTATCTATATATTGTGTTATACTACACAAAGTAATTTGGATAGTTTTTATTAAATATTTAAAAGGGGTCTGTAAATATGAACTTACATCATCTGCGTTATTTTAGAAAATTAGCTTATCTTGAACATTACACCAAAGCTGCTGATGAATTAAAAATTACTCAACCTAGTTTAAGCTATGCTATAAATTCATTAGAAGAAGAACTTAGTACCTGTTTATTCGAAAAAGAGGGCAGAAATATCAGATTAACTAAATATGGCAAGCTGTTTTTAAAGTATGTAGAGGATTCTCTAGATAACTTAGATACTGGTATAAAAAAAACGAAAGCTATGACAAGTGGTAAAAGTGGTTTTATTGATTTAGCATATATCTATAGTTTAGGATCTTACTTTATTCCCGAAATTGTTAGTGATTTTTTAACTTGTAATGCAGATAAAGATATAAAATTTTCTTTTTCTGCTCAAAATACTACTGACATAGTTAAAGGACTCAAAGAAGAAAAATATGATGTAGCTTTTTGTTCCAAGAAAAAGAGTGAAGCTGATCTAGAGTTCACTCCTATTATGGACCAGAAGTTAGTTTTAATTGTTCCTCATGATCATCAGCTGGCAAACAAAGATAAGATTGATTTAAAAGAAGTCGCTTCATTTCCTTTTATAACCTACTCTAAAGAAAGTGGATTGCGTTCTGTTATTGATAATTTATTTACTAAAGTTAAAATAAAACCTAATATAGTTTATGAATTAATTGAAGATGGTGCTTTAGCAGGATTAGTTGCTAAAAATTTTGGAATCGCTATTGTGCCAGAACTGCTTATTTTAGAAAATATGAATATCAAAAAAATTGAAATTGTGAATCCCAAATATAAACGTGAAATTTATTTAGCAAGAGTAAAGAATAAGTATTTACCACCAGTTGTACATGAGTTTATAAAACATGTAACAAACTCTACTTTCAATAAAAAATATCTATAATTAGACAAGAAAAAATCGATTGGATTAATAGAAACTGATAGTTTATAATTACTGATAGAAAGTTGAGCTAGAGTGTTTGTGATCTTCAATGTGAAAAAATTTTCAAAGTTAAACTTTTCAAACAAAATTAACTAGGGGATGATAATTATGGAAAAAAGAATTACTGGACATACTGAATTAATAGGACTGATTGCTTATCCAATCAGACATTCAAGCTCACCTGCAATGCACAATGCAGCTTTTGCAAAATTAGGACTTGATTATGCTTATCTTGCTTTTGAAGTTGGTAAAGAAGATTTAGAAGATACAATAAAGGGTTTTAGAGCTATGAAAGTTAGAGGATCTAATGTATCAATGCCAAATAAGACAGTTGTACATAAATATTTAGATAAATTATCTCCAGCAGCAAAAATGTGTGGTGCAGTAAACACTATTGTTAATGATGATGGTGTGTTAACTGGCCATATTACTGATGGGGTTGGCTATATGATGTCTTTAAAGGATAATGATATTGATCCAATTGGTAAAAAAATGACTATTGTAGGTGCTGGTGGTGCAGCTACAGCAATTCAAATTCAGGCAGCTCTAGATGGTGTAAAAGAAATATCAATTTTTAATCGTAAAGATGATTTCTGGGCTACTGGAGAAGAAACAGTTAAGAAAATAAACGAAAAAACAGACTGCAAAGCAGCACTTTATGATATAGCTGATTTAGATAAATTAAAAGTTGAAATTGAAGATAGTTATTTATTTACTAATGCTACAGGAATGGGAATGAAACCTTTAGAAGGTAAAACATATATACCCGATAAATCATTTTTTAGACCAGATTTAATTGTTACAGATGTAGTTTACTCACCACGTGAAACCAAAATGTTAAAGATGGCAAAAGAAGTCGGCTGTAAAACCATGAATGGCCTGGGAATGATGCTCTTCCAGGGAGCTGCAGCTTTTAGATTATGGACTGATCAGTCCATGCCAATTGATTATATGAAAGAAATTTTAGACATTAAATATTAATTTGAATAGGAGAGAGGTGTACAATAATGGCAGCATCACAAGCAACGGGAATAAGAAATAATAAATATCTTGGAACAGCTATTGGTTTGTATATGAATTACTTTGTTTTAGGGGTACAAATGATTGTTCTGGCACAAAATATGCCAGAATTTGCTACTATGTGGGGAACGACTGAGGCAGGAGTAATGGGCGTAATTGCTATGACTGGAATTGGAAAAGTTATTGGTCAGCTATTTTCAGGTGCGTTATCAGATAAATTTGGTAGAAAACCTGTTGCCTTAGCTGGAATGGTAGGTTTTATGTTATTCTTTGGTATTTTACCGTTTAATACTAGTTTACTGGTAGCTAATATCATTGTATTTGTTGCCGGGGCATCTACTTCTTGCTGGGATGGATCAATTTATCCAGCTTTAATAGAAATTTTCCCTGATAATGCTAGTTCAGCTTCAGCAATGGTAAAAGGATTTATCTCAATATCAGGTATGTTATTTCCATTCTTACTAATATTCTTAGATAGTAATGGTTTCTGGTTCGGTTGGTCTTCTGTACTATTATTTGTGATTATATTAATTAATTTTATTTATTTGTGGAATGCAAAATTTCCTGATCAAGATGTAAAGAAATCAGAAAATAAGGATGAAAAGCTTCCAGAAGATGGCTTAGACTGTGTTAAAAAACCTAACTTTAAAATTGAAGGATTGACATTAGTAATGTATTCTTTCCTTTGTATGTCAACATTTTATTTATTCCAACAGGTTATTACTAGATATGGTACTCAAGTTGTAGGAATGACAGAAAATGCATCTAAAATATTGATGACATATTTTACTGCTGGTTCACTATTAGGGGTATTTTTCTCATCATTTATCATGGCTAAAGGTTTCAGAAATATAGCAGTTCTTATAATATATAGTGGTTTATCAGCTGTAGCTACCTTATCTATTTATTTAGCTCCAACTCCAGTAACTACATCAATTGGTTCTTTTGTTATAGGATTAACTGCCGCTGGTGGTGTATTACAGATTGGTAACACCTTATTATGCCAGTTTTTCCCAAAAGGTAAAGGGAAACTTACTAATGCATATTATATAGCTACAAGTTTTGCAGCTTATGTACTGCCAACAATCGCTGGGAAATTAATGGAAATTGATTTTACTAAAGTTATGTTATTAGATTTTATTGTAGCAATATTTGGTTTTGTTTTAATGCTATTCTTAGGTGCTAGATATAAAAAGCTTGTTGGTGTAAATAGTATATTTAGCATGGATAATAATTCATAGAACTAGTTATTGGTAAGATAGCTAAACAAGTTAGATATAATGGGCTTTAGTTAGTATAATAAGTATTGATATACGATTAGCTAAAGTCCTAAACAAATGTTTCGAACTAGGATTATATTAAATATTAATCTTAATTATAATAAAAATTTTTATAAATTATAAGTCCTATTTTATAGGAAGATTTACTGATAAGTAGAGAAAGAAAGGATGAAAAGATAATGAAAACTTTTAAAATTAAAAATACAATTTTAGGAGAAGGAGTACCTAAAATTTGTGTGCCAATTGTAGCAAAGACTAAGGAAGAAGCAATTGAAGAAGCCAAAAGTTTTGCTGATATTAAAGCAGATCTTGTTGAATTAAGGATAGACTGGTATGATGAAGTTAATGATATCAAAAAGGTAAAAGATTTATTAAAAGATTTACAACTTATTTTAAAGGACTTACCTCTGTTATTTACTTTCAGAACCGCAGAGGAAGGTGGAGAAAAAAAAATCACAATAGAAGACTATATTACCTTAAATAAAGAAGCAGCTAAGTCAGGTTTTGTAGATTTGATAGATGTCGAAGTATTTAAAGGGGATGAAGTTGTTAAAGATATTATAGCAACTGCTCATCAGGCTGGAATTAAAGTAGTAGCTTCAAATCATGATTTTGATAAAACCCCTGCTAAAGATGATATTGTTTACCGCTTACGTAAAATGCAAGATTTAGGAGCGGATATTCCCAAGATAGCAGTAATGCCAAAATCAAAATTTGATGTATTAGAATTATTAGAAGCTACTCTAATAATGCAAGAAAAATATGCTGATCGACCAATTATAACTATGTCAATGTCGGGCAAAGGCGTGATAAGTCGTTTAGCTGGTGAAGTTTTTGGCTCTTGTTTAACTTTTGGAGCTGCTAAAAAAGCATCTGCCCCGGGGCAAATAGGGGTTAATGAGTTAAGTAATGTTTTAGAAACTATTCATAAAAGTTCTAACTAGTTTTAGCTAAATATTGTTTTTATAGTAGGAGAATAATTTTGACTAATTTATTTAAATATGGATTTTATTTTAAATATTTAGCAATTCTTTTAATAAAAGCTATTTTTAACGAATTTAAGCTAAAATGTATTAGTGAAAAATCATTTATTATTGGGGGGGTATAATGAAAGTAATAAAATGGCTTGATAATAATCTAGAAGAATTTTTAATGGTTATGTTTCTTATTTTAATGATATTTATTATGGGAGTGCAGGTTTTTGCCAGATATTTTTTGAATTATTCTCTTTCCTGGTCGGAGGAAATTAGTAGATATTTATTTATTTGGTCAGCATTTATTAGTGTAAGTTATTGTACTAAAAAATGTATTTCAATTAAAATAGAACATTTAGTAGCTGAATTACCAGTCAGAAAAAAAGCTTTTGCTAAATTAGTTAATCATACAATTGAACTTATTTTTTTCGTATATATATTATACTTTTCAGTTTTGTATGTTATTTCTGCTGTTAAGAGTGGTCAGCTAAGTCCAGCTTTTAGAATTCCAATGTATTATGTTCAGGCCGCCCCCTTAGTTAGTTTTATTTTAGTTATTATTCGGATTATCCAGAGATGGATTATTGAATTTAAAACAATGATGGGGGTTTAAGCTATGCCAATTACATTAGTTTTCTTAATTTTTATTATATGTATATTACTTGCCATACCAGTCTCTATCTCGTTAGGAATTATTTCAATATTACCTGGAGCTTTTGATCCATCTTTTACAGCCAGTGGTCAATATATAGTTAGTTCTATGTTGGGAGGAGTAAATAGTTTTCCTCTACTTGCTGTGCCTATGTTTGTGTTGGCAGGAGTTATCATGGCTAGAGGTGGAATTTCAAAAAAAATATTTGATATTTTTACATATTTTATTGGTAAATTTACTGGAGGTATGCCTTCAGCAGTTGTAATTACCTGTTTATTTTATGGGGCTATTTCTGGTTCTGCTCCTGCTACAGTTGCTGCAGTAGGTAGTATGACTATTCCAGTTTTAACTGAATTGGGTTATGATAAATTATTTGTAACAGGTATTTTGGCTACAGCAGGAAGTTTGGGCGTTATTATACCGCCAAGTATACCTTTTATTATGTACGGAATGTCTTCGGGAGAATCGGTAAGTGAGCTTTTTTTAGCCGGGATCATGCCGGGAGTTTTAATTGCTTTTCTATTAGTAGTATATTGTGTTTATCATTCTAAAAAACATGGAGAAGATAAAGAAAAGATAGCAAAAAAACTTAATGAATTACGTGCTAAAGGAGTTATGAGTCTTTTTAAAGAAAGCTTTTGGGCTATTTTATCCCCGGTAATAATTTTAGGCTGTATTTATAGTGGCTTTGCTTCCCCGACAGAAGCAGCAGTATTATCTGTTTTTTATTCACTTTTTATTAGTTTGTTTATCTATAAAACACTTAAAATTAAAGATTTATGGGGGATTTTTGTTAGTGCAGTAAAAACTTTTTCACCAGTGTTATTTATTTTAGCAGCTTCAATGGCTTTTTCTAGAATGCTTACTTTAATGCAAGTTCCTCAGATGATTAGTAGCTGGATATTAGGAAATATAGTAAATGAAGTGTTTATTTTAATTATAATAAATATTTTATTGTTAATTGTAGGTATGATAATGGATACAACTCCAGCTATTTTGATATTGTCTCCAATTTTACTTCCAATTATTAAAGAAATAGGGATTTCCCCAATTCAGTTTGGAGTTATTGTAGTTATAAACTTAGCAATTGGTTTTGTAACTCCTCCTATCGGAATTAACTTATTTGTGGCGAGTTCATTGACTGATATACCCGTATTTAAAATTTCTAGACAAGTTATGCCCATAATTTATCTTTTTATAATTGCACTGCTGTTAATAACATTTATCCCAAATATTAGTTTGATATTGTTAAATTAAAATAAGTAGGTGACTTTATGCAGAAAAAAAGAATAATAATGGTTTTTTTATTAGTTATAATTGTGATTTTGGTCACTATTTCTTACAAGGACCTCTCTAATGCTGACACACAATATTATGCCTGGCCGCTTGGAACTGCCAGTCCAGAAGATACAGTAACAAACATATTTGCGCGTAAGTTTGCTCAGGAAGTTAATGAGCTCAGTGACGGAAAAATGAAAATTGAAGTTTATGGTAATAGTGTTATTGGTACGGATAGAGAACTTCTAGAAAGCTGTAAAAATGGAGATATACCTTTTGTGGCTCAAAATACTGCCCCTCAGGTTACTTTTATGCCAGAAATTGCAGTATTTGATATTCCCAGTGCTTTTTCTTCAATTGATGAAGTTAGGGCTACAGTTGATAATCAAGAGTTTAATAATTATATTCAAGAAGTTTATCAGAAAGCTGGCTATAAATTGCTTGCTTTTGCAGATCAGGGATTTAGGGTAATGACAACTAATAAAAGAATTGACAAGTTAGCTGATTTTAATGGCCTAAAGATTAGGACAATGGGTAATACTTATCATTTAGCTTTCTGGAAATCTCTTGGAGCTAATCCAACGCCAATGTCTTTTAGTGAAGTTTATATTGGACTTCAACAGGGAACTATTGATGCTCAGGAAAATCCTTACGAAGTTATTGCTTCAAGTAAATTATATGAGCAGCAAAAATATTTAGTTAAAACTAATCATTTACCACACTTAATATCATTAATTGTGAGTGATGAATTTTATCAAGGCCTACCTGCAGATGAACAGAAGATTATCGATAAAGCAGCTAAGATAGCTCAGCTATATGCCAGACAAACTTCTGATCAAAGAATTGAATCTAAGTTAAAATTAATTGAAGAAAAAGGTACCGAGGTAATAGAAGTTTCAGATGAATTATATAAAGAAATTAATGAAAGATCTATTCCGGTTTACGAAAAGATTAGAAATGAAATTGGGGACGAAGTTACTGGACTATATATAAAAGAAAGTAAAAACTATCATCAATAGATAGAGTTTAAATAAATCACAGGGATAAGTAAAATCAAATAGATTTAGCAAATAATTCTCAGCCTTTGATTAGGTTGAGAATTATTTTTTTGTATATAGTTAATTTTTGCAGCAATTAGACTGAAATATTCTATTTTATATAAAACAAATTAATCTGTTTAGCTAAAACAAATTTATTTAATTTGAATTGCGTTTAAAATAGTGGGGAGAATCTCCCCATTTATTATAGCCAATTTTTGCATTTAATTCTTTACTTAAATCAAATTTTTTGAACTCGTCTGCTGCTGAAACACCTATTAATTCTTTGTTTTCATAAAGTTGATAATCTTTTCTATAATTTGGGTGGGTAATTACCGGCATAATAATATTAGCACCTGCTTTTAAGCCTCTTTTTTTGCCATCTGGACTCAGAGCATCTAAGGCTGTAGTGGCTGCAATATTTATATCAGGGATTAAAATTCTGAGAGCAGCGATCATTTTTAGAGCTAGATCAAAGTTTCGTACTTTTAATATTTTTTCATCAACTATTTTTTTAGCCAGTGGTGTTTGCTTATGAATAACATAAGGTCCCATTCCTACCATATCTACGTCAATTTCTTTAAAAAATAATAGATCATTGGCCAGGTCTTCTATTGTCTGACCTGGCAGTCCAATCATAACTCCTGTCCCAACCTGATAGCCTATTTCTCTTAGTATATTTAAACAGTTAAGCCTTTTTTTAAAACTATGACTTACTGGATGAATATTTTCATATAATTTTTGATTAGAACTCTCTATTCTCAGCAGGTAACGATGTGCTCCTAATTCAAACCACTTTTGATAGGTTTTTTTATCCTGTTCACCTAAAGAAAGAGTTATTCCTAATTTATTGTTACTTAAATTTTTAATTTCTTTAATTAAATCGTTAACAAAATTTATAAACTCGGGATCATTTCTTTCTCCAGATTGAAGTACAATAGAAGCATAGTTATTTTTATAAATCCAGCCAGCACTTTCCAAAATTTCTGTTTTGCTCATTTTAAATCTATTAATCTTTTGATTAGATTTTCTAATACCGCAATAATAACAATCTTTACTGCAAATATTACTAAATTCTATAATTCCACGTAGATAAATTTCTCTATCCAAATTGTTAATTCTTAATTGATAAGCAGTTTTAAATAATTCTTTTAATTCTGCTGTCTGCTTTAGATTCAGCAAATATTTAAGCTGATTTGAAGTCAGATTTCCAGCTGAATTTTTAATATCTATCTGCATTGTATCACCACTTTATTTAAATTTAAAAGAAAGAATGCTTTTTAATTATATTTAGATTTTTTTATTAAATTATTGTTTAGTTTAATAAAATTATATCATTTTAAAGAAGTTATTTATATATATTCAATTAAAAATTACGTTTAGTTAATATTAATTATATTATATTTATTACCACATTAATCTGGAAATAGACGTCAGCTCTCAGCTCTACTATTTTTAAATTTTTTGTGCTATTATAAAAACAAGTTAACTTAAGTTGATTTTTATAAATGATCCCAAATAAATATGTGGTGATTAAATATGGTAAATTTACCAACCAAAAGATTAAAAGATATTTTGTTTAGTTTACTTAAAAGTCTAAAACCAATTACAATAAGTGATCTGGCAAATAAGTTAAACGTATCTAATCGAACTATTCGCAGTGATCTAAATAAATTAGCAGAATGGGGGTTAAATAGAAATTTAAACTTAATTAAAAAGACAGGAGTTGGTGTCTGGTTAGAGATTGATGACTTAAGAAGAAGGCAGTTCTTACAATCACTTGGTCGAGTTAATAATTATACTGAGCAGTTATCTCCTTATCAGCGAGAACAATATATTTTAAGATTATTGTTACAGTTTGAGAGTAAATATACTGCTCAATCATTAGCAGAAGAATTATATGTTAGCCGTGCTACTGTTTATAAAGACTTAAAAGAAGTAGAAAAGTGGTTAGTAAAATATAACTTAACTTTAGAAAGAGAAAGAAATTATATATTAAATATCAAAGGTCAGGAGTCTGATTGGAGAAAAGCAGTTGCAGATTTATTAGCAAGATTGAAAAACAATCAGAAATTGAATGATATTTTAGCAGAATCAGATGACTTTTCTCCTGATAGTCGTTTTGATAATCAGACTTATCATCAGATAAATAGTCTTTTAGGTGATATTAGGCTTGAAAAAATTGAGAGTATTTTATCTGAGTTAGAAAAATCATTAGATTTTGTGTTTACAGATGAAGCTTTTATTGGTTTAGTTATTCATATAGCAATTAGTTTTGAAAGGCTAAAAAAAGGTAAAGATATCAAAATGAATCAGGAGCAGCTGGAAAGTTTGAAAAACAAAACAGAGTTTAAAGTTGCAGAATTAATTGCTCAAAAATTGCAGACTGAACTTGGTATTATAATACCAACAGCTGAAATTGGATATATTTCTTTGCATATTCTGGGATCTAAATTAAAACAAGACATCAACTCTGTTAGAGTAGATGATGTTTTAAAAAATTCAGATGATCAAGTTATAATGATTGCTAGAGATATTATAATAACCGCCGAAGAAGTATTAAGTATAGATTTAAGTAAAGATAAACAGTTATTATTAGGACTAGTTTTACATTTAAGATCTACTATTAATAGATTGAAATATGGGATGAGTTTAAGAAATCCTTTATTAAGCCAGATAAAAAGTAATTATCCGGCTATTTATGGAGCAGCCTGGGCCACAAGTGTTATTTTTGAAGAACATTTAGGAGTAAAAATTGAAGAAGAAGAAATAGGTTATTTGGCTATTCATTTAGGAGCTGCTTTAGAACGAATAAATAATAAAATTAAAGCTATTGTGGTTTGTGGAAGTGGAATTGGAACTTCCCAACTGGCAGCGACTAAGTTAGCTAGCCGTCTGCTTAATTTAGAAATAGTTGATTTATTAGCGGTTCATGAATTAAAGCAAGAAAATTTACAAGGAATTGATATTATTATAACTACGGTTCCTTTGCAAGAATTTAATGATAATATTGTCCAGGTTAGTCCTTTAATAACAGATAATGATATTAATTTAATTAAGACTAAAGTTAATAATTTATTGACTGTTAAAAAACAGAATATTTTAAATGTTAAATATGATAAAATTGATGAGTTATTTGATAATGACTTAATATTTATTAATTTGAATATAAATTCTAAAGTAGAAATAATTAAGTTTTTAAGTAATAAACTACTTATTAAAGATCGAGTAGATGAGTTTTTTGTTGAATCAGTTTTAGAAAGAGAAGAATTCACTTCTACCAGGATGGCAATGGGAGTTGCAATTCCACATGGAACAGAAGAAAGACATATTTTAAAGTCAGCTATTGCTGTAGCAACACTGGCCAGGCCAGTTGAATGGGGGGATGGATTTGTAAAAATTATTTTTCTACTGGCTCTTAAAAAAGAAGAAGGCAGGAAATTTTTTAAACATTTTCACCCCATTTTGGAGAATGAAATTATATTAAATAAACTTAAGAATACTTCTGAAAAACGATTAATAATCGAAAGTATATTAAAATTTAATCAGAGGTAAATGCTAAAATATCAGAAGGTGAATAACAGTGGCTCCGCCTGCTTTTTATTATTGGCAATATCTATCTATTATTTGCTAGTTAACCTATTTTTTAAGCTATTTATTTGGCAGGGAGGTATTAATTAATGAATGATCTATATATAGATGAAAATTTAATTGAAATTGATCTAAATTTAAACAATAAAGAAGAAATTATTAAAAAATTAAGCAATATTTTAGAAACAGCTGGTCTTGTAAAAGAGACATATCAATCAGCAGTATTGAAAAGAGAAAAAGAATTTCCAACAGCTTTAGAAACAGAAAGTATAGGTTTTGCTATTCCACATACTGACCCTCAATATGTTAATAAAGCTGCTGTTGCCGTTGCTAGATTAAAAAATACAGTTAATTTTATCAGTATGGAGAATTATGAAAAAAATATTGCAGTCAAATTAGTATTTCTACTTGCAATAACGGATCCGTCTAAACAAGTCAAAGTATTGCAGAAATTAATTAAATTAATGCAAAATAAAGAAATAGTTAATACTATTCTAAGAGCAGATAACCAAAAAAAATTGAGTGAAATTTTAAAAAATAATTTTTAAATAAAAATTTAGGAGGTAATAATAATGAATAAGAAAAAAGTTCTGGTGGCCTGTGGATCCGGGATTGCGACTTCAACTATCATCATGGACAAATTAGAAGAAGGTTTAGCAGAGAGGGGAATTGAAGTTGAATTTGAGCAATGTAAAATTTCAGAAGCTAAAAATTATATTGAAGATTTAAGTATAGATATTATAATTCTAAATGGTCCAGTAAATAGCGAATATAGTATACCTGCTTTTAGTGGAGTTAGTTTTTTGACTGGAATTGGTGAAGAAGAGTTATTTGATAAAATAGTTGCCGAGCTTGAATAATTAAGAGCTGTTTTTACTAACTATTTTTAATTCAAGTTTAATAGAGTAGTTTAAACAAATTGTTTAATCATTTTAGATCAGGAGGGAAATAACAATGGCACAAATTATGAATGTCGTTAATTTCATTTTAGATTTAGGTCCCAGTGTGATGATGCCTCTCATTTTATTTATTATGGCAATGATCTTTAGAATAAAAGTAAGCAAAGCAATCAGATCTTCTCTAACTGTTGGTATGGGCTTTATTGGGATTAATCTTGTGTTAGGATTAATGGTTCAGACTTTAAGTCCAGCAACCGAAGCAATGGTTAATAATTTGGGTCTAGAACTTAATGTTATGGATGTTGGTTGGCCAGCTTCATCTGCAATTGCTTTTGGAACTACTGCACTTGTTCCCTGGATATTTACCCTGGGAATATTATTAAATGTAGTTTTAGTATTATTAAATTGGACTAAAACTCTGGATATTGATCTCTGGAATTACTGGCACTTTATTTTTGCTTCTGCTTTTGTCTATGCAGCTACTGATAATTTTTTATTAGCAGTTATAATTGGCTTATTGACAGAATTAATTGTCTTAAAATTAGCAGATTTAACTGCACCAGTAGTTCAGGATTTTTTTGGAATGCCAGGAGTCTCATTTCCCCATACAGAAACAGTATCCTGGGCACCTGTTGGATGGGTTATTAATGAGATAATAGATAAAATACCTGTAATTAGAGAATGGGATTTTGATCAAGATAAAATTCAGGAAAAGTTTGGGATTATGGGTGAATCATTAATGATCGGCACAATTATTGGTTTGTTAATTGGTATTTTTGCTTATGGACCAAATATTAGTTCTGATATGTCAACTAGTTTAGCTAATATAATTAACATAGCAATTACTTTAGGCGCTGTTATGCTGATCTTTCCTAAGATGGTTAAACTTTTAATGAACGGTCTTTTACCACTTTCAAAAGGAGTAAAAGAGTTTTTGAATCAGCGTTTTCCAGATAGAGAACTCTACATTGGTTTAGATGCAGCTACGGTTATTGGACATCCAGCTAATGTTGCTACAGGTTTAATCTTAATTCCAGTTTCACTTGGATTAGCAGTAATTTTAAGTATGCTGGGAGTAAATAGAATGCTTCCTTTTGCTGATTTATCAATAATGCCTGTTTTGATTTTGTGGGCAACTGGTTGGTCAAGAGGAAATATATTTAGAGGAGTAGTTATTGGCAGCGTTTTTATAACAGGTTTTTTAATTATTGGAACTTTCCTTGCTCCAATGACAACTACTCTTGCTCAAGGAGCCAATTTTGCTATTCCAGAAACTGCTGCTCAGATTTCTAGCTTAGATGTTGGGGGCCATCTTGCACCCTGGTTGTTAATGTTGCCTTTTATCGGAAATATATTTTCTGAACTAGGCAGTGGTTTTGCAATATTTTCGGTAATATTTGCTCTTTTTACAGCTGGCTGTTATATATTATTCTTTTATAAGGCTTTTAAAGGAGATCTGGGCATTAAAACAGCTAAAAAAGGTGTTAATTAATGATTTATCAAATTGTTTTAATTTCTTTGGGTCCATATGGAAGACGTTTATTAGACTTTTTGACTGCTAATCAATTAATAATAATGTCACTAGTGTTTTTAGGCTTAATTATTGAAAAAGTTTTTTTAACTAATAAAGGTAAAAATAATTTTAAATAGATAAAATTATAGAATTAAAAATTTATTAAGGGAGGAAAAAGATGAAATTAGAATTAGAAAGAAAAAAAATAAAAGAATTTGGTCAAAAACTATTAACAAGTCATTTAACTAAAGGAACTGGTGGGAATTTAAGTATTTATAATCCATCAGAAAATTTAATGGCAATTAGCCCAAGTGGAATTCCTTATCCAGAAATTAAACTAACAGATATAGTAGTTATGGATTTAAATGGGAATGTAGTTGAAGGTGATAAAGCACCATCAAGTGAATACGAGATGCATAAGATATTTTATGAAAAAAGAAATGATATTTTTTCAGTAGTGCACTGCCATTCAGTATATTCTACCAGTCTTTCTATTTTGAGAAAAGAACTACCAGCATCTCATTATATGATAGCACTTGCTGGTAAAAATGTTCGCTGTGCTGATTATGCTACTTATGGTACAAAAGAATTGGCCATTAATGCTTTTACAGCGATGCAGGATCGTTATGGAGTTTTACTGGCTAATCATGGTTTATTAACTGGAGCAGACTGCATAGAAAATGCCTTTAATATAGCTGAAGAATTGGAATATGTAGCAGAAACATATTATAGAGCAAAAACAATTGGTGAACCTGCTATTTTAAGTGAACAAGAAATGGACTTAATGCAGAAAAAATTTAAGAATTATGGTCAGGCAAGATAGGATATTGTTAACTTTTCAATTATTATATATTATTAATCCTCAACTAATTATTAATTAGTTGAGGATTTTTTATTATTTTTAACAATTGCATTTATTATCTAATAATCCTATAATAAATAAAATAAGCTAAATTAGTAGAGATTCAAATAAATTTAATTGGAGTTGATATAAATGCGTTATATTGATTTACATTGTGATAGTTTATTAAAGATCTTTAATAAATCCGAACAAGAAAATCTATTTGAAAATAACAATTTAAGTGTTGACTTTAAAAGTTTACAACAAGGAGAAGCTCTGGCTCAGTTTTTTGCTATTTTTATGCCAGATGAAGAGACTTTAACTGAATTAAAACTTGAAGAAATAAATGATGATCTATATATAGATAGGGCAGTCAATATTTTAGAACAGGAAGTTACTCAACATAATCAGATAGTTGCTCTAGCTAAGAATTATCAGGATATTATTGTTAATCAGCAGCAGGGTAAAATATCAGCTCTTTTAACCATTGAAGATGGTAGAAGTGTTGCTGGTAATTTAGATAAATTAAAAAGATATTATAAAAAAGGAATTAGATTAATTACTTTGACCTGGAATTATGAAAATTGTTTTGGTTATCCCAATTCAACAAATCCTGCCCAGATGGCCCGGGGCCTAAAAGACTTTGGAATTGAGGCAGTTCAGTATATGAATCAGCTTGGGATGTTAATTGATGTTTCACATCTTTCGGATGGAGGATTTTATGATGTTGCTCAATACAGCAGTAAGCCTTTTATAGCTTCTCATTCTAATGCCCGCTCTCTTGCTAACCATCCTCGTAATTTGACTGATCAAATGATAATAAAAATAGCTGAAAAAGGTGGTGTAATAGGGCTTAATTTTGCTCCTTATTTTTTGAATAAAGATAGCACTAATTCTAAGAGCAGTATTGAGAGGATGATTGCTCATTTAAATTATTTGAAAAATATTGGGGGAGAGAATGTTTTGGCACTAGGAACTGATTTTGATGGTATTCATGGTAATTTAGAAATAGCTAGTAGTAAGCAGATGCCTCTTTTATTTAAAGCTTTAGCCAGATCAGGTTGGAATATAGATTTAATTGAAAAGTTTGCTTTTAAAAATAGCATGCGGGTAATAAAAGAGGTACTTAGCTAATTATAGAGCTTGGCTGTTTTAATTAAAACAATAAAAATCAGATCATTTTTTACAAAAAAAGCTTGAACTTTACAAATATTTACAATAAAATAAAAGTGAGCTAATTAAAATAAGGAGTTGAAATAGTATGGATCTTGAATTTCATTATTATATTACTTATTTGATTGCTGTAAAAGCAGGCTTTAAAAAATCTGCAGCAGAAACTCTGGCTTATGCAAGCCAATACATTGATGATAATGATTATATCTTTGATATATCTCCAGAAACTCCAGCTCACTATCAAAATTATATTAGTCAGACTAAAGATATTATTCAACCTCGCAAAAAGTTATTTAGAATTTATCCTATTTTTCATTTTATTCCTGGTAATCCTCTACAGAAATCAGCCCGGAGGAAAGATGGTAAGTTACATTATTTAAATACTATACCTGCTAATCAAAATGCCAATAGAATTTTGGCTGAAGCTTTAAATAGTCATAATATTTATCAAATTGGATTGGCAATTCATTCTTTTGCCGATACCTATGCCCATCAAAATTTTGTTGGTTATTATGATACATTTAATTCTTTAAAAGGAATTTTAAAAAGATCACCTGCTAAAATAGGACATGCTTCAGCAACTCATAAACCTGATATTCCTAATCTCATCTGGCAGGATAAAAGATTATGTAATTTACTTGCCACTAGAAATAACAAAGCTCTTTTTTTGCAGGCGGCAGCTAGTATTTTTGTTAAATTAAAGCGATATAATCAACCTGAAGTAAGTAATTTGGAAGTTGAAAGTGAAACAAAAGAATTAATAGCTGATTTAACTTCTGCGATTGGAGAAACAACTACTGAGTATAATTTTTTTAAAAATACTTTATCTAATTTATTAAAAAAGGGCAGTCGTCAGCAGAGAATTAATAATTATCGTGCTCTTGCTTTAAAAGAAAAATATGGTGGTCAGGAATTAGCAGAGTATGATTCTAATAAATGGCTTAAGCAAATACTTGAAGATACTTTTCAATTTAAGCTGTTTAAATTACTAAAGAAATTTCCTCTGTTAGGCTTGGGTATAGAAATTATTACTGATAAAATAAAAGAGATTTTTAGTTTTGATCTTTCTCTTAATTATCAATGGAAAGATAAGTTAACATACCAGAAAAGTCATTGGTATAAGTTTCAGCAGGCAGTTAAAGAAGTTCAGGCTAGGTCAGAAAAGATTATTGGTAAAAGTGTTTTCTCAAAAATGGATCTCGCTAAATTTTAATTTACATGGAGGAGAGTAATGGCAGAAATAAAGTTGAAAGATAAATTACTTAATTATAAAATAGTGCGCAGTCAGCGTAAAACTATTGGCATAATAATTAAAGTAGATCAGGAGCTATTAGTTAGAGCCCCCCAGACTACATCACTTAAAAATATCGAAAGACTTTTACATAAAAAAACTGATTGGATCTTAAGAAAATTGAAAAAAGTTGCTCAGATTAAACCTGCTCCAGCAGCTAAAAAATTTATTAATGGTGAACAATTTAGTTATTTGGGTCAGAAATATGAACTCATTATTAAAAATAGTTCAGCTGCAGCAAAAGTTGAACTATTTTCAGATAAAATTATTGTTAATTATCCGGCAGTTCAACAAGGGGATTATCAGGCAAGACAGCCAATTATACGAAAAATTTTAGTGGATTGGTATAGAAAACAGGCTAAAATAAAAATTGAACAGAGAATATTAAATTACAAGGATCTACTTGGAGTAGAACCAAACCGAATTGTAGTTAAGAAACAGCGTAAACGGTGGGGCAGCTGCAGCAGTAAAGGTAATCTTAATTTTAATTGGAAAATTATAATGGCCCCTCCACCAATTATTGATTATTTAGTTGTACATGAACTTAGTCATTTAGTTCATGCCAATCATTCAAAAGCATTCTGGCAGACTGTTGCTAGTTTGATTCCTGAGGTTGAAAAAAAGCGGGAATGGTTAAGAATTAATGCTCGTCAGCTTGATTTTTAAAACTTTAATTTATATTATATAATTAAAGTTTTTTCAAATAAATTAATTTTTTAAATATGGGAATAGGTGATTTATCATTAAAACTATCAACTATCAAAAGTATTTGGCTAAATATCAATCTACAACAGGTTTATATCCAGCTGCTTTGCTAGAAATTGGCAGTCAATATCACGAAAAAGGTTATTTAACAAAAGAAGAATTATATGAGTTGGCCCATCTAAATTCAACTAGAAGCTCTTACCATGTTAAAAAGAATCCAGCTCAGCGGGTTGAACGAGTAACTGAGGCAGCTTATCAGCTTAAAGACGAATTTTGTCAGCTTGCTCTTTACAGCAGTTTAAGTGGAATTGGAATTCCAACTGCTTCTGCTATTTTAACAGCTCTAGATAAAAATAAACATTGTGTTATCGACACCAGGGTTTGGGCAGCTTTGTTTAGATTAGGTTATTTTGAACAGGAAAAAGAGAGCTTTAAAGCGGATGATTATCTCAGAATAATTGCTATTGTCAGAAAACTGGCAGCTGAATCTGATTATAATCCAGCTGAGGTTGGTTATGCTCTGTTTGCTTATGATGTAGTACATCGAACAGGAAATTTACATTAAAATAATAAAACCATGGCTTAAACCAGGGTTAAATTCAGGTTATTAACTAATTATCTAGTGTGAAGTGCTTTAATTACTCTAATTAACTGTTTAACTTCATCTGGGGTTAAATCTTTAGTTTCTTTAAATAATTCCTGTAGGTCATCACGTTCAGAAATTTTATCCATAAAGTTTTTAAATTCTGGATCGGCAGCTAATTCTTCTTTTAAACCTTCAACAGTAATTTTTTCATAAGAATTACCCAGCAAATAATCAGTCGACACATTAAAATAGTCGGCCAGTTTCCGGATCATTTTAGTATCAGGAAATCTTTTTCCTTTTTCATAATGAGAAATAGCCTGATCTGTAATTCCCATAACTTTGCCCAGTTTTTTTTGAGTTACCCCTTTTTCTTTTCTGAGCAGTCTTAATCTTTCCCCAAATGACATGTTATTATCTCCTTAGTAAAAGTATTTAAAGCCTGTTTATATTATATCCAGCATAGAAATTTATGTAAAACTATGTAAACATTATGTATATAAAAAAATAAAATATCTGCTTGCATAAACATAATGTTTATGATATTATTTATTTAAAGATAGATAAACATTATGTTTATAGTAATTATTTAAAAAAAGAAATTCTTTAACTTTAAGGTGTTTTCCAATAATAGATTGATTTCTACCCCTATTTATCTATTATTATAAAATTGCCTGTTTTTAGCAGGTAAAATATACACTAAAAAAGACATACTTATCCCACTTTGTCTTTTTTAGATAAAGAAAGGAGGTATATATTAAGCTGGTGATAATTGAACAGCTGTAACTGTTCATAAGTTTTAATTTATCAATTTACTAAATAATTATATCATATCATTAGAATGGTGTAAATTTCTGGGAGGACTTATTATCCAGAGATAACTGAATTTTTCTAATAGTGATATTTATCCAGATTTATTTAATTAATATAATTAAATTTATTTATTCTGGGGCCATGGGCCGGGAAAAGATACTTTTCCCGGCCTTATTTTTTTATTTAATCGTTTGGGTAATTATTTAATGAAGTTAAATAAAAAATAAGAAGATTTGGTTTCAAAGTTAGTGATTAAAATTTTTAAGCAACTCTAAAGGGTGTGATAAATAATGATTGCAGACCATTTAACCAGGATTCAACATTTGGGAATTCCAACTGATAAGATGCACCAGACAATTGAATTTTATCAAAAGCTTGGCTTTGAGCTTATTTATACAGAGAGTGATCAATCAGGAAAGTTAGAAGTCGCTTTTTTTAAATTAAATAATCTTATTATAGAAAGCTATTTAGTGAATTTTATTGCCAACCAGACTGGTCCAATTGATCATTTTGCAGTTAATGTTACACAAATCAATAGTTTGTTTAAAAAAATGAAAAATGAAAACTACGAAATTATAGAAACTACAATTCAACAACGTTCCTTTTTGGGGAAAAAGATGGCCTTTTTTACTGCTTTTGGTCCTAATGGTGAAAAGATAGAATTTAATCAAATAAGATAAATAGTTTATATCTTAATTTAAAATAATCTGCTAGTTTCTAATAGTCTAAATTTTTGAAAGAGAGGTTCTGAAAATCAGAAGAGCTGATGAAAGATATAGTTCTTTAAGTTTAATGACTATATATTTTTAGCTTATTATGTATACAAGATATATATAATATCTTTTTAATTTAGATTGTATATAGTAACTATGTTTAAATTAATTTGATTTTTAAAATATATAAGAAGAAAGGCTTTGAAAAATGAATTTTATATATGATAAAGAACCTGTTTATGATAATTTAAAAGAAAAAGCTTATTATATTATCAAAGATAAGATAATAAACTGTGAGGTTCCGCCGGGAAGCTTTTTAGATGAAAAAGAATTAACTGAAGAAATTGGTGCTAGTAGAACTCCTATTAGAGAAGCTCTCAACAAACTAGAACAAGAAAATTTAATTAATATTTTACCTAAAAGAGGAATCCTGGTTTGTGATATTACAATGAAGGATATTAAAGAAATATTTACTATAAGAAAATTTATGGAACCATATATTTTAAGGCTTTCTTATAAAAACTTAGTTAAAGAAGAATTAATAAAATATAAAAATTTATTTGAAGAATTTTACACTGATAGAAAAGATAATAATTACTATACAAGTCTAGATGCAAGATTTCATTATTTTCTAATTAAAGCTTCTGATAATAAATATTTAATAAATATGATGCAGCAAATTTTTATTCAAAATCATCGGATTAGAATTATTACAGCTAAAAAGCCAAATAGATTAGAGCATAGTATAGAAGAACATTTAAGAATAATTAATTTTATGTTAGAAGGGGAAATAGAAAATGCTGTTTCAGAACTTGAAAAACATATAGGTCAGTCTTGGCAAGTATCTTTACAATTAGGTATAGATATATAAATATAAATGCGAGGTGTTTAACTAATGGATGTTGTTTTTATTAAGGAACCTGGTGAAATTGAGCTTTTAGATGTGCCAGAGCCAGCTGTTAAAGATGGGGAAGCTCTTCTAAAAATAAAATATTGTGGTATTTGTGGATCAGATATTGCAACTTATACGGGGAATCAACCATTTGCTAGTTATCCAAGGATACCTGGTCATGAATTTTCAGCTGAGATAGTTGATATTGAAGATAATGATCTAGGACTTAAAGCAGGAATGATTGTCACAGCAAATCCTTATTTTAATTGTGGTCATTGCTATCCCTGTAGTAAAGGAAAAGTTAATTGTTGTGAAAGTAATGAAACTATGGGAGTGCAGAGAGATGGATCTTTTGCTGAATATATTACTATGCCGATAGAAAGAATAGTGAATGGAAGGGGCTTGTCTGCCCAGACCTTAGCTTTAATTGAGCCCTTTTCGATAGGTTATCATGCTATTAATAGAGGGAATATTAAAAATAAAGATAATGTTCTTGTTATTGGAGCTGGGCCAATTGGTATTTTTGCCATGTTATCAGCAAAACTAGCTGGAGCTAAAGTTACAATTGTTGACATGTTAAAAGAAAGATTAGATTTAGCTAAAAGTATGGGAGCAGATCAGATAGTTAATGTTAGTCAAAAAACATTGGCTAAAGAGGTAGAAAAGTTAACTAATGGCAATGGAATGGATGCTTGTGTTGAAGCAGTTGGACATGCAAATACTTTTTTGCAATGCATAGAAAATGCCGCGTTTGGTGGGAAGATCATTTTAATTGGCAATGGAAAAACTGAAACTAAATTTAATCATTCTATACTATTAAAAAAAGAATTAGATGTTTATGGCTCACGTAATAGCCTATATGATTTTAAGCCTTTAATTGATAAAGTTAAAACTAATAATTTGGATATTGAAAAGATAATAACTCATATTTATGCTAAAGAAGATGTATTACAGGCTTTTAAAGAATTAAACAACAATGACGGCAGTATGGCCAAAGTATTAATCAAATTCAATTAAAAAGAGGAGGCAAAAAATGTCTGAAGACAATTTACCAATGCTTAATAGAGAGTATTTAGAATCAGAATTAATAGGAACAGAGCTGGCAGATTTTTCAGCTGAAATTCTTGATTATCCCGAAAAAGTAGTTCAAATTGGAGAAGGTAACTTTTTAAGAGCTTTTGTTGATTGGATGTTTCATACCATGAATAAAAAAGGTATATTTAAAGGTAGGGCAGTTGTTGTACAGCCAATTGCCGAAGGTAGAGTAGCTAATTTAAATCAGCAAGATGGTCTCTATACACTTTACTTGCGGGGAATAGAAAATGGCAAAGAAGTAAATAAAAGAGAAATTATGACAGCAATTTCTCGTGGCTTAAACTCCTATACAGAATGGGAGCAGTTTTTAAAATTAGCTGAAGATCCTGCAGTTGAGTTTGTAGTTTCTAATACAACTGAAGCCGGGATTAGCTATAATGAAGCTGACCAATTAGCAGATACACCGCCCCAGTCATATCCAGGGAAATTAACAGCTTATTTATACAGACGTTACCAGAGTTTTAATGGAGATCCTGAAAAAGGAATGGTTATTATTCCTGTTGAATTAATTGAGCGTAACGGAGATAATCTCAAAAGAATTATTCTACAGCTAGCTGAAGATTGGAATTTAGAAGCGGAATTTAGCAGCTGGATTAAAGAGGCAAATCATTTTTTAAATACTCTGGTTGACAGGATAGTAACAGGATATCCTTTTAATGAAATAGATAAATTGGAAAAAGAGTTAGCTTATCATGATCAAAATCTGGATACAGGAGAGATCTTCCATCTCTGGGTTATTGAAGGTGATGAAAGTTTAAAAGAAAAATTACCTTTTCATAAAGCCGGTTTAAATGTCAAATGGGTAGATGATTTAACACCTTATAGAACAACTAAAGTTAGAATTTTAAATGGAGCACATACTTCAACAGTACCAGTTTCCTATCTAGCAGGTATTGAACTGGTAAGAGATGCAGTTAATGATGATTTAGTTGGGGAATTTATTAAACAAGCAGTTTTTGAAGATATAATACCAACTCTTGCAGCAGATCCAGCTGAACTAGATGATTTTGCTCATAAGATTTTTGAACGTTTCAAAAATCCATATATAGATCATAAATGGCTTGATATTTCGCTTAACTCAACTTCAAAATTCAAGACGAGAGTATTGCCTTCTCTAGTTCAACATATTGAGAAATTATCGAAAGTGCCAGCCAGATTAAGTTTTTCCTTAGCAGCTTTAATAACCTTTTATCAGGGAACAGAGCTTGAGAATGGTAAATTAGTTGCATATCGAGGAGAAGATAAGTATTTAATTAGAGATGATAAACCAGCCTTAGAGTATTTTGCCCAACTATGGAGTAAATTTAAAGCAGCAGAAATAACTCTGGCTGAACTGGGAAGAGACGTACTGGCTAATCAGGATTTTTGGGACCGAGATTTAAATAAATTACCTGGTTTAACTGAGTCAGTAGTTAGCAATTTAAAAATGATAAAAAAAGCAGGAATGAAAGCCAGTTTATTAAATTTATTAGGGAATAATGATAATTAAAAATTTGCAGATTAATGAAAAATATAATTTTAAATAAATAGCTATTTTTAAAGCTGGGTTTACATGATAGTTAATATTTAATAATAAAATTAATTTTAGGGGGAAAAAAATGAAAAAGGTAATTTTAATATTAATAGTATTAGGTCTTTTAATTGGTGGAGTTGTCCAGGCAAAGGATGAGACAATTGTTATTCAAGCAGGATATGCAAATAATCCTGGTGAACCTGTTGATTTAGCTATGCATAAGTGGGCTGAACTTTTAGCAGAAAGAACAGATGGTAAAATTAAGATGAATTTATATCCATCAAGTCAATTAGGAAGTAAAAGTGAATTGATTGATCAAATGTTTGCTGGTGCTAATGTTATAACACTTGCTGATGGAGCATTTTATGCAGATCTTGGTGTAGCGGATTTTGGAATTGTATTTGCTCCTTACTTGTTTGATACATGGCAAGATGTTTGGAACTTAACTGAGAGTGACTGGTATGCAGAACAGTCTGCTAAACTTGAAAAAAAGGGAATTAAAATACTAACTTCAAATTGGAAATATGGGGACAGACATACACTTATCGATAGACCTATCAAGTCAGTTGATGGACTTAAAGGATTAAAAATAAGAGTTCCTGGAAATTTAATTCAGGTAAAAGGATTTGAAGTACTTGGTGCTACTCCAACTCCAATGGCTCTTGGAGAGGTTTATACATCATTACAGCAAGGTGTAATTAATGGTTTAGAAAATCCATTGCCAGTACTTTATAATGGTAAATTTTATGAGGTAGCAAAATATTTAATTCTTGATGGTCATGTTAAAAACTTTACTACATGGATCACTGGAACTGTATTTTTTAATTCATTAACTGAAGAACAACAAAAAATCTTAATTCAAACTGGTAATGAGGCTGGGATATATAATAATAAAGTTCAAGCTGAGGTTTATGATAAAACACTTCAAAATATGCAGGATGAGGGTGTTAAGGTTTTAGATCTTAATCTAGCTGAATTTAAGAAAAAAGCTCAGTCATTTTATAAACTACCTACTTTTACTGAAAAATGGTCAGATGGACTTTATGAAAGAGTAAAAGAAGCAATGAAATAAACTTAAGTTTATAAATGATTCATTCTGGCAGATATATCAATATATCTGCCAGAATGAATAAAGGGGGAGTATATATGGGCATGAAAAAAAACAAAATAAGTAATCTTCTTATAAATATTGATTATTTTATAGCAGGAATATCATTAACTATTTTAGTAATTATAACATTTTTGGGAGTTCTGGCAAGATACTTCTTGAATTCTCCCTTTATATGGTTACAAGAATTACAAATGATGTTATTTGTTTGGCTTACATATATAGGAGCAGGTGCCGCTTTTAGAACTGGCAGTCATATTGCAATAAACTATTTAATAAATCAGCTACCTTTAAGGATCAGAAAAATAGCTGAGATATTAATTTCAATAGTTGTTATATCTGTTTTAGGATATTTCATGTTAAAAGGAATTGGTCTTGTAAAACAACAATTAATGATTAGCAGAACTACAAATATACTAAATATCCCTTTTGCATTTATTTATTCTGCCTTGCCGATAGGTAGTATACTTATGATTATAAACTATATTTTTACCACATATATCTTTATTGTTAAAAAAGGATAACGTCAAATAAAATATGATAGTTACCATAAAATGTAAGTAAATAGTAATAGAGTATCACTAATTTTAATTATAATAAAAATCTTAAGAATGTCAAAAGCTTGAAGATGTAAATGATGTAAAAAAATGTAATTAAATAAATATAAAACTCTAAAAGAGTTGAGCAAGATTTTTTGAAAAGTTATTCAGTAAAGATATTTAGTTACTTATCAGTTTTGTTGATCCACCTGATAAGTTGAGCCCAGGAGTTAATGGGCTGGCCTCTTGAATCTTCAACAACAAGAGGAGCCTTGTTATCAAAAGAGCTATGAGGTTTTATATAGTTAAAATATAGCTGATATAAAGTTAAATGAGCAAGAGCACCATCAAAGGAACTAAAGCTTTTATGACGTTTGTAATGAGCTTTATAGGTGCCAAAGAAACGCTCAATGATGTTTTTATAGGGTCTGTAAACCTCATCTGAATTATCGTCATCAGTAAAAAGTCCTTTAACTTGTCTGTGATCTACATCGGTCTTTAAAAAGGCCTTTGCAGCATGCACAGCAGTTCTATAGATTGGTGCCATATCAGAAACCAGGACAAAATCCCGACCCTGGTATTGGTCAATAATTCTTTTGAGAATGGTGATTGCACCTTTGGCATCTCGATGTTTTGAGAGATGCTGAGCAATGATACAGCCGTTTTTACCATCAATGGCAGTAAAAAGATAATGCCAGCTGCCTTTGATTTTGATATATGTTTCATCAACAGCAACAATGCCAGATAAAGGTAGATCAAGGTCCTTAATGTTAGGACCAAGTCTGTGAGCTAAAGAGACAGTCCAGTTTTGGATAGTCTGAGCTGAAGGTGAAACATTATATGCAAGTTTCAGGGCTCTTTTAGTCTGTCTTAGAGAAAGACCAAGACCCACATAAAAATCCATAGCTTTGGAGATTATGAAGTTCCCATACTGGGAATGATCCAGGTTAACAGGTTCTTTATCAGGTCTTGAAACTTCAAGGTTTTCGACATCAAAATCATAGGCTCTATAGCGATATCTTTTGTGTTCATTTTTCCATTTAGAGCAGTCATCATTGCGGCATTTATACTTGGTAAAATGCTTACGCTCTTTCTCTTTAGATAAAGCATAGCCGCAAAAAGGGCAGCGATAGGTAGGCCTGTTACTGGATCTTAGTTCAGGTTTTTCAGGAGCCCACTGATGATCACAAACTTTGCACTGAAGCTTCTGGTAACCATCTGGGTCATGACCGAAGCTGTAGAGATATTTTTTAGGAGCGCCACATTCGGAGCATTTTTCGACTTCTACAGTCAGAGGTTTACGGCGGTTAACAGGCTTTATGGGCTGACCATTTTCTTTAGCTTCAGCCAAAATTTCCTGATAATTAAGCTGTTCAATAACAGGAAGTGGGTCATCAAAGCTGTTAAACTTAGTATAGCTGTCATCAAGTTTTTCTTTGGGTTCAAAGTCAACGTGAAAGAGCTTGGAGAAAAAGAGATAGACCAAAAGAACAAAATTCATAAGAGGTTTAAGCAGGAAATTAGGTAAATTTCGAGAAATCATAACTTAGGATCCCTTCCTTTCTGGGTGTAGTAGGTTGTGACTTCTCAATTACTATTTACGAGCTCAGGGGGAGGGATTCCTGCATTTAGTGCAGATTCCTAAACTGACAATTATGATAACTATTAATATTTTTAAAAAAACTATTAGATTTGACGTAACG
>NZ_FOTI01000017.1 GCF_900114545.1 Halanaerobium salsuginis
CCAGTGTTGAGAGAACTTTTTCCAGGCTAAAAGAGCATCTGAATTTAGAGAACTTAACTGTAATGGGAGCCAAAAAAGTTAAAACTCATTTACTGTTAAGCTCAATCAGTTTGATAGCTGCAAGAATTGCAGCAGAGAAAATCAAGCTTCAAAACCAGACTTTAGCTGCTTAAAGAGCATTTTAAAACATGATTTTAAGTTACCCAAGCTAAGTGCGTTTAAATTTAGCAGTAAATCTATGGTAAATTTTTAAAATCTACAATTTCAAGTTAAAAGGCTTATTTTTATGATTCACAGACAATATTTTTTTGAATTAAACTAAATTAAGCGTATTATGAAATTCGCTTATATATTAAATTGCTCTTTTATTGATGAAGAATTAACTTGCTGCTAAAAACTAATTTTGAGCAACTTCTTGATAAAATTTTTCCCACATATATAGTACCAGCTCTTTTGAATAGTAATTGTCGCCTGCTCTAGAAAGTTCTTTAGCATTTTTATAATAATCAGGTAAAAAAAGCTGTCTCGTTTTAAGACAGCCTTTTTTCTAAATAAAATAATTAATCTAGTTAAATTTTATTTTTTAATATATTTAAATTAAAAATTGACTATAACTTCTTGCTCAACTGGAGTTAAAACAGCTTCATCTTGAGTAAAATTATAGTTTGCTCCACTTACAGAATTTGCTTTAACAGGATTATGCAAAATTATTCTTAAGCCGGCCGGCAATTTAGATAAATTAATTTTAATTTGATCAGCAGTTTTTTCAAGCTTAACTTTAAGTCCCAATTCAGCCTGACTGGTAAATACTTCTGTCTGAATTACACTGCTAGTCAAACTGTATACATTTAAACTAAGGTCAGTTAAATAATCATAATCTGCCTGATTACTTTGCGAGCCAACTGCTAGTACACTATCCTGTCTAATGTAAATAGGTAGAGAAAAATAATCATATTGTTCACTATACCAGCAGCCGCCTTTTTTAATCTCTCCAGTTAAATAATGTGTCCAATTACCATCTGGTAAATAATAGTCTACTTTTCCAGCTTTATTAAAGATTGGAGCGACTAAAATTGAGTCTCCTAACATATATTGCTGATCAAGATATTTAACAGCTGGATCAGCTGGAAATTCTAAAATCATGGGTCTCAGAACAGGAATTCCAGTCCGGGCAGCTTTAATTGACATTGCATATAAATACGGCATTAAACCCAATTTGAGTTTAGTGAACTTTTCCAGAACCTTACTTGACTCTTCATCAAATGACCAGGGAACTCGATAGCTTTGTGAGCCATGCAAACGACTATGTGTTGAAAGTAAACCAAATTGCACCCAGCGTTTATAAAGATCAGGTGTAGTAGTCATTTCAAAACCACCAATATCATGTGACCAGAAAGAAAAACCGGACATGGCAAAAGATAAACCACCTCGTAGAGTTTCAGCCATAGAAGCATAACTGGCTGAACTGTCTCCTCCCCAGTGAACAGGAAACTTCTGGCTCCCTGCTGTAGCACTTCTAGCAAATAAAACAGCTTCATTCTTACCTTTTTCTTTTTCTAAAAGCTCAAAAACTGTCTTATTATAAAGATAGGTATAATAATTATGCATAGCTGCTGGATCAGAGCCATCAAAATATTCAACATCAACTGGAATTCTTTCCCCAAAATCAGTTTTGAAGCAATCAACTCCTAAATCCAGTAATTTTTTTAGCTGTTCAGCATACCAATTTGCAGCTGCTGGATTAGTAAAATCAACCAGGGCCATACCAGGCTGCCAATGATCGAGCTGTTTAATCCCTTTGCCATCTTTTCTTTTAACAAAATAACCATTTGCTAAACCTTCCCGAAAGAATTCAGTTCCTTGAGCTATATAAGGATTTAACCAGACAGATATTTTTAAACCTCTTTCATGATAGCGCTTTAACATAGCAGCTGGATCAGGGAAAATACGTTCATCCCAGCTAAAATCTGTCCAGTGAAATTCTTGCATCCAGAAACAATCAAAATGGAAAACATCAAGTGGAATATCACGTTCTTCCATTCCCGAAATAAATTTATTAGTTGTTTCTTCATCATAGTCAGTAGTAAAAGAAGTAGAAAGCCAGAGTCCATAAGACCAGGCAGGTGGCAAAGCAGGCTTACCAGTTAAGTCTGTATAACGACTCAGCACTTCTTTGTTATCTTTTCCATAAATAAAATAATAGCTTAATTCCTCACCAGGAACTGAGAAACCAACATATTCAACTTTTTCACTAGCAACTTCAAATGATACATTATCACTATGATCAACAAAAACACCATAATTGTGACTTGTCATATAAAATGGAATACTTTTATAAGCAACCTGAGATGCAGTTCCACCATCCTCATTCCATGTTTCAACAACCTGACCATTTTTTACGAAAGCAGTAAATCTTTCTCCAAAACCATAGACACACTCCCCCGGAGCAAGCGAAAGCTCTGTTAAAAGATAAGGATCATAGTCTGCTTTTAAATAATCATTGCTGGGCAGCATAGAAGCAAAAGATTTGTTATAACGAAAATAACCAAGGTTTCTAAAACCACAGCTTGTCAAAATTTTACCATCTGCCTCAAATTGATAACCAAAATTATCTCTATCTACTCTAACTGTAACTTCTCCAGCTGTCATAACTGCTTCTGAGGCAGTTATTTCAACATCTACCGACTGAGGATTAAGGTTCTTATCAAATCTAATTTTATTATCTTTATATCCCTGATAATGTGAATTTTTTACATTAATAATCCCCGGGCCAACTGCTTTAAATTCAATGGTAATTGTTCCAACATCAAGAGCATCAGCTCGACTCTCAATTTTATGGCCAGGTGCAATAATTCGCATGCCATTTTCAATTTTCTCAACCTGATAGGCATGCATTGCATAAACTGGATTTGCTTTTTCACTTCTAAGCCAGTAACCTTCTGTAAACTTCATTTATTAACCAGTCCTCTCCCTAACAAATAAATTAGAGCAGAAAAAGCAAACTACTTCCCACAACGAGTTAGCTCTTTCCACTCATTAATTCAGTTGATTTAGTCTAAAAAAGTTTATTTAATAAGTCTAATTACTACCATCAACTTTAACCCAATTATTTTCAATTAACTTACAAGCCTGATCTTTATCAATAGTATTACCAACATAAGCCTGCATTGCTTCTGCAAAAGCCATATGGAAAGAATCAGTTGAATAAATAATAGTTAACTGACCTGCTCCTTTAGCAGCAACTGATTGTTTAGCTCCTTTAATTATGTCATAATCAGATTGATAATCCATTTTTACTGGAGGTACTACTCCAGCAACATTTACAAACCAATTTTGACCGTAATCTGAGGTATACCACCAGTTAACAAAATCTAAGACTGTTTCTAAATTATCTGAATTTCTACTAATTCTTAAGGCTTGATCTGCACCAGAAATAACTTGTGCTTGAGCTGGATTATCTGAAACAGGATAACCAACAAAACCAATTTTTAAATTAGGGTCAATTTGATCTAAACTATCTTCCACCCAGGGACCCTGACCAACCATCATTGCTGCTTTACCAGTAGAAAAATTAGCAATTTCAGTATTCAATGTTGCTTCTAAAGGTTTAGCATCACCATGCTCTGATACTAAATCTACAAAGTGAAAAAAGTTATTATATAAAATAGGATAATCTTTTAAATTCGCTTCACCATTTTCAAATTTTTTAATTAAAGCAGCTGGATTATTGGTTGTTGCTGCCAAAAAATGCTGAAAAACATGTTTATAAACCCACCATTCACCAAAGCCACTAGTAAAGGGAGTTATTCCAGCTTCTTCTAATTTTGTAATAGCTGTTTCTAACTCTGACATTGTAGCTGGAGCCTGTTCAATACCTGCCTGAGCAAATAAATCTTTATTATAAATCAAACCAAAATAGTTTCCTTTAATTGCTAGTCCATAAACTCCCTCACCACTGCTATCTGCCATAACTTTTTTAATAGCTGGCTGCATAGCATCAACTAAAGGTTGACCACTCAAATCATAAGAATATTCTTTATAAAGATCTATTTCTTTACCAGGTGCAGAAGCAAAAATGTCAGGTACATCCCCTGAGTTAAGTTTAACTTTTAATAGAGTTGGATAATCACTCTGGATAGTCTGATAGTTAATTTTAACATCAGGTTCTATTTTTTGATAAGCATCAATTAATTGATTAATCGCTGTTGCATATTCGGGCATCGAAATAAAGATATCAATTGTTTTTTCCTGAGCTGTAATAGTACCAGTTAAGCCAAATAATAAGCCAGTAATTACTAAAATTGAAATAATTTTTTTCATTAAAATCTCTCCTTTATAATTTTTAGTTTAATTTAAATACATAATTATCCCTTGACTGAACCAGCTACAACCCCCTTTACAATATATTTTTGTAAAAAGATAAAAAATAAAATTGAAGGTACGACAGTTAAAACCATAGCTGTCATAGCATAATGCCATTGAGTATTATATTGGCCAACAAAATTGTAGGCTGCCAGAACTAATGTCTTGGTTTTTTCACTGCTATTTACCATTAAAAGTGGTAAGAGAAAATCATTCCAAATCCACATTACATCAAGTACAATAACTGTAACAGTTACCGGTTTTAATATAGGAAAAATAACATAAATAAAAGTCTTAAAAGTAGAAGCTCCATCTATATAAGCGCTTTCATCTATTTCCCGGGGAATAGTCTTCATAAAATTAATATAGATAAAAGTTGCCATTGGAATTCCAAATCCCCAATATTGAATTCCAAGTCCAACCCGACTACCAGAAAGATGAATTATATTCATTACTTTTAAAAGTGTAATCATGAAAGTTTGAAAAGGAATCAGCATTGGAGTAATTATAAAAAGCTGGGCCAGTCTGGTATATTTATTACGCTGACGATCAATAATATAGGCGGCAAGTGAAGATAAAGCAACTATGCCTGCTATACCAATTGCAGTAATTAAAAGATTATTTAAAAATAGCTGGGGATAATTCATTTTATCAATTACATACAAGTAATTACTAAAGTTCAATTTTTCTGGTAAAGCAATTACATCAATAATAACTTCTCTAAATGATTTAAAAGAATTAATTACCATTAAGAAAACAGGATAAATAAAGACAATAGCAATTAAAATAATAATAAATTCTAAAATAAGGTTTTTAAGTTTATTTTTTTGTGATATTTTCATTAAACTTCTACCTCATTTCTACGTGATATAGTTAAAACAATTTGTGTCATAATTAAAACAATCAAGAAAAAAACAAGCGCTTTGGCTGATCCTAACCCATAATTATTATACTGAAAGGCTTCGCGATAAATATCAAGAGTAGCACTATAAGTAGCTCCACCTGGTCCTCCTTGAGTTAAAGCCAGAATGATATCAAAAACTTTTAACCCATTAGTTAGTGACATAAAAAGACAAATTGTTATTGAAGGACCAAGAAGCGGCAATTTAACTCTAAAAAATCTGCTTAGAGCACCTGCTCCATCTACAGTAGCAGCTTCCATAACATCTTCGGGAATAGCCTGCAAACCAGCAATATAGAGTACTATATAAAATCCTAATTGCTGCCATACTCCTACAAAAACAACTGCGTAAAAGGCCAGATGTGCATTGCCGAGCCAGCTTAAATTAAGAAATCCCCAACCTGTAATTTCAAATAAGCGTGCAAAACCCTGTGAAAAAATAAATTTCCAGATAAAGCCTACTATAATCATACTCATAATATATGGAACAAAAAATACCCCTCTTAAAATATTTGCTGTCTTAATTTTCTGAACCAGAAAAGTTGCCAGAATTAATGCCATAACATTACTCAACAGCATAAATAAAAACGTATATTTCCCTGTAAAAATTAGAACATTAAGAAATTGGGAATTATTAAAAAATAAAGTTTTAAAATTTTGCAATCCAATAAATTTAGCAGATTTAGAAATTCCGTTCCACTCAGTTAAAGAATAATAACTGCTAATTACAAATGGCAGATAAATAGTTATACTAACCATAATCAATGCCGGTAAGGTAAATAAAATTAGTTCTTTTTTACTTTTATTGCCCATAATAGCCTCCTTCAATTAAATTTTTAAAACTACAGCTAATTCTTAATAAAGTTACCTAAATAGTTATTGATACACGTGTCTCAAAAAAAGCAAATTTTTAACTCAATCCCCGATAGTTATCATAGTAGCAGAGGTTTTCTTTCATTACTATTTCTAATTTAGTAATATACTCTTCGGTTTGAATATCTTTCTGATCAGCTAGCATTTCAAATAGTAATTTTAAAGGAAAATAGCCCTGGTTAAAAGGCTGCTGACAAATAACTGCCTGAACTAAATCAGCCTCAATTAATTTGACGGTTCCCTGGTATAAGTCATAGCCAATTATTTTCACTTGACTTGCCTTGCCAAGTTTATTTATTGCTTCTGCCACTGCCTTTAAAGTTTGATTAACTACAAAAACTGCTGTCAAGTCTTGATTAACTAAACTAATTTCCTCTACTTTTTCAACTACTTCTTTGTTTAAAGAAGCTGTTAAATTAAAATTCTGAGTAATTTCCCAGGGACCAATTAATTTAAAGTCATTAAGTTTCTGTAAAACATCTTTAAAACCTGTAATTCGTTGAGCAGCAATTCTGTCTTCAGGATCTCCAATAATAGCAATCTTTCCCGGGTCAGCCATTTTGGCAATGATTTCTCCTGCTAAACGCCCTGATTGATAATAATCACAGCCAAAATAAAAGAGACGATTACTGCCAGGTAAATCACGATTAAAAGTAGCCACTGGGATTCCTCTTTCAACTAACTCATTAATTAGAGTAATGAGTTCTGGTTTGTCCCAGGCAGATAAAATTAAAGCATCTACTTGTTCAGCCAGTTCTTTAATCTGAGCTAATTGTTCTTCCCGAGACTGAGCAGCTCGAATAATTATGTTTAATCCATAGTGATTTAGTTCTTCATAAATTTCATCAATACCCTGATTAATCTTTTCAGCAAACTTGCGTGGAAAATAATATGAGATAGCAATTGTATAATTAGTCATTTTAGCTAGATGTCTGGCTGCCCGATTTGGAGTATAATTTATTTTTTCAATATACTTTAAAACTTTTTCTTTAGTAGCTGCTGCTACATTACCTCTTTCATTTATTACCCGATCAATTGTACTCCTTGACAAATCAAGCCTCCTGGCTATTTCTGTTACAGTTATATTCTTATTCTCCCGCAATTTTTAACCCCCCTTCCAATTTTTTGAAGTACGTGTGTCAAAATAAATAAATTTAAAAGATAATTTAAGTCTTAAATTATCTTACTAATATACTAATTCAAGATTGAAACTAATATTCCTGCTCTAAATTTTAATTTCTTTGCTTATTAAATAAATAGTAGATAAAAAATAATAATTTTACACTCATCTACTATTAAGTTAAATCTAAATAGCTTTATTCTTTTTCCAACCACCATGCTTAAACCAGACTAAGCCAATAATCGCACTGATAAAATTAGAAATAAACATTCCCCACCAGATTCCATTTGCTCCCAGAGCAAAATAACCTGATAAAAGTTTAGCTGCTGGAACTCTTAGTCCCCAGAGAGAAATTAATGCTAAAATCATAGCAGCAATTGTATTACCTGCTCCTCTAAAAGAGCCCCCTATTACAATCCTAATCCCCAGAAAGCCAAAAGAAAGACCAACTATTTTAAGAAAAGCAATTCCATAACTGACAACTTCTTCATTATCATTAAATACTTTAATAATCTGACCAGGAAAAATCTGAGTAATTAAAATTAAAGCTGACATAATAGCAAAAGTTAAAATAACAGCTGTCCAGACAATTTTTTCAGCTCTTTCAACTTTATCAGCACCAATTGTTTGACCAACCATGGTAGTTGTGGCCATCGATAAACCTCGCATTGGCATCATTACAACTGACATGATTCTATTTCCAATCCCATAGGCTGCTACAACCATTGTGCCAAAATTAGAAACGATACCCATTAAAATAGTCATACCTAAAGCAATGATCGATTGCTCAGTAGCAGATGGTACACCTAGCTTAATGATTCCTTTTTGCATTTCAAGATCAGGAATTAAGTTTTTAGCATAAAGCTTAATTCCTTTTTCTCCTTTAAAAAGAATATATATACCATAAAGACCAGCAATGGCCCGGGATAAGATAGTTGCAATTGCAGCACCTCTGACTCCCCAGGCTGGAAAAATCCACCATCCCAGAATTAAAAAAGGATCTAAAATAATATTAAATATTGTTGAAAAAACCATCATTTTCATTGGAGTTTTTGTATCTCCTACTCCTCTTAACAGAGCTCGAAAAACAAAAAAAATAAACATAAAAGTTACTCCAGCAAAAATTATATCTAAATAAGCAACTGCATCACCAATAATTTTTTCTGGTGCTCCAATTAAATATAATATTTTTCGATCAAAAATGAAGCCTAAACTACCACAAAGCAGAGCTAAAAAAATAACTAGAGTAAAAATTTGTCCAGCTACATGATCAACCATTTTTTGATTATTAGCTCCTGTATATTGAGCAACAAGCGTTGTCCCGGCAACTGTCATTCCACCACCAATTGAAATCAATAGAAAAACCAGCGGATAACCCAATGAAATAGCTGCAACAGAATCTGCGCCCATTTTACCTACCCAAAAAGTATCAGCTAAATTATATAAAACCTGCATTGTGTTTCCCACCATAATTGGCCAGGAAATCTTAAACAATGTTTTAGGAATTGAGCCATTTAAAATTGCTGCCCGATTTTCCGATACACTATTATCATTCTTAGTTAAATTTTTTTGCATTTACAATCACCTAGATTACTAATTTCAAGTTTGAAATTTTTCTTTTAGAACTACTAACAGCAAAATAAAAACTGCTGTTGCTGCCATTGAAATACTAACTTTGAACATAATTGCAGTCCCAAAGCCATCGATTAAATAACCTCCTAAAATACTTCCACCAATTCCACTTACTCCAAATGCTGCCATCAGAGTAATACTTTGCGCAGTTGTAATTAAATTTTCCGGTGCAACTAATCGAACATAATAACGAACTGCTACTAGAAAAACTCCATAAGATAGTGACTGCAGCATACCAAAAAAAATAAAATAAACTGGTGAAACAGCCAGAGCCGCAATAATAAATCTCAGCAGATAAAAAAAAGCTGAAAAAAGAAGTAGAAATTTAGTTTTATACTTGGCCAGAAAAAATTTAGCTGTAAAAAAAATTGGGGCCTCACTTAACGCATTAAAAAATAGAGTATAACCAAGATCAGCTGTATTACCACCAACAGATTTAATAATTGGCGCTAAATAAATAAAAATCATCTGATTAGGAATAAAAATAAGCAGACTAATTAATAAAATAAAAACATAATCAAAATTCTTAAATAACTCGATTATATGCTCTTCTGGCTGATTTATTTCTGATTTAAGTTTACTAGCTTTTAAACGATCATAACTTTTATCTTCAGTTTTAAAAGCAACTATTAAAACAGCTAAGATAATAATTCCATAGCTGGAAAAATGAATAGTCCAGCCAAATCTTTCAATTACCTGACCTGCTATAGTAACAACAATTGCATAGCCAATAGATCCCCAGGCTCTCATAAAACCATAATTATGGGCTGTATAAGCTGATGTTTCTAAGATCCAACTATCAAGCACGGATTGCTGTGGTTCCCACAGAAATCCAATTATTCCTATCATTAAAACTAATAAAAAATCCCCGTAAAAAATAGCCGGGGTTGCTACTAAAGCCATCAAAAACATCGAAAAAATAAAAATCCATTTTCTAGTCTGCAGACGATCACAAATATAACCAACAATTGGTGGGCCTAAGAGTCCCATAAAAGTTCTTAAAGAAATCATACTACCTATTTCTAGATTACTATAGCCAAGATCAGTTAAATAGTAAACTAAATAGGCCCCCAAAATTGCCCAACTGCTCCAGAAAAAAAATTGCAGAACCGAAAATTTTGTCATAATAAGTTGATCATTATTCTGCTTTACTTTAGCAGCTAAATTTTTCAGCATTTTAACTCCTTAATTAACTAATTTAAGATGAATAACAGATTTAAATATAATTTATTTAACAGACTCAGTCAAAGTTAAATCTTTTGAGTAGTTAAATTATCTATCTGCTCTATATAATAATACAATAAAATAGTTTAAAATCCTTTAATTTAGCTTAAATTCATTCCTAATATTTATTGTCCGCATAATTTGAGCTGCTAATGATTCAATTAAAGCTGGTGTATATTGCTTAATTTCTTCAAATTGAGCTGGTTGGTTTATGATACTAAAATAAGCAGTAATTCCAACTTCGAGAACTGCTGCTGCATCTTCAGCAACTGTACCGGCAATAGCAATTACCGGGATTTTATGTAGTTTTGCCTGCCGGGCTACTCCAACTGGAGTTTTACCATGAATTGACTGTCCATCAAGCTGACCCTCACCAGTAAATATTAAATCTATTTCCTGGAGACGAGACTCAAAATCTATTTGTTCAAAAACAATATCTATTCCCGGTTTTAATTCAGCACCTAAAAAAGCAACCAGACCAGCTCCCAGACCACCAGCTGCTCCTGCTCCTGCTATTTTATTTAAATCTTTTCCAAATTGTTTCTTAACTAACCTGTTAAAATGGCGTAAATTTTGGTCAAGAATCTTAACTGCTGCCTGATCTGCCCCCTTCTGCGGCCCATAGACATAAGCAGCTCCTTGCTTACCAAATAGGGGATTATCTACATCACAGGCAACTAAAATTTCGACCTCAGCCAAAGCTGGATCCAGACTGCTCAAGTCTATTTCAGCTAACTGATTTAAATTGCCTCCACCAAATCCGATTTCCTCTCCTTTTTTATCCAATAGCTTTGCCCCCAGAGCTTGAGCCATTCCTGCTCCAGCGTCATTTGTTGCACTGCCACCAATACCAATAATTATTTTTTCTACCTGGTGAGTAAGTGCGGCTGATATTAATTCACCAGTACCATAAGTTGTAGTCCAGAGAGGATTCTGATCTGATTTAGCAAGCAGAGGTAAACCAGAAGCAGCAGCCATCTCAATTACAGCAGTTTTATTATCACCTAAAATACCAAATTCAGCTTTAACTTGATTACCTGCTGGCCCAGTTACTTGCTCAGTAATTATTTTACCTTCAGTAGCATCTACTAGAGCTTGAACTGTTCCTTCTCCTCCATCAGCCAGCGGTAATAAATCTACATCCTGCTCAGAATTATAAGCTAAAATACCTTTTTTAATATTTTCAGCAACTTCAAGTGCAGTTAATGATCCTTTAAAAGAATCTGGTGCAACTAATATCTTCAATTTCTTCTCTCCTTCCAAATAAATTAATTTATCTGATTAATTGAGTTTCCTGCCAAAAAAGCAGTTAAATTAGCAACTACTGTTTTTAATAAACGCTGTCTAGATTCATGTGAAGCCCAGGCAATATGTGGGGTAATAATTGTGTTTTCTGAATTAAGCAGTGGATTATTTGAAGTTGGTGGTTCAGCTGCTAAAACATCAACAGCCGCTCCACTAACCTGGCCAGATTCTAAAGCAGCTGCTAAATCAGTTTCATTAATCAGTTCTCCGCGGGCAGTATTAATAATTATTACTCCCTCTTTCATCTGAGCAATACTCTGACGATTAATCATATCTCTAGTAGTTTCTGTTAAAGGGCAGTGCAGACTAATTATATCAGAAGTTTTATATAGATCTGTTAGTGAAAGAAATTTAATATTAGCTGTATTAATTTCTGGATCAGCCTTTTTTTGCTCTGCGCTTCTATCATAAGCAACAATTTTCATCTTAAATGCACGGGCCAGTTCTGCTGTTCGCTGGCCAATTCTACCATAACCAATCAAACCTATTACTTTGTCCTGGAGTTCCACTAAAGGATAATTCCAGAAACAAAAATCATCAGCTCGCTGCCAGGCTCCATCCTTAACAGCATGATTATGCTCACCAACATGATGAGCCAATTCTAACAACAGTGCAAACACAAATTGAGCAACTGCATCTGTTCCATAGGCTGGTACATTAGTAACTACTATTCCCTTTTCAGCCGCTGCTTTTATATCAATTACATTATAGCCTGTTGCCAGTACTCCAATATATTTTAAGTCAGGTAAGTCAGCTATTGTTTCAGCAGTTAAAGGTGTTTTATTAGTTAATAAAACTTCTGCTCCCTGAGCTCTTGCCTTGATTTTCTCTTCTGGTGTACGAGGATATACCTGAAGCTCTCCCAAATCAGCCAATCCTTGCCAGCTTAGATCTCCCGGATTTAGTGCCTGGCCATCTAGAACTACTATTTTCATTATACTTTACCTCCAGCTTAAATAATTTAATAAATGATTTAATTACATGATACAGCTAAATAAAGATAAAGTAAAAAATTATTTAAGCCAGCAAATTTGATATGGCTCTAGTTCAATTTCAATTTGATTAGTCAAATAATAAGTTTTAGCAGTTAATAGATCGGTTATTTTATCTCTTTTTAAGCTACTAAATATCTGAGGTGAAAGACTTAATTTTACTTGCTGTGCTGAAACATTAATTAAACAACTAATTTGTTCTCTACCTTGACCTCGCTGCACAGCAAAAATATGCTTATTTAAATCAAGTATTTTTTGAGCTGCCTGGGGATCAAAAGCTGATTCTGATGAACGTAATTTTAATAATTCTTTATAACCAGTGAAAACTAAATTGCGAAAACTCCCTTTAGTTTTTAACTCTGTAGTTAAATATTCTATCTGTAATTTTTCCCGATTAATAGTTCGCTTTTCCCCAGTAGCAGCAACTCCAGCTAAATAATTTTCTGAGCCAAGTAATGAGTGGAGATAGATGCCTGGAATCCCCTGCAAAACAAGCATTATTGCCTGAGATGCCAAAAACTGTTCTGCTTGTTCTGCTGTTGATTTAGTCTTATCTCTAATGGCATCAACATATGTTATATTTAGCTCATAAGGACTTTTTGTGCCATCACTATTTTGTTTATATGAAATCTGACCTGATTTAGCCTGTACAGCTGTTACTATCTTCTCTATTTCTAACTCATTTAAAATACCTTCTGCTGGTCGTAAACCAATTCCATCATGGGAAGCCAAAAAATTAAAAAAGTAATTACCTGGAGCTGGTTTTTTTATTTTTTTAGCCCATTTAGTAAGTTTACGACTATCTGATTCTAAAAAAGTATATAGTACAAGTGGTGGTAGGACAAATTGATAGACAAGATCAGCTTCCTCTACTGCAGAACCGCCAAAATAGCTAATGTTTTCTGCATGTGGTACATTAGTTTCTGTTAAAATTAGTGTTTTGGGAGCTACAATTTCAAAAATTTCTTTAAAAAGCTGAATTAGCTGATGAGTTTCTGGTAAATGGATACAGCTGGTACCTATTTCTTTCCAGAGATAAGCAATTGCATCTAATCTAATTATTCTTGCTCCCTGGGCAGCATAAAATAACAGCACTGTAATAATTTCAAGTAATACAGCTGGCTCTTTGAAATTAAGATCAATCTGATCTGGACTAAAAGTAGTCCAGACATATTTAAGGCCAGCAACTGTCTCAACCTCTGTTAAAAGTGGTTTAGCACGTGGCCTAGTCACTTCTGATAAATCAAGTTCGGGATCCACTTCAATAAAATATCTGCTGTATTTGCCCTTTTGGGCTAGATATTTCTGGAACCAGTCACTGGAAGCTGAAATGTGATTTATTACTGCATCAAATAAAAGCGAAAACTCTTTGCGAAAATCATTAATATCTTTCCAATTACCAAGTTTTTGATCTACCGCTTTATAATTAATAACTGCAAAGCCATCATCTGAAGAGTAAGGGAAAAAAGGCAAGATATGAATAATACTAATTACATCAGCTAGATAATTTTCAAAGAATTTACGCAAAGTTTGTAGTGGTTTCTCCTGGCTGCCTTTAAGATGATCACCATAACAAATCACAACATTATCAGCTGCAGTTAAGTTTTCTGGATCAGATTTATTAGCTCTCAGTTCAGGATGCACATTTGCAAATTCCTGGATAATATTCTCCAGCTTCTGATAAATCAAATCAGCTTTTTGTTGACTATAAACTAAAACTAGTTTGTTTTTTAATTTTTGCTTTTGCTTTTCAGATATAGTAAAATTCATAAATTATCACTCCAGTTAAAAAAATTAAGCCCCAAAAATAATATTTAAAGTGACCTAGATTAAACTAATATTTTAAAACTAAGTGACTAAGTCAAATTTAGTCAACAGCTTTTCTAATAAATTTTCTAATCTTTGATAAGAAAAATAACATGCCCCAACTGCAAAATTATGTGCTACAACCTCAGATCTATAATTAGTGTCTTTAAGATATTTGATTGCTTCTTGTATAGCACCTTTAAACTGATCAGCTGGTAATTTGATATAGCCATTCTTCCTTTTTTGATAATCACTACCTAATGAAGCAAGTTTAAGCCCATATGAACTGAGATCAGCCCGAAATACCGGATACTCAAAGATAAGCAGAGGTTTTTGAGCAAATAAAGCTTCTAATAATTGATTACCCCAACCTTCTTTAATACTAGTATAAGTTATTAAATCAGCAATTACATAACTATCCCAAAATGAATAAATCTTTTGTCCTGCTGATTGTTGACGCTGCTGAGCAAATAATTGGTTAGCAAAAATAAGTTTCAGATTATAATCAGCTGCCATTTGCTTTAAAAATTCTAGATAAGCTGCTTCTGCTTCCGGTAATCCAGGTAAGAGAAAAACTACTTCATTTTCTGGTCCAAATATTCTGCCATCGTAAAGCTCAAAATTTGTTAATTGCCTAGCCAATTTAGCAGCAGTCTCAATTGCCAGTTCAATAGCTTTTCGTTCTGCAATTCTGGTTGCATGTAAAATAATAATATCATCAGCTTTGATTCCAAGTTTGCTGCGTAAATCATAGTTATAACTATCTATCTGCCAGGGCTGCTGCTGGAAATTAAATACATTTGGTACTACTGTTGACTTAAGTCCCTTACGTTTTTTTAGTTCAGCCTGAGCTAGACTGTTAATTACAACCTCTTCTGAATTAGTAAGAGAAGGAGGAAAATAATCTGCCAGTATTTCAGCTATAAAATTACAGCTGGGTTCACTATAAAGCTCGCGCTCCCAATAAAAATCATGATGATGGCAAATAACAGGTAATTCAAATTCACGAATAACTTTTGCTAATGCTAAAGCAGCCGGGATATTCCAGCCTAAAGAAAAAATATTATTAGGAATTAATAGATCAAATTTAGCTTTTTTAATTACTTCTTTTAAATGCTGATTCAATTTTTCAACAGCAGTCATGATTTCTGTTTTGAAAGCTGTTTCATTTTGGTAGTCACTTAAATGCTGATAAGCATTTCTGACAAATTTTTCATTTTGAGGATTTTTATAATTCAACTCTGGTAAATAAATATCCGCTTCAGGACTCCCCGAAATATATCTTACCTGATGACCCATTTTCTCTAAAACAAATCTCCATTTATCCATTTCAAGCGAAACACCATCTGTCTGACCTGTTCTAAAGTGAATTAATGCTATTTTCATAAATAAACTTCCTCCCCAATTTCAATTTATTCTTTAACTCCTCCAAAGGTAAGTCCACCTGTAATAAAACGCTCAATCGAGAGAAAGAGAATAATTACTGGAATTGCAGTTAAAATAGAAGCTGCCATCATTCTTCCCCAAACATAGTGTTGAGTATAGAATAACTGATTTAAGCCCAGAGGAAGTGTCCTTAGCTGACTTGAATTAATAAAAACAGAAGCAAATAAGTATTCATTCCAGGCAATCATAAAGGCATAAATAAAAACAGATACAATTGCTGGAGCTGAAAGAGGAATTACAATTCGATAAATCACCTCGAGACGGCTGCAACCATCAATTATTGCAGCCTCTTCTATGCTTTCGGGTACCGTTCTAAAATAATTACCCAACATATATAAAGATACTGGCAAGGTCTGAACAACATAGGTGACAATTAATGAAGTTCTGGTGTCAAATAAACCCAGTTTAGTAATTAACTGAAAAAGTGGAATTACTAATAGCACACCACCAAACATATAAACAAGCAAAACTCCTCGTTGAATAGCTGCTCGACCTGTATATTCAAGACGAGCAAAACTATAAGAGCCAAAAATTGAAATAACTATACCTATACCGGCTGACAGAAAAGCTACAAGTAGACTATTTTTAAAATAAATTAAGAATGGAAAAATATCAGGATTTAAGACTCCTTTATAATGTTCCATAGTAGGATTTTCTGGCATAATTTGGGGAGGAAAAGTATTTTGCTCATTATCAGGTTTAAATGATGAACTCAACATTGTAACAAAGGGAAGTAAAACAAAAGTTAATAAAATAATTAATAAAACTACAAAAATAATATTTTTTAAAATTGTATTTTTACCTACCATTCTAACACCTTCTTTACATAAAACATAATAAAACCTAAAACAAAAATAAATAGAATTGCTGAAATAGCTGCTGCCTGTCCAAAATCATAACTGGCAAATGCTTTTTCGTAAATATAAACTGGCAGTACATTAACCGAAGCTGAAAGCAAATATACTTCAGAAAATTTATAGAAGTTCCAGATAGTTCTTAAAATCACCAGTGCTCCCAATACAAACTTTAATTCTGGTAAAGTAATATGTTTAAATTTCTGCCAGGCAGAAGCCCCATCTACTTCAGCTGCTTCATAAAGGCTGGCGGAAATTGACTGCAGCTCTGCTAAAATCATTAAAAAAGCAAAAGGGAAATTACGCCAAATATTAAATATAATTACAGCATAGATTGCAAAAGCCGGTGATTCAATCCAATTAATATGCTGGGGAAATAAATGTAATATATCAACTAAAAAATAATTAGCCTGTCCAAAAACAGGATTAAAAAGATATTTCCAACCAAAAACTGCTGAAATAACTGGGGTTACATAAGGTAGTAAAATAACTCCTCGAATTACTGAACGACCAGGAAAATCTCTATTTAGTAATAAAGCCACAGCTAGACCAAGTACAGTTGTACCAATAACTGTTGTAATAGTAAAAATTAGTGAAGTTCGAAAAGAAATCCAGAAATCTAAATCTGTTAATATGTCTATAAAGTGAGCTAAACCAACAAAAGTATTAGGCTGAATCGGATTCATATTAACTTCCTGCATACTTAACCAGAGATTATAAAAAACTGGATAAAAAATTAAAGTACTGATAGCAACTACTGTTGGTAAAATAAGCCAATAACCAAGTTTGGCATCACGATCAGTTTTAAACTTCATATAAGCTACCTCCCTGTGCATAAGAAAATCTCAGCTATAATTACTCCCGGCAACTTTTAATTAGCCGGGAGTAATTTTTTTAAATTAAATTATAGTTATTCAATTGCCTCTTCCATTTCTTTTTGTCCCCATTCAGCTGCTTTTTCAGCTGTCCAGCCATTTTCAGTCATTTTCATAATTGTCTGACCGACAATAAATTGGCTGGTAATATTACCTATTTCAGGGAAGACTTTACCGGCAACATAACCAAACTTACCAATACTATCAAGACCACCAGCAATTTCTCCAGCTTTTTCGCCCCATACTTCTAAAACATTATTATCAAGATAATGAGAATTTTCTGCAATTGAAGAACGAACTGGGTTCATGCCACCAGGAGCCATGTGTAAAAAATCAATATAATTATCTCCGCTTAATAAAAATTCAGCAAATAATCTAGCTCCTTCCATCTGATCATCTTTATTACCTTTTATAAATGTTAATCCCATAATTTGTCCAAAAACTGAATCAGATTTTTGAGTCATTTTATTGGCAAAAGCAGTTTTATCAACTAAGTTGGCTACTATGCTTCCCTTTTCTCCTTGATATGCTGTAGCTTCCAGCCCAATATCATCCATAATATAAGTAGAATACATCATCATTGGTACTCGACCAGCTAAATAAAGATCTCTAGCATCACGCCATCCATTTGGTCCAGGAGGGGTAAATTGAGCCAATCTATTATAAAAATCAAGTGTTTCAATCATTGCTGGAGAATTAAATATTATCTTACCATCTTCAGAAAAAATACGCGCATTATTAGCAAGTGCATATTGAGTAAAGGTCTGCCTGGTATAAGCATCTTTATTGGTTCCAATTACTATACCATATTTTTGCTCAGCTGGATTATTAAAAGTTTCGGCAGCTTTAATAATATTATTCCAATTAGTAGGTGGTTTAAGTCCTTTTTCTTTAAATAAGTCTTCTCGATACCAGATTCCCTGAACCCAGCCATGAAAGGGAACACCATAATAACCACTATCTGGACTAGCCAGCATTTTTAAACTTCCTTTAAAAAAGTCATTCGAACCAATTTTATCAATTACCGTATTAACATCAGCTTTAGAAATCATTCCTTCTGCACCCATTTTTAAAATAACTTCAGCACCCATCTCAACAATTTCTGGTAATCTTCCCGCAGCCATACCAGCTACCAGTTTAGTTGGAATATCATTTTCCTGAACTGTGACCAGATTTATTTCATAATTAGGATTTTCTGCTTCGAAACGATCAATCAAATTATTAATAACCTCAACTCGATCTTCTTCAGTCTGAGTTGTCCAATATTCAACCGTAGTTTTTGCTAAAATGGATGTACTTAATCCAACTAATAAAAAACTAACTAAAATAAATAAAAATAATTTTTTTCTCAATTTTCACCCTCCTAATAATATTAAGATAATTAACGCTAAAAATATTTGCAGCCTTTTATATCACCTCCAGACTAATCAGATTAATTTAGTCAATCGTTTGACCAAATTAACAAAATATTTTCTTCTATTTATAAGCTAATTAATAATTTTGATTAGCTAAGTCATTACTTTTAAAACTAATTTTAAATAATTGACTGAACTGAATTTCTTTTGATTAATTGACAGGGTAAATAAATTTTATGTGCAGTTAAGGGCTGTTCTTTGATAACTTTATATAGCATTTCCATTGCCTGTTGACCCAATTTTTCTTCTGGTTGAGATATTGTGGTTAGTTCTGGTTCTGAAGCTAAGGAAATAATATTATTATCAAAACCAATTACTGAAATATCATGAGGTACTTTTAGACCAGCTTTTTTAATAGCTTTAATAGCACCTACCCCCATTTCATCACTAGCTGCAAAAACTGCAGTTATATTTTTATTTATTTGTAATAATTTATTCATTGCTCTAATCCCACTGGCTAATTTAAAATTTCCTTCTACTATTAAGTCTTCTTTTATTTCTAAATTATTATCATTTAATGCCTTTTTATAACCCTGAATCCGATAGGCACCTGATTCTTTATCAACTGCTGAGCCACTAATCATTGCAATTTTTGTATGACCTGCTTTAATTAAATATTCGACAGCTCGATAAGATTCTTTAACATTATCTATATGAACTGAAGGCAATTCTTCAGCAACCTCTCTAGCTACAACTACTGTTGGAATTTCGCTTTTAATTAATAATTTTCTACAACTTACTGGCATTTTACCACTAGCAAATAATAATCCATCTACCCTTTTTTCCTGTAAAAGATTGATATACTTTAATTCTGCATTTTCTTGACCACCTGTTGTAGAAATAACTAAACTATAACCATACTTACTTGCTATTTTTTCAATTCCACTAGCTACTCTGGCAAAATATGTATTTGCTAGATCACTAATAATTAGACCAATAGTTTTAGTTTCTTTAGTTACCAGACTGCGTGCAATTTGATTTGGATTATACCCTAACTCTGCTGCAACTTTAAATATTTTCTTTTGAGTCTTTTCACTTGCTTTTGGTATTCCATTTAATACTCGTGAAACTGTAGATTCTGTTACTCCCACTTTCTCCGCAATATCTTTTAAAGTTACTGCCATATTAATACCTCATTTATTATAAATTTATGTGTTATAAGTTAATAGTTAAATCTAATTAAATATATTTATAATTATCTAACTATTTTGATTTAATTTTATTATAATAAAATTTCAAACTTTAGTCAAGCGCTTGTCTTAAATTAATTTAATCAAATTTTTAAAAATAAATTATTAAGATAAATAAAAAAGAGCCTTTATAATAGCTGCTAAACTATTTAGGCTCTTTAATTATTTCTGACTAAAAAATTATAATAAGTTATTAGTTAGTTTTTTAAAGAAATATTATTTAATTTTTCATAAAAAAGACCAAGCCCACCATGATCAACTTCAGTATGACCATCAGAAATTAATTTCTGCATCATTTCCATAACTTGAGCTGCCAGGGGCATATAAGTATGGAGTTCTCTACTAGTTTCAAAAGTATTTGTCAGATCTTTAACATGTAATTTCATTTTAAACCCAGGATCATAATTACCTGCTAACATTCTAGGTGCCTTATCTTCCATACACTGGCTACCAGCCAGCCCACCTCTAATCGCATTAAATATTTTTTCAGGGTCAACTCCAGCTTTCTTTCCAAAGCTTAGTCCTTCAGCTACTGCAGCAATGTTAATTCCAACAATAATTTGATTAACTAATTTGGTAGTTTCTCCTGCTCCAATATCTCCAACTAGAGTAACACTACCACCCATAACCTCTAGAATTGCTTTATTAGCTTTAAATACTTTCTCATTACCACCTACCATAAAAGCAACTGTACCAGCTTCTGCACCTTCCTGACCTCCACTTACTGGTGCATCTAACATTTCTACTCCTTTTTCTAACAGAGCAGCAGCAACTTCCTGAGAAACTAGGGGAGAAATAGAACTCATATCAATAAAAACCTGGCCTGATTTAACGCCTTCAATAAGTCCGTTTTCACCTAATGCTACAGCTTTAACGTGAGGAGAGTTAGGCAGCATAGTAATAATAACTTCACTATTTTCTGCAATCTCTTTAGCTGTACTTAAACTTGCTGCCCCATAGTCAACTAATTCTTTAACTGATTCTTCATTTAAATCATTAACAATTAACTCATAACCAGCATCTATTAAATTCTTTGCCATCGGCTTACCCATAATACCCAGACCAATAAATCCTATTTTTTTCATTAAAATTCACTCCTTAAGTAATTTTAAATATTTATTTAATTTAAAGTGCACCAATTTCTTTCAAAACTAGCTTTAGTTTTTCTTTTTTTTCTACAGCTAAATTTTTAATTGGTGCCAGCGTGTTGCCAGCATTTAATCCTAAAATATTAAGCCCATCTTTAAGTATTACTGGAAAAGAACCTAAGTCATAAGACATTCTAAGCTGTGATAATTTAAATTGTGCTTTCTTGGCTGCAGCAAGATTACCTTTTTGATATTCATCATAAATTTCAACTAACAATTTAGGTACTAAATTACCTGTTGAAGCAATAGTACCTTTAGCACCATAAACTAACCCACTCAAAATTAAAGTATCTTTACCAATCAAAACATTAAAATCAGGTTCAGTTTTCCGAATAAATTCACTAACTAAAGTCATATCACCACTGCTATCTTTAATTCCAACAATATTATCTATTTTACTTAGCTTAACTAATAAATCAACTTCTATATTTACTCCTGTTCGAGCTGGATTATTATAAAGAAGAACAGGCAAGTCAACACTTCGAGCTACTGCTTTGAAATGATCATATAATTCTTCATTATTTGGATGAATAAACATTGGTGTAATTACTGAAACAGCATTAACACCAAGTTCTGCAGCTAATCTAGTCATTTTAATTGTATCTCTTGTTGTAATTAAACCAGTACCAGCATAAACAGGTACACGCCCTCTATTTTCAGCTAAGACTATCTTTAAAATCTTTTTTTTCTGTTCAAAGTCCAAACCATAACATTCACCGGTACTGCTAACTGCAAATAGTCCATGCACTCCACTTTCAATAAGAAAGTTAGTTAATTTTTTTAAAATATTTTCATCAATATCACCATATTCATCAAGTGGAGTTAACATAGCAGGTATAATTCCTTTAGCCTCAAATTTCATTTTATCACTTCCTAAAATTTTATCTAAAATTAAAAATCCAATTTCACTGTTCTCATTACCTGTTCAGCAATGAACTGCAGCCATTTACAGGTATTCTTTTCAGCTGCTAATTCTTGATCATAAAGCATATTAAAAACAGCATCAATTCCTTCCTGTAAAATATTTTCTACTCCTTCACCAAAGATTGCTGATATTCCGATCACTGGAATATTTTTTGCTTTTGCTGCTCTGGCTACTCCAATTGGAGTCTTTCCATTAACACTTTGGCTATCAAGTCGTCCTTCTCCAGTGATTACCAGATCTACTCCATCTAATTTTGCTGTTAAATCAACTGCATCTAAAACTATTTCAATTCCTTTTTCTAATTTCGCATCTAAAAAAGCAAGCAAACCTGCTCCTAAACCACCAGCTGCTCCACTACCTGGAATATTTTGTACATCAATATCAAGTTTTTGTTTTAATAGTTCAGCAAAATAGTATAAATTGCTATCAAGTTCTTCTATCATTGCTGGAGTTGCACCTTTTTGTGGGCCATAAATAAAAGCAGCACCAGCCGGACCATAAAGTCTATTTGATACGTCACAAGCGACTCTAATTTCAGTATCTTTTATCCTGGGATCAAGATTTGATAAATCAAAATCAACTATTTTTTTAAGTTGATTACCTCCAAAAGAAATTTCTTGACCAGTTTTATCTTTAAAACTGATGCCAAGTGCCTGGGCCATTCCGACACCTGCATCATTTGTAGCACTACCCCCTATGCCAATAATTAGTTTTTCTGATCCCTTATCAAGAGCAGCTTTAATTAATTCACCGGTTCCATAGGTAGTAGTGTATAAAGGATTTAATTCATTCTCAGGAATTAGAGGCAAACCAGAAGCCAGTGCCATTTCTATCACACCAGTCTTACTAGCAGCTAAATAACCAAAATAAGACTTTATCTTGTTACCTAATGGACCTGTTACTTGCTGACTTATTATTTCTCCATTATGTGAATCAACTAGAGACTGCATTGTACCTTCTCCGCCATCCGCCATTGGCACTTTTAATATTTCAGTATCTTTAGCAGCTTTTAAAATACCTCTTTCTATCTGAGTTGCAACTTCAAGTGCTGTTAAACTTCCTTTAAATGAATCTGGTGCAATAAGTATTTTCATATTTCACCCCCAATAAGTGGATAGTTAATTTATAATTTTAGTCTATTGAAAAAAAACTTATAAAACAATATATAAAGTATTTAAATTAAAATCATCTACTAAACTTTTTTTGGGCAAGTTGACTAAACTATAATTTTAAAATATATATCAAGTAACTGGAGCAGGATTAAATAAACATAATCTGTTTTCAATTTTCCATTTATCAGCCCAGGTTATTTTTTCTCCACTAGCAACCTCTATTACATAATTAAATATTTCTTTTCCAACTTCTTCAATAGTAACTTCTCCATTTATAATTCTACCAGCATTTATATCAATTAGATCTTTCCACTTTTCTTTTAATTCACTTCTACTTGAAACTTTAATAACTGGAGCAGCTGCTAATCCATAAGGTGTTCCTCTTCCTGTAGTAAATACTTGTAAATTTATACCAGCAGCTAACTGTAGGGTGCCACAAATAAAATCACTAGCAGGCGTAGCACCAAAATTTAATCCTCTATTATTTAATTTTTCACCAGGACCTAAAACATCAACTATTTCAAGAGTACCAGATTTTTGTATTGATCCTAATGACTTTTCTACAATATTTACTAGTCCCCCCTTCTTATTACCTGGAGTAGGATTTGCATCTCTATCAACATCACCTGAGTTAAGATAATCATCATACCAAGCAATTTCTGATTTTAATTTTTTGGCTACTTTTTTATCTTTAATTCTTGGAGCAATAAGATTTAATCCATCCCTAACTTCAGAAACTTCAGAAAAGATAACAGAAGCGCCTGCTTGAACTAAAAGATCTACAGCATAACCTACAGCTGGATTAGCAGTAATACCAGAAAATGAATCGCTGCCTCCACATTGAACACCAACTACTAGTTCAGATAGAGGAAATTCTTTACGTTTTCGTCTATTTAATTTTTTTAAAGAAGATTTTATCGCTGAAATGATTGTATCCTGCATTTCTTCAAAACCAGATTCTTTTTGAAGTATAATGGTTTTTTTATCTTCATTTTTAAATAATTTATTTGCTTCTAGTTTTTCGCAACCTAAACTTAAAACTAAAAGATCACCAAAATTAGGATTTTGACTTAGATTCTTTAAAGTTTGAATTGGTATTTTGGCATCTGGAGAATTTATTGCAACTCCACAGCCATAGTTATGATTTATTGGTACTATTCCATCCACATTGGGGTAGTTCCTAAGTATATTATTTTTAACTTTTTCAATAGCTTTATTTATTACTCCTTCAACACACTGAACACAGGTGAATATTGCTAATAGATTTTTAACTCCAACACTACCATCCTCATTCTTATAACCTTCAAAAGTGTAACCTTCTAAGGGTTCATATTTTTTAATATTTGTACCAAACTCCAAGTTTTCTAGTTTTGGTGATTCTGGTAATCTCACATTATTTTCATTAATCCATGCTCCTTGAGTAATATCCTCTGCTGCATAGGCAATAACATTTGCATATCGTATTATTTTATCACCTTTTTTAAAATCTCTTAAAGCTACTTTATGACCTTGAGGAATATTCTCTTTTATTATAATACCATCTTCTAGCCTAGTTCCTTGCTTAATTCCATCAGTGTTAACAACAATCTTTACATTATCTTCTGGATGAATTTTTATTAGTTGAATATTTTTTTTCATTAATGCACCTCTTTTTCATACTGGGCTTAATATTACCACAAACTAATAGTTGGATTATTAATAAAAATATTTTGTAAGTTTAAAAATAATACACAGATTTATTTTACAACTAAAACAGAAACTTGTGAATGCCTAACAACTTTTTCTGTAGTGCTACCAAGTAAAACATCTTTCATAGAGCTATTTCCTTTATCAGCTAAAACTATTAAATCAAATTTATTTTTTTCAGCATAACTGCAAATATCTCTAGCAGGATTGTTTCCTTTTTTTACTATCCTATTAGTCTTTAAACCTTTTTTACCAAGAATTAACTCACATTTACCATAAATCATACTGCATGTTTCTAACGCTTCATCTGCAGCTTTTTTTCTTTTTTCCATTTGTTTATTCTCTCTATTGTAATCATCAATAGATGTTAAAAAATTATAATTATAATTCAGTATTGTTAAAAAAGCAACTTCTCCTTTACATAACAAAGCCATTTCTTGAGCTTTTTTAGCAACTTTTGAGCAACTATCAGAACCTTTAATTGCTACCAATATCTTCATAGAAATAAAATACCTCCTTTATACAAATATAATTTAATTAAAATTAGTATTTCTGTACAGTCTATATTGACGGAAAATTACTGAAATTACTGAAATAAGAGTAGCAATTAAAAACAATAATGAAATTGGACTGGTAAATAACGGGGTTAAATCACCTGAGCTAGACATTAAAGCTCTTCTTAAATTACTTTCCGCCATTGGACCTAAAATAAAACCAATAATTAAAGGGGCTAACTGTATCCCTACTTTTGAAAGCAAATAGCCAATAATACCAAATGCAATAACTACATAAACACTAAAAATATTATTATTTAAAGCAAAAGCACCTAAAGAACAAGTAACAAAAACTATTGGTAAAAGTATTTCTTTAGGAATTTTTAAAATATTAATAAAAATTCTAATTCCATAAAACTCTACTAAAAGCATAATAAAATTTGCTATAAGTAAAGCACCAAATATTCCATATATTAATTTAGGATTAGTCTTAAATAGTAATGGGCCTGGCTGTACTCCCTGAATCATTAAAGCACCTAACAATACAGCTGTAGTACTATCTCCTGGTATTCCTAAAGCAAGTAAAGGGACTAATGCCCCACCAGTTAGTCCATTGTTTCCTGCCTCACTAGCAACAAGCCCATCTATAATTCCAGTTCCAAATTTTTCTGGATATTTAGAAGATTTTTTAGCCTGTCCATATGATAAAATTGAAGCTGTACTTCCACCTATACCTGGTAAAATACCTATCATAGTACCAATTACACCTGATCTTACAACATTAAATATTTGTTCTTTTAACTCTTTAAATGATAATCCAAATCCCTTAACTGTTTTAACATCATATATTTCCTTTTTTACTCCACTTTCTGCTTCTTTAAAAATTTCTGATACAGCAAATAGTCCAATAAGCACTGGTAAAAGTTCAAATCCCTGTTTAAGTTGAATGAAACCAAAAGTAAAACGATCAACCCCATCTACAGGAGCCATTCCAATTAAAGTAATACTCATACCAATTAATCCACTTATAATTCCCATTAGAAACGATCCTCTAGTTACAGTAGCAATCATTGTTAAAGCAAAAAATATTAAAGAAAAATATTCGAATGGACCAAATTTTAATGCTACTTTTGCAAGTAAAGGTGAAGCAAAAATTAAAATCAAAAAACTTATAACACCGCCTAGAAATGAAACCACTACAGCTGTTCCTAATGCTTTACCTGCTTTCCCTTTTTGAGTTAATGGATAACCATCAAAAGTACTTGCTATAGAAGATGGAGTGCCTGGCATATTTAATAAAACTGCTGGAATCAGTCCACCACTAATGCCACCAACATATAATGAAATCATTACTGCCATTCCAGAAATTGGATCCATTGAGAAAGTTACTGGAATAAATAATACAACAGCCATAGTAGCAGTCATACCAGGAATAGATCCAAATATTATACCAATAATAACTCCAAGAAACATTAATAAAATTGTATGAAAATCTAAAACAGCTATAATTCCTCCTAAAAGCATAATTTTAAACCCCCTTATACCCTATGGTAATGGAACATAAAATATATTTGTAAATAAATAATATAGTACTCCAACAATAAAGATTGATAAACAAAAATATTTAATAATTAGCTTTATATTTATTTTTTCTGTCATAATAGTCATCTGTAAAGTAAGAAATAATATAGATATTACTATAAATCCAATTTTATTTAATAAAAATCCATAAGCTAAGCAATTTAATAATGATAAAAATAATAATTTAAAATGAATATCTTTCTTTATATTGCATTTTTTATTTTGTGATATTCCCTTTTTTAATTGATAATTTTTATAATTAACTAATATAAGAATTATACTAAAAATAGTTAATCCTAAAAAAATTATTCTAGGGAAAAAGGCTGCAGACACTTCTAAATGAGCCCTATTTGATATATTATATGTATTTAAATAGCCGAAAAAAGAAAATATTATTAAAAAAATACCAAAGAAAATTTTCTTTTTATAAACTTTATAATCATTCATATTAATTAATCACCTCTTTTTTAATGTAAAAGAGAATATTCAAAAGATTTATTATTATTCTCTTTTACATTAAAGTTCTAATATAATTATTAATAATTTAATTTACCTTATCATATAACATTTTAAAATAATCTCGTTGATCAATTAAAAATTTTCTAGCAGATTTAGGATTCATATATTTAGGTCTTAACTTTACATTTGCTAAATCTTTCTCATATCCTGACATCTCTGTAGCCTTTTTTACACCCTCAGTAAAAGTATCAATAATTTCTTTTGGAGTATTTTTAGGAAATAAATAATAATAAGGTTTTGCAACAACTAGATTAATTCCTTGTTCTTTAAAAGTTGGAATAAAATCATAATCATCTTGACGTTCCTTTGCTGTAATTCCAAGTGAAACCATATCACCTGATTTAATATATTGCAATATTGGAGAAACTATACCATATATTGCATCAACATGTCCTCCTAATAAAGAAGCATTTTTGGCAGATTGACCACCTACATCAACAAGTTTAAGATCTAAACCTGTTGCATCTGCAAATGCAAGTGATAACATATGAGAAGTTCCTCCAATTTCTATTCCCATTTTTAATTCTCCAGGATGCTTTTTACCATACTCAATAAATTCATCCAAATTACTAAATCTATCATCATCATCTCTTATTGCAAAAGTATTACCAGGTTCAAGTGTAACTATAGGTCCTTGTTTAAATGCTTCAAAATCATAATCAGTCACACCAAATATTTTAGCAAGATACAAAGAACTATGATAAAACATTACTGTATATCCATCCGGCTTAGACTGCATAACATGTTGCGAAGCAATCAAACTACCTGCTCCCTCCATATTAACAACAGCAATATCTGTTCCCAGTGCCTTTTCTAAATATTTGGCAATTATTCTAGCATTTGTATCTGTATCTCCACCAGGGCCAGCAGGAATAATTACCTGGATAGGTTTATTAGGATATGTATTAATGTTATTTTCAGCAAAAGAAGTTCCAGATAAGATTAATAAATTAACTATTAAAAATAAAATTATACTAAATAATTTTTTATTTATCATTTTGTTCGCTCCTTATTTTTTAATATTTCGAAAATAATTTATTTAATTATTTGTTTTTTCATATTATTCTTTATTAAATTCTAAATATAGCTATATTTAGAATTTATATTCTTTCAAGCTAGGCCTCTTACTATCAAATTCCCATCCTTCAATTAAATATTGCATAGCAACTGAATCATCTCTTTTACCTAATTTTTTTTCTACATATAAATTATTAGCTTTTAAAAGCGATTGGCGATCTATTTCTATTCCAAGTCCAGGTTGATTAGTTACTTTTATAGCTCCATCTTTTATTTGAGGAGGATTTTTTGTTAATCTTTCAGTTCCTTCTTGCCAAATCCAGTGTGTATCTATAGCAGTTATATCACCGGGAACTGCAGCTGCTACCTGACTAATCATTGCTAAAGATATGTCAAAATGATTATTAGAGTGCATACCCCATGTAAGGCCAAAAGCATTACATAATTGTCCAACTCTAACTGAGCCAGACATTGTCCAAAAATGGGGATCTGCTAGTGGTATATCAATAGAGTTTAAATAAATAGCATGCTGCATTTGTCTCCAGTCTGTTGCAATCATATTAGTTGCTGTAGATAAACCAGTCATTTTTTTGAATTCTGCCATAATTTCTCTACCTGAAAAACCTCTTTCTGCTCCACAAGGATCTTCACAATAAGCCAAAATTTCATTTTTATCTTTACACAATTTAACTGCTTCTTCCAAACTCCAGCACCCATTTGGATCTATAGTTATTCTTGATTCAGGAAACCTATTTTTTAAAGCTTTAACCGATTCCATTTCAATTTCTCCAGAAAAAACACCTCCTTTAATTTTAAAATCCTTAAACCCATAAATTTCTTTTGCTGATTCGGCTAATTTCACAATTGCTTTTGGAGTAATAGCTTTTTCTCTTCTCAATCTATACCAATCAAAACTTGAATTTTTTTCTCTATGATACGGCAAATCAGTTAAATCTGGATCACCAATATAAAATAAATAGCCTAAAACTCTAACTAAATCTCTTTGTTTTCCATTTCCTAATAAAGATGCAACTGGAACTTTTAGATGTTTCCCCAATAAATCAAGAAAAGCTGTTTCAATAGCTGTTATAGAATGAATTGCTGTCCTTAAATCAAATGTTTGTAATCCACGACCTTTTTTATCTAGATGGCTAAATTTGTTGTATACTTTATGTATAATATTTTTATATTCACCAAGAGATTCTCCTATAATAAATTTTTTTGCATTCTCTAAATTTCTTCTAATTAATTCACCTCCTGGTACTTCTCCTAAACCATAATTTCCATTATCATCTGTTAATATTAAAATATTTCTTGTAAAAAATGGAGCATGAGCTCCACTTAAATTTAATAACATACTATCTCTACCTGCAACTGGTATTACCTCTAATTCAGTAATCTTGGGAGGATTAAACAAATCAGACCATCTCCTTATTAATATTTATCTAATATATATATTATAGATTTTCACTAATTGTCTTAACTCAATTTAATTGTATTATGCATCCCTAAAATCAACAATATACAAAATATTTAAATAAAAATATAAATCACAAAGATTTTTGTGCAAACTATCTAGTCAACTATTTATTAAATAAAAAAATATGATATCCAATTAACAAAGTAAATAAATTAGATAAATTTTTCAAATCATACCCTGTTTCATCTCTAATTTTATTCAACTGATAAAGGAGTGTATTACGGTGAACATATAATTCCTTAGCAGTTTGACTAATATTTAAGTCATTCTTTATTAAAGCATCTATAATTTTACCCAATTCATATTGATTAAATAACTCATTTATTTTTATCTTATTATTCCCTCTAAAAAGATTATTCAAAAAATTTTGGGCATGATGATCATCTATAAATGGAATTAAATAATCATAGCCAAATTCACTTATATTATAAATACCATTTTTAGCAGAAAAATTAAGTTTTTCACCAATTTCAAGTGCAAATTTGGCTTCCTGATAAGATATATGTAAAGCAGACAGTTCATTGACTGTCCTCCCTATGCCAATTTTAGGATCAGAAATTTCCTTAGCAATCTTTAAGTTTATATTTTTAGCTAACTCGAGAATTTTTTGCTCTTGAATTTTATTTTTAATAAAATTCACTGATTTAATTAAGACAAGATTGTCACCTCTAATTAAAAAAATATCATTTGCCTTAATAAAACTAAGTCTGTTAAGTCTATTAGTTAAATTAGTAACTAGCTTACTGTTAAACTCAGTAAATTTAATCAAATAGACAACTCTGTTCAAATTTTTGTTTAATTTAAATAACTTAGCTTTATCAGCTAATAAATTTTGATCTTTAATCTCATTATTTAATAGCTGCTGATAAAAGTTTTCTTTAGCTTTTTTATCAAGTTCAATCTCATGCCGCAAAAATTCCTGCTGTAAAATTAACTCAACCATATTTTTTACTATTTTACCATATCCAGCTACTTCGGCTACTTTGCCTGTTATACCAACAACTCCAATTATAGATTTATTAAATAAAATTGGTAAATTTATCCCTTCTCTAACTCCTTTAAATTCTTTACTTTCTCCAGACTTAATTATAAATTTTTGCTGGGTTTCTATCACCTGGTTAGCTACTTCATGAAAAGTATTGAGTCTATTTTTATCACCACTGCCTATTATTATTCCCTGACTATTCATTATATTAATATTCTTACCTAAAACATCCATCGTTTTTGTCACTATTTTTTCTGCTAACTCTCTAGTCAAATTCACCTTTTAACTCCTTTCTACAATTTTAAAAAAATATAGCTTATTTTAGAGCGGATTATATAGACTATAGCCTAAAATATGAGATATTTTATTAGCTGTAGTAGATAATTTTTCTAAATTTTCTTCTACTACAATTTTTTGTTCTTTAAATAAACGACGATCGGAAATACTTAATGCCGCCTCAATCATGCCTTGACTATTCCAGATTGGAACTGCTATACAACGAGTTCCTTTAATATACTCTTCATCATCATTTGCATAACCATTTTTATTAACCTGTTCCAATTCTCTTTTAAATTCGATCTGACTGGTAATTGTATTTTCTGTTATTTTTTCTAATTTTAAATTACTAATAATTTCTGTTTGTTTTGCTTTAATTTGAAAAGCAAGCAATATTTTTCCTAAACCAGTTGCATGTAATGGAACTCTACGTCCCACATGATAATAAGTATCAGGAATATTTGGACTGGGTGCTCTTAAAATATAGGTAACCTCCTGTTGATCAAGTATACCTAAACTAACATTAACTTCTAAATCAGCAGCTAGTTTATTTACATAAGGTAGAGCAACTCTTCTTACTTCTAATGAATTCAAAATTATTTTGGCGAAATTTAACCCTTTAAAACCTAAGGAATATTTATCATGATTATTTTTTTTTAAATAACCAAGATATTCTAAACTCTGCAGTAAACGCCAGACGGAACTGGAACTAAATTCTAACAATTCGGTTATTTCTTGAGCAGTATATTCTAAATTATTTTCATTGAATAGTTCTAGTATCTTAAATGCATTCGCTAAAGACTGATTTAAATATTCTTTTTCCATTTTAAAAAACCCCTTTTATTTAATAAAATTTATAAAGATTCAGAATAAATTATTTTTTCATTTTTTATATTAACATATATTTTTTTGAAAATCAATTTTCATTATTTTATTTTTAATTTAAAATATAGAATTATAAATTTTATTTATTTAGTTAAATAAAAAAATAACCACCTCAAAATACTGAGCTGGTTATTAATTATACTAAATTCAATTTTAATAAGCTAACTATAAATTAAATCAAAATCTTTTTTTCATTTCTTTTGATTTAATTAATCCATATTCTGTCGCAAGAGGACCAAAAATTTCTGTGAAAAATGAAGTAAATAAAATAATATTCAAAATTAACATTGAAATATTAGATATATTACCAGGTAAATGAATAAAATCTTTTTGAATAATAAATGCTAAATCAATAGCTATTCCAATTTGGGGAGTTAACCCAAATCCCAAATAATCAACAACATGTTTGGGCGCAGACGAAAGTTTAGCTCCAATTCTTGCTCCTCCTACTTTGCCAATAATCCTGGTTAAACTATAAGCAAAAGCTATTAACAGAAAGTTCCAGTTAAATAAATTAGAAATTTGAATTTTAGTACCTGCTAGAATAAAAAAAGCAGCAAAAAGTGGCACTGTAAGAATATCTATTTTATCTGAAATATCAAGTCGACGTTTAGTAAAATTACGATAAACAAATCCAACCGTTAAATTAGCAAACAACGGTGAAATATGAAGAAAAACTGCCAGAGCACTTGTTCCAAATACAGTTGCTAAAATCAATAAAACTTTCCGGTCTTCTGATTTACAATTTGCCATTAAATGTTGAGAAAGATAACCAATTGAAAACCCTAAAATTATTGCCGAAATAATTTTAAATAAAGGAGAAATTAAAATTGCCATAAAAGTAATTTCATGAGCTGGAGTCGCCAGAGCAAGTGAAAGCGGCTCCATAAAAGAAAATATTAAAAGTGCTAAAAATTCATCTAAAGCAAGCACTACCATTAAGGTTGCTGAAAGTTCACCTGGTATACTGTATTCTTTTAATACCATAACTGTAGCTGCTGGTGCAGTTGCAGTTGCTATAGTACCTAATAGAATAGAAACAAAAAGTGATTGATCTAAAAACAACATAACACCTGTTACCAAAATAAAAGCTCCAAATGATTCAAATAAAACGATTAAAATTAGCTCTAACTCTAATTGTTTAAATACTTTTATATAAAGAGAAGTCCCTATACTAAAAGAAATAAAAGAGACTGCCAGCACAGTAATGAAATTAAATGTATTAAGTAAATAATTATACCAGGCAATCGACTCTCTTGATAAAAAAGGAATTCTTTCTACAATACTTTGACTAAAAATGGTTCCTAAAATTATGTATCCAACTACACTTGGAATACGAAAACGATCTGTTATTGTTTTCACTATAAATGAAAAAATTAATAGAAGTCCTATTATATAAATAAGTTTATGACTTTTATGGTTTAAGAGCATCCAGTGCTGAAGATTATTTAAATTTTGTAATATATTGTAATCCTGTATTGTTAATACCTCCTTTAATGTTATATCTAGTAAATTAATGCTTAGTTTATCACTTATTATTTTATAAAATTTTTTGCTGTCAGTCAAAACAAGTTAATCTAAAATATGAACAATTGAATAAAGATATTCATTATTTTCAAATCTAATTGGATGACTATAAACTTCAACCTCTCTAATTTCTCCAGTTGCTAATTTATGTTTAAAGAAAAATCTCTTTTTATTGCTATTATGAGCTTGCTTCATTTCATTTTTAACTTCTGATTTACTCAAAGTATTTATTTCAAAAATTGTTTTCTGCTGTAATTCTTCTTCTGACCAACCATAAAATTTTTCAGCAGCAGGATTTGCCGAAATAATATTGCCATTAGCAGGATCAATTATCATCATTACTACATCATCGTTTCTAAATAATGCCTCATACTTATTTTTAGAATTAAGATATTTAGCCTCCAAACTTTTAATTTCAGTAATATCTTGATAGATAATATAATAACCAGGCTCTCCTGCTCTAATTGAAATAGAAAATCCCTGAATAGCAACTTCCACCATCTCACCATTATTTTTTTGCCGAAAAGAATGTGAGTTAATCCGTTTATTATTTCTAATCTCTTCCATAAACTGATCTGTTTCTGGAAATTTTTCTACAGGCACAATAAGTTTTTTAATATTCTTGCCTATTACCTGATAATTATCTAATTCAAATAGTTTAATAAAATATTCATTACATCTAATAATTTTAAAGTCTTTATCTAAAATTACTATTCCAGCTGTAGTTTCTTCAAACAAATATTTAAAATATTGTTCATTAATATTATTAAAATAAATATTATCAGGTTGAATGTCACTACCAGTTAAAATCCCCTGCTCAACTAACTTTAAAAAATTATCAACTACTTCTGGAGAAAACTGCTTTTCTCGTCCCTTAACTATCTCTCTAATTGCTTCACTCTCTGTTAAAGAATCTCTATAAGACCTATCTGAGCGCATTGCATCCCAGGCATCTGCTACTGTAATTATCTGTGAAACAATTGGAATTTGATCTTTCTTAAGACCAGAGGGATACCCTGCTCCATCCCATCTCTCATGATGATGTAAAACATAATTTGAAATATGCTTTAAAACATTTGAGCCTGCTAAAGCTTCACTTCCCCAGACAGGATGATTTTTTATTAACTCAAATTCTTCTTGATTTAGTTTTGAGTTTTTATTTAAAATATTTACTGGAACTAAAAGCTTACCAATATCATGCACCATACCTGTCCAATAAGTATCAACTACTATTTTACCTGGAAAATCCATTTTACGAGCAATTTGAGCAGCTAGCTCAGCCACATTTTCGGAATGGCCTTTTGTATAATTATCATGTATTTCCAAGATTTTTATAATAGAACCGACAAGTTCTTTAGTAAATCTGTTTTGCAGACTATCATAATGCTTAAAAGCATAAAATGCTGAAGCAAGTATTGCAAATGATTCCAGAATCTTGGGAGAGTTCTCACGAAAATCTTTGCTACTATTTGCAGCAATATCAAGCGAAATCCTGCCAACTATAATTTCATTTATTGTAATATTTATATAAAGTGATTTTTTAATATTACGAAAAGAATTTAATAATATACTGTGAGCTTTTTCAGGTAGAGCTGACAAATTAATTGCATAATCTTCTGAGGTGAAAACAGAAGTTTTGTCATAATATAATATATTTTCTTGAGCTATTTTTACTTTTTTTAATTGCTCAATATCATGACCAATTGCATCTATAAATTGAATATTATTATTCTTAACAGAAAATATTGTGCCATAATCAGCTTCCGGAATAATTCTAACTGCATTTTTGAGCAAATCACCTAAAAATTCATCTTCATTAAATGATGCCTGCTTATCAATTTCAGAAATAAACTTTATCATGGTAACAAATTTACTATTCATCTCATTAATTTCATTAAAAGATTGATCCAGTTCTTCATTCATAGCCAGCAGTTCCTCATTATAGGCAGTAAGCTGCTCATTTAAAGCATTAACTTCTTCTTTTTGAGCTTGAATATCTTGTAAATAATTTCTAATTAAAAAATATAAAATTATCGCTGTTAAAATAACATAAAAAATGCCTTTTAATGATTGAATTTCACTAAAGCTTTCCATACTATCTGTCAACCAAAATGATATTCTATCAGAAAAATAAATCCAGCCAAAACCTATTAATAAATAGATTAAAATTATTTTTATTTCTCCTTTAAGGAATTTCATTTTGTTTGCTCCTCATTTTATCCTGTTACCTTATCTGAGTAAGTAATCAGGAAAGATTTCAGTTAGATAAATAATTATTTTCAATCAGAGTAATTTTTTCAGTCAAATTATCAAATTCACTTTTACTTAAATCACTAATTGGTTCTCTACTATAAACTGCTTTAAAACCTCTAATCTCAATAGCTCTTTTATAATAAGCAAGATTACTACCGCCATTTAAAACTTTACCAGTCAAAGTAATTGCCTCCTGCATTCTCCTTGCTGTTTTTAAATCGCTTTGCTGCAAAGCCTGCTTGAGTTTTACAAAAAACTCAGGAAAAACGTTGGCATGACCTGATACAACTGCTTTAGCACCATATAAAAAAGCTGGATAAGCTAATAAATCATTACCCATTATCACATCAAATCCAGCTGGACTTTGATCAATTAATGTATATAATCTTTCTAAATCCCCCATACTATTTTTAATTCCAATAATATTTTTAACTGCTGCTAATTTAGCTACTGAATCTGGTAATAAGTCATTTGTAGTATAGGAAGGTAAGTTATAAAGATAAATATTCAGCTCAGGAGCTGCCTGCTCTGCTAAATTAAGATAATAATTAATTAACTGCTGTTGAGTAAATTTATAATAAAAAGGAGTTACAGCACCTAAACCAGCTACTCCAATCTCTTTGGCAAATTCAATCATCTGCTGGGCTAAATCAATTCTTAAATCTCCAATATGTAAAAAAATCGGCACTCTTGCTGCTACAATTTCGATAATTGACCGGGCCAACTCTTTTCTTTCATTAATATCCAACAAAAATATTTCAGCTGCTGTTCCTAAAATATAAAGCGAATCAACACCACTCTCAATTAGAAAGTTAATATGTTCAGTTAAAAAGTCAAAATCAATTTCACCCGATTTTTTAAAAGGGGTCATTAACGCCGGAGCAATTCCTGTTAATCTTTTCATTTAAACACTCCCTGAATAAATTTTTACAATCTTTACTTCATTATAACATAAAAAAGAAGAAGATTTTATTATCTTCTCCTTTTTTAGAAAAACTTATTAAATTATCCTTAACTTGCCAGCCAACCACCATCAACTGGAATAATTGATCCATGTACATAATCTGCTGCCTGTGATGCTAAAAATATAGCCGCTCCTTTTAAATCATTGTTAGTTCCCCAGCGTCCAGCTGGAATTCTACTTAAAATACTGCTGCTTCTTGCTTCATCATTTCGTAAAGCAGCAGTGTTATTTGTTGCTATATAACCAGGTGCAATCGCATTAACATTGATTTTATGTTGAGCCAATTCATTACAGAATGATTTAGTTATTCCTGCTACAGCATGTTTGCTGGCTGTATAAGAAGGAACAAATTTGCCACCTTGATAAGATAACATTGATGCTGTATTAATTATTTTACCAGCAATTTTATTTTTAACAAAATAATTAGCTACTTTTTGAGTTAAAATAAATAAACTGCGTAAATTAACTGTCAGCACTGCATCCCAATCTTCAATTGGAAATTCAAGAATTGGATTGCGTTTAATCATGCCCGCATTATTTACTAAAATATCTATTTTCCCATATTCAGCCAGGGTCTTATCAATTATCTCATCTAAACTCTTTTCTTTTAATAAATCAGCTTTAATTGCTAAAAAATCACGCCCGGTTTTAGCTGCAATAATCTCTTTTATTTCACTTAAGTCACTCCGGGCCACCCCAGCTATATCAGCACCTGCTTCAGCCAGTCCTTCTGCAATTGCGTAACCAATCCCCTGCTTACTAGAACAGCCTGTTACTATAGCTACTTTATCTTCTAAATCAAATAGATCCACGTTGTCCACTCCTTTTAAAAGTACTATTTTAAAGTTTCCATTCTTACATGATCCATATCAGTAAAAGTCTGATTTTCTCCTACCATTCCCCAGATAAAAGTGTAGTTAGCAGTTCCAACTCCTGAATGAATTGAATAACTAGGGCTAATTACAGCTTCTTCATTTCGAACAACTAAATGTCTGCTTTCTGCTGGTTCTCCCATTAAATGCCATACTATATTATCAGATTCAATATCAAAATAAAAATAAACTTCCATGCGCCGTTCATGAGTATGACAGGGCATTGTATTCCAGACATTACGCGGCTCTAAAATAGTCATTCCCATTAACAGCTGACAGGTATCTAAGACATCTGGATGTAAATATTTATAGATAGTTCTCTTATTTGAGTTTTCTAATGAACCAGCAGCTTCTGGTTTAGCATCTTTAATGTTAATTTTCTTATTTGGATAACTTTTATGTGCGGGTGCACTATTTAAATAAAATTTAGCTGGTTTATTTTTATCAATACTACTAAAGATTATTTCTTGCTTACCTTTACCAATATAAATTCCATCTCTTGAGTTAAGAATATATTCTTCACCATCAACTATAATTTTGCCCTTACCACCGATATTAATAACTCCCATTTCTCGTCTAGCTAGAAAATATTCAGCTCCTATTTCTTGACCAGCTTCTAATTTAATATCTTGATTAACTGGTTTAATTCCCCCAACAATTATTCGATCAATATGACTATAAACTAAATTTTGTTGATCTTGTTTAAATAAGTTTTGAATCAAAAATTCTTTTCTCATTCTAGCTGTATCAAATCTTTTAGCATCAACTGGATGAACACCATTTCTAATTTCCATAATAATCTCCCTTTCATTTTTGATATGATTTTTAAAATATATTTAACAAATTTAAAAAAATAAATTAGGTATCCAGAGCGAAATAGACGGCACAAATGTAACCAAAATTAAAATCATTATATTGCAGGCAAGAAAAGGTAATGTTTCTTTTGCTATCTCAAGAATTGACATATTCGATATTTTAGCTGCTGCATTTAAACACATACCAATTGGAGGTGTAGCAAGTCCAATACCAAGTCCAACAATTAAAATGGCTCCTAGCTGAAGTAAATTCATACCTAAAGTTTCCATTACCGGAACTAAAATTGGACCTAATAATAACAAAGCTGGACTTACATCAATAAACATCCCAACTAATAGAATTAATATATCAAGAAAAACCAGTATCCAGAAATAACTAACATTCAAGGATAAAATAAAGTCACCAATCAAATCAGGTATTCTTTCAAAAGCTAAAATCCAGATGAAAATATAAGCAAAGGCTATAATGATCATTATTGTACTGGAGGTAAAAATTGTTGCTTTAACTTTTGAAAAAAGCTGACCCCATTTTAATTTTTTATAAATGAAAAATCCAATAATTGCTGCATATAATACAGCAATTCCGGCAGATTCTGTTGCAGTAGCTACTCCTAAGGAAACAGATAAAACTATAAAAATAGGCATTGAGATGGACAAAAAACCGTCTCCAGATCGTTTAAGCATTTCTTTAAAAGAGAATTCCCCTTTTTCAATTGGATAATTATTCTTGCGAGAAATTATATAAACTAAAATCAGCTGAGTTAAGCCAATTAAAATCCCAGGTACTAATCCAGCTAAAAAAAGACCTCCTACTGATTCATTAGAAATTGTTGAATAGATTATCATCGGAATACTAGGTGGAATTATCATTCCTACTGTAGAAGAAGCTACTGTTATTCCAGTGGCAAAAGCTTTACTGTAACCACGTTTTTCCATTTCAGGAATTAAAACTGACCCTAAAGCAGAAGTATCCGAAACTGAAGAACCTGATATTCCACCAAAAATCATGCTTGCAATTACATTAACTTCACCCAGACCACCATTAAATGGCTTGACTAAATAAGAACAAAAGTCTATTATTTTTTTAGTAATTCCACTCAAGTTCATCAACATTCCAGCTAGACAAAATAAAGGTAAAGCAACCATTACTGAGCTATTAGCACCGGCCCACATTCGCTGGGGCAATATTATTAAAAAATCAGGATTGAAAACAAAATAACTTAAACAAGAAATCCCTAATGAAAAACTAATTGGTAAACCTAATAAAATTAAAAACAATAAAGTTATAATCAAAATTCCAACCGCCATTTAATTCACCCCTTAATTTTAATCTTCTTAAATTTAAGATAGATATTTCCAATTGAATAAAGTAGCATCAGGACTGAACTAAGTGGTAATATAATATAAATATATTTCATTGGAATTCTCATCCCAGGGGTGACTACATTGCCCACTTGATTAATCCATTTAATGCTTACTCGAATTAATTGTAAATTTAAATATAAAATTAAAAGATCAAAAAATAGTTTTAATTTTATTTGAACTTTTTCCGAAAACTTATTATATAAAACATTTATTGCTAAATGTTCTTCTCTAGAATATGCAATTACAGATCCAAAAAAAGTTGTAAAGATGAATAAATAAACTATTAATTCCTGAAACCAGACATAAGATATTCCAAAAAAATACCTTAAAAAAACTGCAATAATAACAGCTAATGTCATTAGTGATAAAACCACTACTAAAATCTTTAATAAAAAAATATCTAGTAAATTTAATATCTTATTCATAACTCACCTCTTTAAGATAGGATCAGCTTAGCTAAGCTGATCCTACAATTTGAAAATTAATTAACAGCATTTCTGATTACAGTGATTTCAGATTCCGTAAAAAATCCTCTCTCGATATAATAGTCATAAACTTTCTGGGCCTGTTTAATAAATACTTTTCTTTGCTGATCAGTAAGTACATTAACTTCCATTTTATCTTTTAAAATAGCAAATGATTCTTCGGTGGCTTCTTTATTTAGTTGGTCATTATAAATCATCATTTTTTTGGCAGATTCAACTAGTTTATTTTGTAAATCTTCTGGTAAAGAATTGTACCAGCTTAGGCTAGTGTATAAAGGACTGGGATGAAATTGATAATTAACTACTGTCAGATATTTCTGAACTTCATATAACTTTTTATCGACCATATTTGTAAAAGGATTTTCCTGTCCATCAGCTACTCCTGTTTTTAGAGCCATATATAATTCTGCATATGGAACAGAAACAGGATTACCTCCAATTGCTTCAATAGTTTTAATAATACTATCAATTGGTGGGGTTCTCATTTTAAGACCTTTCATATCAGCTGGATTTTTAATTGGATGCTGACTATTACTGAAATTTCTTAAGCCCCCTGCAACACCAGTGGCTAATATTTTTATATTATTGTTTTCTGCTGAAGCTGCTATTTGGGCTCCAATTGGACCCCTAATTATAGTATGAACTTGGTCAATATTTTCAAAAAGAAAAGGCATTGTATAAAGCAAAAGCTTTGGGGAAGCTGCTTCAAATTGACCACCTAAAGTAGCCTGAATAGCTCCCATTTTAACACTTTCTAGCATTTCTGCTTCAGTACCAAGTTGATTTGAAGGATAAATTTTAACTTCTATTTGACCATTAGTTGATTCTTCAACTAAAGATTTAAAATAAATACAGGCTTGATGACGTGGAGTTTTTATAGACTGACTATGACCTATTTTCATAACATAATCTGCTGCTCCAACGTTCGTATTTAATATTAAAGCCCCCATGCTTAATATTAAAAAAATTATTAACCCAAGTTTAATCTTTTTCATATTTCCCCCTTTTTTATTTTGACTTAACAGCGGCCAACAGTATTTAATATTAACCATCACCTCCTTTACTTATAATTTAATAATAACTCTAACAACATACAGCTATATCAAAATTTTCAAAAAATTAATCTCAAAAATAATTATTTATTTCATATATATGAATAATAATTCATTAAAATAGCTAAAAAAAATTGTTTTTTTAATTAAGCTGGTAACCAAACTTAAAAGATACATTTAAAGCTTCATGCTGTACTATATTAATTAAATTATCCAACTTAGCCTTAACCCGTCTCGTGTCACCAGTAATCCCAAGTGCAGCTATAATTTCTTTTTCTGCATTATAGATTGGAGCAGCCAGACAAGTTGTTCCTAAAAAAACTTCTTCTCTATCAACTGCATAGCCTTTTTTTCTAACCTCATCTAACTCTGTCTTCAGCCTATCTAGACTACTAATAGTATTTAGATTAAAAGAGGGCAGCTCCAGCTTTGCTAACAATTCATTTCTTAAATCAGCTTTTTGAAAGGCCAGCAATACCTTGCCAGCTGCAGGAGCATGCAGTGGCAAACTCAGTCCGACAGTACCTCTTGTCTTTTTACTTTGCGGGCTTTCAATAATTTCCAGAAAATACAACTGCTCAGAAAATAATATTCCCAGCTGTGCTGTTTCTCCACTTTCTCTAGTCAATTCTCTTAAATATGGCATAGCTATATTTCTCAAATTTCTGATAAATTTAACATTATTACCTAACTGAAATAACTTAAAGCCTAAACTATAACGTTTGGTTACTTGATCTCTCTCGATCAAACTATATTTCTCTAAAGTCTGCAAAATATTATAAGATGTGCCATTTGGAATCTTAAGATCTTTTGCAATTTCAGTCATTGTTTTTTTATCTTGAGCTTCAGCTAAATAATCAAGCACTTTAATTGCTCGATCTAAAGTACTTTCTCTTTTTTGATTTGTTGTTGTTATAATTACCACCTCTTTTTTCATATATATAAAATATTTTTCATATTTATATTTTATAACTAAATAAAGTTATTTGTCAAGTAAAAAAGTATCTGTAGCTAAAAACAGATACTTTTTTTATTTAATAATAACTATTGTTTAATAATTAAAGCTTTCTGGTAGAGTTCCTAATTATTAATTCAGTTTCTAAAATAATTGGTTCTACACCTGCTTCAGATTTACTAATCAAATCTAAAATCATATTTGCAGCTGCACTACCCATCGCTTCTTTTTTCTGGCAAACTGTCGTTAATCCCGGATTTAGATACTGACTAATTTCAATATCATCAAATCCAATTAAAGAAAAATCTGCTGGAACACTAAGTCCTCTAGCTTCAATTGCCTGCATAGCACCAATAGCAATTTCATCACCTTGACAAAATATAGCTGTTGGCTGTTCGGGCAGCTCTAGTATCTTCTGCATTGATTCATAGCCACCATTAACACTAAAATGTCCTTCTATAATCCAATCATCTCTAATCTTTAAGTTTTGAGCTGCCATCTCTAATTTATAACCAATTAATCTTTCCCGAGTAGGTACTGTAATACTTTCCCCTGTAATAATAGCAATTTTTTGATGCCCCAGCTCTATTAAATGTCTAACAGCTTTACGAGCCCCAATCTTATTATCAGAAATAACATAAGAAGAATTTTCTGTTACAATATCTAAATCAATAAAAACAGCTGGAAACTTAGCTTCCAGAAACTCAACTAATTTCGGATCATCTTTAGGCATTCCCATTAAAATTGCTCCATCAACATTTCTGAATTCACATTTTTCTAAATAACTAAATTGATCTTCCCAATTAGTTGAAAATAGGATCATATCATAATTATTTTCTACCAGAGTTGTCTCTAGACCTGAAATTATCCCACGAAAAAAAGGATGTTTTAGTCCACTATCCTGATGATCTTTAAAAAATAATCCAACTAAAAAAGATTTATTAGTTCTAAGAGACTGGGCATTTGCATTAGGACGATAATTAGTTTCTTCAATTATTTTTAATACTTTTGCTTTAGTAACTTCTCCTATATCATCATAACCATTCATTACCTTAGAAACTGTAGCAACAGATACTCCTGCCTTTTTTGCTATATCTTTTATTGTCAACATTTTAAACCAGTCCTTCATCTTAATTTCTCATCTAACTTATTTTATCATTAATTTACTGAAAGTTACAACTTTTTCTTGTGTTATGATTTAACTTGCTGGATCTAGTTAAAGTATAATCAAAAAAGCATCTCTAAAATAATTTTAGAACCTAAAAAAAATCTGCTGGCTAAAAATTTTTAGCCAGCAGACTTTAAATTAAATTAATTCTAACAAAATTATTATTTATAAACTTTAACTCTTTCCTTAAGATCAACAAAATCCTTTGCATCAGGTTCTCCGTCCGGACTACCAAAAGGCATCTGAGCTACAAAACGCCAGTTATCAGGAATATCCCATTCTGCTTTTACTTGCTCTTCAATTAATTCTGTATAATGCTGTAGTGATACACCTAGTCCTTCTGCTTCTAATAATGTCCAGATATTACACTGCAGCATACCACTGGCATGTTCTGACCAGACAGGAAAATTTTCTTTATAAAGTGGAAACTGTTCCTGTAGAGATTCCACAATAGATTTATCTTCATAAAATAAAATGGTTCCATAGCCACTCCGAAATCCAGCAATTTTCGCCTGACTTTGAGCAAAACTATCTGCTGGAACAACTTCTTTTAAAGCAGCTTCTACAATATCCCAAAATTTAATATGCTGGTCACCAAATAATAAAATAATTCTACCAGTCTGGGAGTTAAATGCTGTTGGATTATGTTTTACAGCATGATTAATTACCTCTTCTATTTTATCTTCTGAAATAATTTCTTCATCACTAATCTCATAATAACTTCTTCTATCAGCAATTGCTTGATAAATATCTTTTGCCATAATTATTACCTCCTGATTATGTAAATCCCCTGCTTTTTATGTGCAGGGGATTTAACTGAACTTAATTAATTTATATTTTTTAATATTTTAATCAACATCTTTTAGCCCAGCAGCTACTTTAGCTACTCGAACTGCTAATTTTTTAGCCATTGATAGATCTTCTTCAACTGGAGTCTTACTACCATCTGAACCTGCAATAGTTGAAGGTCCATAAGGTGAACCACCATGCAATTTATCAGACATTAACTCAGGGTTTTGTGAATAAGGAGATCCCACAAAAATCATTCCAAAATGCAAAAGCGGGATTAGGGAAGCCAAGATAGTAGATTCCTGACCACCATGAACAGTATTACTACTGCTCATAATTCCTGTTGCTTTTCCCTCCAGAGAACCTCTGGACCATAATCCACCAGCTGTATCCATAAATTGTTTAACTTGAGCAGGCATATTACCAAAACGAGTAGGTATACCCCACACTATTCCATCTGCCCATTCTAAGTCATCCAGGGTAACTTCTTTAATTTCTGACTGCTTTTCCTGAGCTGATAAGTAAGCATCCTGGCTAGACATTGCTTCTTTAGCAGCAGCTAATTCTGGAATTTTTCTTAGTTTAACTTCATAATCATCCATTTCACTAACTGAATCAGCAGCGGTCTGAGCCATTTTATGCATATGTCCATATGAACTATAATAAGTTACTAATAATTTAGTCATTACTTATCTTCCCCCTCTAAATAAATTGAAATTTATGTTTAAAATAATTAAAATAGTTTCATAATTTTTTGAGTTCACTAAGCAAAACATTTATTCTCTTGGGCAGGTATTAATTCCCAAAAATTTATACAGCAGACAGCTGCCTGAAAGACCTGTATAAAGAGGAATTAAACCAATCAAGCCAAGGAAACGCCAGTTACTTTCCAAAAAGAAAATCATAGCCAGTAAAATAACCCCAACAACTAAGCGGATAATTCGATCAGTTTTACCAACATTTTTCACTTTTATTTCCCCCTTCTGTAAACTCTATTAAATTATTTACTATTTATAAATTATCAATTTAAAAATAAATTTACTGTATAATTCCTTACATTTAATAAAAATTTAATTTACTTTCTGCCAGCTGCAAAATTTTATTTCTAAAAAATCTATTACTTTAAATAGGAAATAGCCAAGCAAACTAACAGCAATGATACCACAATACATTTTGGGATAATTAACCATTGACCAACTATTCATAATATAATAACCAATCCCATAATGAACAGCAAAATTTTCAGCAAAAAACAGCACAGCTATACTGGTACCAACTGTAATGCGCAAAGCCGTCAAAATACCTGGCAAAATAGCTGGCAAAACAAGTTGAAAATAAATATCTTTACTTCCCATACCAAGTGAACGAGCAGAAGCAAAGTATTTACTATCTATATTCCTGACCCCATCTCTTGTTGTAACTATAATTTGAAAGATAATAATTGCAATCAAAATAATAACTTTTGATAAGTTACCTAAACCAAAAAGCAGCATAAAAACTGGTAAAAAAGCTATTTTAGGAATAGGATAAAGCAAATAAATTAAAGGCGCTAAATATTTATCAATCCTTGTGTAAAGTCCGGTTAATACTCCTATACTTACTCCTAAAACAAGTGATATAATAACTGCTGATAAAATCCTGAAAATACTAAATAAAAGATTGGGCAGCAGTTCTGGAACTAAGATTTTACTAAAAGTTACTGCAACTAATAATGGTGACGCAATAATATTAGAATCAAGCCAGAAATAAAGTATAACCCAGCTAAAAAATACAAACACCAGGGCATAAAAAGTACTAAATTTACTTTGTTTCATACGATAAATCACCTGCTGTTTTAAACTGCATTAGCTGTCTTAACTTTTTTTGAAGTAAGAAAAATTCTGCTTTTTCACGCAATTTTTCTTCACCAAAATACTGGTTATCTATTAATTTAATTACTTTACCAGCCTGCATTACCATAATAGTTTGTCCCAAAAAAACAGCTTCTGCAATATCATGAGTTACAATAACAAAACTCAGCTTTTGCTGTTGGTGAATTTTTAAAATAAGATTTTGCATTTTTTCTCTTGTTAAAGCATCTAGAGCAGAAAAAGGTTCATCCATTAATAATAGATCTGGCTTTAAAACAAGAGCTCTTCCAATAGCTACTCGCTGTTTTTGTCCCCCACTTAACTCAGCTGGATAGTTATTAGCTAGCTCCTCTATTTTAAGATCTTTTAAAGTTTGTCCTACAATTTTGGTTATTTTATACTTTTCATAGCCCCTTATTTTAAGACCTAAAGTAAGATTTTTATAAACTGTTTTCCAGGGGAAAAGTCCATAGTCCTGCAAAATAACTCCAGTTTTCTCCCTAATCTGAGTTAAATTTTTCCCATTAATGGTTACTGCACCACTATCTGGTTTTTGCAAAGCTGCCAATAAATAAAGCAGTGTAGTTTTTCCACATCCAGAAGGACCAATTATAGCCAGACTTTTGCCCGCATTAAGTTCAAAATTAATTTCTTTAACTACTGTTTCTGCTTGATAGGCAAAAGTTAAATTTTCTACCTTAATCATTGCTCAAGATACTTCCTTTCAATAAGGTCTTCATAATTAAGTTCAATTTTACTATTATCTGTTTTCTCTATCCAGTTAATGATTTTAGTTAAATAAGCTTGACTGGGAACCCGGGCCAAATGATACTCAGGTAAAGCAATTAGAGGTTCAATTTTAGCTGGCAGACCCAGTTTTTCTACTAAAATTTTGCTGGCCAGACTATCATCCTGCTGAATATCTTTAACAGCATGGTTATAGGCTCTGTGAAAAGCTGCAATTGCTTTATCCTTTTTTTCCAGAGCTGTCTTGGTAAAAATCATAGCCTCCGGCATATAATCATATTTATTTGCATAAACTCTTTTTTCCAAACCAGCCAGCTGAGCAGTAGAAGCAAGCGGTTCTGGAATAACAGCCATTTCTAGCTGACCAGACTTAACCATTTCTAAACGAGCCGGGATAGCGGAAATAAAGACTTTATTAAGTTTATATTTGTCAGCTAAAAATTGTTCTGAAAGAAAGTTAGAAACACTGACTTCCATCATTCCTACTTTAACTTGATCTTTTTCCTGAAATTCTTTACTAACTAAAATAGGAAAACTACCATCAGTACTAGTAGTTATTTTAACCGGAAAACCATTATTTACATTGTTAACAAAAGCAATTAAATCTGTCATTGCTCCATCAAGCTCATCACTTTGCAGAGCAGTTTGACGATTAACAGCATTATTATAAATATCAATTTTAATTTTAAGCCCTTCAGCAGTAAAATACCCTTTTTCTGCTGCCAGCAAAATTGGGGCAGAATCTACAGCAGGCATAATTCCTATTTTAAGTTCTAGCGGCTGTTCTGCTCCAGCTGGACTAACCAGAATAAAGATTAAACTTATTAATAATAAAAATACAAATTTTGCTTTCATAAAATTATTCCTCCTTGGATTACTTAAATTACAAGTTATTTTATTCACTTATATTATATAGCCTTTGACTACTGTTTTAAAGCTCAACTACTATTTTTGCATTAAAATAATAAATATGGCATAATATTTATGTTAAAATTAATAATAAAACTAGCTATATAAAAAAATAAGAACCTCGCCACTCTTTAATAAGGAGCATTAAATTGACAAAATTAAAATTTTTTAAAGAAATTTGGAAAGCTTCGCGTCCACTTTCATTAACCTTAGCTTTTTATTCCACAACACTTGGTATGGCAATTGCCCATCTGGAAGAAAAACTTTTTACAGGTAGAACATATTTTGATATAAAATTGATTATTTTAGTTACCCTGGCTGGTATATTTGTTCAGACTGCTACTAATTTTATTAATGATTATTTTGAATGTGAATATAAAAATTTACATTTCACAGGTAAAAAATATAATTTTTTTGGTCAAAAAAGAAACTATTTTGATATCTTAATCTTTAATTTAGGTTTGCTATCTTTTTTAATTACTGCTCTGTTAGGACTCTGGATTATAAATTTATCAACGGGAAAACTCTTTACAATCGGTTTTTTAGGACTAATTGGAGGTTATGCTTATACAGGAGAGCCAATTGTTTATAAAAAAAGAGGTCTGGGAACCCCACTTTCTTTTGTTTTAATGGGACCCCTAATGATAATGGGAACCTATTTAGTTTTTACTCAGCAATATTCGTGGCTACCATTAGTATTAGGACTGCCAATTAGTCTATTAATCCCCGTTCTAATGTTAAGCAATGAATTACGTGATTTTGAGCGGGATAAAAGCCTGGGAATTAAGACTTTAACTGTCCGGATTGGTTTTAAAAATGCAAAACTTCTTTATTTAACTTTGCTCAGTAGTAGTTATCTATTAACTGTTATTTTTGTGCTAACTGGCTATTATCCAATCAGTACACTAAGTGTTGTTATAACTATTCCTCTAGCAGTTAAAGCTTTTAAAAATGTAGCCCAAGCCAGAAAAACTGGAGTTCCAGTTACTAATCAGCTGCACTTGAGTTTTGGCCTGCTACAATTATTAGCACTTTTTTTAGCATAAATTAAGCTTAGTTATAAGTCAAATTTAGTTATTTTACTAATAAAATAACTTTAATTAACTAGTTCAGCCTGCAAAAATTCAAGGATATCGCCGGCAGATGGGGGACAACCTGGCACAAATTTTTCTGCTTTACTGCAGCATGATCCAATTCCCAAGCCAGCTAACTGCTGTTTTTGGTAATCCTGACCTATTTTAATTGGCTTTCTGAGCTGATCTAATTTACCCTGTTGATCAATTCTTTTTAAAGCATGAATTAAACTACCATAGCAAGCTGAACAAGCAGAACCTGCTTTTACTTTAGCTGCCAAATTTTTTATTTTACCATCAGCTCGCAATTGAGTACTCTGATGATCTTGATTGAGCTCAATTACTTCAGCCTGCTCAAGCCTATTTGACCCCACACCTAGCTTTGCAGCTAAAGTTATGTATTTTATTTCTGCTGGCTGATAGCCAAGCAGTCTAGCTGCATAGCTGTCAATTAAAACTGGATCATTTCCTAACAAAATCCTATTCATCTGAACAGGGTTACCGCCTTCTTCAAAATCAAGATCGCCATAAATACCATCTACAATGATTAGATCTTGTTTTAAAACTTTATTTAAATAAGCTATTGGAGCATGCAGACCTTGCTGATGAAATTTTCTTTTCTCCCGATTTGAAATACAGCCTTTCATATTTTTTAAAGCACAAGTTATTTTAGTCTGACAATGACCTTTAAGAACAGGAAAATTAATAATATAATCTGCTTTAAGAGCTGTACTGGCTATTTCCATTTCATAATCTGCTATTTTAATTTTTTGATAACTATCCTGCTGCAAATTAAAAAGAGGTAGCTGATAATGGTCGGCTAACTTCTGATAACCGCACACTTGAAAAGCTCTTGTCGTGTTAGCTCCTACCCAGGATCCTTCCATAATCATTAAATTATTAAAACCACGCAGCTGAAAATATTCTATTACACCAGCTACAATTTCTGGATCAGTAGTAGCTCCTTGCTCAGCTGGAGTAGCATTAATCAAGTTTGGTTTTAAAGCAATTAAATCAGATTTTTTTAATTGCTGTTCAGGTTTAACTGCTGCCAATATTTCTTTAACCAGCTTCTTGGCTTGATTACCATAACTAAGATAAATCTTATTATTTAAGCTAGTATTCACTTACTAGTCAATCTCCTTTCCTGAAAAAATTATCTTTATCAACCCTTACTAAATAAAACAAATTTATTTTACTTCTATTTTTTTATCTTTAATTTAACTAATTAAATTATTCTTTATTTTTTTCATGTAAAAATTCTTTTAAAAGTAACAAGCCTTGTTCTAATTCAGATTGATTACCTGCAAAACCAATTCTTAAAAATCCTTCTTCTCCAAACGCTGACCCAGGTACTACTAAAACTCCTTTTTGCTTAAATAATTGATCAGCAAATTCTCTAGAACTAATTTCCAGATTATATTTAAGAAAAGCTGTAGTTCCTGCATTTGGTTTTACATATTCAATTAGTTCTTCTTGTTCTACCCACTGATCAAGAATCTCTAGCTGATTTTCTACTTTAGTTAAATTACGCTGCAAAATTTTGGCTTTATTTTGGAGAGCAATAACTGCCAGATAATCAGCCAGCATACTATTGCTGATTGTTGTATAATCTCTGTGCAGCTGACAATTTTTTATTATCTCAGCTGGTCCTGCTATCCAACCTATCCTAACTCCAGCTAATGAAAAAATTTTTGACATACTCCCAATACTAATTCCTTTTTCGTAAAGATCAACTACAGCAGGTATTTCATTTTCTAAATTAAAGCCCCGATAAACTTCATCAGCCAGTAAATAAGCATCCACTGAGCGAGCCAGCTCAACAATTTGATTCAGAATTTCTGCTCCCATTGCTACTCCAGTTGGATTATTCGGATTATTAATTATAATCAGTTTTGTCTCAGAAGTAAGCAGAGACTTTAACTTTTGTAAATCTGGCAGAAAACCATCCGTATAATTAAGCTGTAATTTTTTCACTCTGGCCCCCAGAGAAGCAGGGATATCATAGAGTTGTTGATAAGTAGGCACTAGAGAAACTATTTCATCACCTGGTTCAATTAATGAATACAGTAATAAAAAGTTAGCTCCAATTGCTCCATGTGATGGTAATATATCTGTTGGAGCAACATTATTATATAAATTACTAACTCCAGTTCTAAACGCTTGTGATCCCTTAATATCACCATAAGTCAGCTGCATACTTTTGATTTCTTCAATACAGGCAGCTGGATCATCCTCATAAGCCAGTAATTCCTCTATTGTAAGCGATTCAACACAAGTTTCAGCAATATTATAATCGGCATCCATTTCATACTCATTCATCCACTCTTCTACTTTAAATGGCGCTATTTTCATTATTATCCTCCCTTGACAGATCAAATGAACATTCGTTGTCTCAAATCTGCAAATTAAATTATTATCTTTGATTTTATCATAATATTAAGCAAAAATAAAAGCTGTTCTAGTTTTTAAAAACTAGAACAGCTAAAATAATTATTTGATATTTTTTTAATATATAATTAATCAGTTAGTCCCTTTAAACTAATTGAAAACTCAAATTCTTTTAGTTTGAGTTCATATTTTTTTAATTTCTTTGGCCCACAGGAAGTACTGCCCAGACCAGAATTTTTACTAATAAGTTCTAAATATATCTTATCACGCTGTGGTATTTCACAGTTATGAGCTGCATTTTCAAGATCTAACTTACTATAATTATGAGCTGTAAAAGAAAAATTATGTGAGCTATAAAACTCTAAGCCTTGGCCGGCATTATTCTGGCAAGATAACCATCTAACTGCCGAACGATTACCATTTTCTTGAGGGTAAACATACGGAGTGTGCAGCTCAACAACATTTTTACTAAAAAGATCTATATAGACAGCTGCCTGACTATCTGGATATGATTCTCCCGGGCCATTTCCAAACCAGCTAATCCATTCTAGATCAGGCTGTAGTTCCAGATCAAGTCCCAGCCTCGGTAAAGAATGCTCTTTACCATCACTGAAAAAACCACTGCTTTTTAAATCAATTTCCCCGTATTTATTAATCCGATAGCGAAATTTAACTTTTAATAAAAGATCTTTTGCAGGAGGAGCAAAAGTATAATCACTCTCTATAATTGCATAATTATCCTGATATTCAATAACTGCAAATTCATCAAGTCTAGGCTGCATTTCATCAATTCCAGCTGTCCGCCATTCTTTAGTATAATTATAGCGAACTTCTGAATTATCATTATCAATTGGAGCTCTCCAGAGACTAAGTTGAGGTCCATCAGCAAGCAAGCTTCTTTCCTGATAATAGTAGTCACTTATTTTACCTGTTGTTTTTGTAAAATAAAGCTTAAAATTATCTCCTTTGAGTTTTAAATAATAATCATCTTCAGTAAGCTGCAGAGGAGCTGCTGCTTTAACATATTCTGGATGGTAAAACTTATTGAATACAAATGGTAATTTAAATTGTTTATTAGTTATTTCATGACCTGCTTCAGCCCAGTTTTTAGATTTTTTAAGAACTATTTTAAAGTTAAGATAACTCTCTAAAGCTAATTTAGTATCAACCTCATAAGCCCTTGCTTTAATTAGCTTTTCTAAAGCTTCTAACTTTAAATCGTTTACCTTAACTTCAGCCTGGTCACCAGCATTTAAATAAAAATCCTGGCTGCCGCTCTCAATCAATAAACCAGCTGTTTTAAGCTCCCATTTCAATTCCAGATTGCTACTATCGACAAAGTCATAATGATTTGTTAAAGTTAAACTTGCTTCTTTAAAGTTAAAATCTTTAATTTTAAGAGGTGCCATTACATATTTATAATCTAATAAACCTGGGGAAGGAGTCCGATCAGGAAAAACTAATCCATTAATATTAAAATTACGATCATGCGGCTTTTCTCCAAAATCTCCTCCGTAAGTATAACAGATTTCTCCACAAGAATTTTCTACTGCAATCCCCTGATCAATCCAGTCCCAGATAAAACCTCCCTGAGCAGAAGGATATTTATAAAAAACTTCCCAGTACTCCTTTAATTCTCCCGGACCATTTCCCATCGCATGAGCGTATTCACATAAAATAACTGGCTTAGTTTCTTTTTCTGCCAGAGCAGCTGTTGCTGCAATTGTAGGATACATTGGTCCAATAATATCTGCTATTTCCTGCTGGCGATCACCTTCATAATGAATTGGCCTGCTTGCATCAAGCTGACGGGTTAATTTCGCCATCTGCCGGTGATTATCACCAAAACCTGATTCATTCCCCAGTGACCAAATTATAATTGCTGGATAGTTTCTATAATGAGCGACCATCCTTTCCATTCGGTCCAGAAAGGCAGACTGCCAATCCGGTGAAGAAGCTAACTCATCCCAGCGGCCAACCGGTTCCATACCATGGCATTCAATATCTGTTTCAGCTAAAATATAAAGACCATATTGGGCACATAACTCATAAAAATAGGGATGATTAGGATAATGCGCTGTCCGGACAGCATTAATATTATGTTTTTTCATCAATAAAACATCAGCCAGCATCTGCTTTTTACTAACTGTTCTACCTAAGTCAGGATCAAAATCATGGCGATTAACGCCCCTAATCATAATAGCTTTTCCATTTACTAGTAATTGGCCGGATTCAATTGTAACTGTCCGCAAGCCAACCTTAGGTCTAATTAGCTGTATCTTTTCACCTGCTGCATTAAATAAGCTTAACTCTAACTGATAAAGATTAGGAGTTTCTGCTGTCCACAAATGGACTTGACTAAGTTTTAATTCAGTATTTAACTCTTTCAACTCACCTTTTTTAAAAGCAGCCATCTTAAGTGTTTCAGAAATTAAACTTTCTCCCTGATAGCTTAATTCAATTTTGAGCTGACTACCAGCAGACTCGGCTGCTAAATAAGCAGCCACTATACAGTCTAGCTTTATTTTAGCTGTATTTTCTTCAGCTGAGACAACAGTTTCTAATTTAAAGTCATCAATCTGGAAAAAAGGCTGACTATAAAGATACACATCCCTAAAAATACCACTTAACCACCACATATCTTGATCTTCCAGATAGCTGCCATCTGACCATTTAATAACTTTAACAGCCAATAAATTACTGGCTCCATAATTAAGATATTGACTTAAATCAAATTCAGCAGTCAATCTACTCCCCTGACTATAACCAACATATTCTCCATTTATCCAGATATAAAAAGCAGAGTCTACTCCTTCAAAACGAATTATATTTTGACAATCAGCTAACTCATCTGCTATGTAAAATTCCCTTCTATAAAGTCCAGCCGGGTTTTCAAATGGTACCCGGGGTGGATCAACTGGGAAAGGATAATTGACATTTGTATAATGAGGTTTATCATATCCCTGCAGCTGCCAGTTAGAGGGAACAGTAATCTGATCCCAATCTGCAGTTGAAAAATCAACAGCATAAAAATCTTTCTGATAAAGATTATGATTAGCTAAATACTTAAATTCCCACTCACCATTTAAAGAATAATAGTTAAAATCATTTAAACTCTGCTGATCAAGAAAAAATATTCGATTGGCCTTTGCTGCACGTTTATTAATTGCAAAAACAGTTGGATCTTCCCATTCTTTCATTTTTGCCACCTTCTTTTCTTTTTTAAATCGATTTAAATAAAAATCTTGACAGCTTCCAACGCTTCATTTAAATTAAGCTGTTTAACTACTCTAGCCACCGAAATAATTAAGCAAATTTCCAGTACATAATTATATTTGTAGTTTAGCATAAAGTTTTTAGCTTTGCAATAATAATTTTGATTTTTTTCTAAAATCTGAAAATTATCGCAAAATAGCTCTTTTTACTGCTCAGTCACATTTTTAAGACAACTAAATAATTTAAACTGAGCAGTAATTAATATTTGAACTCCAATAGTAAAAATAAGTTGAATCTTAAAATTTAACTGCTTCACCACTGGCAGCTGAGCGATAAATTGCCGCTAAAATTTGTGCTACTACTAAAGCCTGTTTAGCTTCAACTGGAGGTTTTGTTTCCTGCTGTAGCGACTCAATCCAGAGTCTCATTTCTTTATCACCAGAACTCTCTAAATTAGCCTGCTCAGTCTTTAAATTTTCCCGATATAGATAACCATCTTTTTCCCCATTAATTCTTAAACCAGTTATGTTATCTCCTCCAGCCTTTTGTCCACTTAAAATAGTTTTAATATTATATTCTTCTGGTATATTTAAGGCCCAGCTTGTTTCTAAAATAATTGAAGCACCATTTTCCATAATTAAATGAGCAAAAGCAGAATCTTCTACTTCAAAATCTTCTTGCTGCCAGTTGCCAAAATAATTAGCAGCACTGCTTTGATCTGCCATTTTATGAAAAGTATTTGCTAAAACAATTTTAGGCTGATAATTATCCATTAACCAGAGCGTTAGATCAAGGGCATGAGTTCCAATATCAATTAAAGGTCCCCCACCCTGAATTTCTTGATTCAAAAAATAGCCCCAGGTTGGTACACCTCTTCTCCGCAGAGCAAGACTCTTGGCAAAATAGATATCCCCTAATTTGCCTGCTTGAATCATTTGTTTAAATAATTGATTTTCTGCTCTAAAACGATTTTGATAGCTAACTGAAAGCTGACAATTATTATTCTGAGCAGCTTGATACATGTTTTCTGCCTGTTCTGCATCGATTGCCATTGGTTTTTCACACATAACATCTTTACCAGCTTCTAAAGCGGCAATTGCAATTTCAGAATGACTATTATTGGGGGTGCAAATATGAACTAAATTCACTTTTTTGTTAGTCAGTAATTTTTGATAATCTTGATAAACTAAGGCATCTTTACTGCCGAACTCTGCTGCCGCTCGTTCTGCTTTTTCACGACTGCGATTACAGAAAGCAATTAATTCTACACCAGGCAATTTTGCTAAACCAGGCATATGTTTAGCAAAAGCAATTTCTCCACAGCCAATAATTCCAACTTTAATTTTTTTTGTCATTTATATTAACCCACTTTCTTAAAATTTATTTTTTATTCTCTGCCAGCTCTGGCTGGCGCTATTTATTATTTGCTTACTTAAACTATGATTACTATAACTGCTCTCTACAAATAAAGTAGTTAATAATTTAATCTCCTGCAAAATTGAATTGTCAACTTCTAACTGTTCACTAAATTCATAAGGGGTGAGTGTATTATCTTTTTTAATTCCTTGCCAGGCCAGCAATTTTAGCAGAGCAAAATATATCTGACTAATAACAGAACTATCACCAGCTTTAATTTGTTCAAACTGTAATTCTTTTATTTCTTGATTATTTAGCTGACGAGTCTTTAATTGTTTTTGCTTTTGCTGCCAGGTAGCTTTAATTTTAAAGTTAATTTTTTTCAGAGATAAACTAACAAGCTGAATTATATTTTTTATAAAAGCTAAAAAAGCCCGAGTAAACTGGCTTAAATTTTTAAACTTACTTAATTCAGACTTAAATAAGAATATTATTAATAGTAAAATAAGCAGTCCAACTAAAAATACTAGTAAAATCTCGATAGCTAAATAAAATAAAATTAGCAAAGAACTAGGCTTTTTTGCTGCTTGCTTTACCTGAGAAGAAAAATTATTAGTTAACTTGGGAGAAGTTCTATTTGGAGCGAGGTTAGACTTAAATTCCAGATTACTGTTTAGCCAACCCCCTATCTTATTCATAGGCAGTAGTTGATAATTTGCTGGCATCAGTGCTGAAAATAAAAAGGCTATGCTAATTAGCAATATTAAAAATTTTATCCAGCCTTGTTTAATTGTAGAAAATTCTTTAATTCCATTAACCTGCCAGTCGATAGTTTTTTTAGTAAAATAGGCTGAAGCCAGTAAAAATATTTCTGTAATCAAAAAACTAATTGTTAATAAAATAATAGTTGGCTGTAGAGTTTCTACTAGCGCCCAGGAGATTAATAATCCTAAATTAAGCAAAGTAATTTTATGCTTAATTTTAGGCCAGATTAATGGATAATCTAGCAATCTTCTAAATTCATCTAAATTATTTACTGAGTCTGAATGGTCAAATATTTTAACACAATCCTGATTAAAAATAAAAAAGAAAGCTGTTAATTCATTTAACTGCAGCCAGATAAAAATACTTAATAGAGTAAACAGATAAAGCTCAACTAATTTAATAGATAAAAGACTGTTTAGCCCTTGATATTGCCCATTCAAAAATAATAATAAAAGAAAATACAGCAGGACTTCACCCAGAAAAATCAGACGGGGAATTTCTATACTTAAAGCGGCATTAAAACGAATAACTGCCTCTGCTAAAAATATAAACAGTAAAAAATAGCTGCTCAGTTTAAGATTAAAAAAAGCAAACTTAAGCTGCAGGCTATATATCAACAATAAAGCAAATTGAAAATAAAGTAATAATGCTAATAAAGGATATAGATATCTATAATTAAATTTATATTTATCGAGCTGCATAGAGATCACTTTCCCTGGTCAGATATTGAATAACAAGAGGTGCTGTTAAAGGCAAATTTTGATATTGAGGATTTTTTATCTCGTTCCCAAGCAAGAAAATTATAATTTGATATCCTCTTTGTTTTAATTGTTCACAGACCTGCATTAACTCTAGGTCATCTTTATCACTGAAGATAATTAAAGTCCCACCCCAACTCAACTCAACTTTTTCTAATAAAAGCTCATTAAAATTATTAGCTTGAGTAGTTTTAACCCGAGCTAAAATTTCCAGAAGTTGTTGCAGCTGGGCATTTCCACTACCAGCTGGCAATTGAAGTGCTTGATAATTTTTACTGTCAGATTTATATTCTCCGATTTCTGGCTCAGTCTCACCTGCCAGTTCAGCATTTGTTATAAATTTATATCTATAGCCTAACTGCTCAAAATGATAAGCCAGTGAAGCAACTGCAGTTACAGCCAGCTCAGTTTTCTTTTCTAGAAATTTAAGGCCATAATCTGCTGCAGAAAAATTTAAAACCAGCGCAAGCTCAGGGGCAACAGTTGACTCATTTTCTCTAGTCTTTAACTGTCCAGTTCGCGCAGTTGCTTTCCAATGAATTTTATTTAACTGATCGCTCGGTTGATAATCACGAACTCCTTTTACTTGATAGGGATCTTTATAAATAGGTTGAGGCCACTTTGCTTTACCAAATGGCAGTCTGGATGGCAGGCCAAATTCAGTTAATTCTAAAATTTCTGGGTAAACATATAGCTCTAACTCTGCTAACTCTCCTTTTAGTAAATTATAGGCTAATAAATCACTACTTTCCCATTTTAAAGGGCCAATTTTATAAAGCCCTCGCTGCCTTGCTTTAAGTTTAAATTTCCATTCGAGTTTTGACTTAGGTTTAAAATAGCTTAAATACTGTTTTCTCAACCTAGTTAATTTAATTGGTAAGAGTTCTTCTACTTTAAACCAGAGAATAGGCAGCCAACTTTCATTTTTCGCTGTAATTTTAACTTGTAATTCTTCATTGCAAAACAAATGATTTGTTAATAATTCGTGCTGTAATTTAAAATTATGGGCCAGATTAATTTGATAATATTTAAGAGCTATATGTAAGAAAAAGAAAAAATAAGCCAGTTTAAAGAGCAGCTGTCTGCTTAAAACTGCTCCTCCTAAATAGCTTAAAATAGCAAAGAATAAAAAATTAATCAACTAAAGGCACCTCGATTTCATTAATTATTTGTTTAATTATTCGGTTCTTTGACAAATGTTGTGAAATCTAAATAGCACCGTTTGAATCATGTTATCTCTTTGTTTTTTTGAATTACTCTTAAATACTTAGCAATGATAAAAATACTCGGCGTTTTAAGTTTTCAACTTTGGGAACACCGTAGCCAATTCTTTTGATTAATTTGATTTTGTTGTTTAATCCTTCAGCAAATCCGTTGGTTATTCTAGTTTTAAAATAGTTAATAATGTGTTGTTCCCAGCGTTTTACTGTTCCTTTAGCTCTATAGAAAAGATTTAATTTAGACTGACTAACATTTTCATACCAGTTATTTAAAGCTTGAATAGACTCTTTAACATCAGGAATCTGTAGT
>NZ_FOTI01000025.1 GCF_900114545.1 Halanaerobium salsuginis
TGCTGGGAATCTTTTCAATCTGCTGGACCAGAAAAGCTCTTAAAACAGCTTCTGGATTGTATCCAGTTGGTCCTTTATTAGACTTAGGTTTTATCTTTTCAACTAAAGGTTTAAGATCAATAGGATCTAAAATACAAATCAATTTGTCTGTTTCCGATAAATTTAGCAATTCTTCAAAGGGAAAGAGACACTCTTGTCGAATATTATTAATAGGGCTTCACCTTCTTTCGGGTTTTATGGGTGCTACTATTTAATTCGACAAGATGGGGTGAAGCCCTTTTTATATCATTAAAATCTTTGTTATATCAAGGCTTATTTTTATGAAATTCGCTTATTATACAAAACAACTTATGATAAGTATTTACTTATACAAAGATAAAAAAACTATTATTTTACTTAATCATTAGAAGTGGTTAAACTTAAGTTAGTGAATAATTTAATTAAATTAGGAGTGATTAAATGGCTTTCAGTTTAAATTATCAAAAAATAGATGATATTTTGGCTAAACTTAGTTCTGACTATGATATTTATGCTCCAGTTAGACTGGTAGGAGAGGGTAAATTTTCTGCTACTGATCGTATCCAGTATGATAAAATTACTCGAGCTGAACAGATAGTATATAATGAAAAATCAGATTTTTCACCCAGGGAAATTATTAGTCCGATCACTCAGACTTTATTTTATTTTACAGAAAATGAGTTTATTGAAAATCTACCAGAAAGTAGATCAATTATTATTTTTGCCCGTCCTTGTGATATAAATGCTTTTAAACGCTTGGATAAAATTTTTCTAGAAAATGGTGATTTTGCGGATAGTTACTATAAAAGTAGGCGAGATAAAGTTCATTTTGCTTTACTTGACTGTAAAGGTGGTTGGGAGAGCTGCTTTTGTGTGTCTATGGGAACAAATAAGACTTCAGATTATAGCCTGGCAGTTAATTTTAATTCAAAAACAGTTGAAATAGAAGTAAACGATAGCAGTTTTAATAAATACTTTAATGATATCAAACAATGTAGTTATCAATACAATTTTGTAAAAAAAAATAAAATTGAGGTAGAACTACCTGAAATTAGGCCAGAACAAATTGAAAAAATTTCTGATCTACAGATCTGGCAGGAATATGGTCAGCGCTGTAAAAGCTGTGGCTCTTGTACAGCAGTCTGTCCCAGCTGCAGCTGTTTTACAACCCGAGATATTAGTTATAAAGAAAATAAAAAGGCTGGAGAAAGAAGAAGAGTATGGGCCAGCTGTTTACATCCTGATTTTACAGAAATGGCGGGAGGACATAGCTACCGTGAAACTGCTGCAGCAAGAATACGCTTTCGAACTTTACATAAAATTTATGATTATAAAAAGCGCTTTGACACAGTTAATATGTGTGTAGGTTGTGGCCGCTGCACAGATACCTGTACTCAGCTAATATCTTTTGCTACTTTACTAAATAGACTTAGCCAGGAAATAAAAAAATTATCAGTTTTAGAGGAAGGTGTAGAATATGTGTCAAAATCAAGTAGCAGCTAAAAATCATTTAAAACCAATAGCTTATCAAGTTGAGCAGATAATTAGACAAACAGCACAAGAATATATTTTTAGAATTACCTGTTCCGAAGAAGTTAAGCCAGGTCAATTTTATGAAATATCACTGCCTAAAGTTGGGGAAGCTCCAATTTCAGTCAGCAGTATTACAGCAAATTATTTAGAATTCACAATTCGTAAAGTTGGCAAACTGACTAATTATACGTTTCAGCTTAAAGCAGGTGATACTATTTTTATGCGGGGACCTTATGGTAATAACTTTCCTTTAGAAAAATTTAAAGGCGGTAATTTAATTGTTTTAGCAGGAGGAACTGGTTTTTGTGCTGTTAATAGTTTGCTCGAATACTATTATCAGAATTATAATCAGCTTAAATCCCTCTATTTTTTAACTGGATTTAGAAATCAGGCAAGTATTCTTTATCAAAATCGTCTGGCAGCTTATCAAGCAAAGTTTACTCAAACTATTTACTGCCTTGATGAGGAAGTTAAAGCAGGATTTAAGCAAGGTTTTGTAACTGATTATTTAAAAGAACTACCATTAAATAAACTACAAGATTATTATTTAGTAATTGTCGGTCCTCAACCAATGATGGACGCAGCTTTAAAAGAATGTAAACAATTAAATCTGGCATTAGAGAAGATCTGGTTTTCTCTTGAAAGAAGAATGTCATGTGGAATTGGCAAATGTGGACATTGTAAAATTGGCGATAAATATGTTTGTGTCGATGGCCCAGTTTTTAATTATTCAGCAATTAAAAATTTAATCGATTAGGAGGTTTTCCAGTGTGGAAAAGAAAAATATAGATATAGATGTTTCTAAGTTGACTTCAAATTGTTTTCGTCAGTCAAAAGTTAAAGGTGAATGTATGCTCCAGATGCGTGTGCCCGGGGCAGTAATTAAGGCAGAACACCTAAAATATGCAGTTGAAATAGCTGAAAAATGGGGTAATGGAGATTTTCATCTTGGAACAAGACAGACTCTTTCTATTCCAGGGATTAAATATGAAGATGTATCTGCTGTAAATAAATTTTTACAGAGCTATATCAAAGGAGTAGAAGTTGATACTTGTGGAGTTGAAATGGAAGTTGATAGTAATGGTTATGCAACTATTGGAGCTCGTAATATTATGGCCTGTATCGGAAATAAGCATTGTTTAAAAGCAAATGTTAACACAACAGAGTTGGCCCGGAAATTAGAGAAACAAATATTTCCTAGTCCTTATCATATTAAAATTGGAATCTCCGGCTGTCCTAATGACTGTGCTAAGGGTCATTTTAATGATTTTGGAATTATTGGTCTGGTTAAACCAGAATATGATTATGAACGCTGTATTGGCTGCGGTAAGTGTGTTGAGGCCTGTCAGGGACATGCAACTAGAGTTTTAACTTTAACTGAAGATAAAAAAATTAGTAAAGACAGCTGCTGCTGTGTTGGCTGTGGTGAATGCATTGTAGCCTGTCCAACTGGTGCCTGGCGCAGAAATCCTCAGGAATTTTATCGTGTAACAATTGGCGGAAGAGCTGGAAAACAGTATCCCAGGATGGGAAAAATGTTCTTGAATTTTGTAACAGAAGAAGTTTTACTCAAGATGCTGGCTAATTGGGAATCCTTCTCAGCAGATGTGCTTAATCATAAGCCAGTTTATATTCATGGGGGGCATTTAATTGATCGAGCCGGTTATTATAACTTTAAAGATAAAATTCTGGCTGGAGTAGATTTAAATCCAGAAGCAGAGGTAGCAGATCATATTTATTGGGCTGAGACAGAATATCGAGCTAATATTCATGTTAAATGATAAATTTGCTTAATTTTCTTGACAGAATTATTTATCTGTGGTAAAGTTATAAAAAACAATAAATCTTATCCAGAGTGGTGGAGGGACTGGCCCTTTGAAACCCGGCAACCAGCAGTTTAAAACTGCCCGGTGCCAATTCCAGCAGGTAAAACCTGATAGATAAGTCGGTTATAACTTTCTAACCCACTCCTGGATATTCAGGTAGTGGGATTTTTGTTTTTGAGGCCAATAATCAGGTGCCTGAACTATTAATTTTCAATTATTTAGTTAGTTTAAGCGATATTGAGCAGACAAGTAGTTAAAAGACATGACTTGAAGTTAGTTGAATTGACAATTATTTAGATAAGGGTAAAAAATTAAGGAGGAATAAAATGAATTTTAAATTTGATACTTTAGCCTTACATGCTGGTTATGAAGCCCAGGAAAATAAGAAAGCAGCGGCAGTTCCGATTTATCAAACGACTTCTTATTTGTTTGACAATACAGATCATGCAGCTAATCTATTTGCTTTAAAAGATGCTGGCAATATTTATACCAGGATTCAAAACCCTACTAATTCGGTTCTAGAGAAAAGAGTAGCTGCTCTTGAGAATGGAGTAGGAGCGCTGGCAGTTTCTTCTGGCCAGGCAGCAGAAGTACTTGCCCTATTAACTATTTGTGGTAGTGGTGATCAAATAGTTAGTGGTAGTTCAATTTATGGTGGAACTCATAATTTATTTAAACATACTTTTAAAAAATTGGGAATAGAGGTTGACTTTGTTGATTCAGCAGATCCCGCAAGTTTTAAAGCTGCGATTAAGGATAATACTAAAGCACTTTATGTAGAGACTATTGGTAATCCAACTTTAACTGTACCAGATTTTGAAAAAATTGCTGAAATAGCTCATCAAGCTGGTGTCCCTTTAATTGTTGATAATACTTTTGCAACACCATATCTTTGTAATCCTTTTGAGTATGGAGTAGATATTGTAATTCATTCTACAACTAAGTATATTGCTGGCCATGGTAACTCTATTGGTGGGATAATTGTTGATAGTGGTAAATTTGACTGGTCTAATGGTAAGTTTCCTGGTTTAACTGAAGCAGATCCCAGTTATCATGGTATTAAATTTCAGTCAGAATTTGGTGAGGCAGCTTTTATTACTAAAGCAAGAGTTCAGCTTTTACGAGATTTTGGTAGTGCTCCAAGTCCATTTAACTCTTTTTTGACACTAACTGGTCTCGAAACTCTTGGCCTGCGAATGGAGCGTCATGCCAAAAATGCACTTGCTTTAGCAAAATTTTTGGCAGCTGATTCCAGAGTAGAATGGGTTAGCTATCCGGGCTTAACTGATCATCCTTCTCACCAGAATGCACTTAAATATTTAAATAATGGCTTTGGGGGGATGCTTGCTTTTGGTATTAAAGGTGGTAAAGCTAATGCAGCTAGTTTTATTAATAATCTTAAGTTGTTTTTACATTTAGCCAATGTAGGAGATGCTAAGTCGTTAGCTATCCACCCAGCCAGTACAACTCATCAGCAGCTTAGTGAAGCTGATTTAAATAAGACTGGTATTTCTCCAGAATTAATTAGACTTTCAGTTGGAATTGAGGCCTTAGAAGATCTAAAAGCGGATCTTGATCAAGCTTTAGCAGCTGCTGTAACTGAGTAGTCTAAGTAATTTATTAAAAAAGAGAGGAGATATCTCCAGATGCCGATAAAAATTCAGGATGGACTGCCTGCTGTGCGCACTTTAACTAAAGAAAATATTTTTGTAATGAAGGAATCACGAGCCACCAGACAGGACATTCGTTCTTTAAAAATCTTAATCTTAAATTTAATGCCAACTAAAATTACAACTGAAACGCAGATTTTACGACTGCTAGGAAATTCCCCGCTGCAGGTTGATATTGATTTACTGCATCCTGTTACCCATGAGTCGAAAAATACTGCTTCAGAACATCTAACTAAATTTTATAATAACTTTGCTGAAATAAAGGCAAATAAATATGATGGAATGGTTATTACTGGCGCCCCAGTTGAAACTATGTCTTTCGATGAAGTTGATTATTGGCCAGAATTGGAAGAAATTATGGATTGGAGCCTGCATAATGTTTATTCAACTCTGCATATTTGCTGGGGGAGTCAGGCAGCTCTTTATCATCATTATGGTATTCCTAAATATCCCCTGGCAGAAAAAATGTTTGGTATCTTTCCCCATTTTAAGAAAAAAGAACATGTTAAATTAATGCGTGGTTTTGATGATCTTTTTTATGTGCCTCATTCTCGTCATACGGAAATTAGAAGAGAAGATATAGAAAAAGTTCCTGAATTAGAAATCTTGGCGGAGTCACCGACAGCTGGAGTTTATTTAGCTGCTCATCAAAATGGTCGCCAAATTTTTGCTACTGGTCATGCTGAATATGATCGAACTACTCTAGCAGCTGAGTATCAAAGAGATCTTGATAGGGGTTTAAAAATTGCAGTTCCTGCTCATTATTTTAAAAATGACGATCCTGATCAGCAAATTATTATGCGCTGGCGCAGTCATGCTAATTTGCTTTTTGCTAATTGGCTTAACTATTATGTTTATCAAGAAACACCATTTGATTTAAATCAGCTGCAATAATTATATTTCTCTGACGGATTCTCGAGCAATTAAGTCTGTTGTAATAACAGACTTGGTTGCTTTTTTTTCTGGGTCAGCAATTCTGGCAAATAATTTCCGGGCAGCCTCTTGGCCCATGGCCTGCTTATCAATATCAATAGTAGATATTTTAGGAGTAGTAAAAGCTGTTATTTCTATATTATCAAAGCCAATTAGAGAAATATCCTCTGGAATCTTAATTCCATATTTTTTAAAATTCTGCATAAGTCCAATTGCTATCGCATCATTAGCAGCAAAGATTGCTGTTGGTAATTTGTCTAACTGCATAAATCTTTTACAGAGATTTTTAGTCATATTTTCTCCTAAATCATCTGCTATTATCATATATTCGTTTTTGATAGCTAAATTATTTTCTAAGAGAGCTAACTTATAAGCTTGCTGTCGTTCACTAAAACTGGGATGACTATCTGGTCCACCCGCATAACCGATCTGCTGATGGCCCATTTTAACTAAATATTTTACGGCCTGCAGAGCACCATTAAAATTATCGGATACAATAGAGTCCATAATTGGTGATTTTAAATAATTATCAACCAGAACAGTAGGAAATTTTAATTCTTCAATTTTACGAATCATTGCCTGATTTAAATCTGCTCCTGCTAAAATCAATCCATCTACTTTGTTTTGCTTAATAATCCTGGGAACTTCTTTACTCTGTAAATCTTTAAGACTTAAAGTAGAAAAGAGCAGATTATAATCATTTTTTTCAGCCTCAATTTCTACGCCTGCAATTACCCTAACATAAAAAGGATTATTAAATACAGGGATATGTCTTCTGCTGATTACAAAAGCTAAATTATATGTTTTTAAATCATTTTTAGTATACTGAGAAAAATAACCTAACTCCTTAGCTACATTAATTATTTTCTGTCTGGTAAAGTTGGAAACTCCTTTTTTCTCATTTAATGCTTTCGAAACTGTTGAAACAGAAACATCTGCTTTATGAGCAATATCTTTAATTGTTACTTTCATTTTAGTTCACCTTTCTTAGCTGAGCCATTATTAAATTTAATTTTAATTAAAATTTTTTTGCTTTTGCCTAAATTATGTAAGATAATAAAGATACAAATTAACATAATTTTAAAAAAATAGCAGCTTAAACTAAGTATTCAAAAACCAACTATTATTAATTTTACTCTTTTAAATTATAACATATGCTTTAATTAAATAAAATAAATTTGCTTTAAAAGTGAGTTTATTACTAAAAAGTAAGAAAATATTTCATTTAAAAAATTCAATAAATTCTATATTATTAAGGCAGCTGTCAACAAAGAAAGGAAGATTATTAATGGAAAGAATTAATATTTCTGAAAACGGAATTTATCTTGTATTTGAAGTTGATGAGGAGCAATGTCTAAAATTACTTCATTTTTCTGCTCAACCTTTTCGAGAAGCAGATATTACTGCCAGCTCTACTAAAGATGGCTTTCGGCTTGTAGAAATGAATCTGGCTGGTTTTGATAGACCATCTGAACGGCATGGCAATAAGTATATTGTAACAGCACCTGGTTATAGACTTAAGTATAGAGGTCTAAACGATGAAGTAAATAAAATTGGCCGCAAATTAGTTTTTAAATTGGAAGATGAGGAAACTGCTTTAGAGGTCGAAGCTGTTTTGCAATTTTATAATGATTTATCAGTTATACGTTGTTGGAATACAGTTAGTAATTTAGGAACTGAAACCCAGACAATTGAATATTTAAGTTCATTTAACTATACAGGTATAGCTAAAGAAGGTAAATTGCTGCAGCAAGAAAAATTGGAGCTTGCTTTACCTCATAATAGCTGGCAGAGAGAGATGAATTGGCAGCAATACTCGTTAACTGAGTTAGGTTTAGAATTGGTTCAACCTCCAGCAGAGCAACGTTCATCTAGTTCTTTTAAAGTTTTTAATACTGGAAATTGGTCTAGTAAAGAATATTTGCCAATGGCTTATCTGGCTAATAAAGCAAGTAACACAGGTCTTTTCTGGCAGATTGAACATAATGGTTCCTGGTACTGGGAAATTGGTGATCAAAATGGACATCTTTATTTAGCACTTAGTGGACCGAATGAAATTTATTCCCACTGGTCAAAAAATATTAAACCTGGCGAAACTTTTACTACAGTACCTGCTGCAGTAGGAGTAACTGAGAGCGGTTTTGCTGATGCAATGGCTACATTAACTAATTATAGACGGCGAATTAGAAGAAAAAATGCTGATAATGAAAAATTAGGAGTTATTTTTAATGATTATATGAATTGTCTCTGGGGTAAACCAACTGCTGAAGCGGAATTTCCTCTTATTGATGCAGCAGCTGAAGTGGGCTGTGAATATTATTGCATTGATGCTGGTTGGTATGCAGATGGAAAGTGGTGGGATGAGGTTGGTGCCTGGCAGGAAAGCAAAAAAAGATTTCCAAATGGATTGGCCGAAGTAACCAATTATATTAAAGAAAAGGGAATGGTTCCTGGCCTCTGGCTGGAAATTGAGGTAATGGGAATTAATTCTCCTTTAGTCGAAGAACTGCCAGCTGACTGTTTTTTTACTCGTCATGGGAAGAAAGTTTTTGATCGCAGTCGCTATCAGCTTGATTATCGTAAACAGGCAGTTAGGGATTATGCGACTTCAGTAATCGATAGACTAATTAATGATTATGGAGTTGGTTATTTTAAAATGGATTATAACATTGAACCAGGGATTGGAACTGAAATTGAAGCGGACAGTTATGGAGCTGGTTTGTTGGAACATGAAAGAGCCTATTTAAGTTGGTTAGATGGTATTTTTAGCAAATATCCAGATTTAATTATTGAAAATTGTTCATCTGGTGGACTGAGAATTGATTATGCGATGCTATCTCGTTATAGTATTCAATCAACTAGTGATCAGGAAGATTATCGTTATTATGCAACAATTGCTGCTAATGCACCAGCAGGTTTAACTCCTGAGCAGAGTGCAGTCTGGTCTTATCCTCTCGCTAATGCTGGTCGTGAAGAAGTAGTTTTTAATATGATCAATGCTATTTTATTGAGAATTCATCAGAGTGGTCATTTGGCTGAATTGAGTACCCTTAATCGCAGCTTGGTCAAAGAGGCAATTACTTTATATAAAACAATTCGTTCTGAATTAAAGACAGCAGTTCCTATTTGGCCGCTTGGTCTGGCTAATTTTAGTAGTGAGTGGTTAAGCATGGGACTTAAAAATGATCATAAAATTTATTTAGCTGTCTGGAAAAGAAAAAGTGATCAGACTAATTGTAAGCTGCCATTTGTTGAATTGCAAAATAAAGAAGTAACTGTTAATTTGCTTTATCCTAATTTTGCTGCTGAAAATTATAAGTGGGATAGCAGCCAAGGTGAGCTAATAGTTGAATTAAATGAGGATTATCAGGCACGTTTATTTGAAATAGAATTTTAAATAACTAGAGATTAAAAATTAAATTTAGCCAGTGAATTTAAATTTATTGGCTAAATTTAGTTAAAATAGTTTGAAAATATGAAAAAACAATGTTATACTATAAGAAACAATTTTCGTTAATAAAGAAAAATATTTAAAAAAGTTGAGAAAAATTTAGTATTAAGAAGCTAATTCAAAGGGGCTTGAATTTTAAATTTAAGCTTTTATAATCAAAGTTGATTAAATCACTAAATTAAGTTAAAAAAAATAAAAATTAGCTTGAATTGTCTGTAAATTTAAGCTATAATTAGGTTAAGAAATCGTTTTAGTTGATTCAAAATTTTTCTTAGTTCGCTCCTGATTTTGTATAAGTTCATAAGCTCTTAAGTCAAAAGAGGAAGTGAAAAAATGTAACACAAAATAATTAAAAGGAGTGTTTATTTATGATTAACCATTGGAAAAAAGTTTTGATTTTAACCCTGGCTTTTCTTTTCTTAATTGGTGGAATGTCACTTGCCCAAGATTTACCTCGTGACAAAACACTAGTTGTTACAGGAGCTATGTGGGGCCCTCCATCTACCTGGAATATCTTAATTCCAAATCCTGTTCCTGGAACAAGTACCCTTGTTTATGAAACAATGTTTGCCTATAATCCTTTAACAAATGAATATACTCCCTGGTTAGCTAAAAGTGGAGAATGGACCAGTGACAAAGAGTATGTGCTTAAATTAAGAGAAGGAATTAACTGGACAGATGGTGAACCTTTCACTGCTGAAGATGTTGCCTTTACTTATCAGCTGGCTAAAGATAATCAAATTCCTTATTCTCCAATCTGGAATTGGATGGATTCTGTAGAAGCAACTGATGATTATACAGTTACTTTTAAGTTTAGCCAACCTCACTATGCAGAGTGGGATGATGAATTGTACCAAAGATATATAATTCCTGCTCATATCTGGAAAGATGTTCCTGGTGATCAGCTGCTGACTAAAACAATGAAAAATCCTGTTGGTACAGGTCCTTATACTTACATGCATGCTGGTCAGGATAGAATGGTCTGGGAAAGAAATGATGATTGGTGGGGTAATGAAGTCTTTGGAAAACCTGCTCCCCAATATATTGTTGATTTAGTAAACCAGAGTAATAATGTAATTATGGGAATGTTGATGAAAGGAGAAGTTGATTTAAGTAATAACTTCTTACCTGGAATTCAGAAAATTAAGGATCAATTTGGTTTAAAAACATGGTATGAAGATGAACCTTATATGTTATCCTGGAATACAGCTCATATGCCAATGAATGTACTCCGCAAACCAATGGATGATCCTCAGTTTAGAAGAGCTATGGCCTTTATGATTAATAGCCAAACAATAGTTGATCGTGTTTATGGTGGGATGGTAAAACCTGCTAATCCAACTGGTTTATTTGGTGAAGGCTGGCAAGAATATTTAGATCAGGATATAGTTGATGAATATGGTTTTGAATATAATCCTACTAAAGCCAAAGCTATCCTGGATAGTGCTGGTTATGTTGATAAAGATGGTGATGGTTGGCGTGATATGCCAAATGGTGATCCAATCAAACTGGAACTAATAGTTCCCAGTGGCTGGACAGACTGGATGGAATCAATTCGGATTATTGCCAGTAATGCTAAAGACATTGGGCTAAACATTGTTCCAACTTTCCCTGATAGTGCACTTTATGACAACAAGCGTTTCAATCGTGGTTTTGATATGTTAATTGCTAATATGCAGACTACTTTAAGTTCAACTCCTTTTGATTACTGGGATGGTGTTGCTAACGCAGATATTAAGGGAGATGCTAACAATAACGGTAACTGGGGTTCTTACGATAATCCTGAACTATTTGATCTAATTGATCAATTTAATATTACCAGGGATGAAGCTAAAAAACATGAAATAGCTTCTGATATTGAAAGAATTCTATTACAAGACATGCCTACAGTACCGATCTGGCATAACGGTCTCTGGGCACAGGCTACTACAAATCACTGGACTAACTGGCCTAGTGAAGATGATCCTTATGGTATCCCTGTAACCTGGGCTAATGCTTATCAATTAGGTATGATCAAAACTCTAATTGGAATTAAACCTGTAAATTAAACATGTCCAGTAAAAAAGCAAGTTAATTATTTTAGCAAAAACAGGTCCGATATTTATTTATCGGGCCTGTTATTTAGAAAGGAGTAGTTTTAAATGGGTAAGTATCTCAGAAAGAAACTTATTGTTTACCTTATTACATTTGTGCTAGCTGTTACGATAAACTTTATTATTCCCAGGTTAATGCCTGGTGATCCCATTCAATCACTTTTATCACGGTTTTCAGGTATGGAAGGTGGCCGTGAAATTTTAGAAAATCAGCTAACTCTGTTATTTAACCTCAATCAGCCACTCTGGCAGCAATATCTTAATTTCTGGAAATCGGTTTTCACGCTTGATTTTGGTATTTCAATTATACAATTTCCAACCCCAGTTTTAGATATTATTAAAAGAGCTATTGTGTATGATTTATCCGTTTTATTACCTGCAATTATATTAAGCTGGATAGTTGGTAATAAGCTTGGAGCTTATTCTGGAACTGATAAAAAAATGGATAATGCTACCATGCCTTTTTTCTATTTTTTAGCTTCTTCTCCTTATTTCTGGATGGCCGGGATTGTGGCCTTTTTCTTTGGAGTTAAATTGGGCTGGTTCCCAATTAGTGGGGCTTATGGTTCAACTTCAACACCTGGTTTTAGGTTGAGTTTTATCCTTGATTTTATTCATCATTGGTTTTTGCCCTTCTTTACTATGTTTTTAGTTCAACTTGGAGGTTGGGCAATTGGAATGAGAAATATGATCATTTATGAACGCAGTTCTAATTATTCTAAATACATGAGTTCATTGGGAGCTTCGGATGGTTTAATTAGACAATATGGATTTCGCAATGGAGTTTTACCTCAAGTAACAGGTCTTGCTCTAAGAATTGGACGTATTGTAGGGGGAGCCATTACAGTTCAGGTTGTTTTTAATTATCCTGGTCTGGGCCGGATGATGCTTGATGCTGTACAAAATCAGGACTATTTTTTATTACAGGGAATTTTCTTGACAATAGTAACTATGGTTCTGGTGGCGAATTTTATTGTTGATATAATTTATATGTTTATTGATCCCCGGGTAAGACTGTCATTTACTGAGGAGGTGTAGTTTGTGTTAACTGAATTCTGGAAGAAACATGAAAATTTATATTATGCTTTAACAAATAAAAAAGTTATTTTTGGTTTAACCATAGTAATTTTTGTTTTTCTATTAGCAGTTTTTGGACCAATGTTAACTCCTTATGAATATGGTGATTATGCAGGAGAAGGCTATATGCCTCCGTCTAGTCAGCATTTTTTTGGAACAACAATTGACGGTAAAGATGTTTTTACACGAACTGTTTATGGTTTGCGTTCAACTTTATTGGTAGGAGTAATAGCTGGTACAATAGCTACTCTGGTTGGTTGTGCTGTTGGTTTTTTAGCTGGTTATTATGGAGGAACTCTTTTTGATGAACTGTTAATGATGATGACTAATATTTTTGTTGTAATTCCTCAGTTAGCCTTATTAATAGTTATTGCAGCTTTTCTGGAGGTAAGAGGGGTAGTCGTGATGGCGGTGATTGTTTCGATAACTGCCTGGCCCTGGACAGCAAGAGCTGTTCGTTCGCAGACACTTTCTTTAAAAAATCAGGAATATGTATCACTTTCAAAGATTTCTTCCCTCAATGTGGGCAGGATTTTAAGAGAAGATATTGCATCTAATATGTTTTCATATGTTTTTATGGTTTTTATCCAGCAGTTTAATGGAACAATGCTGGCCACTGTCCAGCTTGAATTTTTAGGACTTGGACCGACAAAGGGAATTTCACTTGGTCTAGTTATGCAAAATGCTGTTAACTGGAACGGTATCCAGCTTGGCATGTGGTGGTGGGCCATAATTCCTGGTTTAATTCTGGCAGTTTTAATTACTGCACTTTATTTTATAAACACTGGACTTGATGCAGCCTTTAATCCAAGGTTAAGGGAGATGTAACTATGAGTGAAAATATTTTAGAAGTGAAAAATTTACGTGCTTATTATAATATACTAAAAGGTCAGGTTAAAGCAGTAGATGATATTACCTTTAATCTAAAAAAGGGAGAAATACTTGGTCTAGCAGGTGAATCTGGTTGTGGTAAGAGTACTTTAGCTAGTAGTTTTATTTCCAGAAAAAAACCTTTAGAATATGTTTCAGGTGAAGTTGATCTAGTTGGTCATGAAATTATGAAAATGGATGAAGCAGAATTTAAAAAATTACGTCTTAAAACTATTTCTATCATACCTCAGTATGCTCTTGATGCTTTTAGCCCAACTAAAAAGATACGTACTTTTATTAAAGACTTGGCTCATCAGCATGGGATTAAAACTGATCGAGCTTTTATGGAAAAAGTAGAAGAAAGACTTGATTTAGTTAATCTTGATAAATCAGTTTTAAATCGTTATTCAATTGAATTATCAGGTGGTATGAAACAGCGTGTAGTAATGGTTATTTCAACGATCTTAGATCCTGATTTTATTATTGCTGATGAGATAACATCAGCTCTTGATGTTAGTTCACAGCGTTTTGTAGCGACAATGCTGGCTAATTTGAGAGATCTGGAAATTATTAAATCTGCTATTTTTATTACCCATGATCTTTCTATCTTATATCAAATAGCAGATAGAATTATGATTATGTATGCCGGTAATTTTGCAGAGATAGCACCAACTGATGAGATTGTAGCCAGGCCGCGTCATCCTTATACAAGAGCCTTAATTAATTCTCTGCCCAAGGTAGGAATTCAATATCATGATAAACGGCTTTCTGGAATAGAAGGAACACCACCTCACTTACTTAATATAGGTGATGGCTGTCGTTTTAGAGATCGCTGTCCTTATGCAATCGAAAAGTGTGAAGAAACTCCAATTAGAGAAAAAGTTGCTGATAATCATTATGTCTCCTGCTGGAGATGGCAAGAATTAGGAAGTGATCTCAATGTCGAAGAATAATAAAAATGAAGTAGTAATGTCAGTTAAAAATTTAACTAAAATTTTTAAAAGCGGAATCTTTAATCCAGAATATACTACAGCTGTTAAAGATGTTTCTTTTGATATTGAAAAAGGAAAAATTATTTCTTTGATCGGTGAAAGTGGTAGTGGTAAGACTACAGTTGGTAAACTTATTTTAAAGTTAATTAATCCTTCTTCTGGTCAGATTATTTATAAAGGTCAGGATATAGCAGAAATTACTGATAAAAAAGATACTCAAAAATATTATCGCCGAGTACAGGGGATTTTTCAGGATCCTTTTGCTACTTTTAATCCTCTTTATCGGGTGGATCGAGTATTTGATATGATTTTTGATTCTTATGAACTGGGATTTAGCGATAAAGATGAAGCAATTAGAAAGGTATTGCACGATGTTAATTTAAATCCTGATCGAACTTTAGGCAAATTTCCCCATCAACTTAGTGGAGGCCAGTTACAGAGGTTATTAATTGCCCGGGCCCTGCTGATGGATGTTGATATTTTAATTGCTGATGAACTAATTAGTATGCTGGATGCTTCAACTAGAATTGGAGTTTTAAATTTATTAGTTGAATCATGTAAGAAAAATGGTATGGCTGTTATTTTTATTACTCATGATTTAAATTTAGGTTATTATATTAGTGATCAATCTTTAATCATGTATAAAGGTCGTCTTGTTGAAAGAGGAGCAACTAAAAAAATCTACGAAAATTCAACTCACCCATATACCAAAATGCTCTTTGAAGCTGTACCTGAAATTGGTGATCGCTGGGATCCTGAAGAAGAGTTTTTACCTGAACAAGTTGTAGGTGAAGTAAAAGACTTTTATCAAAATAATCAGGGGCGTGGTTTTGTAGAAGTAGAAAAGGGTCACAGTGTTTTATTTAGTGACGAATAAATATTAGGGAGGTTTTTTGGCATGGCAAATTTAATTTTTCCCTCTGATTTTGAATGGGGTGCCGCTACAGCTGCTTATCAAATTGAAGGTGCAGCAGCAGAAGATGGCAAAGGAAAATCTATCTGGGATACATTTACTCATCAGAAGGGAAATATTCTAAACAATGACACAGGTGATATTGCTTGTGATCATTATCATCGTTATCAAGAAGATATAGCTTTAATGAAAGAAATTGGTCTGGATACATATCGTTTTTCTATTTCCTGGCCCAGAGTTTTACCAGCTGGCAAAGGTAAAGTTAATCAAAAAGGAATTGACTTTTATAAACGGCTGGTTAATCAGCTCTTAGAGGCTGGCATTAAACCAGCTGCAACTCTATATCACTGGGATTTACCTGAGCAGTTACAGCTTAAAGGTGGCTGGGAAAATCGAGATACTATTTACTATTTTCAAGAATATGCAGAATTAATGTATAGTGAATTAGGAGATTTAGTTCCCCGCTGGATTACTCACAATGAACCATTTGTAGTTTCAATGGTTGGAAATTTATTTGGGGAGCATGCACCTGGTTATCAGGATTATAATAAAGCTTTACAGGTAGCCCATAATTTGCTTGTTTCACATGGATTAGCTGTTGACAGTTTTAGAGAAAGTGGTATTAAAGGAGAAATTGGGATTACACTTAATCTTAACCATGTTTATGCTAAAACTGACAGTAAAGAAGATCAACAGGCTAAAGATTATTGTGATGCTTTTAATAACCGCTGGTTCTTAGATCCTGTTTTTAAAGCTAAATATCCCACAAAATTATTAGCTTTATATCAGGATAAGTTTGGTGGCTTTGAAATAGAAACAGGTGATATGGAAATTATCAGTCGTGAAATTGACTTTCTAGGAATAAATTATTATTCCCGGGCTGTGGTAGAATATGCTGAAGATGAACTTTTAAAGCATAAAACCATTAAACCTGAACAAGCAATATATACAGCTATGAACTGGGAAGTTTATCCTGATGGACTGCGTGATTTACTAATTAGATTGAATAAAGAATATACTGATAAAGAAATTTTCATTACCGAAAATGGTGCTGCTTTTGCTGATCAGTTAGCAGCAGATGGTCAGGTTCATGATCAGCCCCGGGTAGATTATTTAAGAGAACATTTTAAGGCTGCTTATCAAGCAATTGAAGCTGGAGTTCCTCTAGCTGGTTATTATGTCTGGTCATTACTTGATAATTTTGAATGGGCATTTGGTTATAGCAAACGTTTTGGAATAATTCATGTTGATTATCAAAATCAGCAACAGAGAACACTTAAAGATAGTGCTAAAATGTTTAAACAGGTCATTGCAGATAATGGCTTAACAGATTGACTTACTAAATAATTAGCAATTTATTTAGTTTAATAAAGCTAACTAAGAGTTAGCTTTATTTGATAAGCTTAAAGCCGTTAATTAATATTTGTTAAATCTAATTTAATAAATTAGGTATTAATTATAGATTAAGGCTTTAAGCTTTCTTAATATCAGAACTTGCAGGAGGAATATAAATGGCAAGCCCCAGAAAAAATTTATCATTTTTTTATTCACTAAAAGGTAAGATTACAGCAATTATAGTTTTAATTTTCTTAATAGTTCTGGCTTTGATTAGTTATTTAACTTTTAACTCTGCTGCTAAAATAGTAAAAAGCAAAATCAATGAAAACATAAATTTGGTTGCTGCTTCTTATAAAAATAATGTTAGTTCTCTGCTTGGAATTCTGGATCGTCAATTGGGATCAGTTAAAAGAGATAAAACTTTAGCCAGCTATCTAGATCTAATGGATGGTCTGTATCCCGGACCGGCAGCAGCTGAATCAGCCAGAAAAGATTTTTTGAATAGTATTGATGCTTTTTTGGGTATGCAGTATGCAACTGCAGGTATCCTGGAAAAAACAACTCAGAATTTGGCTGGAATTGATTTTGCCTATCTCAGTTTGCCAGATGGAACAGTAATTGCTGATTCCAGAATTACCTCAGCTGAATCATTAGCTCAAAAAGATTCTTATCTAAAACAAAAATTATCTCCTGAGCTATATAAAAATATAAAATTTGGTTTTATACAGCAGGCAGCTAACCAGTCTTATTTGCTTTATAATTCTCCTCTTTATGCTGAAGATGGTAAGACAGTACGTGCCTATCTTGTTTTAGCTTTAAATCCTCAAATTCTTTATACAGTTTTAGCTGATTTAGATGTTGATACAGCTGGTAGTTATAAATTAATTAATGCCAGAGGAGAAATTGTTAAAGCAGCTGATAAAAATTTATTTGGCCAGTCTCTATCAAATACCTGGCTTGTTAATACCAGAGTTGATAGTGGAGAGCTTAAAAAAACTGAATTAGCTGAACACTATTTATTAAAAGAAAATATTAGTGATAATCTTGCTTTAGCAGTTGATATACCGATTAAAGAAATGTTAGCACCTGTTAATAAGCTTGCCCAAAAAATTATCACGGCAGCTTTAATTTCACTTTTTTTAGTAATTTTAATTATAATATTTTTTATTAATTGGCAGTTAAAGCCTCTCGCTGCTTTTGTTAGTTCTTTTCAAAATATGAAAAATGGAGATTTGCGAGAAAAGGTTAAGATAGATCAGAAATTGCTTGCTCGCAAAGATGAAATTGGTATTATGGCTAGTTATTTTAATGAAATGTTAACTGGAATTAAAACTCTTGTGAAAACAATTGAACAGCAGGCTCAGGAATTAAATATGGCTGCAGAAAAAATGAATAACAGCAGTTATAATCTAGGGCAGGAAGTAAACCAAGTTGGAATTGAAGTAGAAAATTTATCAGCTGGTTCGGAAGAACAGCTGGCCCAGATTGAAGTCAGTAATCTTAATGTTCAGGATTTAAATAATGAGATTAAACAAGTTGATCAAAATGCAGGCCAAATTTCAGAACATGCTGATCAAGTATTAACCAGTATAGCTCAGGGTGGTCAGTCAGTTACAAACTCAATTAGTAATATTGAAAGTTTAAGTGCAGAAACAGCTAGTATTGCAAACCTGGTAGAGAATCTCGGCCAAATGTCAGCTGAAATTGGTGATATTGTAGTTTTAATTAACAATATATCACAGCAGACTAATTTACTTGCTTTAAATGCAGCAATTGAAGCAGCCAGAGCTGGTGAAGCTGGGCGAGGGTTTTCAGTAGTTGCTGATGAAATACGTTCTTTAGCTGAAGAATCTGCAGCAGCAACTGAAAATATTGCCAAGTTAATCACTAAAATTCAGACTGGGGTTACAGAAACAGTTACTGAAATGGAAAAAAATAAAGAGTTTATGAATACAACTGTAAATGGCATCAAAAAGACTGATAAAATCTTTGCTGAAATCAATAAAATTACTAAAGAATTAACAGCTTCAATTAATAATATTGTGAGTCGAATTACCTCTATGAGAGCAGAAAGTGATGATCTTGAACATTCAATTGGTGATATTGCCAAAGTTACAGCAGATTTTGCAGGAAGTTCAGAACATTTAGCAGCTGCCAGTCAAGAGCAAAGCGCAGCAACTCATGATATAGTTTCTACAGCTGATAGCTTACAGTCTATGTCAGCTAAATTGATTGCTAATATCAATGATTTTAAGGTTGAATAAGTTTAAATCTAATTATGAGAATGATTTATTATTAAATTTATATTTGAGGTGATTAAGAAATGAAAAAAATATCTTTGAATGGCAGCTGGCAGCTTAAGCAGCAGGAGAAAGGAATTGAAGTTTCTGCTCAGGTACCAGGTTGTGTACATACTGATTTAATTGCGGCCAAAAAAATAGATGATCCTTTTTACAGAAATAATGAAGAAAAGCTAATGTGGATTGGGGAAAGTGATTGGGAATATCAGCGAAAATTTGAATTAACAGCAGATTTTCTAGAAGCAGATAAAGTACTATTAAACTGTAAAGGTCTTGATACTTTAGCTACCATTTTTATAAATGGAAATAAAATTGCCAGAACAAATAATATGTATCGCTGCTGGGAATTTGAAGTTAAGGATTACTTAAAAGCAGGACAAAATGAGCTGAAAATCTATTTTGCTTCTCCGCTGCCCTATTTAGCCGAGAAAGACCAAGAATTTTTTCTGCCTGCCTGGAGTGTAGGAGACCACCGCTTACACAGTGGTAGTTGGCTGCGCAAACAGCCCAGTAACTTTGGTTGGGATTGGGGACCAATGTTAGTAACAATGGGAATCTGGCAGGATATAGAATTAATTGCACTTAATCAGGCTAGAATAGAAGAAGTAGTAACTAATCAAGAACATCTAGCAGATGGTCAGATTGAGGTTACAGTTGAGCTGGTAGTCGAAAAATTAACTAAAACAGCTATTACAGGTCAATTAGAATTTTCTCTAGCTGAACAGCAGGTTTATCAACAAGATTTTAAATTAAGTGATAATGTGATTGAATTTAAATTTAAAGTAGCTAAACCAGAACTATGGTGGCCAAATGGAATGGGGAAACAGCCACTCTATGATTTGAAAGTTACTATTTTTGATAAAAATGGATCTAATCTAGATAATATCCAGCAAAAAATTGGTTTAAGAAAATTAGAGTTAATTAGAGAAGATGATCAATGGGGTCAATCCTTTAAATTTGCAGCTAATGGCAAAGAATTTTTTGCTAAGGGAGCTAATTGGATACCTGCTGATGCATTTGTTAGCAGAGTTACTCCGGCAGATTATCGTAAACTTTTAGAGTCAGCTGCAGCTGCTAATATGAATATGATTCGAGTCTGGGGTGGTGGACTTTACGAAAAAGATGTATTTTATGATATTTGTGATGAACTTGGTTTAACAGTCTGGCAGGATTTTATTTTTGCCTGTGGAACTTATCCTGGTTTTGATGATGATTTTATGGAAAATGTTAAAATCGAAGCAATTGAAAATGTTAAACGAATACGTCATCATGCTTCACTTGCTCTCTGGTGTGGAAATAACGAAATAGAACAGGGAATAGCAGGCGAAGAATGGGATAAAGAAAAAATTACAATGCCCTGGTCTGATTATAAAAAAATATTTGATGAATTACTACCGGAAGTTGTAGCTAAATATGATCCTGATACAGATTATTGGCCCAGCAGTCCCCATAGTCCGCTTGGAGATCGGAATGATTTTTACAATCCTAAATGGGGAGATGTCCATGTCTGGGATGTCTGGCATGGTAAAAAACCTTTTGAGTGGTATCGCAATTGTGAACATCGTTTTAATAGTGAATTTGGTTTCCAATCTTTTCCGGAGCCTCAGACAGTTGCCACTTATACAGCACCCGAAGATCGTAATATAACTTCTTATGTAATGGAACATCATCAGCGCAGTGGAATTGGTAACACAACCATTATGCAGTATATGCTCGATTGGTTTAGATTGCCTACTGATTTTGAAGATGTACTCTGGGCCAGTCAGATTCTCCAGGGTTTGGGTATAAAATATGCTGTTGAGCACTGGCGGCGAGGAATGCCACGTGGTATGGGAACCCTTTACTGGCAGCTCAATGATAACTGGCCAGTTGCCAGTTGGTCTTCACTTGATTATTATGGTCGCTGGAAAGCTCTGCATTACATGGCACGTAAATTTTATGCACCGCTGCTAATTAGTGGAGTTGAAAATAATTCTGATTCTACAGTAGAAATTCATCTAACCAGTGATAAACTAAGTGATGTAACTGGAGAAGTAAGCTGGCAGTTAAGAACTGTTGCTGGTAAACTGATTGTTGAAGATTCTTTTGCAGCTGCAATTAAAGCTCAGAGTAATCAGCTAGTTAAAAAAATAGATCTAAGCAAATATGTTGCAGACTATGGAATTAGAAATTTAATGCTCTTTTTAGAACTAAAAGTTGCTGGGAAATCTGTATCAGATAATTTTGTTAGTTTTGCTAAACCGAAACATATGGAATTATTAGAACCTGATTTTAAAACTGAGATAACTAAAATTACTACTGCTAAATATAAAATTAAAATAACTGCTGCTAAAACGGCGCTCTGGACCTGGCTTGAGTTAAAAAATCAATCTGCAAATTATAGTGATAATTTTATTCATCTTTATCCAGGTAAAACTGCAGAAATTATACTTGAGCCTGAGTGTGATTTAACGGCTGCTGAATTGCAGAGTGAATTGAAAGTCCGTTCATTAATTGATACTTATTAAAAATTTTTTTCATTAAAAATGTAAAATGATTTGAGGTAGATAATTATGAATCAAAAAGTAAAATCACAGCTGCTTGAACTTTCAGCAGCTGTTGCTCTCGAAAAAGATAGGCTATTAGATTTCTGGCTAAAAAATTCGCCTGATAAAAAATCTGGTGGATTTATTGGCGAATTAACTATTAATAACCAGCCAGTTTACGAAGCTGATAAAGCACTAATTCTTAACAGCCGCATCCTCTGGAGTTTTGCTAATGCTTATCGTTTAGATCAAAAAGAAGAATACCTTGTAATGGCAGATCGAGCAGCCAATTATCTGCTCGATAACTTTGAAGATAAAGAATATGGTGGATTTTACTGGCTGCTGGACTATCAAGGCCAACCACAAAAAACAAAAAAACAAATTTATGGTCAGGCTTTTTGTATTTATGCTTTCAGTGAATATTACAGAGCAACCGAAAAAGATTGGGCCCTTAAAAAAGCAGTTGAATTATTTGGTCTGGTAGAAAATTATAGTTATGATACTGAAGATAAAGGCTATTTTGAAGCTTTTGCTAGAGATTGGTCACCATTGGCTAATATGAGTTTAAGTCCTCGCGATCTAAATGTTGCAAAGTCTATGAATACCCATCTTCACATTCTGGAAGCTTATACTAACCTTTATAGAATCTGGCCTGATCCTGATCTGGAGCTTAAATTAAAAGAATTGATTGAAGTCACTCTTAATAATATAGTTGACCAAACAGGTTATAATTTTAATCTCTTTTTTGATCAAGATTGGACAATCAGGGATAATATTGTTTCTTATGGGCATGATATTGAAGGCAGTTGGTTAATCTATGAAGCAGCAGAAATTTTAGGAGATCAAGTAAGTTTAAAACTGACAGAAGAGTATGCTTTAAAGATGGCAAATCAGGTTTTTAAAAATGGCAGAGCTGCAGATGGCAGTCTCTACTATGAATTAAAAAATGGTCAGCTTGACCAAGAAAAACATTGGTGGCCTCAGGCAGAAGCTGTAATAGGTTTTCTCAATGCATATCAGCTTAGTCAGCAGGAAAAATTTTTATCAGCAGCATTTGCTAGCTGGCAATTTATTTCTAATAATTTAGTTGATCAAAAACAGGGAGGCTGGTTCTGGTCAGTTGAACAAGCAGGTACAATTTCTAATCAGTCTAAAATTAATCCCTGGAAATCTCCTTATCATAACAGCAGAGCCTGTTATGAAGTAATTCAACGTGTAGAGAAGATACTTAATTAGAGGTGATAAAATGGATTTATTAAAAAAACCTACTGAAGCAGAATTCCAGATTAGACTGCAAAAACTAGAAAAAAAATATCAGCAGTTAATTAATCGTAAAAATGAACGTCTGGAACCAGGAAATGGTATTTTTTATCGTTATAAATATCCAGTTTTAACAGCAGAACATACTCCACTTATCTGGCGTTATGATTTTGATTATCAAAGCAACCCATATTTAATGGAAAGACAGGGAATTAATGCTGTTTTTAATCCTGGAGCAATTAAATTAAATGGTAATTATTATCTGATTGCCAGAACTGAGGGTAATGATCGTAAGTCATTTTTCTCAATTGCAGAAAGTAAAAATGGAATAGATAAATTCAAATTCTGGGATTATCCAGTGGAAATACCAGAAACTGAAAGACCTGATATTAATATTTATGATATGAGACTGGTTAAACATCAAGACGGCTGGATTTATGGAGTTTTCTGTACTGAAAGGAAAGATCCTACAGCAGGCCCATCTGATACAAGCTCAGCGGAAGCTCAAGCTGGCATAGTAAGAACTAAGGATTTAAAAGAATGGGAGAGGCTGCCCGATTTGGTCTCACCTTCAGCACAGCAGAGAAATGTAGTTTTGCATCCTGAATTTATAGATGGAAAATATGCTTTTTATACTAGACCTCAAGATGGATTTATTAATACTGGTTCTGGAGGAGGAATCGGCTGGGGGCTGGCTGCTAATATTGAGAATCCAGTAATTGAGTCTGAAAAAATTATTGACCAGCGTTTTTATCATACAATTAAAGAATTAAAAAATGGTCAGGGAGATGCTCCTTTAAAAACAGATTATGGTTGGCTTCATCTTGCTCATGGTGTCCGTAATACCGCAGCTGGACTGCGCTATGTGATTTATGCTTTTATGACAGATTTAGCAGATCCTACCAAAGTAATTTATAATCCAGGCGGCTATCTAATTGCACCTCAAGGTCTGGAACGAGTTGGAGATGTTTCAAATGTAGTTTTTGTTAATGGAGTTATTCAGGAAGATAATGGGAGAGTTTTAATCTATTATGCATCTTCTGATAGCAGAATTCATGTTGCTGAATCTTCAATAGATAGGTTAGTTGATTATGTAAAAAATACACCACCAGATAAATTACGGTCAGCAGCTTCTGTTCAAACAAGAATAAAACTAATTGACAAAAATATCTCTGCTGGCAAATGAGCTTAGTTTAATTTACAATAAATTTTAAGGAGTGTTTTATATGACAAAGAAAATTGAAATTTATGGAGAATCTCTGCCTAATATTCCCTGGGAAGAGCAGCCAACTGAGTCCAATTCTGTAGTCTGGCGTTCTCAACAAAATCCTATTATTCCGAGAGATGCTACACCAAATTCTAATAGTATTTTTAATAGTGCTGTAGTGCCTTTTGAAGATGGCTTTGCAGGTGTATTTCGGGTAGATGATCGATCACGTCAGATGAATATTCATGTTGGTAGAAGTAAAGATGGGATTAACTGGGAAATTGAAGCAGATCCGATTAAATTTAATTATGCAAAAGCAGAGATCGGAAAATCAGAATATAAGTATGATCCCCGCGTTGTTAAACTTGATGGCAAATATTATGTCATCTGGTGTAATGGTTATCATGGTCCTACAATTGGACTTGGCTATACAACTGATTTCAAAGAATTTACTCAGTTAGAAAATGCTTTTCTGCCATTTAATCGTAATGGAGTTTTATTTCCCCGGAAGATTAATGATAAATATGTGATGTTAAGCCGCCCCAGTGATAATGGTCATACCCCATTTGGAGATATTTTTTTAAGTCAGAGTCCTGATTTAATTCACTGGGGAGAACACCGTCATGTAATGGGGACAACTTCAGGTTGGCAGAGTACTAAAATTGGGGCTGGTCCAGTTCCAATTGAAACATCAGCAGGCTGGTTATTGATTTATCATGGTGTTTTAACCTCTTGCAATGGTTATGTTTATAGTATGGGAGCTGCTCTGCTTGACCGTGACAAGCCATGGCAGGTTAAATATAGAACTAAACCATATTTGCTTTCTCCTCAAAAAGAATATGAGTGTGTCGGTGATGTACCAAATGTAGCTTTCCCCTGTGCTGCATTACATGATGCTGATACAGGTCGGATTGCTATTTATTATGGAGGAGCAGATACAGTAGTGGCTGTAGCTTATACAAAAGTAAATCAGCTAGTTAATTTTATTAAGCATAATTCACTTTAAACAAGAAATTTATTGTGAGCTGTAATTATAGCGGAATAAAAAATTAAAGCATAAGAGCTTTTCAAATAGTTTAACTTTAACAGAGCCAATCGGCTCTGTTAATTTTTATTTTTCTAACTGAGTTTATTACAAACTTTATTGAAGATATTACATTTCTATTGCAAATATTCTGATATATAATTTAATTATAACAATTATAAGAAGTTTATAACTAAGATAGGCAGTAATAAATTTTTAATAGCTAACCGGTAGCTAAACTATTTGAGGAGGAAAAGAATAATGAGAAAAAGATATTTAGCTATACTTTTAATAATGAGTGTATTCTTAATTTGGGGGAGTGGTAGTGGTGCTGTTTTAGCCAGTCAAAATAATTATGATAAGCAATATACTTATACTGTTAGTATGATGAATCCCGAAATTGTTAAACAGGATCCCCGTTATAAATATTTGAAAGATAAGTTTAATGTTGACTTTAAATTTAGACCAGTTAATTGGAGTAATTGGAATGAAAAAGTTAGGATTTGGACAGCATCTGGTGATATGCCAGATATAATGTGGATGGGTTTTAATGATAGTAACTTTAGTGAATATGTCAATTGGGCTAGCCAGGGAGCCTATAAACCTTTGCCTAAATTGAAAGGCAAATATCCCCATCTTTATCAGCTGCGGCAGAAATTGAAAACAGATGATTATTGGGAAATTGATGGTAAATTGTATGCCTGGCCAATTTATATGAATTCGGCTGCATGGAGAAATCCAATTGTTTCTACTTTTAGTTTTATTTATCGAGTTGACTGGGCTAAAGCAGTGGGGCTTTATCATGCTGATAATAATTATAGCTGGCAGGAAATGAAAGAAATGGCACTGGCCTTTAAGCAGCAAGATCCAGGTGAAAATGGTAAAGATAAGACAATTGGAATTGCTGGTATCGGCTGGACATGGCCCTGGTTTGCTGGTTTAATTCAGACTCATCAGTCAAATGATTTTCCGCTTAAAAATGGGAAATATGTCTGGGGACCAGCCCAACCTGAATACTTGGCTGGCATTAAAGAAATTAAGAGTCTTTATGATCAGGGAATTCTCTGGGAAGATCAGCCAATTGCAAATAATAATGCAGCCCGTAATAAATTTATTGCTGGTGAATTAGGTATTTATTATACAAATGTTAATGTAGGTGATTACTATAATAATGTACTTGTCCCGATGCAGCAGGCTCAGCCTGACTTAGATATTTTTAAAGATATTGAGCCTATGTATGTGGCTTCTCCCCGGGGTAATTTTTTCGATCAGGAAGTAGTAGATTATTGGAGTGCTACTCTATTTAGTCCCGAAATGAGTGATGATAAATTAGCTCGCTGGTTGGAGTTATCAGATTATATGGCCAGTCAAGAAGGTATGCATCTGGCTACTATTGGAATTAAGGATAAAAACTATCGACTAAAGGATAATGGTGAAATTGAATTACTCTGGCCAGAAGATGAAAATGGTAAACCAGTTAATCCATTTGATTCCCGGGCCATCAGATTTTTTGAGCTAACTACTATGCACGATAAATTTGCTCTTAATGATCCCAGTGTACCAGAAGAAGTTAAAGCAGATGTCAAAGGGATTTTAAGAAGGCATTTAAAAGATGATGTTAATGTTTTAGCCTATCCTTATCAGGTGAATTGGTTTAATGGATCTACTTATACCAGATATGTCAGTCGAATTGCTGATACAAATGCAGAGATTAGTGAAGCTGTTGTTTCCAGTCAAAATATGGCAGAGTTAGAAGCAAGCTGGCAAGAATATTTAAAATCAAAAGAAACTACAGTTAACAAGATTTTAAAAGAAATTAATCAGCAATTACTGGAAAAATAGGTTTTCTAAACAAAGTAATTTAGTCAGGAGGAGTTTTTAAACTCCTCCTCTTAAAACTATTTCTGATAAAGGTGGCTAAGCAAATGAAAAAAAAGTTATCCAGAACTGGATTAATCGAACAGATGCTAAATTATAAATATATTTATTTAATGCTGGTCCCTGGCCTACTATTTTTACTGACTTTTAAATACTTACCAATGTATGGTATCCAACTTGCATTTAAAAGATATATGCTTAATAAAGGAATTACAGGAAGTCCCTGGGTTGGTTTAGAAAACTTTCGTTATATCTGGACTGAGCCTGCTTTCTGGCGTGCTTTTAAAAATACAATAATTATTTCTTTAATGAAGTTAGGACTTGGTTTTCCAATTGGAATTATTCTTGCATTATTAATTAATGAATTAAGAATCAAAAAATATAAAAGATTTTTACAGACAATTTATACTTTCCCACATTTTTTATCCTGGGTAATTGTTTCAGGAATAGTCTTTAATTTTTTGGGTAATACAGGTGCTTTTAATAGTTTTTTACAAACTATTGGGATGCACAAAATAAATTTCTTGATGAACAAAAGTATTTTTAGATATTTACTTGTCTATTCAGAAGTTTGGAAAGAAGCAGGCTGGAGTACCATTCTCTATTTAGCAGCTATTGCTGGTATTGATCCTACTTTATACGAAGCAGCTACAGTGGATGGGGCAAACCGCTGGTATAAAATTAAGTATATTACCTGGCCCGGTATTCAGAATATAGTAGTTATTATGTTTATTATGACGGTAGGAACAATAATGGTAGCTGGTTTTAATCAGGTTTTTAACCTTTACAATGAAGTTGTCTATGATGTAGGAGATATTATTTCTACTTATGTTTATCGTATTTCTTTTCAACAGGCACCAGATTATGGAGTAAGCACAGCAGTAGGTTTATTTAATGGTCTGATTAATTTTATTTTATTAATGTTAGCTAATGCCTTTGCTAAAAGATTTGGCAATTCAGGAATAATTTAAGTCAGAAATTAATTACCTATTTTTAAATTAATTTAGAGGTGAATAGAATGAAAAAAAGAAAATTTAATTTTGTTGATTTAATAATCTTAATTATTTTAACTATTTTTGGGCTGGCTGTACTTTATCCTTTCTATAATGCAATCCTGGTTTCAATAGTTCCCCAACATGTTTATGCAGCAAGTCCATTTATGCTCTGGCCTGATGAGATAACTTTTAATTCTTATAAAAAAGTACTTAGTGATCCAGCAATTCTGAATGGTCTAAAAACAACACTTATAGTAACAATTTTAGGTACAGCTTATAATATGATCTTAACTATTTTAACAGCCTATGCTTTAACTAAAGAGATACCTGGGCGCAAATTAATTAATTATTTAATTTTATTTACTATGTTTTTTTCAGGAGGATTAATTCCATATTATTTATTAATAAAAAATATTGGACTAATTAATAATATTTTAGTTATGATTTTGCCAATGGGATTTAATATAATGTATATGATAGTTATGCGCAGCTTTTTTAGCCAATTACCAACTGCATTAGAAGAATCAGCTAAAATAGATGGGGCAAATGATATTACTATTTTATTTAAAATAATCTTGCCGCTTTCTCTGCCAATAATCGCAACTTTATCTTTATATTATGGTGTTAATCGCTGGAATGAATGGTATCATGGTATGTTATTTGTAAATAGTACAGAACTTATGCCTTTACAGCTGGTTTTACGTAATATAGTTCAAGATGCTAATAAGTTTTTGCAGGGTAATACAGCTGCTGTAGCTAATGTTAAAACATTTTCTGAAGGAATAAAAATGGCTAGTGTTGTTGCAACAATGTTTCCTATTATGCTGCTCTATCCTTTTTTACAGCGCTATTTTTTAACAGGATTAACTTTAGGTGCTGTTAAAAGTTAAAAAACCAGTTAAAAAGATCAATAAAACAGCTTATAAATTTGTTGTTTTATTGATTTTTATTTTTAAAAATATGATAAGATAATCATATGCAGCTGCAAAGAGGAGGGCTATTCAATGTATAATGTTGCCGTAATTGATGATGAATGGTGGATTTTACAGGGGATTTTAAAAACATTTAATTTTAAAGAAAATGGATTTAAGGTTGTGCTTGCAACTACTGATGCAGAAAAGGCCTTTAGTTTTTTGCAGAGTAACCAGTTAGATGCAGTTTTTACTGATATTAGAATGCCTGAGTTTTCAGGTATTGAGCTGCTAGAAAAGAGCCGCAAACTAGGCAGTGTTTCAGAATTTATTATTATTAGTGGTTATGCAGAATTTAGCTATGCTCAGGATGCAATTCGTGCTGGGGCTTTTGACTATTGCTTAAAACCAATTAAAAAAACAAAGGCGGATTCTATTTTAAAATCTTTAAAAGAAAAATTAAATAATAAAAATACAAATAGTAAAAATAAAAGAATAAAGAAAAAACTAATAGATAATAAATTTGCCGAGATTGATAATCCTGATTTTCGTCAACTGCTTAACTATATTGCTGTTAATTACTCTAAAAGATTATACTTGAAGAATTTGGCAAAAAAATTTGGCTTTAATTCAAATTATATTTGTCATTTATTTAATAAATATTTGGCCCAGAGTTTTTCCGAATATCTAACTAATCTGCGGATGGATAAAGCAATCGAACTGCTTAAACAAAACAAATTAACTATCAGTGAAATAGCAAATCAGACAGGATATAATGATTACTATTACTTTAATAAGGTTTTTAAAAAATATTTTGGTATAACAGCAACTGAATATCGCAAAAAATATAGTGAAATTTAACAGTTATTTGCTAGCTGGAAATTATTTGTTTTAAGTAATTTAACTCTTAATAGTGGGGGATGACTTATCGGAAGAAATATAAAATTGAAAACCCAAGTTTATATTCTAATCGGGTTCGTAATTATACTGGTTATTTCGCTGCAAACTTATAACTATTATAAAATACATACACTAATTGAAACAAGAGTTAGCAATTATTCGAGACAGAGTATTAATCAACTGCAGAAAAGACTTGCAAAGAGTTTGCTAACGGTAGAGGATGCAGCACGTAAATTTGCTTATAATCCCTTTGTCAGGCAATATTTAAAAACAGATCAAATAAAAGTTAAATTTGAATTGAAAAATTATTTAGAAAGTATTATTAATGATACTCTGGAGGATAATAATGAAATATCAGCTTTTGCTTTAATTGAAGATGAGAGCTGGCGCAATTTTTATGGTAATTTGGATTATCCTATTTATCAGGAAATTATGCAGCAGATAAATTTAAGATCACTGACTTTAAAAAAAGGTAGATTTATTACTATAAAAACAAGTTCTAAAGTTATTTATGCTTATCTGCTGCCTATTTTTGCTATTAATGATAATTCTCTTCTTAATCAGAGATTAGGTTCAGTTTTATTATTATTAAGCCAAACTAGTATTGACAATATTCTTAATGAAGTGGCAGTTAATAATTATACTAGCTTTTTTTTATTAAATCAGGAAAATCAAGTTATTGCAGCTAACAATAATTCTCTGGCCAATAGAATTCAGGCTAATAATTATGCAGATTATAAAAAAAATGATAATTTTATTATTCAAACAGCTAAGATAGATGCTCCTGGTTGGAAATTATCAGCAATAATTTTGAAAAAAGAAGTAACAGCTGACTTAAGTATTTTCCCAATGCTAATTGTATTTAGTGGTTTAATTTTAATTAGTTTATTAAGTGCAATTGCACTTATTCTGGATTTTAATATCACACGGCCAATTACTAATCTGGCTCTTAATCTTGAACAAATAGGAAATAAATATCTGGATGAAAGAATTGAATTAGAAACAGCTGGAGAATTAAATATTATAGTTGAAGATACTAATAAAATGCTTGATAAAATAGAAACTTTGAGCAAAACAGAAATGAAAATGCAAAAGCAAATCTATGAAAGCCAGCTGAGCAGACAGCAGGCTGAACTTTCAGCATTGCAGAGTCAAATTAATCCACATTTTCTTTATAATACTTTAGAATGTATGCGCAGTATAGCAGCTGTATATGAAAGTCAGGAAATAGTTGATATTTCAACAGCTATGGCAGATATTTTTCGTTATAATATCAAAGCTAATAATCTGGTTACTTTTGCTGAAGAATTGGAAATTATTAAAAGCTATTTAAAAATAATGGAACTTCGTTTTCCAGATAAATTCAAATTTGAATTTAAGATAGAAGAAGCCATTTTAAGCCGGCAAATTATTAAAATGACTTTACAGCCTCTGGTTGAAAATGCTATTTATCATGGGCTGGAAAGCAGAAGAAAAGCCGGCAAATTGCTTTTAGAAGCAAAAACTGATGCCCAAAATATTATTTTTAAGATTAAAGATAATGGACTGGGGATTGCAGAGCCAGAGTTGGCTAATTTGAATAAAAAATTAACTTCGGTTTTAGAACTTAAAAAAGAAGATCTGCAGACAGAGGGAATTGGGCTGTTAAACATTAATAAACGAATAAAATTATACTATGGATTAGAATATGGACTTACAATCTCTAGTAATTTAGACCAGGGAACTGAGGTAATTGTCGAAATACCATTAGCTAAAAGCAAAGGTGATTTGTAAATGAGTTTATTTAGTTTAGAAGGACCACTCTATAAAATTTCAAAATTAATTTACACTTTATTAACCTTAAATTTTTTATGCTTTATTTTTTCAATTCCGATCATAACAATGGGAACTTCAATTACAGCTCTTTTTTATGTAACTGGAAAAATAATTAGAGGAGAAAACTATTATTTATTTAAAGATTTCTGGAAAAGTTTCTGGCTTAATTTGCGGCAGGGAATAATGATATTTTTATTATTTACTGCAGGATTTTATTTAATTTTAGTTAATATAAGAAGTGTAAATATATTAGGCTTAAGCAAAATTTTTATCTGGCTGCAGTATTTAATTCTATTCGAACTTACTGCTGGAATAATTGTAATTTTCCCTCTGCTGGCCCGCTATCATTTTAAGTCCTGGTCTGGAATTAAATTTGCTTTCTTTCTGGTGAATAGACATTTAATTACAGCAATTTTAGCTGTTGCAGTTTTACCAGCTTTATTTGGACTCGTTTACTGGCAGCCTGTTTTTTTATTATTTATAATAGCAATTTATGGTTTCTGGATTAATCTTTTATGGCAATCTAAATTTGTTTATCATAAATAATCAGGTATAAAATTACTTTAGCCTGATTATTTTTATAATTAGTTATTTAACTTAAAATTAAAGTAGTTTAATATATATTAAAAGGAGCGATAGTTATGTTACTAGAAATGCCACTGGCCGAAATGAAAAAATATCAGGGTTCTACTCCTGCTGCCGAAGATTTTAACGCTTATTGGAAAAGAGCGTTAAAAGAAATGCAGGCTGTTTCTGCCGAAATTGAATTAAAAAGAGCTGATTTTCAAACAAATTTTGCTGAGTGTTTTGATTTATATTTTACTGGGGTGCGAGGAGCCCGGATTCATGTTAAATATATTAGACCTAAAAATATTAAATCAGAACAACCAGCAGTTATTGAATTCCATGGCTATGGTTGTAAAATAGAAGATTGGGCAGATAAACTTATTTTTGCTGCCCGGGGCTATTCTTATTTTGGCATGGATTGTCGAGGTCAGGCTGGTTATTCTGAAGATACAGGAGGAGTAATTGGTAATACTAGAAATGGTCATATAATTAGAGGTCTAGCTGGTAGTCCAGATGACTTACTTTTTCGGCATATTTTTCTTGATGCTGCTCAGTTGGCTAAAATTGTTATGGCGAGAGAAGATGTAGCAGCTGATCGGGTCGGTGTTTATGGATACTCACAGGGAGGTGCTTTGACAATTGCCTGTGCTGCTCTACAGCCGGCAATTAAACTGGCGGCTCCTGTTTATCCTTTTCTGGCTGATTACAAGCGGGTCACTCAGCTTGATATTGAAGCTAGCGCTTATGCTGAACTAAAAGATTATTTTCGTAAATTTGATCCTTTACATAAAAAACAGCTAGAATTATTTCAAAAGTTATCTTATATAGATATTCAAAATCTAGCTGCACGAGTTAAAGCACAGATATTAATGGCAACAGGGCTTTCAGATCAGGTATGTCCTCCTTCAACTCAGTTTGCTGTTTATAATAAATTAAAAACAAACAAAGAACTGATACTTTATCCTGATTTTGGTCATGAAGATCTACCTGGCTTAAGAGATAGTCATTATAAATTTTTTGCTCAATTATAATTAATTTTAAAGATAAAATAATGTATAATCAATTTTAATTAGATAAATAAAATCAGGAGGTTAGATATGATAACTTTTACAGTTGAAAATAAAGTTTTTCATTTACAGGCAAAAAATTCATCTTATTTAATAGAAATTGCTCCAACTGGTCATTTAATTCATCTCTATTGGGGTAAAAAATTGCCTCAGACAGCTGATTATCGGAGATTATTAAGTGCTGAATTACGAAAGAAACATCTTCAATCTGAAACAGCAAATAATTTTAAATTAGATAATATTCCTCAGGAGTATCCTGCTTATGGAAACTCCGATTTTAGACAGCCGGCTTTTGAAGTAAGATTGGCAGATGGATCGTCACTTAGTAATTTAAAATATCAATCCCATAAGATTGCAAGTGGTAAGGATAAATTAACTGGTTTACCTGCTCTTTATGTAGAAGATAAAAAAGCAGCAACTAGTTTAAAAATTAAATTATATGATCAAAAGGCTGAGCTTGAAGTTGAACTTAGCTATACTGTTTTTAAAGAATTTGATGTTATAGCAAGGTCAGCAGTTTTAACTAATAAAGGACAGCAAAAAATAGTTTTAGAGCGTGCTTTTAGTGCTGCAGTTGACTTTATTGATGCTAATTATGAATTAATTACTTCAGCAGGTGATTGGTCACGGGAGAATCATTTAGTAAGAAGATCTCTGCAGCCTGGACTGCAGGCAGTAGAAAGTACCAGAGGAGCTAGTAGTGCCCAGCATAATCCATTTTTAGTTCTGGCACGACCAGAAGCAACTGAAGAGCAAGGAGAAGTTTATGGCTTTAACCTAGTTTATAGTGGTAATTTTTTTGCTGGAGTTCAGGTTAATAGTTTTGAACAAGCTAGAGTTTTAATGGGAATCAATCAATTTGATTTTAGCTGGCAGCTCAAAGCAAGCGAAAGTTTTCAGACTCCAGAATTAGTAATGACTTATTCTGGAAAAGGGTTAAGTAAACTATCGCAAACTTACCATAAGCTTTATCGTAAGCATTTGATGCGGGGTAAATATAAAGAGCAAGTTAGACCTATTTTACTTAATAACTGGGAAGCTACTTATTTTGATTTTGATGAAGCCAGGATTTTAGAAATAGCTAAAGCTGGTAGTGAATTAGGAGTAGAATTATTTGTGCTTGATGATGGTTGGTTTGGCAGCAGAAATGATGATACAACTTCACTTGGTGATTGGTTTGTTGATCGAGAAAAACTCCCTGCAGGTCTGGCTAGTCTGGCTGAGAAGGTAAATAATTTAGGGCTTAAATTTGGACTCTGGTTTGAACCAGAGATGGTTTCACCTGAGAGCCAATTATACCAAAAACATCCTGATTGGTGTATTCATATTCCGGGCAGAAATAGAACTTTAGCTCGCAGTCAGCTTATTCTGGACTTAAGTCGTCCTGAAGTACGAGCTAAAATTATGGAGATGTTGACCACTATCCTGGAAAGTGTTAAGATAAGCTATATTAAATGGGACATGAATCGTAACATGACTGAAATTGGTTCAGCAAAATTAGATTCTGATCAGCAGCGGGAATTACCACATCGTTATTTACTTGGTCTTTATGAGATGCTGGAAGAGCTGCAGCAGAGTTTTCCAGAAATTCTATTTGAAAGCTGTGCTAGTGGTGGTGGCCGCTTTGACCCTGCAATGTTATATTATATGCCGCAGAGCTGGACCAGTGATAATACAGATGCTGGATCACGCTTAAAAATTCAAACAGGGACAAGCCTTTTTTATCCACTAGTAGCCATGGGAGCACATGTTTCTGCTGTGCCTAATCATCAAGTGGGTCGTTCTACTTCTTTAATCACTAGAGGTGATACAGCTTATTTTGGTAATTTTGGCTATGAACTTGATTTACGAAAATTAACTCAGACTGAAAAAGAGCTGGTTAAAAAGCAAATATCATTTTATAAACAGGAAAGAACTTTGATTCAAACAGGTGATTTTTATAGATTATTGAGCCCCTTTGCTGATCAACTGGATACTGCCTGGCTGGTAGTAAATGAAAATAAAACAGCAGCAGTGGCTGCTTTTTATAAAGTTCTGGCTGAGGCTAACCAACCTGGCCGTTACTTAAAGTTAGCTGGACTTGATCCCCAAAAATATTATAAGGTGAATTTAATTAATCAGTTGAAAACGGAAGTTAAACTTTATCCTGAAACAGCGGTTTATAGCGGTGTAGAATTAATGTCAGTTGGAATTGTTTTACCGGAAAAAATAGTTAATTTACTGCCTGATGGTAGTGAATCAAGAGGTGATTTTCAGTCACTGGTCTGGAAAATAACAGCAGTAACTGCTAATACCTAACTTGTTATTAGGAGAGATAAGCTATGACAGAAATAAAAAAATTATGGGCTTACTTAAAAAATTATCGACTTTATTTTTTTGCTGCTTTAATTTTTATAATACTTAATGTTGTTTTTTCAATGATTCCTGGATATTTAAATCGACGTATTATTGATGATGTAATTAGAGGTCAGCAGCTTAAACTATTATTTAGTCTTTTGACTGCTTATGTAATAGCAACTTTATTGCGCTCAATAGCAATAATGCTGCAAAGATTTTTTACAGAAATTTTATCCCAGAATTTATTAAAAGATTTAAAACAGGCTCTTTATGAAAAACTACAGAAGCTTTCTTTTAATTTTTATAATAAAAATAGAACCGGGGAACTAATGTCAAGAATGACAGGTGATATGGAAGCGATTAGAATGTTATTTGCTGATGGCATGATCCAGTTTACCAGAGCTATTTTTTACCTTATTTTTGTTGTACTAGTTTTAATTCAGGAAAATATTGCTTTAACTTTAGTTTCTATTTGTTTAAGTCCATTAATTGGCTTTTTTGCTTATAGACTTGGCGTCAGGATTAAACCGATTTTTCGTCAGGTAAGAAGACAGTATTCTGATCTTAACTCAACAGTTCAGGAAAATATTTCTGGAATTAGAATAGTTAAGGCTTTTCATCAGCAGGCATTTGAGATGGAAAAATTTTCAGAAGAAAATAATAGTTATTTTATTAAAAACTATCGTGCTGCTCAGATTTGGTCAAAATATTTTCCTATTATGGAATTTCTGGGTGGGATGAGTACTGTTTTGCTTCTTTTTTATGGCGGAAGACTTGTAATTAGCGGAGAAATTACTCTGGGAGTCTGGATGCAGTTTAACAGCTATCTCTGGATGTTAATTATGCCAATGCGAATGATCGGACCAATTGTTAATATGTTTTCTCGAACTAGTGCTTCAGCCGAACGTATTTTTAATATTTTAGAAAAAGAACCTGAAATTAAAAACATTGCTGAACCAATTAAGGCAACAAAAATTGCAGGTAAGGTAGAATTTAAAAATGTTGGATTAAGCTATGGGGATGAAGTTATATTAAAAAATATTTCTTTTCTAGCTGAACCTGGCCAAACAATTGCAATTATGGGTACTACTGGCAGCGGGAAAACTTCTCTAGTTAATCTAATTCCCCGTTTTTACGAAGCTACCAGTGGTGAAGTATTAATTGATGGTCGAGATAACCGTAGCTATGATTTATATGATCTTCGCCAGCAGATAAGTGTTGTGATGCAGGAAGTATTTTTGTTTTCCGAAACTATTGCCAATAATATAGCCTATGGCCGCCCAGAGGTTGGATTAGAAAAAATTAAATCTGCAGCTGAGATTAGTAGTGCCAGAGACTTTATTGAAGAAATGGAAGCTGGCTTTGAAGAAGTAATTGGAGAACGAGGAATGGGACTATCTGGGGGACAGAAACAACGAGTATCGCTGGCCCGGGCTCTGGTGCAGGAAAGTCCTATTTTAATTATGGATGATGCAACTTCGGCTGTAGATATGGAAACTGAGCATCAGATTCAGCAGGCTTTAGAGTCCAGAGCAGACAAAAGTACTGTGTTTTTAATTGCTCACCGGATTTCTTCGGTTAGAAATGCTGATCAAATTTTAATTCTCAATGATGGTGAAATAATTGAACGCGGCACCCACGCTGAACTAATTAAACAGCAAGGCCATTACTATAAAATGTTTAAAGAACAGTATAAAGAAGTAATGGACGAAGCAGAAATTGCAGAAAGGTGGGTGGACTAAATGGCTTATAATAGATATTTTGAAGACGAAGAAATGGAAAATCTTGATCCTAATAATATTAAACGTATTTTAACTTATTTAAAGCCATATAAATACAAAGTAGCAGTTTCTCTACTGCTTATGGCAACAGCAGCTTTTGCAGATCTTCTGGGACCCTATTTAACTAAGGTTGCGATAGATAGTTATATAACTGTAGGTGATTACCAGGGGCTGACAATGATTAGTTTACTTTATTTAGCTTTGCTGGCTTTAAATGGCCTGGCAGTTCGCTATCGAGTTTTAATTATGAGTAAAGTTGGTCATCAGGTTGTCCGTAATATTAGGCAGCATCTTTTTCAGCATATTCAGCGGCTTTCTTTTAGCTATTTTGATTCAATTCCAGCTGGTAAAATAATTGTTCGGGTAATGAATAATGTTAACTCACTGCAGAATTTACTCGAAAATGGTTTGATCAATATTATCACAGATGTATTTCGTTTTTTAGCAATTTTAATTATTATGCTGAACCTTGATTTACGGCTTACTCTAATTTCAATTACAGTAATGCCGGTCTTAATTATAATTATTTTTCTGCTTAAAAAGAAAATAAGAATTGGTTGGCGAACTGTACAAAAAAAGCGATCTAATATGAATGCCTATATTCACGAAAGTTTAACTGGAATGCAAATTACTCAGGCTTTTGTGAGAGAAAAAAAGAATAGTGGTATCTTTAGTGATTTGCAGACTGATTATTTGAAAAACTGGATGAAAACTGTTATGATGTCTCATGGTATTTTCCCAATTGTACTGCTGATTAATACTACTAGTGTAATTTTAATGTATCTATTTGGCATTAATTATCTCAATCAAAATTTGGTTACAATTGGTACTTTAATTGCTCTTTTACAGTATATCTGGCGGCTCTGGCAGCCAATTATTGATATCAGTAATTTTTATAATCAGGTTCTGGTGGCTAATTCAGCTGCTGAAAGAATTTTTGATGTGCTAGATACAGAACCTGATATTACTGATCTACCTGGTGCAGTTACAATGCCTCCTATTCAGGGAGAAATAAAATTTGAAGCAGTTAATTTTAGCTATCAGCCAGAAGGAGAGCTTATTTTAAAAGATATGAATTTTGTAGTTAAACCGGGTGAAACAATCGCTTTTGTAGGAGCAACTGGAGCTGGCAAAAGTACAATTATAAACTTAATGACTAGATTTTATGATATTGATCAAGGCAAGATATTAATTGATGGGCATGATATCCAGCAGGTTAAAATAGAATCATTGCGTAAGCAAATTGGAGTTATGATGCAGGATACATTTATATTTTCCGGTACAATTGCAGATAATATTCGCTATGGTAATCTGGAGGCAGAAAGATCCGATATAGAAAAAGCAGCTAGCATGGTTTATGCAGACAGCTTTATCCGGGAAATGGAAGCAGGGTATGATACAGAAGTTAATGAACGTGGCTCCCGATTATCTGTTGGACAGAGGCAGCTCCTTTCTTTTGCCAGAACAATTCTTTCTGATCCTAAAATTTTAATATTAGATGAAGCAACTTCCAGTATTGATACTCAAACTGAAATTTTAGTGCAGAAGGCAACTCAGGCAGTTCTGAAAGGTAGAACTTCTTTTGTTATTGCTCACCGCCTTTCTACAATTAGAAATGCAGATCGAATTATGGTACTTGAAGCAGGAGAAATAATTGAAAATGGTACTCATGCTGAATTGATGGCTCAACAGGGACATTACTATGATCTCTATATGGCCCAATATAATAGAGTTATTTAATCTGCTTTTTTGGCTTAAAATGTTAACTGTCCTACAATTTTTAAATGATTAGTAATTATTCTTGACAGTGGTCAATAATTATGTATAATATAAAATATAATCTTTATAAGATAATCACTAATAATCTATTTGGTCACTAAAAGGAGTGATTAATAATGCTAAAAAGAATGATTCATTTTATTGATGAGGTTGCCAGTGAAGGTAAGCGGATTGAAAATAACTTAAGAAAAGTAAAAAATGAATATCGTAATGATGAATATAATGGTTATATGAACTTTTAGTAAATAAATTCTAATAAACTAAAATATTTAATTTATTTGCTAATTAAATCTTAATCAGAAAATCGTTTAGAATAAAGCTAGTAATTCTGAATAGAATTACTAGCTTTATTAATTTGTGCTTTAAATAAAGGAATGATATAATATTTTTAAGAAAATTCAATTATTTAAAGAAGTTCTAAGGAGGCCAAAAAATTGCAATACCGTAAATTAGGCAAAACAGGATTCGAAGTTTCGGAAGTATCTTTTGGCAGTTGGGCTATTGGTGGCTCCTGGGGAGAAGTAGATGATCGGCAGAGTAAAGAAGCTTTAGAAACTGCTGTTCAGGAAGGAATTAATTTTTTTGATACAGCAGATGTTTATGGTGACGGTCGCAGTGAAAGGTTAATTGCTGATCTGAAAGCTGAAACTGGTAAAAAAATTTATATAGCAACCAAAGCTGGTCGCAGATTGAATCCTCATACAGCAATTGGTTATAATAAGGAGAATTTAACTAAATTTGTAGAAAGAAGTTTGCAAAATTTAAGGGTAGAAACTATTGACTTATTACAGCTGCACTGTCCACCCACTGAAGTATATTCTAAAGTAGAAGTATTTGAAGCATTAGAAGATTTAGTTCAGGCTGGTAAAATTAAAAATTATGGTGTTAGTGTGGAAAAAGTAGCAGAGGCAGAGCAGGCTTTAAAATATGATAATCTGGCAACTATTCAGATTATTTATAATATGTTTCGTCATAAGCCAGCTGATAAATTATTTGCTAAAGCTAAAGCTAAAAATGTTGGTATTATCTGTCGGGTTCCCCTGGCGAGTGGACTTTTGACAGGTAAATTTTCGGCTGATTCTAGTTTTGCAAAAGATGATCATCGTAATTATAATCGAAATGGAGAAGCTTTTGATAAAGGGGAAACTTTTTCAGGAGTTGATTTTAATCTCGGGCTAAAAGCAGTCGCTGAATTAGAAGAAATTAAACCAGCTGATTTAACTATGGCCCAATTTGCTTTAAAATGGATTTTAATGAATGATGCAGTTAGTTGTGTAATTCCGGGTAGTAAAAAGCCAGACCAGGTTAAAGATAATGTGGCAGCTTCTACAGCAGCTGATTTATCATCAGATGTCATGAATGAAGTTGATCGAATTTATGATAAATATATTAGAGATTCTGTTCATGATCGTTGGTAAAGTAATTTTCTGTAAATTTAGACTTTAATTAAAAGCTTGACACCCAACTTAAAACGTGTATAATGAAAATAAGATATAAGTTAAATAATAAAGTCACTAGAATACTATAAGATTATAAGACTATAAGAAAGGGTGATTAATAATGTTTAACACATTGTTTTCATTTTTTAAGAGCATTGATGCTGAGGGTAGAAGGATTGAGAGTAATCTTCAATCTGTAAAAGAAAAACAGCTCAAACATGATGCTTATGTTAATTTGAAGCATTACTAAGTTTGAAGTTAAGAAAATAATCCTTATAACTAAAATAATTTAATCAGAAAGGATGATTTAAATGTTGAGTAATATGTTTGGATTTATTAGAGAGGCCAGAAAAGATTCAAGAGAAAATAATGATAGACTTGATGCTTTTAAAACTCTCGGTAATTACTAAATAAAACTATAAATAAAGGTTCTTTGACAAATGTTGTGAAATCTAAATAGCACCGTTTGAATCATGTTATCTCTTTGTTTTTTTGAATTACTCTTAAATACTTAGCAAT
>NZ_FOTI01000087.1 GCF_900114545.1 Halanaerobium salsuginis
CCTCCATATGATTTTGTTTGGTCACTTATATCATACTAGGTTTTTAGCTATGGTTCTAATTTTTTTGTCTGTTGCATTTGATTTTACAATGAACCATTTAAAAAATAATATTTACTGGGTCACAAATAATTTGACAATTTCGAACTAGTATGTTAGTATAATTAATATATTAAATTGTTTTGACTAGAAGGGGTAAAAATGAATTTAATTAATCATGATAATTATAAAAATCTAAATATGAAAGATTATGTATATAATGTTTTAAAAGAAAATATTATGTATTTGAAATTAAAACCAGGTACTGTGCTTGGGAAAAAAGAGATGGCAGAGGAATTTGATGTAAGTAGGACTCCAATTAGGGAAGCTTTTGTCAAATTAAAGGAAGAGGGGTTAATTGATGTTTATCCCCAGCGAGGTACTTTTGTTTCTTATATTGATTTAGATAAAGTTCAGGAAGCTAAGTTTATGAGAGAAGCTTTAGAAACAAAAATTGTAAAATTGGCCTGTGAAGTTTTTCCTGATGAAAAAATATTTGATTTAGAAGCTAATCTTAAAGTTCAGGAGATGAGTTTAGAGCAAAATAATTACATGAAATTATTTGAGTATGATAATGAATTTCATAAAATGTTATTCGAAGGCTGTAATATGGGAAATATTTGGATTGCAATTGAACAAATAAGCAGTCATTTAAATAGAATGCGCATGCTGAGTCTGTCTGCAGATTTTAATCGTTCTGATGTTATTGAAGATCATCAGCGAATAATAAATACAATTAAAGAGAGAAATTCTCAAAAGGCTTTAAAAGTAATGGAATCTCATATAAGTAGAATTAAGTTTGATCAGGAAAAATTGAAAAGAGATTATCCTGATTACTTTGAAAGTTAAAAACTTTTGTTTTTAAACTAACTAACATGTTAGTATAATTAGAATACGAAGAATAACAGTTCTTAATTCAAAAATGGATTAAGAATATAAGTATATAAGATTACATATAAAACAAGGAGGGATATTTTAAAAATTCACAATTTTTCTTTTGCATTGAATAGTTAATTTATTATAACAACTTAAATAGGAGGAATAAAATTGTTTACTAAAAAATCTATTTCTAAATCATTAATTGTTTTAATTGGGGTATTAGTTTTAAGTATTGTATTTAGTAATTCAATTATGGCACAGGATTATACTTTAAATGTTGGGATGGCAGTTGGTGAAACAAATCCAATGTATAAAGGTGCAATGCAGTTAAAAGAAAATGTAGAAGCAAGGACTGATGGAGATCTGGAAATACGAGTATTTCCAAATTCTCAATTGGGAAGTACTGATGATTTACAGGAACAGGCAAAAATGGGCGCAAATGTAGCAGTAATAACAGATGCTGGAAGACTTGCTGATGTTTTACCTGAGATTGGTATTTTAAATGCACCATATATTGCTACAAATTATGAAGATGTAAGAAAAATAGTATTATCAGATATGTTTAGAGATTTATCAAATAAGTTAACTGAAGATAATTATAAAGTACTGTCATTTAACTGGTATCAGGGAGCAAGACATTTTTTAACAAACAAACGAGTTGAAAATCCATCTGATTTAAACGGCCTAAAGATTAGAACTCCTGGTTCACCAGTTTGGAGAAAAAGTGTTGCTGCTATGGGAGCAACTCCTACTCCATTAGACTGGTCAGAAGTATATCCTGGAATTCAGCAGGGAGTTATCGATGGTGCTGAGGCACAGCATACAGCAACTTATGGTTCTTCACTTTATGAGGTAGTAGATTATATTAATAAAACTGGCCATTTTCAGTTAATGACAGGTTTAGTTGTTGGAACAAGATGGTTTAATAGTCTTCCAGAAGATTATCAAAATATAATATTGGAAGAGTCTATTAATGCAGGAGACTATGCATCTGAGTTAACAATTGAATTAGGAGAAAAGTATGAAGCTGAAATGAAAGAAATGGGTGTAACAATTGTCGAACCAAATATTGAAGCTTTTGTAGAGAGTGTACAGGGAGTTTATGAAGAGTTTGGATATAATGAGTTAAAAGAAGAAATTAAAAATAAGGTTTTAAATTAAAAAGATTAGTTTTATACGGCCTTCAAATTTGAAGGCCGTATAAAATAATAAAAGTAATACGGTAAGATGTCAAGAGAAAAAAAGAAAATAATTTAATTTATTTGGCTGAAAACGGTCAAATTAGGCATAGTTCTATCCGCCTA
>NZ_FOTI01000009.1 GCF_900114545.1 Halanaerobium salsuginis
AGTCTATTCAAGCTTTAAATAACTGGTATGAAAATGTTAGTCAGTCTAAATTAAATCTTTTCTATAGAGCTAAAGGAACAGTAAAACGCTGGGAACAACACATTATTAACTATTTTAAAACTAGAATAACCAACGGATTTGCTGAAGGATTAAACAACAAAATCAAATTAATCAAAAGAATTGGCTACGGTGTTCCCAAAGTTGAAAACTTAAAACGCCGAGTATTTTTATCATTGCTAAGTATTTAAGAGTAATTCAAAAAAACAAAGAGATAACATGATTCAAACGGTGCTATTTAGATTTCACAACATTTGTCAAAGAACCTAATTATTTTATAGAATTTAATTAAATAAAACTTAGGAGGGGAAAATTTTGCGGAAAAGATTTTTAAAAGTTTCAGTTTATGCTTTAATTTTAATTTTTTTAATGTCGGGATTTGCTTTTGCTGCTCCAAAGTATGTTTTTTATTTAATTGGGGATGGAATGGGAGCTTCTCAACGTCAGGCAGCCGAATATTATCTGCAGGCTAAAACAGGTGATAAAACTAAAAAATTAGTAATGAATCAATTTCCAATTGCAGGTGTTAATACAACACATTCTGCTAATTCTCTAGTTACAGATTCTGCAGCTGCCGGAACTGCTCTGGCAACAGGTTATAAAACGAATAGTGGAATTATTGCTGAATTACCTGATGGCAGAAAATTAACCTCTATTATTGAACTAGCTGAACAACATAATATTGCAACTGGTTTAATTACAACAACTAGGTTAACTCATGCGACACCAGCGGTTTTTGCTGCTCACAATTATGATCGTAATGATGAAAATGCAATTGCTGCAGACTATTTAAACAGTGGTGTTGATTTTTTTGCCGGAGGAGGTTATCGTCATTTTATTGGCCAGAATTCTAAAGTTGGTAAGTCAAAGCGAAAAGATGAACGAGATTTAACTAAGGAGTTTGCCAGTCAGGGCTATCAGACTTTTATTGGGGAGCAGTCAACAAAAGATTTTAATAATTTAACTGCTCAGGGTAAAGAAAAAGTTTTTGCTGCTTTTACTTACAGCCATATGCCTTATGAGCTTGATCGGAGATCTGGAGTACCATCTTTAGCTGAAATGACTGCTAAAGGAATTGAAGTTCTTTCTCAATATGAAAATGGTTTTTTCTTAATGGTAGAAGGCGGTCGGATTGATCATGCCTGTCATGCTAATGATCCTGCTGGAGCAATTCATGATACTTTAGCTTTTGATGATTCAGTTAAGTTAGCCTATGAATTTTATCAAAAACATCCTGATCAAACTTTGATCGTAGTAGCTGCTGATCATGAAACTGGCGGTTATGGACTTGGTTTTGGTAAAAATTATTTTCTTAAATTTTCTAATTTATTCAATGTAAAAGTAACTACTGCTGATGATTTAAATTATGGCAAAGGCAAATATAATGGTGATAAAGCCAAATTTTATCAATATATTGCAAAAAATCTTGATTTAAAAGATTTAACCACTGCTGAAAAAACTAAGCTTGAAGCAGCTATGGCAATTGATGATCAACCTGCAGCAGATGAAGCAGTTCAGGGTATTTATGGTGGCTATGATCCAGTTGCGATTGCAGCAACTCATATATTATCTGAACGAGCCAATATGTACTGGACAACTTATGCGCATACTGGCACAGCAGTTCCTTTGTCCGCAATTGGTGTAGGGGCAGAAAATTTTGGTGGTTTTAAAGATAATACTGAGATTGGTCAGGCAATGTTTAAGGTAATGGGCTACCAGGTGGCCTTTGAACAAGAGTTAAGAAAACTGAAACTTGCCGCTAATTAATAATAAATTATCTAAAATAAATATTAATTAAAATTCAGGGGAATTCCCCTGAATTTTATTATTAAATATTTTTTATTCATAAATTAAGGAAGTGAAAAAATTGCCTAAATTATTTACAAAAGCCTCTACTTTATTTATAATTTTAATTCTATTGGCTTTACTAGTATTTATATTTTTAGCTCAAAAAGAAGATAATTTATTAAAAGCTGAGGTTTTAACTGCTGACAACTCGGATGTTATGAATTCTGGTATTTCTAGTATTGGATTTCAACATTTAGAAGTTAAATTGATTGAAGGTAAATTTAAAAACCAAAAATTTTCTGCCTCCAATAATTTAACAGGGCGTCCTTCGGTTGATAATTTCTTTGAATCAGGCGATACTATTCTTGTTTCTTTAAATATTCAATCTGGCAAGGTAGTAAATGTTATTGCAGTTGATAAATATCGACAGAATTGGGAATTGCTTTTATTTTTAATTTTTATTGTGCTGCTTTTAATTTATGCTAAAGAAATTGGTCTGCAAGCAATTTTTTCTTTTTTAACAAGTTTATTAATAATCTGGAAGGTTTTAGTAGCTGGTTTATTGGCAAATACCAATCCTATTTTACTTGCTTTATTAGTTTTAATCTTACTTGCAGCATTTATCTTGTTTTCAATTGCCGGGCTGACTAAAAAAGGTCTAGCTGCATTCATTGGTACTATTACAGGTCTTTTTATTTCAGTCACTATTGCTATGTTATTTGGCAGTAAAATGTCTTTGTTTGGGATGACTGCTCCATATGCTGAAACATTAATTTTTAGTGGTAATCTTGAACTTAATATGCAAGAAATATTTTATGTAGCAATTATTATTGGAGCTTCTGGAGCGGCAATGGATATTGCAATGGATGTAGCAGCTTCAATGACTGAGATTCATAATAAAAGACCAGAATTAAAATTTGTTGAATTGATGCAGTCTGGATTTACAGTCGGTCGAGATGTAATTGGCACGATGACCACTACCTTATTGTTGGCCTACTCAGGTAGTTATCTGCCTTTATTAATGCTTTTTGTTAGTAAACAAACTGCTATTAGCAGAATTTTAAACTACAAAGTAATTGCAGCGGAAATATTGCGTACAATTACAGGTAGTATTGGGCTTGTTTTAACAGCTCCTCTGACTGCTTTAATAGCAGCTTTTTTGTTAACTAAAGAGCAAAGATTGATTAAAAATAAACAAAAATAAAGTGTTTTAGCTGATCAGGCAGGTAAAATGTACTTTTATCTTGAATATTAATTATAACGGTTATTTTATAAATTTTTGTTTGTAAGTTTTTAATTAACTTTAGTTTTAATTAATTTTTTATGGAAAGGGAGATTTATTTGTCTGGTAAGAATACATATTTAGCTCTATTTTTTAAAGCCATTCCGATTGGATTGGCTAATACTTTACCCGGAATTAGTGGAGGAACTTTAGCTTTAGTTTTAAATATATATGAAACTTTAATTAATGCTATTAAGAATATTAAAATAAAAGAGCTTTTTGTAATTGGATTTGGAGCAGTAGTGGGAGTTCTTTTTGGGTCAGCAGTTATAACTGATCTTTATCAAAATCAGCCGCTATTGATTAATTATTTTCTCTTAGGTTTAGTGATTACTTCGGCTCATTCTACTTATAAAAAAATTGGTAAATTAACATTTTTAAAAATGTTAATTATTATATTATCTTTTGTATTAGCTTTGTTTTTGTCCCAGGGATTAAAGCCAGGATTTATTGCTCAAGAGGGGCTAATTTTATTTTTTGTTGCAGGTTTTTTGGGCAGTATTGCAATGATCTTACCTGGAATTAGTGGTGGTACATTATTAATTTTATTAGGTGTTTACCAACCAGTTTTACAGGCGATTAATCAATTTAATTTTTTAATCTTGTTAGTTTTTGGAGCAGGTGTTGTAATTGGCTTATTGGTTTTTGCCTGGCTTTTTTCATATTTATTAAAAAAACATCAATCTCAGATTATGGTAGTATTAACAGGTTTAATTCTTGGGTCAGCTGCAGCAGTCTGGCCGACAGCTTTTCAAATTAAAGGTTTAATTAGTTTGCTAGTTGGTGCAGCTTTAATTATTATTTTAGAATTTATTGGTCAAAAAATTTAAGTGAGGCTAAAAATGGAATTTAATTATTACAGTTATGCAGATGATTTATTTGCAAAAGTTATTCAGCAGCAGCCTGCTGTTTACATATTTGATAATTATTATGACTTGAAAATAGCAATTGAAAATTATAATCCGCAGCCTCTGCAGCAGCAGAGCTTGTTTTTAACTTTAACAGAATTTAAAGAAAGATTATTTGGCAGTGAACAGCTTTTAGTCAAAGAAGAAAAATTACCACTGCTTTTATATTCAGTTTTAACTAAAGCTGAAAAAACTGAATTAAGGATTGAAAATTATCAAGATATCTATCAATTTTCCAGTCGCTTTTTTGCTTATTTCAAATTATGTCTTGATTATAAAATTAAGCAATTAACTGATTTAACAGACTGGCAGAAGGCCAGAATTGATCGTTTAGAAAAAATAAAAATTAGATACCAGAATTTATTACATGATTTAGGTTATGTTGATCAATTAACCCTTCAGGAAAAAATGAATTTAAATATAGATTTTTTAACTGAATATCAGCAGTTAAACTTCTTTAATATTGTTAATTTCACGCCTTACTTTAAAGATTTATTGAATCAGCTGGCAGGTAATTTTAAAATTAAATTACATCTGCAGCTTTACCCAGAAGATTTTTCAGAAAATGATCTGACTTTAAAACAGATTACACTGCCAGCAATTAAGCAGCCAAAAATAGAAATTAAAAAGAATAATTCTAAACTAAAAAGTCTAGCTGCTTTCTTAACTGAATTAGAAATTAGCAGTCAGGAAGTAGAATTAATGGAAGTTGGCAGTAAAGTTGAAGCGGCAAATATTCTCAGCCAGAAAGTTGATTGTAAAAATAGTAAAAACTGTCATTCAACAGAGCTTTATGCTTTTTTGCAAAGTCTGTATAGTTTATATCAATCTGGGGAAAATGATACTGAGCTATTAATTGATCTGCAGTTGTTAAATGATTTGCTTAGCCAAAGTATAGCCAGAAATTGGCTTGGTTTTACAGCAGAAGATTTCCAAAGATTACAAGAACTGATTAGAGAAGATTATTATTATCTAGATAGATCAATTATTCAAAAGAAGCTGCCCAATTTAAAACCTTTAGTTAAAATTTTAGTCAAATTAAAGCAAATAAGCAGTATAGATGATTTAATTAGGTTTTTGCTTCAAATAGCTGCAGATCTATTTCAGCAGGAAAGTAAAGATATACTTGAAAAATTTAGTGATACCCTTTTAGAACTGCAAAGTATAGAAAGGCTGGGTATAATTGATGACTGGCAGCTTTATTATGCTGATCAGGGGGGAGGACTTTTTTCTCTTTTTTTAAATCATTTTGCTTTTAAAAAAATTACTTTATCTGATAATCCCGCTGCAGTTGATTTTTTTCCTTCAGAACTTGCTCCTCAGACTAAAAGAAAAAAATTATTAATTAATAACTGTATCCAGGCTGAATTTAAAACTGGTTCAGCGGGTTTATACTTTTTAAGCGAAAAACAGCTACAAGCTAATAATATTCATCTTCAGCAGAAAAAACAGTTAACAAAGAAATATAAATTTTTGCGCCATCTTTTTAATGCTGATCAGGTAATAATTTTTACTGTAGAAAATGAATCTGAAAGCATTACTCCAGCAGTTATTTTAGAAGAACTTGCACTGGAGTATGAGCTTAGCTTTGTTCCATCAACCTTGCATAAATTTACTGAAAAAGAAGTACTGGCTAAGTTTTTTAACTTCAAACTAAAGCCAGCACTTAGAAATCAAGATTTAGTAAGTTTTAAAAAGGACTTATCAGCCGCTCAGGTTGATTTTGGTCGGCAATTTAATTTTAGTTATTATAAATATAAATACTTTAAAGATTGTTATCATCGTTTTTATCTTGAGTATTTGGCTAAATTGCCGACTGAACTGGAGATTAAACCAGCTCTTTCACTAGCAGTGCTTGGTATTATAGCTCATCAAGTTTTTGCTGATCTGCTCAATTATGCTAAACAACAGCAAATTTATCCTGCTCAGATATCAGGAAATATCAGACAAAAGCTTATTATTTCAGCAATCAGAAAAAATAAACTGAAGCTAGATAAAGATTATTTAACCTTTTATGAACAAATAATTGCTCAAACTTTAAATAGCTCTTTTCTGCATTTTAGTAAATTATTACAAAAATATTTACCAGTAGATTTTGAGGATATATTGGTTGAATGGCCAGAATGGGATTATCAGCGCCAGCAATATTTTAGCAGCCAAAAGGTAGATTTTTATCTTAGTGGTAGAATAGATCTGCTTATTTTTAGTCCGACTGATTATTTTATAATAGACTTTAAAACAGGCAGTGGAGATCAGAAACAGCTTGATTTTTATTCATTAATGCTGCGGCAAAATTATGCTGAAAATCTGCCTGCTCAAAGTAGAAAAGCTATTTATAATATTTTTGCTGAAGCTTTTGAGCACTCTTATCATAATCAGGAAAAAGAAGATCAGCTTGGATCAGAATTACAGATTTTAACTGAAAAACTATTTGCTGTTGGAAAATACGAACGAATTTACAAAAGCCGCTGTCAAAGCTGCCCATATCAAGAAATTTGTCGCGTGGAGGTGACAGCTGATGAAAAAAGTTATTAAGGCTAGTGCTGGGACTGGTAAAACATATCGCCTTGCTTTAGAGTATCTAGCTGCTTTACTTAAGAGAATTGACTTTACTGAAATTATAGTCATGACTTTTACTAAAAAAGCAACTGCTGAGATAAAACAAAGGATTTTTAATCAGCTGAAAATAATTATTAATGATAAGCCAGAAAAAGATAATTTGCTTACTTCTCTAAAAGAAGTTTATCCTGAACTTAAAGTTGATACTAAACTATTGAGCAGAGTTTATAAAAAAATGCTGCTCAATGAAGAAGAAATTAAAATCTATACAATAGATGCTTTTACAAATCAGATTTTCAAGCGCGGTATAGCACCTTATTTAGCTATTTATAATTATCAAATTATTGATGATAGTCAAAATGAAGAAATTATTGAAGATGTTCTAAAAATTATTTTGAATAATCAAACGTATTATAAAAAAATGCAGGATTTTCTAGCTGCAAATCCAGCTCGTGATTTAAAAAAATACCTTGATTTTATCCAGCAAATAGTTAATAATTCCTGGCAATTTTTATTATTAAAATCACAATCTAAAGCAGAATTGGTTGCAGATAATGATCTAGTTGAACTTTTTGAAAAGAGCTATCATGTTCTTGAAAAAGTTGCTGAGCTGCGGGAAGAAGAATTAACTGCTGCTTATTTTGTAAAAGCAGGAAGAACCTTTTTTGAAAATTATTCTGATTTAGAAACAAAAACAGAAAAGCAGGAATTTCTTTATCAGCGTCGGAATTATTTGCTCCAGGAAAGCTATTGGAGTGGCAATAAATTAAGAGCTAAAAAAACAGCCGATTTAAAAGAAAAATTGCAAGCTGAATATGATTTATTTAGACGACAGCTGGCCCGCGAGATCTATAATAGAGAAGTTATCCCAGCAGAAAAAGATATCATTGATTTTGCTGAACTTATTTTAAATATTTATGAAAATATTAAATTTAAGCGAGCTCTTTTTACCCATGCTGATATCAGTAATTATACTTTTAAATATCTTAATGATGAAGCAATTGCTTTGGTTAAAGATGGACAGGTTAGTGATTATCTGCTTGATCTTTTAGGAGGAGATTACCAGACCCTGCTGATTGATGAATTTCAGGATACTAGTATTTTACAGTGGAAAATTTTACAGCCTTTAATAAAAAGAGCAGCTATATTTATTGCTGTTGGTGATGAAAAACAATCAATTTATGGTTGGCGAGGGGGAGAAAAGAATTTATTTGCTAATTTAGATAAAATTATTGGAGCGGAAACAGAACGTCTTAACTGCTGTTATCGCAGTGATCAGCAGATAATTGAACTGCTTAATAATTTTTTTGCAGAAATTGAGCAGGATTGGGAGTATCATCCAGTTAAAGCTAATTCAACTGAGTCAGGACTGACAAAGGTTCTTTATGGAGGTGATTCTGCTTATTATAATACAGCAACTAAAAAATTTGCCGCTTTAACTGAAGAAAAACAGGTAAATATTAAGCAGTTAAATAGTTATATAAAATCTGATTTAGCTGCTGAAATAGCTGTAGATATAAAAGAAAATTATGCTGATGATTATGGTAGAGTAAGTATTTTAGCCAGAACAGCTAAAGAATTAAATACTATTGCGAACTGTCTAGCTCAGTCTGACATACCTTATATTTTAGAAAATAGGGCATCTATTTTAGAAGCCCAGCTGCCAGCCGCTTTAGTTTCCCTGTTAAAATTTATAGCTTATCGAGATTTTTATCAATTATTAAAGTTTTTGCGTAGTGATTTAATTAGAATTAATAATCAGCAGCTGAAATTAATTTTACAGCATAAAGTTGAACTAGAATATTATTTGAATTCATCTCTTGCCGCAGTTGAATTACCATCTGCTATCCAAGATAATATAGTTTTAAATAGTCTTTTTACTGAAATAAAATCACTGTTTGAACTTGATTATCGAGCCTTAATTACTTATCTCTATCAAAAGACAGAACTGATAGAATTAGCTACTGATGGGTTGGCTTTAAAGAATTTATATACCTTCTTTGTGATTCTGAATTCTTTTGATTCCTTAAAAAACGTACTTAATTATTTAGCTGAAAATAAAGATAGTGAAGAATTAAAACAAACAAGAGTGGAAAATAAAGATGCCGTTACACTAATGACTATTCATCAGGCAAAAGGATTATCATTACCAGTTGAATATTTTTACTGGAATCCAGGTCGTCGTTCTGGCAATAATCAATCCAGCCTTAATTTTTATCTTGAATTTGATGAAAAATATGATCAGCTAACAAATTATCTCTTGATCCAGGATCAATATTTACCTATTTTGGATTGGCTTGATTACGATTTCAAAGATCAGGCTGAGAAAAAAGCTGAATTAGAGGAGGTAAATAATCTTTATGTTGCTTTAAGTAGAGTTGAAAAAGAGCTTCATATTTTCATTGAGGCACCTCGAACTATCAAACCAGATCAGCAGTTAATGTGGTCTGGAAGTAATTATGATTATTATGAAAAAATGCTGCTCAAAGCAACAGGAGTTAAAAATTTATTGGAGTTGATTACTCCCTGGCAGAAGGGTTCTATTGTCAAGGTTGAATCAGAAAAATTTACTCAACCTCAACCGCTAATTGATCTGAATAAATATCTTAGCCAAACAGCAGCTAATCAATCATTATTACAACAGCAGCAAGAAGAAAAATATAGATTTTTTCGAGCTAAAAACAATGAATTAGAACTATCAGAAAAGCGGCTTTCCGGTCTGGCTTTACATTATTATTTAGAAAATATTAAATATAATCAGCCAGCAGAAAAAATAACTGCTCGCAAATTAGTTAATAATAAATATGGGAATTTATTGGGCAAAGAAAAAATTAATAGTTTAATTGAACAGGGAGAGAGATTTATTAGCAGTAATAAAGATTTATTTGAGCAGGATAAACAGATATTTACTGAATATCTATTAAAAGAAAAAACTGCTCAATCAGTAAAAAAATACAGAATTGATCGCTTAATAGTTGATCAGTTTCAGCAAAAAATTAAAATTATTGATTATAAAAGTGGTAGTTATAGAGATCCTGAGCAACTACTTAAATATAAAAAATTGCTACAAAATCAGCTAGATCAGAATTGGGAAATTGAAACAGAATTTTTAAATATCTAATTTGTTTTCTATTTGTTCTGCAAGGGATTGTAAATTAATTAATATTAAATTAGCTTAGAAAAAGTTAAAATAGTTAATGGTAGATAAAAACAACTATAATAGAATTTAAATTTAAATTAATTAGAAAGGGTGAGTCGATGAAAATTGTACTAGTTAGACATGGGGAAAGTGAATGGAATCTTGCCAATCGTTTTACTGGTTGGACTGATGTAGATTTAAGTGAACAGGGAGTAAAAGAAGCCCAGGCAGCTGGAGAGTTACTTAAGGAAGAAGGTTATGATTTTGATTTAGCTTATACCTCTTATTTGAAGCGGGCAACTAAAACTTTAAATATCATTCTTGATATTATGGATTTACACTGGATCCCGGTCTTAAAGTCATGGAAGCTTAATGAACGTCATTATGGAGCACTTCAGGGGCTTAACAAGGCAGAAACTGCAGAAAAAGAAGGAGCTGAACAGGTCCATATCTGGCGCCGCAGTTTTGATACACCACCACCTGCTTTAGATAAAGATGATGAAAGATATCCGGGCAAAGAAGCTAAATATAAAAGTTTAACTGTTGAAGAACTGCCTACTACAGAAAGTCTTAAAATGACAATTGAACGTGTTATGCCTTATTGGCAAGAAGAAATTGTGCCTCAAATAAAAGCGGGGCGTAAAATTATTGTTGCTGCTCATGGAAATAGTCTGCGTGCTTTAGTAAAACATCTTGATGGTATATCTGATGAAGAAATATCAAGCTTAAATATACCAACTGGTCGTCCCCTAGTTTATGAATTTGATCAGGAAATGAATGTACTGAATAAATATTATTTAGGTGATCAAGAAAAAATTGCTCAGGAAATTAATAAAGTTAAAAATCAGGCAAAATCATAATTTAATCAAAATTTAATTTTTGCTTAATTACTCTTTAATAATTTTTTGATATATTTTTAGATAGAGACAGCATCTATAGCTGAAATTCATAATTAAGCTGGTTTGCTGTTCTAGAAATTATAATATTTTATTATTAAAGAGGAAGGTGGTAATTTATGATGACTAATTTTTTAAAACAGCAAGGAAAACTATGCAAAGGGTCACTTTTGATTTTATTAATCACGGCTTTAATCCTGGCTGCGGTTCCAAATGTTATGGCTCAATCTGAAACAAAAGGGGAGAATATTTACCAAAGTAATTACTTTGCTGATATTGCAGGCAAAGTTAATAATGGGGTAGTAATGGTAACTTCAACAATTAAAGTTGATTCTCAACAGCAATTACCTCAAATGTTTAATGATCCTTATTTCAGATTTTTCTTTGGAGATCAGTTCCAGGCTCCGGAACAAAAGCCACGTGAAACTCAGGCATTTGGTTCTGGCTTTATAGTTTCTAAAGACGGTTATATTGTAACTAACCAACATGTAGTTAATAAAGCTGATAAAGTAGAAGTTACTATTAATGGGATAGACGAACCAGTTAAAGCAGATGTGGCTTGGTCTGATTATAGTCTTGATCTGGCAATTTTAAAGATTGATACTGATAAGCTTGATCAGGATCTGACAGTTTTAAAAATGGGAGATTCTGATGTAATTAGACCTGGTGACTGGGCAATTGCAATTGGTAATCCCCTTGGTTTTGATCATACTGTTACTGTAGGAGTAATTAGTGCGCTTGGACGTCCGATTCAGATTCCTGGCGATGATCGTAAAATAAGAACTTATCAAAACTTAATTCAACTTGATGCAGCAATTAATCCTGGTAATAGTGGTGGCCCATTATTAAATAACCAGGGAGAAGTAATTGGAATTAATACAGCTGTTTCAACTTCAGGGCAAAATATTGGCTTTGCAATTCCCATCAATGAGATCACTGGTATTGTTAAAGAATTGCGGACAACTGGCAAAGTAACCAGACCCTGGTTAGGAATTTCTTTTAGTGAGATATCTCAGGAAATGCAGGACTATTTTAATCTTGAAAACAAAAATGGCGTAGTAGTAATTGAAGTTTATCAAGATAGTCCTGCTGATAAAGCTGGATTAAAAGCTTATGATGTAATTAAAGAAATTGACCAACAAAAAGTTAAAACAACAGCTGATGTCAGCAAATTAATTAAAAGCAAAGATGTTGGTGATAAGATAATGTTTAAAGTGCTCAGGAATGGCAAAACTCAAATCATCTTTGGTAGAATTGGTAATAAGCCTAATGATGTTTAAAAGCTAGCTTAAGTTTTAATTACCGGGCTTTTTCAAGCCCGGTTTTTTGATTTAACCCTGAACTCTTTTTTTATGTTTAATTTTTGTTGAATACTTGATATAATGGTAGGGGTGAATTTTATGGCAAAAAAAATTTTAATAATTGAAGATGATGTTCAAATCGCACGTTTTGTAGAATTAGAATTGGAGCATGAAGGCTATCAGGTTAAAAAATTTGATAATGGATATGATGGGATTCATTTATTGAGAAATGAAAGTTATGATTTGCTGCTGCTTGATCTAATGTTACCAGGTATGGATGGAATAGAGGTTTGTCGGAGAGTTAGAGAATTTTCTGATCTACCTATTATTATGTTGACTGCAAAATCTGAACTTGATGATAAAGTTGAAGGGCTTGATACAGGAGCAGATGATTATTTAACCAAACCATTTGAAATTGAGGAGTTATTAGCCAGAATTAGGGCCCTTCTCCGCAGAGAAGAAGGTAAAGTTGAATCTGATAATGTTCTAAAAACTGCAGATGTTGAAGTTAATTTAGATGCACATCTCGTTAAAAGAGCAGCTGAAAAGATTGAATTGACTAAAAAAGAGTATGATTTATTAGTTTATTTAATTCAGAATGAAGGAATTGTAGTTAGCAGAGATAAATTACTAAATAACGTCTGGGGCTATGATTATACAGGAGAAACTAATATTGTTGATGTTTATATTAGATATTTACGCAGCAAAATTGATGATCCTTTTGAAGAAAAAATAATTCAGACAGTTAGAGGAGTAGGTTATGTTTTACGGACTACTGAGGATGCCTGATAATAATGTTTAATTTTTTTAGTAAAAAAAGTAAAATTTCCTGGAAAATCACAATTATGTATGCTCTGATGTTTATGATGCTGCTTTTTTTTATTAATATTTCTATTTATTGTTTTCTTTCGCTATTTATAGATGGAAATATTAAAAAAAGTATTAATAACACATCTGAATTTGTGCTTTCTCAATTAAGTATTTTAGGAGATCCAATCGACTATTTTGATGCTGATATTTTACAGGAAATTAGCCGGAGTGAAGAAAATATATTTTTTAGAGCGTTGGATGGGGAAGGTAATACTAAAGCACAATCCCGCTATCTGCAGGGAATGAAAATTCCAATTAGTTCTGATATAACACAGTTTAGATCCGGTGATCGAATGCTTTCTGTTAAAACTTTTGAATTGAAAAATTTTGCATTTTCAAGAGGGTTTTTGCAGGTAGTACGAGATATAACTTTTGAAAAAAACTTTCTTGATTTTTTAATTCTTGTTTTAATGGTCGCAGCAGCAATTGGTGCTTTGATTTCAGTTTTATTAGGTTATTTAACAACCAAAAGAATGCTGTCTCCAATTAATAAGATAACAGAGACTGCCCGGGAGATTGGGTCTAGTGATTTAGGAAGACGGCTAAGTGTTAGTGGACCTGATGATGAAATAAAAAAACTTGCTTTAACTTTTAATTCTATGTTAGATCGTCTGGAACAATCTTTTAAAAAGCAGAAACAATTTGTTTCGGATGCTTCTCATGAGTTACGTACTCCTCTTTCTGTAATTAAGGGGTATGTAGATTTGCTTGATCGCTGGGGTAAGGAAAAAGAAGAAGTACGTGATGAAGCAATTCAGGCTATTAAAGCTGAAGCCGAAAATATGAAGCATCTCATGGAAAACTTATTGCTGCTGGCCCGGGCTGATGATAGTGAATTAAAAAAAGAGGAAGAAGAATTTAGTTTTAATGAGTTAATTGCAGAAATAATTAAAGAATTTCAGCTATTAGCTTCTGAAATTGAGTTTGAATTTGATGCTGCTGCTAAGATTAAACTTCTGGCTGATAAAAATTTATTCAAACAGCTGTTGAGAATATTTCTGGATAATGCAGTTAAATTTTCCAGTCAGGGTAGTAGTATAGTAATCAAATTAGATAAAATGAAAAATGATTATTTCTACTTCAGTATTGCAGATGAAGGTCCTGGAATCAAAGAAACAGACTTGCCCTATGTTTTTGATCGCTTTTATCAGGCAGATAAATCAAGAACAAGGAAAAAAGAAGGGTCTGGCTTGGGATTGGCGATTGCCAGGCAGATTGTTGATAGCTATCAAGGTAAGATTGAAGTAGAGAGTGAGCCAGGGCATGGAACAAAATTTATTATTAAATTACCATTGAAAAATTGTTAATTAACTAACTAAGTTAGTAATTATTAACTTAGCATAACCTTATATTATAGGAGTGATTTCTTTTGTCAAAGCAAGAAAACGAGGAGAAAAAAACTTTATTTTTACTTGATGGCCATAGTATTACTCACCGGGCTTTTTATGCTTTGCCACTTTTAACAAATGATCAGGGAGAATATACCAATGCTGTATTTGGCTTTATCAGGATGTTATTTTCTTTAACAGACGAATGGCAGCCTGATAGAATGATTGTTACATTTGATAAAAAGGCTCCAACTTTTAGGCATGAAGAATTTGCTGATTATAAAGCTAATCGCAAAAAAATGCCAGAAGAATTAGTACCTCAAATTCCATTATTACAGCAGACTATCAAAAAGTTGAAAATTCCGATTGTTTCAGAGGCTGGTTATGAAGCAGATGATCTTTTAGGAACTCTTTCTCAACAGGCAGCTGAACAGGGATATAAAGTATATATAGTAACTGGAGATCGGGATGCTTTACAGTTAGTTTCTCCAAATGTAAATATAATGTATACCAGAAAAGGTTTGTCTGATCTGGTTATTTATGATTTAGCTAAAGTTAAAGAAAAATATCAGCTACCCCCAGAAAAATTAATTGATATGAAAGGCCTAATGGGAGATAGCTCTGATAATATACCAGGAGTACCAGGAATTGGAGAAAAAACAGCTCTTAAACTTTTAAAACAGTTTGATTCAATGGAAGAAATTTTAGCTAATATTGACCAAGTTTCCGGGAAAAAGAGAAAAGAAAATCTGCATAAGTATTCTGAACAGGCCCGGATGAGTTACCGACTTGGCAAAATAAAACGTGATGTTCCAATTGAAATTGATTTTGAGAAATGTAAGCTTAATAAATATGATGATAATGAAGTGGCAGCTTATTTTAAAGAGTTGGGTTTTACATCATTACTTGATAGATTTGAATACCAGCTTGATTCTGCAGGGAAATCAGTTGAAGTTAAAGAATTAGATCAGGCTGAGCTGCCTGATTTAGCTGATAAAATAGCTAAAGAAAAAAGATTTGCTTTTGCTTTAAAAATGGAATCAGGCAGTCGGAACAGAGAAGCTAAAATAGAAGAGTTGGTTTTTGCTTTTGAAGATAAATCCAATTTTTCTTATCAAGTAGAGCAAAATCAGCTGCCAGATATAATAAAAGATATACTTGAAGATAGTAATTCTGAAAAATTAGTAATTGCAGCTAAAGAAGCTTCCCTGGCCTTGCTTTGTCATGGCATTAAACTAAATAATATTGTATTTGAACCATTACTTGCTTTTTATCTCCTGCAGCCTTCTTCTTCTTTACCTGAATTAGAAGATGTTATTAGTCATGAGCTGGATTTGAGTTTTGAAGAAGTTACATCAGATAAAATTTTAGCTGCAGAAGCTGCTAATTTATTTAAGCTGGCAGATAGCTTAACTGAAAATCTTAAAGCAGATAAGTTGTTTAAGCTTTATAAAGAAATTGAATTGCCTTTGATTAAAGTTTTAGCTGAAATGGAATACAATGGAGTTAAGATTGATCAAAATTGGCTGGCCCAACTTTCTGAAAAGCTTGGTAAGAGACTAGATATAATCACTGCTGAAGCACATCAGCTAGCTGATGAAGAATTTAATTTAAACTCTCCTAAGCAGTTGGGGGAGATCTTATTTGAAAAGTTAGGTCTGCCAGTAATAAAAAAAACCAAGACAGGATATTCTACTAATGCAAGTGTTTTAGAAAAATTAACCGATAAACATCCGATTATACCTTTGATTTCTGAATATCGGGAACTGGCAAAATTAAAATCTACTTATATTGATTCCCTTCCACCTTTAATTAATGAAAAAACTGCTAAAATCCATACTTCATTTAACCAAATGGTAACTGCAACAGGTCGTTTAAGCAGTACAGATCCTAATTTGCAGAACATTCCTATTCGAACTGAGGAAGGGCGAGAAATTAGAAAGGCTTTTATTCCTTCCCGCAAAGATATGGTACTGTTAGCAGTAGATTATTCACAAATTGAGCTGCGGGTCTTTGCTCATTTAAGTGGAGATGATAAATTAAAAGAAGCATTTAAAACAGGCCGTGATATTCATACTGAGACAGCCAGTGAAGTTTTTGATGTTAAGCCAGCAGATGTTTCAGCAGATTTAAGACGTCATGCAAAGGTAATTAACTTTGGAATCGCCTATGGAATGAGTTCCTATGGCCTTAGTCAAGATCTAGATATTCCAGTTGAAGAAGCACAAGCTTATATTGATAAATATTTTGAGCGTTTTAATGGTGTGAAAAAATATATGAGTGATACTATAGCTAGTGTAAAGGAAAAAGGTTATGCTGAAACGCTTTATGGTAGAAGACGCTATATTCCAGAAATAAAAAGCAAAAATTATCATAGAAGATCATTTGCTGAAAGAACTGCAATCAATACTCCTGTTCAAGGAACAGCCGCAGATATAATGAAAAAATCTATGTTAGCAGTTTATGATGCTTTAGCTGTTCAAAATTATCAAGTTAATATTTTACTGCAGGTACATGATGAATTAGTTTTTGAAGTTGCTGAACAAGATCTAGCTGAAGTTGCTAAACTTGTAAAAAAAGAAATGGAATCAGCAGCTAAACTTGATGTTCCATTAGTAGTTGATTTACAAATTGGTGAAAATTGGCGGGATAAAAAAGACTATGAGGTGAAACTATAAAAATGCCAGAACTACCAGAAGTTGAAACAGTTATTAAAGGTCTTAGACCTCTAATAACAGATAAAGTAATTACTGATGTTGAAGTAAGAGAGGCAATGATGATTGGTTATCCTGAAAAGGATGTAGAAAAGTTTAAGCAGGGAATTATTGCTACCCAAATTGAATCAGTTAAGCGGAGAGGCAAATATATAATGATTGAGCTGAATAATGGAAAACAATTGATTATTCATCTGCGTATGACTGGTAAACTATTGGTTAAAGAAGTTGAAGCATTTCGTGATAAGCATACTCATCTTATTTTTAGTCTGAATGATGGTCAGCAGATTAGATTTAATAACATTCGTAAATTTGGTAGAGTATATTTAATTGATAAAAATCACCCTGAACAAGCTGGTGGATTAGCCAAACTTGGGCCTGAACCACTTGACCAGGAACTGAGCCTGGAAGATTTCAAAAAATTATTTGTAGGCCGTCGGGGAGTTTTGAAATCACTGCTTTTAAATCAAAAATTTGTAGCAGGAATTGGTAATATATATGCTGATGAAATCCTTTTCCGGGCAGGTATTAAACCTGATCGAACAGCCGATACTTTAACTGAATTAGAAAAGGAGAAAATTTATATTAATATGAGGGAAGTTCTGGCAAAAGGAATTATTTATGGAGGAACTTCTTTTAGTGATTATGTTAACGCATTTGGAGAAAAAGGATCTTTTCAGGAAGAATTACAGGTACATCAACGTGAAGGTGAAGAATGTTATAAATGTGGAACTATAATAGAAAAAACAAAAATAAGTGGACGCTCTACCTATTATTGTCCTCAATGCCAGAAATAAAAAAGGGGGAATGAAAAATGATTATCGGCTTAACTGGAGGAATTGCTTCTGGAAAGTCAACTGCAGCTGCTTATTTAGCAGATAAAGGCGCAAAGATAATTGATGCTGATCAGATATCACATCAAATTACAGCAGCTAACAAGCAGGGATGGCGTTTAATTGTCAAAGAATTTGGCAAGAGCATTTTGCAGGATAATGGTGAGCTTAATCGAAATAAATTAGGCGAAATTGTGTTTAGTAACCCAGCTAAAAGAAAAAAATTAGAAGCTCTTCTCCATCCTTTAATAACTTATGAAATGAAAGAACAAGCTTTTCAATTTTTAAATGAAGATGAAATAGTAATTTTTATGGCTCCACTGCTTTTTGAAACAGGACTGGACAAATTTTGTGATCAAACATGGCTGATTAGCAGTAATAAAGACCAGCAGATTAAACGTATGCAAAAAAGAGATAGTTATACTGTTGCAGAAGCAGAACAAAGGATCTCTGCACAGCTTGATCTTACTGCTAAAGAAGAAAAAGCTGATTTGATTATTGAAAACAATCAAGATCTAAATAGTTTTAAGACAGAGTTAGATCAAGCCTGGCAGAGAATATTAAAAGGAGTTGACAAAAAGTTGATTAGAATTGCACTAATTGCTCATGATGAGAAAAAGGAAGATATGATTAAATTTGCCCTTAAACATAAAAATATTTTAGCAAAAATGAGATTAATAGCTACTGGAACAACTGGCCAGCGCTTAATTGATGAGACTGGCTTAGAAGTAGAGAGGATGGCCTCTGGTCCGATTGGAGGAGATCAAATGATTGGTGCTGAAATAGCAAAAGATAGATTAAATGGAGTTATATTTCTGCGAGATCCGTTGACTGCTCAGCCCCATGAACCTGATGTTAGTGCACTGTTAAGGTTATGCGATGTTCACCAGATTCCCCTGGCTACAAATTTGTCTACAGCTGAAATGATTATTCATTCACTAGCTAAAAAGAATCAAGCCTAAAACTTGCCAGGAGGGAAAGAGATTGTTTTTGAAAAAATTCTTTTCTAATAAAATACTTATATTCTGCTGTTTTATTCTATTAGTTCTTTTACTAAATAATAATTTTGATTTTTGGACTTTGCGACGTAACTTTGAGCCGATTAAATATCAAAATTTAATTAAAAAATATGCAGAGCAAAATCAGCTTGATTATAATTTGCTGGCAGCTTTAATTTATGTAGAAAGCAGGTTTGATAATGAATCTATTTCTGCTAAGGGAGCTGTAGGATTAATGCAGTTAATGCCAGAAACTGCTAATTGGGTAGCAGAAAATTTGGCACAAGAAACTTTTAATCTATCTGATTTAAAAGATCCTGAACAGAATATTAAGTTTGGTAGTTGGTATTTCTCTTATCTTTTACAAAAATTTGATTTCAATTTAGTTAAAACTTTAGCAGCCTATAATGCTGGAGAAAGGAATGTTAATAAATGGATCGTCTCAGGTTGGGATGGTAAACTAACCAATGAGCTACCTTTTGCCGAAACAGATGATTTTGTGAGAAGAGTACTGGCTACTCGGGATTATTACCATAATTTTAAACTCAATTCTATTAATTCAAATTTGTTTTCTGAAAGTCCAGCGAATTCTTTTTGGACTCAAAAAATTAGTAATGAATAACAGTATACATTAGCTTTAACTTGATTTTTCAAAAGAATAATTATATAATTTATAATAGTAAAGTAAATTTATAGCAAGTTATTTTTTCTTTTTGTAGGGAGGTGTAAACTTAATCCAAAATTTCAGGATTTAAGTAATTATATAAGTAGCTAGTAAATAGTTTAATAACAATTCAAGGAGGGAATTTCGAGTATGAAAAGAAGTTTAGTTTTTTTATTCACACTATTTTTAGTAATTTCATTATTTTCAGTAGCTGGTGCTCAGGATGTTAATAATCCTGATACGATGGTAGAAGTTAACATGGGAACAATCAACAGTCTTGATCCCCATTTTCAATATGATACAGCTAGTGCAGAAGTAGTAGATAATGTTTATGAAAATTTAATTATGTTTGATAAAGGTGATATTAATACCTTTCTGCCTTTACTGGCCACTGAAGTGCCAACTAAAGAAAATAATTTAATCAGAGATAATGGTACTACTTATGAATTTCCAATCAGGGAAGGAGTTACTTTTCAGAATGGTAATCCTTTAACTCCTGAAGATGTTAAATATAGTTTTTTAAGAGCTTTAATTCAGGATCGTGATGGTGGACCAGTCTGGATGATTTATGAACCATTATTCCAAAAAGGTTCTCTAGGTGGAGTTGTTAAAGAAGTTTTAGGAGAAGAAAAAAATCCTAAAGATTTAACAGCTGCAGAGTCTGAAGAAGTTTATGCTTATTTAGAAAAAGCAATTGAAGTTACAGATAATAGTGTGATTTTTCATTTGCCAAAAGCTTATCCACCATTTTTAAGTATTATTGTTAAAGGTAATGGTCTGGGAGCTATTCTAGATAAAGAGTGGACTATTGCTCAAGGAGGTTGGGATGGTCAAGCTGATTCTATAGCTAAATATACTAATCCAACTAAAGAAGAGGATCCATTATTCTCTACTATGAATGGTACAGGACCTTATCAATTGGTAGAATGGGTTAATGGAGAAGAAATTGTTATGAGTAGAAATGATAATTACTGGCGTGAACCTGCTTCTATTAAAAAAGTAATTATTAAATTAGTTAACGAATGGTCAACTCGTAAATTAATGTTACAACGTGGAGATGCAGATATTGTTTATGTTGATAAACAGTATTTAAGCCAGGTTGAAAATATGGATGGAGTTAAAGTAATTACTGGTCTGCCTAATATTTATATGGGTGTTGGCCTGATGAATTATAATATTGTAACAGAGGGAAATCCTGATGTCCATAGTGGCAAACTTGATGGAAATGGAATTCCAGGTAATTTCTTTAGTGATATTGATGTAAGAAAAGGTTTTTTATATTCAATGAACTATGATGCCTTTGTTAATGATGTTCTTGAAGGTGATGGACAACAGGGCAAGGGTCCAATTCCTGAACCATTAATGGGTTATCAACCTGATTCTATGACCTATAATTTTGATCTTGATAAAGCAAAAGAGCACTTTGAAAAAGCTTTTGGTGGTGAATTATGGGATAAAGGATTTGAACTTACAATTCTTTATAATACAGGTAATGATGTTCGTAAAAGTGCTGCCGATATGATTAAATACTATGTTGAACAGATCAATCCTAAATTTAAAATTAATGTACGTGGTATTCAATGGGCTTCTTATCTAGATAAATTAATTGCTCATAAATTCACTTTAGGATTTATTGCCTGGGGTGCAGATTATGCTGACCCTCATAACTTTGTAGTTCCTTTTGTAAGCAGTGATGGAACTTATGGTGGTTTTAAAGGTGAAGATTATGCTAAGTTTGCTCAAAAGAATGTAGATCCTTTAATTGAGAAAGGTATTTCTTCTACTGATCCTGCTGAGCGGGAAGATATCTACCGTCAGATTCAAAAACAGGCTTATGATAATGCTACAGACATATATCTCTATCAGCCAACAGCTCAGGTTATTATGAGAGACTGGGTTAAAGGATGGTACTATGATCCAATTAGAGACCCAGGTCAATATTTCTATGACTTATCTAAATAAATTATTATTAAAAAATAATAATTAGTTAATAAATATCTGGGGGGATATTTTGCCCTCCAGATATGTTATGTTTATATAATTAAAAGTTGGAAAGGATGAAGTTAGAGGATGATTGCTTATATTATAAGACGTTTACTGATACTTCCAGTAATCCTCTTTGGAGTCAGTTTGTTAATTTTTTCGATGATAATGATGTTGGGACCTTACCAGAGGTTAAGTACTTATATCACTGATCCTGCTCAACTAAAAGGGGTAGATGATGTAGAATTACTAATTGCAAAATATGGACTTGATGATCCCTGGTATCAGCAGTATGGACGCTGGATAGGAGGAGTTTTAACAGGTGACTTTGGCTGGTCAGAATCAGCCGGTGCACCAGTAACGAAGGCTATAGCAGAAAGATTTCCTGCCACTATTGAACTTGCCTTATTATCTTTAATTCCAGTTATTCTGGGTGGGGTAGTTCTCGGGGTAATTTCGGCGGTACATCATAATAAGATAATTGATCATACAATCAGGATTTTTGCTGTGATTGGCTGGTCATTCCCATCATTTGTATTTGGGTTACTTGTTTTAATGATTTTTTATGGTGTTTTAGGCTGGCTTCCGCCAGGTAGACTTTCAAACTGGGCTACAGAAATAGTTCGTTCAGCAGATTTTATAAATTATACTGGTCTTTATATTTTAGATGGAATTTTAAATCTTAATTTTTCAATTGTTTTAGATGCGATTAGACATTTAATTGCTCCAGTAATCACTATTTCTATCTTATGGTGGGCTTTTATATTAAGAATAACACGTTCCAATATGCTTGAAACTTTGCGTAAGGATTATATCCGGACAGCAAGAGCAAAAGGTTTGGCTGATAATATTGTCGTTTATAAACATGCAGTCAGAAATGCCTTAATTCCTGTAGTTACAGTTGCTGGTCAAATGGTACTTGGGCTGGCAGGTGGTCTGGTTATTGTAGAAAGTATTTTTAATATAAGAGGCTTAGGACAATTTATGGCAAATGCTGCCCAACAACTTGATTATCCTGGTGTGCTTGGTGGGGCATTATATTTCGGATTCCTACTTATTTTAATTAATCTGTTGGTGGATGTTTCTTATGCTGTAATTGATCCCAGAATTAGATTGGAGTGATGGTTGAGTGGAATGGCAAGAAGTTTTAAAAAGATTAATTCAAAATAAAATATCATTACTTGGTATTTTAATAATATTGTTCTTTGTTATCCTGGCTGTTTTTGCACCTTTTATAGCACCACCTAGAGATGCTGATGAACCTTACATGATTCCTAGAGCTGGTTGGACTATTGAACCACAGGCTCCTAGTAATGAGCATATTTTTGGTACAACAGAAAGTCAATATGATATTTTTTATGGCATAGTGTGGGGAACAAGAACTGCCTTTAGAATTGGGTTAATAGTTGTAGGAATAAGTAGTAGTTTTGGCATTATTTTAGGAACAATTGCTGCTTATTATGGCGGCTGGATTGATGAACTTTTAATGCGGATTACTGATATTTTTATGTCTATCCCGTTTATTATTGCTACAATTGTTTTAGTTACAATTTTGGGTCAGGGAATAACTAATGTAATGATTGCATTGATTACCTTTAGTTGGATGAGTACTGCTCGTTTAATGAGATCACAGGTTCTATCAGTTAAAGAAGATGAATTTGTTCAGGCCGCGATTGCTTTAGGAGCTAATGATTTCCGGATTATTTTCCGCCATATTATTTTAAACACAATCTTTCCGGTAGTTATTCAAGCTTCAATGAGAATGGGGTCGATGGTTATCACTGCTTCTACCCTGAGTTTCTTGGGAGTAGGAGCTCCAGAAGGTTATGCTGACTGGGGACAGATGATTTCTTTTGCCAGAAATTGGATTTTAGGTATTGAAGGTGATCCTCTTCACTACTGGTATACACTTGTAATTCCGGGTATCGCAATAACTTTATTTTGTTTATCCTGGAATTTAATCGGTGATGCCTTTCGTGACATTCTGGATCCTAAATTAAATTAATATATATTTATGAAAAGCCAAAAAGGTAGGTGGAATTTTTGAGTAAAGAAGCATTAGTAGAAGTAAAGAACTTACAAACTTACTTTTATACAGAAGAAGGTGTAGTTAAGGCTGTAGATGGTGTTGATTACGAGATTTATCCTGGTGAAACATTGGGAATTGTTGGAGAATCTGGTTGTGGAAAAAGTGTAACTTCCCTTTCAATTATGCGTCTGGTAGAATCACCTCCAGGTAAAATTGAAGGAGGAGTGATTAACTTTCAGGGTAAAGATTTAACCAAATTGTCCGAAAAAGAAATGCGTAAAATTAGAGGTAATGATATTTCGATGATCTTCCAGGAACCAATGACTTCCTTAAATCCTGTTTATACAGTTGGAGATCAGATAATAGAAGCAATTATGCTGCATAAAGGAGTTAAGCGTAAAGAAGCACGTCAGCAAGCCATAGAAATGCTGCAGAAAGTAGGAATACCGCTGCCAGAACAAAGAGTAGACGAATACCCTCATCAGCTTTCTGGTGGAATGAGACAGCGGGTTATGATAGCTATGGCCTTAAGCTGTGATCCTCAACTTCTAATAGCCGATGAACCAACAACTGCGCTTGATGTAACAATTCAGGCTCAGATTTTAGAATTGATGAATTCACTTAAAGAAAGCTATGGAATGGCAATTATGATGATTACCCATGACCTGGGAGTAATTGCAGAAGTATCAGATCGGGTAGCAGTAATGTATGCTGGTAAAGTAGTAGAATATACAGACGTAGATTCTCTATTTGAAGATCCAAAACATCCTTATACCTGGGGATTAATGAATTCAATCCCAAAACTAGATAAAGATGTAGAACGTCTGGAAGCAATTCCAGGTAGTGTACCATCTCCACTAAATTTTCCAGAAGGATGTAAATTCAATACCCGGTGTCCACTGGCAGAGGGTAAATGTTTTACAGACGAACCAGAACTAATAGATGCAGAAGCAGGCCATAAAGTACGCTGCTGGAGATATAAAGATCTCGAAGATATCAAAGCCAGAGGAGAAAGAATCTATGCAGACCAGGGGGTAAAAGAATAATGGCAGAAAATTTATTAGAAGTAAAAAACTTAAAAAAATATTTTCCTGTTAAAGCAGGAGTATTTAAAAGGACAGTTGCTCATGTTAAAGCAGTAGATGACATTTCTTTTGCTGTAAAACAGGGAGAAACCCTTGGTTTGGTAGGAGAATCAGGCTGTGGTAAGTCAACAACAGGTAGAACTATCCTGCGTTTATTAGAAGCAACTGAGGGAGAAGTAGTTTTTGAAGGTAAAAATATTATGGAACTTGATAAAAATGAGATGCGTGCTATTAGAAGAGATATGCAGATAATTTTTCAGGATCCATATGCTTCTTTAAATCCCCGTATGACAGTAGCAGATATAGTAGGAGAACCAATTGATATTCATAAATTAGCTAAAAACAAAAAAGAACGCAATCAAAAGGTAGAAGAAATATTAGAAAATGTTGGTCTGGGAGCAGAATATATGAACCGTTATCCACATGAATTCTCAGGTGGACAGAGACAGAGAATAGGGGTAGCCAGAGCATTAGCAGTTGATCCTAAGTTAATTATTGCAGATGAACCAGTTTCAGCCCTTGATGTATCAGTGCAGGCTCAGGTAGTTAATCTGCTGCAGGATTTACAGCAGGAATATGGTTTAACCTATCTTTTTATAGCACATGATTTAAGTGTAGTTAAACATATTAGTGATCGGGTAGCAGTAATGTATCTGGGTAAAATAGTTGAGTTAACAGATAAAAAAGAACTCTATGATAATCCGCTACATCCCTATACCCAGTCTTTACTATCAGCAATTCCGGAAGCAGATCCAAAAAAGAAAAAAGATCGGATCGTTTTAGAAGGAGATGTGCCGAGTCCAGTTGATCCACCCTCTGGCTGCCGTTTCCATCCCAGATGTCCAAAAGCTTTTGATCTATGTCCGGTTAAAGAGCCAGAATTTAAAGAGTATGGTGATGGCCACTTCGCTGCCTGTCATCTACTGGAAAAAGAATAAATTCAGGCTATAAATATAATTGGCATTAACCCTGTATTAATTTAAATTAATACAGGGGTTTTTTCTATAAATAATTATCTATTTGTAAAATTAAACTGAGAGGAGTTAACAGTAATTAAAATGAAAAAAATTAAATTTGTTTTAACTCTTACTTTATTAATTTTAATATTTAGTATTAATTGTTTTGCAGCAGAAAATTTACAAATATTTCTTCCATTACAAGCTTATAATTTAAATCCTATTTTTGCACAGGATAAATTTTCTCGTCAAATAACAGAACAAATTTTTGAAAATCTGCTTACCTATAATTCAGCTGGTGAATTAGTTGGAGAACTTGCTAAAAGTTGGCAGATAAAATTAGATGGTAAGCTTTTGGAATTTGAGCTTAAACCAGATATATATTTCCAGAAAGAATATAGAAATGGGATTAAAACTTTCAACAAGGGAAGAGAAATTACTGCTCAAGATTGGAAATGGTCTTTTGAGTATCTGGCATCTCCAGTAAACAAATCTCCTTTTACTACTTTACTTGCTCCAATTAAGGGATACCAAGAATATCATTCCGGAATAAATTCTGAAATTGATGGTATAAAAGTCATTGATAAGTATCATTTGGCAATAGAATTAAATAAATCGCAAAGTAGTTTTTTATATAATCTGGCAGATTCAGCAGCAGTTGTTTTACCAAAAGAAGATGTAAAAAAAGATGATTTTTTATTTTATCCGGTTGGAAGCGGACCATTTTATTTAGCTAGCAATACTAAAAATAAGATTAGTTTGAAAAAAAATGATAATTATTGGGAGCATAATGGTCAGCAGCAATTACCTTTAATTAAAGAACTGAACTTTAAAATTATTTCTAAAAAAAAGCCTCTGACTGAATTTGATCAGCAAGCCAATATTTTGTTATCAGCAGCAGTAGTTGAATCAGGAGGCCAGATTAATACTGAAAGCTATCAATTATTAAAAAAACCTGGTAATTATCTTTATACTTATGTATTGACTTTTAATAATTTAACTAGTTTTTCGAACTCAGAACTCTCTGAATTAAGAATGGCCTTTCAATATTTATTTACTCAGATTAATACTGCTGATTTAGATTTAAAAAATTATTTGACATCAGATAACTTTAAACAATTTTTTATTAAACCAGCTGATTTATATGTTGGCCAGGAACCTGCCAGATTTGAACCAGTTTTAACTAAACTTTCCCGACAGAATAAAAGTTTAATAATGAAAATTAATAATAATCCATTTAATTTTAAAATAGCAAAATTTATCCAGAGTAAATTACAGCAAGCTGGAATTAAACTTGTAATAAAAGCTAACAGTTGGCCAGAACAGCTAAATTATGCTGAACAAGTTAAAACAAGTGATATTTACTTATATAATTATTCACTTAATAATAAACATTTATTTTTACAGCAGCTAGCTGACTTTAATCAGTTTAGTAATCAGTCAAATTTCAATCAAGATAGATTTACTAATTTACTTGCTTATCGGGAGTTGGAAAATTCTGCTTCAAAACGAGATCAGGCTTACCAAAGGATTTTAAAAATAGTTAATAATGATTTAAATATTTATTTTTTACAGCAGGCAGATCCTTATTACGCAAATAATGAATTAAGTAATTCTCAAATTTTTAAAAATAGATTCTTAGCTAATCAATATAAATATCTTAGCCTTGATTTTATTCAATAAATTTATTAAAAGCAGAGCTTTAATCTACTACTTTTTCTGCAGGCTGGAATAATGAAATGCATTTCATTATTTGCAGCCTATTTTCATTTTACAAATATCAGAAAATTAGCTAAAAAAGCTTAATTTGAGTAAATTTATTTATTTAAGAGTTTTTAATCAAGAAAAACCACTTTTAACACTATAAAACATCAAAAACCTTAATTATTCAGCTAATTATCAAAAAATTTTATTTATTTGCAGGAAATTTATTTCTGATATTGAATATATTAAATAAGTGAAATGGATTTCATTATTAACAGGGAGCGAGTATTATGGATGTTACAATGAAAGATGTAGCAAAATTAGCAGGTGTTTCATTAAGTACTGTGTCTCGAGTTTTAAATGATAGTTCTTTAGTTAGAGAAGAAACTGCTCATAAAGTAAAAAAAGCAGTTAAAAAATTGGACTATCAAATTAATGATTCAGCTCGAATATTACGAACTAATACCAGCAATCTTATTGGAGTAATTGGAGCAGGTATGGAAAGGCCTTTTCTGGCAAATCTTTTAAAAGGAATTGAAGCTGAAGCCAGAGAGAAGGGATTTGCCTTAATTTATGGTGACTCTGATGGAGAATTTGAAAAGGAACAAAATTATCTTAATATTATGAAGCAAAAAAAAATTGACGGAATAATCTTAATAACTACAAATTATTATAATGATCTTTTGAATATAGTTAAAAATTATCAAATTCCAGTTGTTTTTGCTTCAGGCTATATTAGTGATCCAGAAATACCATGTGTAACTGTTGATAATGTTGCTGCTGCCTATGATGTAGTTGATTATTTAACTAGAGCAGGTCATAAGGAAATTGCTTTTATTAAGGGGCCGGATCTTGATTTATTAGCTAGTCAGGAAAGACTAAGGGGTGTAAAGCTTGCTTTGCGAATTGCTCAGCTACCTTATAATTCAGGACGTTTTATTGAAGGTGATTTTACTTTTGAAAGTGGTTACTCAGCAGCAGAAAAAATTATGCGTAAGTTTCCTAAGATTACAGCTATTTTTGCCTTTAATGATGAAATGGCAGTTGGTGCAATTCGCTATCTTAAAGAAAATGGTTATCAAATTCCAGATGATATTGCAGTAGTTGGTTTTGATGGAATTGAGCTCGGTAAATATACTCTGCCAACTTTAACGACAATTGAACAATCAGGTTATCAATTAGGTTTAAAAAGTATTGAATTGCTGGATAAAATTATAGCAGAAGAAGAACTTGAGGATAATAAAGTCTTTATACCACATAAACTTGTGGTTAGAGAAAGTATAAATAAACTCAGTGCTAAAGAATTAGCATCAATCAAAAATAAGGAGGTGTTAGTAACCAATAATTAACCGGGATTTTGCTTTAAATAAATAAACAATTTTGAGGAGGAGAATTAATAATGAAGAAATATTTAGCTTTATTTTTATCTTTAGTTTTTATTTTATCTTTTGCTACAGCTGGTTTAGCACAGGATAAAGCAGAAATAACTCTGGCTGCTGGTAATGTAGGTAAAGAGCTTCAATTTGCTAAAGAAGCTGCTCAAACTTACATGGATGAGCATCCTGATGTTAAGGTAAATGTACTAACTACTCCAGATTTATCGAATGATAGATTAGGACTTTATTTACAGTTTCTGGAAGCTGAAAGTCCTAAAGTTGATGTTTATCAGGTAGATGTTATCTGGCCTGGCGATTTAGCTCATCATTTTCTAGATTTAAATAAATACGGAGCAAAAGAAGTGGCTGATCAACATTTTCAGGAAATAGTGCAGAATAATACTGTAGATGGAAAATTAGTTGCTCTTCCCTGGTTTACTGATGCTGGTCTTCTATATTATAGAAAAGATTTATTAGAAAAGTATGATCGTGAAGTTCCTAAAACATGGCAGGAATTAACTGATACTGCTAAATATATTATGGAAAAAGAGCGAGAAGCAGGAAATCCTGATTTTTATGGTTATGTATGGCAGGGAGATGCTTATGAAGGACTTACCTGTGATGCATTAGAGTGGGTTTTCTCTAATGGTGGAGGAGCAATTGTAAACAATGATAAAAAAGTAAGTATTAATAATGAAAAAGCTATTGCTGCAATTCAAATGGCAGCTGACTGGATTGGCGATATTTCTCCGACAGGTGTCACTGGAATGGCAGAAGAAGATGCCCGGAAAATGTTTGAAGCTGGTAACGCATTATTTATGCGTAATTGGCCTTATGCCTATTCAACTGGTAACTCAGAGACTAGTCAGATTAAGGGTAAATTTGATGTAGCTCCTTTACCAGCTGGTGATAGCGGTCATTCTGCTGCAACACTTGGTGGCTGGAATCTAGCAGTTAGTAAATATAGTGAACATCCTCAAGTAGCAGCAGATTTCGCCTTGTTTTTAGCTGGTCCAAGAATGCAGAAAAAACGTGCGTTAATGACCTCTTCTAATCCTACAATTAAATCATTATATGATGATCAAGATATTTTAGATGCTTATCCATTTATGGGTAATTTATATGACGTATTTACAAATACAGTAGCTAGACCATCTACTCCTACTGCTCCTAAATATAATCAGGTTTCCGAAGTTTTTTATCAGGCTGTTCACTCTGTTTTAACAGGTGAAAGTGATGCAGAAACAGCTGTTCAATATATGGAACTTGATCTGCAGGATCTATTAGGATATGAATCTGGTGACCCAAGACAACCTTAGTTGATGGATTAGTATTTAACAATGCTTAGAAAGAGAGAAGGACCGTTCTGGTCCTTCTCTAATTTATCAAATAGAGGAGGTTTAGGTAATGGCAAAGCAAAAAATGTCAAAATTAGCTAAATCAGAAGAAAAACTTGCTTTAAAATTATTAATTCCAACATTTATTATTTTATTAGTCATTGCTCTTTATCCACTAGGTCAGGTATTTTATACTAGTTTTACTAATAGAACTTTTGCTGGAACAGGTACTACAGAATTTGTGGGCCTGGCAAACTATCAAAGATTATTAAAAATGACAATAAAAGAACTACCACCTGTAATTGATGAACAAACAGGACAACAAAAAATTGATGAAGAAACAGGTCAGCCAGTATTTGAACACCCAATTCGGGTTTTACCACGGCGGCCTAATTTATATCGACCGGTATATAATTTTAAATTAGCAGGACATAAATATGTAATTGGCGCGATAACTCCTGATTTTATTCGAGCTGTGATTAATACAATTATCTTCACAGTGTTTTCTGTTTTACTAGAAACAATTTTAGGACTTGGAGTGGCTTTAGTTGTTAATAGTGAATTTAAAGGTAGAGGAGTAATGAGAGCTGTAATGCTGGTTCCATGGGCTGTAATTACTGTTGTTTCAGCTAAAATGTGGGAGTGGATGTTTCAACCAACTAGAGCAGGCTTATTTAATATGCTTTTGAATAAAGCTGGCCTGGGAAGTGGTAATTTTTCCTTTTTAACTAATCCTACTCTGCAAATGCCGGCGATCATAGCAGTTGATGTTTGGAAAACAACTCCGTTTATGGCACTTTTGCTTTTAGCAGGCTTACAGCTAATTCCGAATGAATTATATGAAGCAGCAGAAGTGGATGGGGCAAGTAAAATCAGACAATTTTTAACAATTACCTTACCTCTACTGAAACCATCAGTTGCAGTAGCGCTTATCTTCCGTACACTTGATTCACTAAGAGTGTTTGATGTTTTTCAGGTTATGCTTGCTCAGAAAAGATATTCCATGGCTAGTTTTAATTATTTTCAGCTTATTTCAGCTCGAGAAATGGGTATGGCATCTGCAATTGGGGTTATAATCTTTATTTTAATTTTTATTTTTGCAATTATTTATATGAAATCATTAGGAGTTGATACAGAATGAGCAGAGAACAGCAAAAAATTATTAAAAAGATACTATTTTATTTTGTGCTGGCAGTAATAGTTGTCTATTTACTATTTCCATTCTATTGGGCTGTCAATTCTTCTTTGAAGTCTCAGGCTCAATTGGCTATGACTCCAGCTACTTTATTGCCTCGTGATCCTGATACAGGTAATATATCATTTTTTACTAGAAATTATTTTGCCATCTTTAAAAATGGTCAGTTTTTACGTGGCTTATTTAATAGTACAATTGTAGCAACTTCGACTACCATTTTATCATTGTTGGTTGGCTCTTTTGCAGCTTTTGCTCTGGGTAAATTACGTTTTCGAGGAAAAGCACCTTCACTTTATGTTATTTTAGCAATGACTATGTTTCCACAAGTAACAGTATTATCTGGCTTATATGCAGTTATCAATGCACTTAATTTAAGTGCTCGTTTTAGTATGATATTTACTTATATGCTTTTTACTTTACCCTTTACAACTTGGGTTTTAACTTCTTTTTTCAAGGATTTGCCAAAAGAAATAATGCAATCTGCCCAGGTAGATGGAGCAACTCCCTTTCAAACATTTTATTTGATATTGCTTCCTTTAACCGCTCCAGCTCTAGTAACTACTGGTCTTTTAGCTTTTATTCAGGCCTGGAATGAATATTTATTTGCACTTACTTTTACTTCAATTGATGTTAGTGCCCGCACTGTCCCAGTTGCTATTCAATATTTTTCTGGAGAATTTGCCCGTCAGGAACCTTTTGGAGAAATAATGGCTGCTGCTGTTGTAGTAACAATTCCCATAGTAATCCTTGTCTTAATCTTCCAGAAACGTATTGTAGCGGGTTTAACAGCTGGTGCAGTAAAGGGGTAAATATTAGGGGAGGAAATTTTTTAAGATGAACGCCGATCAGTTTTTTGAGATAGTTGATGGCTGGCAGTTAAAAATAACTAAATTTGACCCGGAACAGCTTATTCATTATGGAAGTAATTTACTCTGTGGAAATGGCTATTTAGGCTATCGTGGTACACTGCCTGAATGGGGAAAAGAAGAGTATCAAGCTTGTATAGTTAGTGACACTTATGATATGGCTGATGGTAAATGGAGAGAACTTTCTAATGCTCCTAATGGGTTGGCAACTGAGCTTCTTTTAGCTGATCAAAGTTTAGATTTTTCGCCGGTTAAAAATCTTAATACGAATCTTAGTTTTAATTATCAATATGGTATTTTTAAGCGTAATTCTAAATTGAAAAATGTAATAAATAGATCTTCTGCAGATAAGTTAGAAGTTGAATCAGAACGATTTGCTTCTTATAGTAATTTACATTTAATTGCTAATAAATATCAGCTTAATAATTTAAATCAAGATAAATTATTAAAAATACGTCTGGGTATTGAAGGAGATGTCTGGGATTTAAATGGAGAGCATCTGACTAATCTAAAGAATGATTATGAGACAGAACAGGCAGTTTTATATCTGCAGGGAACAACAGTAGAAAGTAAAATTGATTTAGTTACAGCTATGTCTTTTAATTTCAAACAAGGTCTAGTTAAAAATATGAGAATTATTTCAAGGGCTAAATCTATCTATCTGGAATTAACTATTCAACCAGAAAATAATAGCTGTAAATTTGAGAGAAATATGGTTGTTTATTCCAGTAATGACCTTACTGACCCTTTAGCAGCAGCTATAAAAACTGCTGTTCAGGCCAGAGAAAAAGAATATAAGCAGCTTTTAATCGAACATCAACAATGTTGGGATGTAAAGTGGGCAGTAATGGATATAAAAATAAAAGGTAATTTGCTTGACCAATTAGCTATTAGATTTAATCTCTATCACAATATTATTGCAACCCCTGCTCATAGTGAGTATCTTCCAATTGGAGCAAGAGGGCTTTCCTGTCAAGCTTATCAGGGATCAGCTTTTTGGGATCAGGAAATTTTTAATTTACCAATGTTTTTATTTACTAAACCAGAAATTGCTAAAAATATCCTCAAGTATCGTTATCATACACTGGATGGAGCAAGAAAAAAGGCCCAAGATCTTGGTTTTGCAGGAGCTTTTTATGCCTGGATTAGTGGAAAAACAGGTCAGGAGTTATGTCCAGATTTTTTCTTTAAAGATATGATTAGTGGTCGTAAAATTAGAAATCATTTTAATGATTGGCAGATCCATGTTTCACCTGATATTGGCTATACAATTTGGAAATATTATCAGGTAACTGATGATCTAGATTTTATTTTTAACTATGGGGCTGAAATGTTATTTGAAATAGCTCGTTTTATTCATTCGCGAGTACATTATAATGATCGTCAGGATTATTATGAATTAATTCGATTGCTCGGTCCAGATGAATACCATGAGAATATTGATAATAATGTGTTTACAAATTATCAAAGTCAGTTTGTGTTAAAAAAAGCAATTTATTTTTATCATTTGTTGCTTAATAAATATCCAGAAGAATTAGCAAGAATAAAAAGTTCTATTGAGTTAACTGAAACAGAAATTACAGCCTGGCAGAGAATTGCTGAAAAATTTTATTTGCCAGAACCAAATCAAGCTAATTTATTAGAGCAATTTGATGGTTATTTTGAACTAGAAGATACAACAGCAGAAGTGATTAAAAAACGATTAATTAATAATCAGGAGTACTGGGGTTGGCCGAATGGAATTGCTGTTTTTACTCAGGTAATCAAACAGGCAGATGTAATTCAGCTGTTTACTTTACATGATATTTTTAATCAGGATATACTTGCAGCAAACTATGATTATTATGAGCCTAGAACCCAACATGGTTCATCTTTAAGTCCTTCTCAATATGGAATAATAGCAGCTAGAATTGGCAGATCAGAACTAGCATATCAATATTTTAAAAAATCAGCTTTTATTGATTTAATGAGTACTAATAAGGCTGTGAGTGGTGGAACCTTCATTGGTGGTATTCATACTGCAGCAGCTGGTGGAATCTGGCAGTTAATTATTAATGGGTTTAGTGGTTTTAAACTGACAAAATCTGGACTTGAATTTAATCCTGCGCTAGTTGAAGAGTGGGAAGAATTAGAATATAAGCTTAATTATCGGTCAGCAATTTTGCAGATTAATTTAACTCCAGCTAAATTAAAGATAAAATTATTAGATATGCAAACTGAAAAGCCAGTAGAAATAAAAGTTAAAGTTTTAGCCAGGGAATATATTTTGGAACCAGACAGTCAGCTGCAGATAAAATTATAATAACTTGCAAATAGCCGAAATAAAGTTGAAACGCTTTATTTCCTTATTCAAGTTTAAAAAATCAAAAAATTTAAAAACATTTGACAATTACTCTAATCTGAAGTATAATGAGTTTCAATAAAATAATAAATCGGATGAAGCTTAAAAGAAAAACTAGTTTAGTTACCAACGGGGGAAGGAAGTAAAACTTCTGAAGCTGACCAGGTACAAGAAATTTTAAGTGGACGGACCTTTGAACCATTTTGTGGGACTGAGGAAAACCTTTATTTAAATTTAGAGGGTTTTTCTCAGTCTCATTTTTTTAATAGTATAACTTCACTTAAGATAGCTGGGAATTAAATTTTATTATTTTTAAATTATTAAAAGGAGCTGATAAAATGAAAAAATCACTTTGTCTTGAAACAATTTTTACTGATTATTCTTTGCCGGAAAGATTTCTTTTAGCTAAAAAAGCAGGATTTGATTACGTAGAGTTTTGGGGGTGGCAGAATAAAGACCTTAGTCAAATTAAAGAGACTTGTCAAAATAATAGTTTAAAAATTGCAGGGTTTTCTGGTGATCAGGATTATTCTCTGCTAGCTGCTGAGGAAAGAAATTTATATCTAGATTTTTTAGAAAAATCACTTATAAAAGCTAAATTTTTAGAAGCTGACTATTTAATTATTCATTCTAATGCTTTAGGAGAAGATGGTAAAGTTCTAATTGATTATATTGAACTATCAAAAAGTGTTAAATATATTAACAGTTATCAAACTTTAATCGAAGCAGTTAAATTAGCTGAAAAATATGAGATTACTCTGGTTTTAGAGGCTTTAAACACAATTCAAGATCATCAGGGTAATTTTCTTAATTCAACAGCTGATGCAGCTGCCCTGGTCAGGGCTGTAAAATCTCCCTACTTAAAAATATTATACGATATTTATCATATGCAGTTAATGGAAGGTAATTTGTTAAATAATATTGAAAATTATTTTGATGTAATTGACTATATTCATATAGCTGATTCTCCAGGTAGAAATGAACCTGGAACAGGTGAGATTAACTATCAGCAGATTTTCAAAAAATTACGTCAGCTTAATTATCAGGGAATAGCTGGCTTTGAATTGTTTCCATTAGCTGCAGCAGAAAAGGTAGCAGCTGATCTAATTGATTTATAATTCAATTATATAATTAAATAAAATTATTAAAACTAAAAATAATTAATTTTATATTCTAAATTTATACTAAAAAATAGCCCTTGATCAGGGGCTATTTTAAGAATAGATTAGCTATTATTTAGTTAATATATATTGCATTAAATTTAATAAATTACTTTAAACTGAAAGCAGCATCCGATCATTATTAAATTTACCACCATGTTTAATTTCAAACATTTTTAAAAGTTTTTCAATGCTTAAATTTTCTTTTTCTTCTGCTTTAATGTCATATATTATCTGACCAGCATCCATCATAATTAGTCGATTTCCCATTTTAATTGCATCTTCCATATTATGAGTTATCATTAGAGTAGTTATATTGTTTTCATTGACAAGTTCAGCAGTTAGATTTTTTATTTTAATTGCAGTTGCTGGATCAAGAGCTGCTGTATGTTCGTCAAGCAGAAGAAGTCTTGGGTTAGCAACAGTTGCCATTAAAAGAGTTAGTGCCTGCCTCTGACCACCAGAAAGTAATTTAACTTTAGTTGTTAGTCTTTCTTCTAGACCTAAATCAATTTTAGCAAGGTGTTTTTTCATTACTTTACGTTTATGCTTGCTTAATCCCCATTTTAAAGAGAGATTATTTGATTTTGAAATAGCTAGAGAGAGATTCTCTTCAATTGTCATTTCAGGAGAAGTTCCAGCCAGAGGATTTTGAAAAACACGTCCAATTTTTTGTGCACATCGATATTCACTTTTGCCAGTAATATCTTCTTTGTCAAGGATAATTGTTCCGCTTTCAACAGGAAATACACCAGCAATTGAATTTAATAATGTTGATTTTCCAGCTCCATTACTGCCTACAATAGTAATAAAGTCTCCTTTTTTTACATTTAAGTTAACTTTATTTAAAGCAATATTTTCATTTGGAGTATTTTTATAAAATATTTTTTCTAAATCTTTTAATTTCAGCATTTTTTCACCTCAATGCTTTCTTAATCCGTGGTGTTGATAAGAAAATTATTACTAAAAGAGCAGTTAATAATTTCAAATCGGAAGCTGCTAGACCCAAATTTAAAGCAATAGATATGCTAAAGCGATAAAGAATAGAGCCAACAACTACACCTATTGTAGCTATCATAATTGAACTTTTACCAATAATAACCTCACCAATAATAACTGAAGCCAGTCCAGCAACGATTGTTCCAACTCCCATATTGACATCAGAAAAGCCCTGGTACTGAGCAACCATAGCACCAGAAAGAGCAACTAATGCGTTAGACAAGATAAGCCCGAGCATTTTCATGGAATTAGTACTAATTCCCATACTTCTAATCATCTGGGGATTATCTCCTGTTGCTCTTAAAGCAAAACCAATCTGGGTATTTAAAAATGCATCTAGTAAAAATTTCACGATAATTATAATTAGAATTAATAATATTAAGTGATTCCAGGGATAAGGCAGACCAAGTTTTTCGATCAAAGAAAAAATTGTCGATTTTCCTATCAGTGGAATATTAGGCCTTCCCATAATCCTTAAATTTATTGAATAGAGAGAGGTCATAGTTAGGATTCCTGCTAAGAGAGGAGCAATTTTTAATTTAGTATTTAAAAATCCAGTAATTGCTCCAGCAATTCCTCCTGCCAATAAAGCAGCAATTAGAGAGTAAAAAGGATTAATTCCTGCTGTTAATAGTCGGGCCGAAACAGCAGCGCCAAGCGGCAGAGTTCCATCTACACTTAAATCTGCAAAATCAAGAATTCGAAAAGATATAAAAACTCCCAGGGCCATCACTCCAAAAGCAAGGCCCTGCTCTAAAGAAGTAATTGCAAAACTTAAATTCATATACATCTCACACCATTTCTAGAATAAAAATTTAATTTTAATTATTGACTAATTTCATCATAAATAACGTCAGCTCTATTTAAAACAGCATCAGGTATTTTAAGACCTAAATTTTGAGCAGCTTTTTTATTAAGATATAATTTTAATTCATCGGAAGATTGAACTGCCATTTTAGCTGGATCAGCACCTACTAAAATTTCAGCTGCCATTTTACCTGTTTGTTTACCAAGTAGATAATAATCAATACCAAGAGTAGCTATTGAGCCTTGTTTTACTTGACCATTTTCAGAAGCAAAAACAGGCACTTTATTTTGATTAGTAATATTTAAGACAGAAGGCAGGGCAGAAACTATAATATTATCTGTTGGTACATAAATAGCATCAACTTTCCCCATTAAAGAAGAGGCTGCTAGACTAACTTCACTAGTATTACTAACTGTAGCTTCATGAACTTCAATTTTCATTTTTTTCGCTACTTTTTTTACAATATCAATTTGAACTACCGAGTTAACTTCACCAGGATTATAAAGCATACCAAGATCAGTTAAATTGGGAATAAATTCCTTTATAAGTTCGATCTGTCTGGCAACTGGATTCATATCAGTAGTACCAGTTAAGTTGCCACCCGGATTTTCTAGATTGGTCAATAATCCAGATTTAACAGGATCTGTTACAGCAGTAAAAAGAACGGGAGTATCTTTAATTACATTTGCTGTAGCCTGAGAATTAGGTGTTGCAATAGTTAAAACTAGATCAAGATTATCATTCCTAAACTTTTGAGCTATCGATTGAGCAGTAGCAAAATCTGCCTGAGCATTTTGAATAACATACTCTATCTGATCCTTACTATAACCAGCTTCCGCCAGTCCATCAATAAACCCTTCTCTAGCTGAATCAAGAGCAGGATGTTCCACAAATTGAGAAATACCTATTTTATAGTCTGCTGCTCCTGCTGTTAAAGTAGAAATAATAATTAAACTTAAAACTAAAAATACTAAACTAAATGATGTTTTTTTCATTTTATAGTCCCCTTTCTAACTGGTAGTGGGGAATAAAAAAACACTCCTGGTGGAGTGTTAGATTTGTTTTAGCCAATATAGTTATTTTTAGTTAGAAAACCCCCTTGCAAAATTTTAACAGCTAATTATAAGCAAATTTATAAATCAGAGGGTAATAGATTTTATAATTAAAATATCAGATAACTAAAAATAACTAAAGCTTTCCCTACTTGTTTCTCCTACCGTATTACCATGCTACCAGTTATTTAATTTTCTTTATTATACTATTAGTGATCTGCTTTTGTCAACTTAGTTTAGTTATAAAGAACGATGACTTAGCCCAACAGTAACTTCATTTAAATTAAACATACCAACTCCGAAGAAGACGGCTACAACCATATGTTCACCACTGCGGGCAATTCCTATTTTACCCCCGACATTTAATCCCATAGTTCGCGGCATGATTTGAGCTATTGCATCATGAGCAGCACCTGCAACAGCACCTTGAGCTACATGAGATTCATCAATGATATTCTCCCGTTTAGCAGCTATAACAGCCCTTTCGATGATTTCTGGAATTGATTTATTGAATTCACCACCAAAATCAACAGCAGCAGTATTTATATTATCAGCTGCAAATTCTTTTTTTAATTTTTTCTCTTCACTTCTAGTTGAAATTGACATCTTAATAGCAGCTTTAGCAGTTTCAAGGCTATTATGTTTCATTATTTATTCCTCCTCTGGAATTTATAATTTAATTATAACAAAATTTTATCGCAAAATAAATGTTAATTGAGCTAGACTGCCAACTTGCATTGCTGATAAGATTATTTTATAATAAATAATATTAGTTAATAGTTAAGCTTTGTTTTTTGTCTGGAGATGATTTGAATTAATATTATTTTAGTTGCACTGGCATTGGCTCTTGACGCTGCAGGAGTTACAATGGCAATCGGATGTGGCACCAAAACTGATTTATGGGATAAGTTTAAAGTTATTCTTTCTTTTGGTATTTTTCAATTTGTTTTTGCTTTACTGGGTGGTTTAATTGGTAATTATATAAACTATAATCTTTTTGCTATTTCTAATTATTTTAGTGGTACAGTGATTTTTTTATTAGGTATGTTTCTAGTTAAAGAAGGTTATAAAAATGGTGAGGAATGTATTTATCGTCAATTAAATAACTGGACAGTAGTTATTCTAGGGATAAGTGTTAGTATTGATGCTTTAGGAGTCGGCTTTTCTTTATTATTTAAATGGAATTATATTTTTATTTTTAAGGATGCTGTGGTAATTGGTTTAATTGCTGCATTAATTACAGCTATAGCATTTAAATTGGTTGAATATATAAAAAGATTTTCTCTGGTAGAGAAATATGCGGATTATCTAGGAGGAATAATTTTAATTTTAATTGGACTTAATATTTTCTTTTCTTAGTCTAGATTTTATCAAAATAAAATTAAACTTAAATTTAATATTTTTTAAAGGAACAGACCAGCATTTTAATGCTGGTCTGTTTAATTATCTAAATATAAAATAAGCTTTTTTAACTGAACAGCTTATTTAGTTTTATTTACTGACTTATTTACTTAGTAAAGAAACTACTTCTAAATGTTTAGTATGAGGGAACATATCAATTGCTTTAAATTTCTGCAGCTGATAGTTATGAAGTTTAAATTCTACTAAATCACGAGCTAGACTTTTAGGATTGCAGGAAATATAGATAATCTCTTTACTTCCAAAAGCAGCAATCTTATTTAATGCTTTTGGATTAATTCCTGGCCGCGGTGGATCAAGAATGATTAGATCAGCTTTTTCTTCAAGTTTATCGATTTCAGTTAAAACATCACCAGCTAAGTAAGTGGCATTTTTAATTTGATTTAAACTGGCATTTTCAACTGCCTGTTGAACAGCCTGTTTATCAATTTCTATTCCATAAATTGCTTTTGCATGTTCAGCTATTGTTTGTGAAATAGTACCTGCCCCACAGTAAAGATCATAAATTATTTTTTCAGATTGGCTATTAATATATTTAGCAGCAGATTGATAGAGAATTTCTGCTCCTTTGGTATTTGTCTGAAAAAAGGAGAGCGAATTAACTTTAAATTTTTTATCTAGTAGTTTTTCATAAAAATAATTTCTACCTGAATATATTTTTAGTTTATCACAATTTACCTGATCAGAATAACCATCATTAATAGTTTGCACAAATCCAACTAATTTTCCTTTTAGATTTAAGTTGTTAAGTTTTTCTGAAAGCTGAGAAAAATCATGCTGATTTTGACTGGTAGTTATTAAATTAGCAATTACTTCTCCTGTATTAATTCCTTTACGAATAATTAAGTTTCTTAAAAATCCAGTTCTTCTTTTAATGTGATATTTTTTAAAATCGTGTTTACGGCAATAATTTAATATAGTAGTTAAAATATCTCTAAAATCTTGGTCTACTAATAAGCAGTTATCAACTGTGATTACATCAAATCTTTTGCCACGGGGATGCATGCCAAGCTGCAATTCCCCATCTTTTTTTAAATCACCAAAACTAAACTCCATATTATTTCGATAGCCAAAAATATCAGGGCTTGCTAAAATCCCCTGATAATTATCAATTGCTAAATTTTGTTCTTTGAAAATATCTAACAGCATGGTTTCTTTAGCAGCCAGCTGTTTAGTATAAGGCGTTTCTTGTTGGGAACAGCCACCACAGTTTTGATAATGTACGCAGGGTGCAGTATTTTTATTCAAATTATATCCTCCTTCAGGATAAAGTTTTCCAGATGCTTATTAACATAATTGCCAGTACAGCTAGAGGAACTATATATTTTAAAAGAATTTCATAAATCAGCCCGATTTTTAACCGACTATTTTGATTTGCTTCAATTGCAGCCTGTTTACTACCCCAGATATGACCAACGAAAATAGCTGTTAAAATACCACCTGCTGGTAAAAAGATAGTATTAGTTATCCAGTCATAGCTGTCAAGGAGATTCATTCCAAGAAAATTAATTGTAGCTAATTTACTATAACCCAGTAGAGGTGGGATTCCAACTAAGAAAATTAATAAGCCAACTAAATAAGAAGCTTTTTTACGTGACCAGCTATATTCATCAACTAAGAAAGCAACTACAACTTCAAGCATCGAAATAGATGATGTTAAAGCAGCTATAGTAAGCAGCACAAAAAATATTAGAGAAAAAAAGTTACCAAAAGGCATTTTAGTAAATACAGCTGGTAAAGTTATAAAAGTTAGACCTGGGCCAGAGGCTGGATCAAATCCAAAAGAAAAAACAGCCGGGAAAATTGCAAAACCTGCCAGTAAAGCAACCAGAGTATCAAAAATAATTACGTAAACTGCACTTTCAGTAATACTTTCTTTTTTATTTAAATAACTACCATAAGTAATCATTGCTCCCATGCCCAGACTTAGAGTGAAGAAGGCCTGTGAGATTGCATCAGCAAAAGTTTGTAATGTTATTTCTGAAAAGTCAGGTTTAAGATAAAAACTTAAACCTCTGGCGGCTCCATTTAAAGTTAATGATCGAAAGATTAGTAAAATAATAATTATAAATAAAATTGGCATTAAATATTTAACTAACTTTTGAATACCATTAACAATTCCAGCTCCAATTACTACTACAGTTAACAGCATAAAAACACCATGCCAGAAGATTGGTTGAACAAGACTGCCAATATGCTGCTCAAATAGCTGGGGAAAATTATTATTTGCAGTAAAAGTTAATGATTTAAATATATAGGACATTCCCCAGCCAGCAACTACTGAATAATAACTTAAAATAACAAAACCGGAAAGCACCCCCAATGCTCCTACTAAAGGCCAGCCTGTATTAGGAGCTATTTTTTTAAAAGCTCCGATTGGATTTTTAGCTGTTGTTCTTCCTAGAGACATTTCTGAAACTAAAATTGGGTAGCCAAGCAGAGTAATTGCAGCTAAATAGATTAAAATAAAAATTGCGCCGCCATTTGTTCCAGTTACAAAAGGAAAGCGCCAAATATTACCTAGTCCGATTGCTGAACCAGAAGCAGCTAGAATAAAACCCAGCCGTGATGTCCAATTTTCTCTCTCCATAATTTACTTCCTCCCTATTTTTATTAAACTTACCTGATCTATTTTATCATATTACTTTAAGGCCATCAATGCTTGTTGATTTTTAGGAGGTTTGCTTGGCTTAATTTTGAGTTTTTTTATTGCAAGCTAAAGCCAGGTAAAAAATTTATTTCTAAACTAAAAGCTGGAATTTATTGCAGATATTTGTTATAATACATTCAACCTGATTAGTTGAGTACAGGGATACTAGTATAGCTGTTTATTCTAGTAATTTAGTAATAATAAACTTAATCAAGTAGCTTAAGCTGTATTAGTAGCAGGAGAGAGTTTAGTACTTTAAGTTGAAATATAGTTTAGATTTAGTTAAGTTTAGCTGAGCCATCAGGTAAAAAAGTATTTAGGTGAGTAGAAAAGGAGAGAGGGAGGAAAACGATGGAAGAACAACGTGATCAATGGGGAAGTAGATTAGGTTTTATTTTAGCAACAATTGGTTCAGCAGTAGGTTTAGGAAATATCTGGCGCTTTTCATATCAGGCTTATGAAAATGGAGGAGGAGCATTTTTATTCCCGTATATTTTTGCTCTATTAACAGCTGGAATTCCTTTGTTATTACTTGAAATGGGGTTTGGTTTTTTTACCAGAAATTCAGCACCCAGTTCATTTAGAAAAATAGGCAAAAAGTACGAATGGATTGGCTGGTGGTCAATCTTAATTGCTTTTGTAGTTACAGTTTATTATATAGTTATTATTGCCTGGAGTTTATTATTTGTATTTCAATCATTTTCTCTAGGATGGACTGCTGATCCAGAGGGCTTTTTCTTTAATGATTTTCTAAACTTTTCTGGCAGTGCTTTTCAGCTTGGAGGAATTCAGTGGAAAATATTCTTTGCCTTATTAGCTGTCTGGCTGATTAATTATTCTATTATAGCAGGTGGAGTTGAAAAAGGAATAGAAAAGGCCAGTAAGATATTTATGCCTTTACTTGCTATTATGGTATTAATAATTGTTTTTCGGGGACTAACTTTACCTGGAGCAGTGGAAGGAGTTAAGGCTTTTATTACACCTGATTTTTCTAAAATACTTGATTGGCAAATCTGGGTAGGGGCTTATGGTCAAATATTTTATACTTTAAGTCTTGGATTTGGTATTATGATAGCTTATTCTAGTTATTTACCTAAGAAGTCAGATGTAATTAAAAATGGAGTAATTGCTGGTTTCTCAAATAGTGTTTTTAGTATAATTGTTGGTTTTGGTGTTTTTGGTATTTTAGGCTATATGGCTAATCAACAGGGAGTAGCAATAGCTGATGTAGCAACTTCTGGAATTGGTCTGGCTTTTATTGCTTTTCCTAAAGCAATAAACTTATTGCCGGGAATACCGCAGTTATTTGGCTTTGCTTTTTTCTTGTCTTTAACTATTGCAGGTTTGTCATCTAGTATTTCATTAATTGAATCAGTTGTATCTTCTTTAATTGATAATTTTAATTTAAGCAGAAAACAGGCTGTTACTTTAGTTTGTGTAGTAGGATTTTTATTTGGAGTTCCTTTTGTAACAAGTGGAGGTTTAGCAATACTTGATATCGTTGACCATTTTGTTAATATCTTTGGTTTACTTGTGGTAGGTATTGTAGAAATGTTTGTTTTAAGTTATGTCTTTGATTTGAACAAAATTAAAGATAATATGAATAAAAGTTCTGATCTTCAGGTTGGCTCAGGCTGGACTGCAATGATTAAAATAGTAGCACCTATATTTATTGGGATTGGTTTAATTCAGAACACTATTTCGGAAGTTAGTTCTGCCTACGGTAACTATCCCCAGGGAGAGCTGTTTACTTTTGGTTGGTTTGTAGTAGTTCTACTGCTTGTGGTAGCAATTATTATTGGTAAAAAGAGTAGTAATCGAATTTAGGTTAATTTAAAAAAAGCTATCTCAAGCTTGAGATAGCTTTTTTTCTATTTTAAAATATTGTATAATTATTGAAGACAAAGCTTTTTTACTAATATTTAAAAATAGGTAACTTTTAATTTATAAGGGAGTCGATTAGTTATGGAAGAAATTTTTAGAAGAAGAAGTATTCGCAAATATCATCCCAAAAAAGTTGAAACTGCTAAAATAAAGCGCTTAATTGAAGCAGCAGTTGCTGCTCCGTCAGCAGGAAATGAACAGCCCTGGCATTTCATTATAATTAAAGAAAGAGGGCGGCTTGATAAGCTATCTGAAATACATCCTTATGCTAAGATGTTAAAAGAGGCTCCACTAGCGATAGCTGTCTGTGGTGACCCTGCTCAGGAGAGATATGATGGCTTCTGGGTCCAGGACTGTGCTGCAGCAACCCAAAATATTCTTTTAGAAGCAGTTGCACTTGATTTAGGTGCTGTCTGGTTGAGTGGTTATCCAGGTCAGCCTCGCGAAAGAGATGTTAGTAATTTTTTAGAACTACCAGAAGGAATTAAGACTCTTTCATTAATTGCAATTGGTTATCCAGCTGAAGAGAAAGGAAAAACTAATCGTTATCGAGAGGAAATTGTTCATCAAGAAAAATGGTAAATTAGGAGAGCTCAAGTGTGAAAAATCATAATACTGAACTACATGCCCATAGCGCTGAAACTAGTCGGTGCGGTTTAGTAGCGGCTGACGAACTGGTTAAAAAGTACAGTGAAGCCGGCTATAGCACTGTTGTTTTAACTGATCATTATTATGAACGCTTTTTTGTCAAGTTTAGGCAGCAAAGCTGGTCAGAAAAATTAGCAAAATATTTAAAGGGGTATCGAACTGCCTGTCAGACAGCAAAGGAAATTGGCTTAAATATTCTTTTAGGATTGGAAATTCGATTTATTAATCAAAAAAATGAATATTTAGTTTATGGTTTAACAGAAAAATTTCTAAGAGAAAATCCAGAATTGCATAAAAAGAATTTATCTGAATTAAGAAAATTGGTGGATCAACAGCCAGATCCTGTTTTAATTTTTCAGGCTCATCCTTATCGAAGAGGAATGAAACCTGTAGCTATAGATTTGCTAGATGGTCTTGAAGTTTATAATGGCAATCCCCGGCATGACTCTCATAATCAGCAGGCTTTAGCCTTTGCCAGAGATAATGGTTTAAAGATGGTCTCAGGGTCTGATTTTCATCAGTTGGAAGATCTGGCCCGGGGAGGAATTACTACTGAAAAGGAAATTAAAAACAGTAAACAGCTAATTGAAGTCTTAAAAACAAACAATTATCAATTAATTAGTCATGCTTGATTTTTATAATTAGTTATATATTTTTTGAAATTATGATAAAAAATAGTTAACTATTTTAACTGCTGCCTGACTGATATTGTCTGCATTAATTTCAAGCTGGTAATTAGCAATTTTTTTTTGAGAATTATTATACATTGGATCATAATAATTCTCAAATAGCATAGTAATTATATTGTAGAAATTACCATGCTCAGCCTGAACTAAAAGCTCATTGTAATAATTTTTACCGGCCAACTTAATTAAATATTTCTTAATAGAAGTTAATGATTCAATTATCTGCTGCTGAAATTCTTTTTGATTGGTTGTAATATCATTAATATATTCTTGGTAGATATTTTTAACTCTTTTTTCTTGACTGGCTGTGATTAAGATATCTATACTTGACCTCATTTTTTCAACAAAAAATTTAGGCAAAACAGAATTTCCAATTCGTTTGCTTTCTGCTTCGATAAAAATAATTCCTTCCCCTCTATCTTTGGCATTCAGTTCTTCCCAGAGTAACGATTCAAAATATTTTTGGTTATAAGGTAGACTTAGTCCAATACTGCCAAAAACTGACCCCCTATGATTAGCAATTGCTTCTAGATCAATAATATTCGCCCCTAATTTTTCCATTTCTTTTAAAATGTAGGTTTTACCAACTCCAGTGTTACCGTGAAGAACAGCAAGTTCTCCTTCAAATTGGTAGTTAGCCAATTTATTCATAATAAAATGTCGGTAATCTTTATAACCATTTTGTAAAAGATAAACTTCTATACCAGCCAGCTGAGCAAATTCTGCTAGACTTTTACTACGGAGTCCACCCCTGGCACAAAAAAGAATTATATTTTTCTTCTTTTGTGAGAGTTCATTGATAGCTTTAATTAACTTAGGCAATTTGGGAGAAACTATTTCCACACCTTTGAGGCGGGCAGCTTTTGGACTTTCTTGTTTATAGATTGTACCGATTATTTTTCTTTCAGTATTATCAAGCAGTTCAATATTAACTGCACCTGGTATAGTTGCTTCTTGATATTCAGCACTAGTTCTGACATCTATATAAATACTATCTTTTAAAATTCTACTTTCCTGATAAGTTATTATTCTTTCTTTTCTCATTAACCTCACCTCTCTATATTTAATTCTATTAAATATTGTATCTTAAATTTGATAAAAATTAAACATAACTTTTAGTTAATTGAAGGATTGTCATGAGACTTACTGAACTAGGTACTTGAATTAGATTTTAAAAAGTGGTATAGTTAATACGATCAATTGAACAAATGACCACAATATATTATGAGGTGATTAAAGATGTATTCTGTTGTAAATAAAAAAATAAAGCTTGAACATGGCTCAATTAAAAAGAAAATTATTGCTGTAGCAAGTGGTAAGGGTGGTGTTGGTAAGTCAACTGTAACAGTTAACTTGGCTACTGCTCTAGCCGAATTAGGCAATAAAGTTGGTATTATAGATGCTGACGTGAGAGGTTTTAGTATTCCAAGAATTTTGGGTGTCAGTACTAAGCCTAAAGCAGTTGATGAAAAAGAAATTATTCCACCAGAAGTTAAAGGTATTAAAAGTATTTCTATGGGGTCTTTTGTTGATGAAAACAGTCCGGTTATCTGGCGTGCTCCCTTGCTGGGTGGTGCTCTAGAACAATTTTTTAAAGATGTACGTTGGGGCGATTTAGATTACTTACTTTTAGATCTACCCCCTGGTACTGGTGATATGCCACTTAATATTATGCAAAAAGTGCCACATGCTGATATTTTAGTAGTGACTACCCCTCAGGTTACTGCAACTAAAGTAGCTGGTAGGATTGGTAAAATGGCAGAAAAAATGAAACTTAATCTGCTGGGAGTTGTTGAAAATATGGCTTATTATCAGTGCAATAATTGCGGTCAGAAAGAATATATTTTTGGAGAAAATGGTGGCCAGTATTTAGCTGATTATATGGAAACAGAATTGCTTGGTCAACTGCCTTTAATTTCCGAATTAAGACAGCGCAGTGATGCTGGTCAGCCAGCTATTTTTGCTGATCCTGATTCTTTAATTAGTCGTGAATTTATTAAGATTGCCCAAAAATTAGTTGCTCAGGATAGTGGCTTTGATGAATCTATTCAGGCAGCTCAGTTGAAAATGTAAGCATTAACTAAATTTATCTTAATTATATTAGAGGAGGAAGATTAAAATGAAAAAAATTGCGGTTCCAGTTGAAGGCGAAAATGTTTCTGCACATTTTGGCCATGCACCTGCCTTTGCTATTTTTGCAGTTGAAGCTAATAAAATAGTAGACCAAGAAGAAATGGTTAATCCGGGCCATGAACCAGGTTTACTGCCTCGACTACTTAAAGAAGCTGGTTCTGATGTGATAATTGCTTCTGGCATGGGGCAAAAAGCGATCTCTATTTTTAATCAAAATGAGATTGAGGTTGTCTGTGGAGCAAGTGGTAAAGCAGTTTCAGCAGTAGAGGCTTATCTTAATGATGATCTTAAAACTAATGCTAATAGCTGTTCTCATCCTGAAGATGATGATCACGAGCATCATCATGGTGATCATGATTGCCAGCATGCTAATACCCATTAAATTTACTCAATAGTTAAATAACTTATTAAAAAGCTCTGCCTATGAATTTTAATGGCAGAGCTTTTTAATTTGAATCTTAAATAAGATTTAGCTAGCAAATATATTTAAGGATTTAATAAATTATTTATTTAAGCAGGTTAAAGCTGCTGTTATAAACTGAATTCAAGTCAGTCTATTCTTGTTTTTAGAGTTAAATTATTATATAATATTTTTAAATTAACACTTTTAAAATAGTTTTAAAAAGGATGTTTAAATTGCAGGAAAATATTAATAGTAAAATTGAAGCTAAATTGCGAAATATTTCTAAATATTTAAATCAGTATACCAAGGAACAGCTAAAGTGTTATAATCTTACTCTGGGTAGGTTCCATGTCTTGAGAGTTATTATTAATTGTGAACCAGTTAGCATGGGAGAAATTCATCGTGAACTGCAGATGGCAAACAGTACAGTTACAATTATTGTTGATTATTTGTCTGAAGCTGGATTAGTAAAAAGAAAACGTAATCCAGAGGATAGAAGGGTCGTATTACTTGAAATGACAGCGAAGGGAAGAAAAATAATTGCTGATCTAATAGAAAAAAGACAGCAGTTTCTGGCTAAAGCGCTGCTTGATCTAGAAGGATCAACTGAAACACTTTATGATCTTCTTTCCCAATTATTAGATAAAATAGAATTAATATATTAGATTTAAACAGGGAGGGAGTACTTTGCAGAAAAGACTCTTATTTTTTTGTGGTTTACTTATTTTATTATTTTTGCTTAATAGTGCTGCAGTTGCAGCTCAACCTGAATTAGCAATGGCAATTAAAGATTATCTGGTAGTGATCAAAGATCATCAGGGGTTTTTCCCTGCTGATCAAGAAGTAGAATTTTATCAGGAACTTGATAAATTTTATCAGGAGCGCTATCAAAAACCAGTTTGGTTTGATCAAACTAAATTTAAGATTGATGTTCAGCAGCTTGTTGCAGAAATTAAAGCAAGCTATCAGGAAGGTTTAAATCCAGCTGATTATCACCTTAGATCTATTGAAAAAATTTTAAAAGAAAAAGATCTTTTTAAATCAGAAAATTTATCAAGCAGGGCCCTGCTTGATATTCTATTAACAGATGCTTATCTGAACCTAGCTTCTGATTATTTAACAGGTAAAGTTGATCCTGAAGTAGTTTCCGATAATTATAATTATCAGGATGATAAACTTCAGACTGAAAAATTGCTTGATTTTCTAACAGCTGGCTGTGATATTAGACAGACTTTGCAGAAATTGCTTCCTCAGGGAGAAGAATATAAAAAATTAAGGGATAAATTAGCTTATTATAGAAATCGAAATAAGATTAAAGAATGGCCTGCTGTTAAAACTGAGTTTAATTTGGCTCGTGGTGATAGTGGAACCGCTGTCGAGGATTTAATTAATAATTTAATTGCTCGTAATTATCTTGACCCAAATCAGCTGTCAGAGGCTGATTATTTTAATGATCAGGTAAAAAATTCTTTAATCAAATTTCAGTTAAGTAATGGACTGCAGGCAGATGGAGTTTTAGGTCCTAAAACTAAACAGGCTTTAAATGTTTCACTTACTGATAGAATTAAGCAAATAATTATTAATTTAGAAAGATGGCGCTGGCTGCCTGAAAAATTGGCTGCTAATTATATCTATATAAATATTGCAGATTATAAACTCAACTTAATCTCAGCTAACAGAGAAGTTATGACAATGAAAACAATTGTTGGGCAGGAACAGCGAAAAACTCCAGTTTTCAGTGATCAGATTAAATATATAGTTTTCAATCCCTATTGGTATGTACCAAAATCTATTGCTGTAGAAGACAAATTACCTTTAATAAAGCAGGATTATAGTTATTTACTTGAACACAATTATAAACTATTTAAATATAATACTGCTGGTAAATTAGTTGAAGTTGATCCAGCTTTAATTGACTGGACAAAAGTTAATCGGGATAATTTCAACTTTGTGTTACGGCAGTCTCCTGGTGACTATAATGCATTAGGCAGGATTAAATTTATTTTTCCCAATAAGTTTAGTGTCTATTTACATGACACACCTGGTAAATATTTATTTTCTCAGAATAAAAGAAGTTTTAGTTCAGGCTGTATTAGAATCGAAAAACCACTTGATTTAGCAGTTTATTTATTAAAAAATCAACCAGAATGGAATAGAGAAAAAATCGAAGCTGAATTGAAGCAAAATGAAACCAGAAGAGTTTATTTAAACAGTCCATTTCCTATTTACTTGCAGTACAATACTGCCTGGGTTGATCAGGATGGAACTTTAAACTTTAGAGAAGATATTTATCAGCGTGACAGGAAAATAAAAGAGATTTATTTTAAATAGAAGGAGCCAATTAAAACTAAATGAAAAAAACAATGAACATTTTTGTGCTTAGTTTTTTATTAACTAGTATTTTATTTATTAATCAGGCAGCAGCTTTTGAAACAGGTCAAGCAGATTTTTCTCTTATTTATCAGGATTTAGAAATACCTTTTCAGACTTTTAGCATCTTTGTATTACCAGAAAAACAAATAAAATTAACTATTGCCAGCCAGGATCGTGATCATGTTTATTCTTTTCAATATCAAGCTGGCAAGTTTATTGCTGAGATTAATCATTCTTATCAATGGCAGGCTCCTGCAAAACCAGGTAATTATAAATTAGTTATTAAATTGCGTGGTAGTGAACAAAGAACTGCCATGATAAAACTTAATGTTTTTGTACTGTATCCTCGTTCTAAAAAAAATGGTAATTACTTAAATGGATTTCGCATTGGTAACTATCCTGACTTAACTTCAGTTCGACAAAAATATTATTCATTACCACCAGGTTTTTGGGAAATTAAGGCAAATATGCTTGATTTAAATTTAACCCCCCATTTTAAAGTTAAGCAATTTTTAACTAAACAGAGCAGCAGTTTTCCCCAATATATTTTTTTGCAGGAAAAATTACTGTTAAAATTAGAATATTTTCTGGCTGAAGTAAATAAGGCAGGTTATGCAGCTTCTACTTTCAATACTGTTAGTGTTTATAGAACTCCTTATTTTAATACAAAATTAGGTAATGATACATTGTTTAGCCGCCATCTTTTTGGTGATGCAGCTGATATTTACCTTGATAGTGATCAGAATAAATATATGGATGATTTAAATAAAGATGGTAAGATTAATCAAGCTGATGCTGATATTTTGTTAAATTTAGCAGTTGAGTTTGATAAAAATCCTGCTTATAGTAACTTGCAGGGGGGGATTGGAAGTTATCCAGGTAATAATGTTCGAGGCCCTTTTATTCATTTAGATACAAGAGGCTTTCATGTTGCCTGGTAGATGGATTTATTTTAAATGATTTATTTTAAATTTAAAAAAGCTTAAATTATTCAGGAGGTAGTTAAATGTTAATTGGAGATTTAGTATCAAAAACAGCGCTGGCCAATCAAGATAAAACAGCAGCTATTTTAGACGAAAAAACTTTAAGTTATGGTGAATTGGAAAGGCAGAGTAATCAGCTGGCCCATGGACTAATAGAACTTGGAATTAAACCATCTGATATGGTTAGTATTATGTTGCCGAATAGTATAGAATTTTTGGTTGCTTATCTGGGAATAATTAAATCAGGTGCAACTATGGTTCCGCTTAATATTAGTTTTAAAACCCCGGCTATTGAATATATTCTTAATAATTCAGAAGCAAAAGTAATTATTACTAGCAGTGATTTTTTATCTATAATTAAAGCTGCTGATTTAGAGTTTGCTAAAAAAATTATTTTAGTAGATCAGTCTGCTTCTGGCAAGAACGAAGTTAATTTAGCAGATTTTAATAATAATAAAATAGTTCTACCTGCCTTAACAGGTATTGATGAAGAATATACAGCTGCTTGTTTATATACTTCTGGAACTACAGGTCAGCCTAAAGGAGCAATGTTATCACATCATAACTTGATTTTTGATGTTCAAAAATCAGTTGAACATCTTCAAGTTACTGCTGATGAACGCTTTATTTGTGTATTACCAATGTTTCATGCTTTTGCTGAAACTGTTTGTGTATTAATGCCTCTTATCCTGGGAGCAGAAATAGTAATTATTGATAGATTTTTACCAGAAAAAGTTTTGAAAACAATTCAGGAAAAAGATGTTAGTTTTTTTGCAGGAGTACCTACTATGTATTCTGCACTGCTAAATGTTAGACATAAAGAAGATTATGACCTCTCTAATTTAAATCTCTGTATTTCAGGAGGAGCAGCGATGCCCCAGCAAACTATGGAAACTTTTGAAGAAACTTTTAATGTTAAAATATTAGAAGGAAATGGTCCAACTGAAACCTCACCTGTTGCTTATGTGAATCCAGTTACTGGAGCTAGAAAATCTGGTTCTGTAGGTTTACCAATTCCAGAAACTAAAGTTAAAATAGTTGATGAGAAAGATCAGGAACTGCCCCGGGGCGAAATCGGAGAAATTACTGTTCAGGGAGAACATGTTATGAAGGGATATTTTAAGATGCCTGAAGCAACTGCCCGAGTTTTAAGAGGTGGCTGGCTGCATACCGGTGATTTGGGTAAAATGGATGAAGATGGTTATGTTTATATAGTAGACCGCAAAAAAGATATGATCAATGTCGGTGGGATGAATGTTTATCCCCGAGAAATTGAAGAACAGCTCTATAAAAACCCCAAAGTTTTAGAAGCAGCTGTTGTAGCAACTAAAGATGAGCTGCGGGGAGAAATACCAAAAGCAGTTATCGTGCTTAAAGAAGGAGAAACTGCAGATGAACGGGAAATTAAAAAATATTGTATGCAGTATTTTGCTAATTATAAAATTCCCAAATTAGTGCAGTTTATCGATGAACTTCCTAAAAATGCAACTGGTAAAATTGATAAAAAATCTTTAAGTGATATCTAAAATATAGTTAATTAAGAGCAAGTATATATCTGATAATTAGTAGATAGGAGTGGAGTATTTAATGACAGCAACAAAGATATCTTTTTTGATTTATTTAATTTTTTTAATGGGGATAGGAGTTTATTTTTATCTTAAAACAGCTAATTTAGAGGATTATTTAATTGGCGGCCGAGAAATGGGAAGTTGGGTAACAGCACTTTCTGCTCAGGCAAGTGATATGAGCGGCTGGCTTTTAATGGGGCTACCTGGAGCTGTATTTTTGAGCGGTCTTAATCAAGCCTGGATAGCAATTGGGCTTTTTATCGGAACAGTTTTAAATTGGAAGTATATTGCGGGTCGACTGCGTGTTTATACAGAAAAAACAAATTCAATGACTTTACCTTCATATTTTGAAGTTCGTTTTGGTGATCGGACTGGTTTATTAAGAATTATTTCAGCTGTAATTATTCTGCTTTTTTTTACGATTTATTCTGCTTCAGGCCTGGTGGCAGCTGGCAAGTTATTTGAATCATTGTTTAATATTAATTATACTGTAGCAGTAATCTGTGGTGGAATGGCAATAGTTTTATATACTTTTCTGGGAGGTTTTATGGCTGTTTCCTGGACAGATTTTTTTCAGGGCACATTAATGTTCTTTGCAATTACAATTGTGCCAGCTATTGCTTTCTTTAGAACAGGAGGAATAGAACCAATCATTGACACAGCTGCAGCTGGAGGAATTTCGCTTGCTTTAATTCCCCAAAATTTATCTTTGCTGGCGATAATTTCTTCACTTGCCTGGGGCTTAGGCTATTTTGGTCAGCCTCATATTCTGGCTAGATTTATGGGAATCAAATCACTCAAGAAACTAAAAAAGGCTAGGAAAATAGCTGTTGTGTGGGTTGCAGTATCACTTTTTGCTGCGGTTATGGTCGGAATAATTTCAATTCCAATGTTTCCTGAAATTGCTGACAGTGAAAAAGTTTTTATTGAAATGATTAACACCATTTTTAATCCCTGGCTAGGAGGAATTTTATTGGCAGCAATTTTATCAGCAATTATGTCAACAATTGATTCTCAATTATTAGTAGCTTCTTCAACTTTAACTGAGGATTTTTACAATAAACTTATTAAAAGAGAAGCTAGTGATTTAGAAAAGATTTGGGTAGGACGAATATTTGTTATTGTAATTGCTGTAATAGCATTTATATTAGCACTTGATCCTGGCAATACTGTTTTAGAATTAGTTGCTTATGCCTGGGCTGGACTGGGAACTGCTTTTGGACCGGCTGTTTTATTTTCAATTTTTTCCAAGAGAACTAATTGGACAGCTATATTAGCAGGAATGATTGTAGGAACTGCAGTTTTGATTTTCTGGAAAGAAACTGGTTTAAGTGTTCAATTATATGAGATAATACCGGGTTTTGTTAGTAATTGTCTGGTTATTATGTTGGTTAATATTTTTGATCAACAGTCTAATCAGTCTGTGCTTGACCAATATCAAGAAGTAGATAAAATTTATCAAATAGAAAAGTAAATTTTAGATTAATTTATTATTATTTGCTGTTTAATTAAAGCTTAAAATAAAGAAAGGATGATAAATTTATGCGGATTTATTCCTGGAATGTTAATGGAATAAGAGCAGTTAGTAGAAAAGGGTTTCTCGATTGGGTTACTGATGAACAGCCAGATGTACTGGCTTTACAGGAAATTAGAATTCAACCTGAACAGTTAAAAGACAAATTAAAAAATCTAGCTGGGTATTATTCTTATTTTACTTTTGGTGAAAAAAAAGGCTATAGTGGAGTAGCCATTTATAGTAAAATAGAGCCAGTTAATGTTTCCCATGGCTTAGGTATTAATCGTTTTGATTATGAGGGGAGAGTTATTACTGCTGAATATGAAAATTTTTATTTAGTTAATATTTATTTTCCCAATGGTAAGCGAAGCAAAAAACGTTTACAGTATAAATTAGATTTTTATGATGCTACACTTGAGTATTGTGAAAGATTAAGGGAAAAAGGCAAAGGAGTAGTTTTATGTGGTGATTATAATACAGCTCATCATCCGATAGACTTAAAAAATCCTGATACTAATCAAGATACTTCGGGTTTTCTACCAATCGAAAGAGAATGGCTTGATAAGCTAGAGGATTTTGGCTATTTAGATACTTATCGTGATTTTCACCCTGAAAAAGAAACTTATTCCTGGTGGAGTTATCGAACCAGAGCTCGAGAAAGAGATTCAGGTTGGCGGATAGATTATCATTTTATTTCAGCTGAACTAAAACCTTACTTAAAACAAGCTGATATTTTAACTGAAGTTATGGGTTCAGATCATTGTCCAGTTACGGTAGAATTAGAATTTTAAAATTTTCAAAATAAAAGGTGGTTAAAGTGCAGTATGATGTAATTATTCTTGGAGCTGGTCCAGCAGGTAGTTTAACGGCCTGTTTATGTGCCAGAGCTGGCTTAGCGACACTGGTTCTGGAAAAATCTGATTGGCCCCGTTATAAAGCTTGTGGAGGTGCTCTTTCAGCAAGATCTACAGCAATTTTGTGCAGTAATAATATTAAATTGCCTCCTGCAATTATCCAGAAAAAAATTAATGACTTTAAATTTTACTTTTCAGAAGAAGAAAAATTTAGTTTAAATTATTCGGGTCAGAGCATTAAATTAGTGCAGCGAACTTCATTTGATAATTTTTTACTGAAGCAAGCTGTGGCAGCTGGAGCTGAGTTTAGAAGTTCTGTTAAAATAATTAAGATTGAGCAAAATAAGAATTCTGTTAAATTATTCTCAACAATTGGAGAACTGCAAAGCTCTTATTTAGTTGGAGCAGATGGAGCAAATAGTAAACTCAGAAAAATTATTAATCCTGAACTTGCTGAGTTTTATAAGTTTAAAGGTTCTGCTATCGAAGCAGAATTGCCAGTAAATCAATCTTTGCCTGAAGAATTAAGCAATGAAATCAGAATAGATTTTGCTAATTTACAAGGAGGTTATGCCTGGTCTTTTCCCAAGCGAAATGAAATTTCAATTGGCTTAGGTAGCATGACTTTTCAAAAATTAGCTTTAAAAGAAGTTTTGTTTGCTTATTTAAATCAATTAGGAGTTAGTTATAATCCTGAAAATATTTTTTTTCGGGGACATCCAATTCCAGTTTATAAAACTAAAAATAAATTTAAGCGAAGCAGGCAAAATATCATTTTAGTTGGTGATGCAGCTTTTTTAGCTGATTCGTTTATTGGGGAAGGTATTTATTCTGCGTTAGCTAGTGCAGAACTTGCGGCTGAAATCTTAATTACCAAATATAAAAATAAACAGTTTGATTTGCGAGACTACGAAAAAAAGTTAGCAGATAATTTATTTGCTGAACTTGAAGCAGCCGCTCATTTAGCTGCTTTATTCTATAGGGCAAAGCCCCTGGTTAAGAATATTATTAAGCAGCGCCCTGACTTGTTAGAAGCTTTTATGGACGCAGTTCAAGGAAAAAAGAGTTATCAAGAATTAACTAAATTATTTAATTTTTTAAAATTAATTTTAAGAAAATAAATTTAAAATGAAAGGCTGATCATGGATAAGAAAATTTATGCAATTATTAATCCAACTTCCAATTCTGGTAAAACAAAAAAAATCTGGTCTGCTAGCTTGCAAAAATTGAAAAACAGCTTTCCAGATCTATCATATCGGCTGAGCGGTTATTCAGGGCAGGCGATGGAAATTGCGGCAGCAGCAGTAAAATCAGGTTATAATTACATCCTTGCAGTTGGAGGAGATGGTACAATCAATGAAGTGGCTAATGGTATTTTAAAAGTTAAGTCTGACTTAGTTCTTCATCCGGTTAAATTAATAATTTTCCCCCAGGGGACTGGTTCTGATCTGAGCCGCAGCCTTGAATTAAAATCAGGTCTAAATTACTTAATTGAGCGGATTAAAAAAAATAAAGTTCAGGCAATAAAAACAGTGAAAGCTCAATTTAAAACAGCTGCTAGAGTAGAGACAAGATATTTTGTTAATATTGCAGATTGTGGTATGGGAGCTGCAGTTGCTAAACAGTTGAATCAGAATTCTGACTTTCTAAAAGGAAGCTTTGCTTATTTAATTGCAATTCTGCAGATACTTTTTAAATATAAAAATAAATTAGTTACTATTAAAGCAGATGGTGAAATAGTTTATCAAGGTAAGCTAAATACCGCTGTAGTTGCTAGTGGTAAATATTTTGGGGGAGGAATTAAAATTGCTCCTCAGGCAAATTTGTCTAGAGCAGACTTGAATTTAGTTTTATTAAAAAACATTTCAAGTTGGCAGGCTATTTTTAATTTAGTTAGAGCTTATCGCGGCAGCCATCTTCAGCATGAATTAGTCAGTTCTTGTTTTGCTAATAATATAGAAATCAGTTCTCAAATTCCATTAACTGTTGAGCTAGATGGAGAGATTGTCGGCTGCACTAAAGCTAATTTTAAACTTTCTTCCCGGAAATTATTAATTTTAGTTGATTAAAATTATTAATTATATTTTATAAAAATTAGACCCAACTTAGCTGAGTCAGGTCTAATTACATACTATTTAAATAAAATTGTTTGTATTTAGTTTATTAGTCTATACTACCGGTAATAGTTACATTATCTCCAGCTGTAAAGCTTTCTTTAGCAGCATTATTTGCAAAATGAATATTACCATCAACTGTAAAGCCTTTTTCTAAAGAAAAACCTTCAGCCTCAACATAAATATCACCTATAAAAGTTCCAGCAGCTAAAGTAGCATTAGGACTTTTAATTGTCAATTTTGGTGCTGTTAAAGTAAATCTTGCTTTAGGACTATGATCTTCAGCACTTGTATAAAGAGCTACTTCTCTTGCTACTTCACCGCGATTTTTAAACTCACCTGCTAAAACAAGATCTTGGTCAACAGTTAAATCTTGCTGAATGATAATAATCCAGCTTCCCTCTGGTCCCATTGCTTTTACTAGTGAATCTTGATCAACAGCAACTGAAGCAGAAGAGACTGTGTCTTGAGCACTAACTGCTGGTGATAGTAATAAGCTAACTAATAAGATAAATAAAATTGCTTTGCTTTTCATTATTTAAAAACCTCCTTTTAAATATGATTAATTTACTCAACTTAATTATATATTAACACATTTGTGAAAAAATAGTCAAGCTTTAAAAAAAAATAATTTTAAAGGCAGGTAAGAATTAAAAAATATAGAATTATAAACTATAATCCGATTTTGCGCAGCCGATAATTGTCTGAAATTTACAAAAAAGAGGGGGCAATCATGAATTCTTTAGTAGAAAAACCAGCCTATTTTAAACGTCTTAGTTCTGAGCTAGCAGTATTAAATAATTATTATAAACTTCATGATCTTAAATTAATAGTTATTAATCCTGAGGCAGAATTAGAATTGTTTAGTTTAGAAGGGTCACAGCTTTTTTCTGAAAGCGATCTGATCAAACTTGAAACTGATATTTATCATAAACTTAAGAACACAGATATTAAAAAAAATATAATAAATATTATAACTGCTAAATTGGCTGTTTTATCAGCTTCAGACTCTATTTTATTGCAGCTTGTTTTTGCAGATTATATTTATCTTGTTTTAACAAGTGACAAACCAGTTAAAGATGAGTTTTTAAATTCTTTTCAGGAACAATTTGCCTATTTTATTGAAGATCTTCATTATAAAGAGCAGATAGAAATTAACTTAGCTGAGAAAGATCTGCAGAATATTAACTTAAAAAAAGAAAAGTATATAACCGCCTCAGCTCTTGATTCAATTCCAGGTTCAATTATAATTCTGGATAAAAAGGGTGAGATAGTTTACAGTAATAATGACTGGAATAAAGATTTTTATCGGAATGGAATTTTAGCATCTGAACTTAAAATTGGAGATAACTATTTAATGAGCTGTGAAAAAGAAGGTAATTCTGGCAATAAAGCAGCTTTACAGGTATATAAAGGTATTTTAAAAGTTTTAAATGATAAAAAACAATTTTTTACTTTTGATTATTACTGTCAGCAGCCAATACAAAAGCGTTGGTTTAGAATGTATGTTTCTTCTTTTAAAGGGATTGGCCGCTACGAAATTTTAATTTTACAGCAGGAGATTACCGACGAAATTATGGCTAAACAGGAATCAGAAAATATTTTAGATAATTTGCCAGCTGCTATTATTAAGTATAATTCAGATTTACAGTTAAATTATTTTAATCAATTTGCTGCTAGATTATTTAAGCTAGAAGAATCCAATTTGCAGAAATCATTTGTTGACTTAATAACTATGGAAGGCGAAATAAGCTATGCTGAACGCCTGCAAAATGTTGCTAAAACAAAAGAGAGAATTGAGTTTAAAATAAATTATCAACAGGGATTAAAGGCTATCTATTTAACTGTTATTTTAATTCCTGAACTTATCGGTAATGACTTAAAGTCAATTATAGCTATTATACCAGATCATATTCAATTAGATGATCTCAAAATTGATGTTAAACAGCAGAAAAATCAGTATATGCAGTTGTTTAATAATTTTCCAGAAGCAATTGTTTTGCTTGATTTTGACCAGCGAGTTATTAATATCAATCGTAGTTTTCAAAAGTTATTTGCTTATCGAATTTCAGAATTAAAAAATAAAAAACTTGATGACTTTATAGTTCCTATTTCAGAACAGAATGATGCTTTAGAACTTTCTTATCATGTTTTACAGGGGGAAAATATAGCCCGTAAAGTTCGGCGAGTTAATGCCAGAGGAGAAGAAATTGAGCTTTATTTAACAGCTTTTCCGGTCTTACTAAATGACAATAAAATGGGAGTTTATGCGATTTATAGAGAGCTTGTTGATTAAGGTAAGGAGGCGATAATTTTGGAAAACAAAGATGGTTTTGTTGCTGTAAAAAATTCACAGCTTATTATTACTGACCCAGAAGGTCTGGGCAGGTATCCCAGAATAGAAGCAGCTGATAATATTGATATTTATGTTAAAGGTGAAAAGCAAAATAATGAAATTGTTGTGAGTAAAGATGTAGAAAATGAGATTGAATTTAAAATAAATAATAAAGCAAAAGAAAAGCAGCTTTCATTAGAAATAACTAAAGATAGGATGGAGGCTAACTTAGTTATTGCAATGACAGCTGAACAGGTTCTGCAGATTAAAGACAAAGAAGCAGCTAATCAGATTGTAATTGAAACAGTAAATAAAGAACAAAATTATCCCCGTATCTTTAAAAGAGAAATACTTAATTTATTAAATAGTAAACAGATAAATTATGGTATTAAGCATGACTATATTACTGAGGTTATTAATCAGCCTGGTGATATTAGTGGTAAATACTTAATAGCAGAAGGAAAAAGAGCAGAAGCAGGGATAGATGCTAAGTTAATTAAAAGTGAAGATTTTAGAGAAGAAGAAGAGACATTATTTACAGTGATTGATTCAATTGATAAAGGTAAAATAATTTGCTATAAAGAAAAAGCTATTCCTGGTAAATCAGGGGTAAATATTTTTTCAGATCGAATACCTGCTCCACCAGTTAATGATTTTGAACTTGAAGCTGGATTAAATGTTCAATTAACGCCTGATAAATTAAAGGCAATTGCTATGGAAGGAGGTCAGCCCAAGATAGTTAAGAAAAAAGGTGTTGTTCAGGTTAATATTTATCGTCAGTATACAATTAACGGTGATATAGATAAGTATACAGGGAGTATTAAATATGATGGGGACTTATTAGTTAAAGGTAATGTAACAGATTATTTTGACGTTGATATTGGAAATGATCTTAAAGTTCAGGGTAATATCGCCAATGCAGAGATTAATACGCAGGGAAATCTTTATGTAAATAATAATATAATTGCCAGTACTCTTTATATTGGTAATTATCTTGATAAAGAAACAGTAGTTAAGTTGAATTATATTACAATTAAAATTCAAGATTTGGAACAGGCAGTTGATGAAATATTGGGGGAAGCTTCAAAAAGAAAAATGAATATTTCTGATTTCAGGACCGGTAAAATAATACGGTTGTTAATTGAAAATAAATTTCCTGATTTTCATGATCTGATTTTAGAATTATACCAAGAAATTGATCAAAAAAGTGAATTAAAAGATATTTTTAAAAAGGTAGTACCATATTTTACTAATATGGCTAATCTAGAGAGAATTCAAGATGAAAGTATTTTTATTGAATTAAAGAAAAATATTGAACAGTTTCTTGATACTAGAATTAATAATGATGATGTTTTAAGTATTCATACTGGTTATATTCAAAATTCAGAGATTAATATTGGTGGCTCAGTAATTATTAATAAGCTCGGCTGTTATAATTCTACTATTAGAGCTAAAGGTGCCATTATAGTTAAGAATCGAGATGGTTTTTTAAAGGGAGGGGATTATCAATCTGAGGAAATAATTTATGCTCAGATTGCCGGGACAAAACTGGGCAAAACTTATTTTAGAATTGGTAAGCATATATTCATTAAAGAATCACTTGGGACATTAGTTATTAATAGTGATCATGATAGTATTACAATTGATCCTGAAAAGAAGAATATTAACTATCAGATTGATGACTTTGGGCAGCTTGTTGTAGCAGATAGTTTACCTGATTTAGAAAAATATTTAACTGAAGCTTAAATTGATTTTTCAATTGCAGTTATTTGTGTTACAATTAAAATTGGTTCAGTTATAATCTCAAAAAACTGAATTAAATTATTATTTTTAAGGAAGGTTGATGGTTTAAAATAATGAAAAAATTTGATGTTGACCTCAGTAAAATTGAACAGGAACCAGCTGAAGTTGAATTTAAAGAAGGAGATCAAGTTAAGGCTCAGGTTTATAAATTTACTGATCTGGGAGCCACTGTAATTATTAATGATAAATATTTAGGATTGATTTATCAAAATGATATTTATCGTAATTTAGAGATTGGAGAAAAACTTACTGCTTATATTAAAAAAATAAGAGAAGATAATAAGATTGATGTAACTTTACGTAAGACTGGTTATGATAGGATAAAAGATGCTAAAACAAAAATTTTAGCTTGTTTAGAAAAAGAGAATGGTTTTTTAGCTTTAACTGATAATAGTTCGCCTGCTCAAATCAAAAAAAAGCTAGCAATTAGTAAAGGAAGTTTTAAAACTGCAATTGGCAGTCTTTATAAAGAAAAATTAATTGAGATTACAAAAAAAGGAATTAAATTACGTAATTAATAAATAGCATCTTAAAAATTAAATTATCAAAATTAAAGCCCTTTAAAACAAAAATTTTTAAGGGGCTTTTACTTGCTTAAATAAATTTTATTTATTAGTAATTCTGCAGAAAATAAATAACTGTGATATAATAGGGCTGAATTTAAGCTTGTAAAGTAAGTTGGAGTGGCAAGAATTGTTAATTGTGTTCAGTTTATTAAGCCTGCTGGTAAGTAATTGAGGTAGATATTTTTTATTGGTTGACTTAGAAAGGATGTAGCTATGCATATTGAGAGTCTTAAATATTTTCAGCAAATTGCTAAAATAAAGAGCATTTCCAAGGTTGCTAATCGCTCACATATCTCCCAGCCTGCTTTAAGCCAACAAATTCAGAAATTAGAAGATTCGTTGGGAAAACAGCTTTTTATTCGGAGTAATAGGGGCGTAAAGCTAACTAATTCTGGTGAGGTAGTTCTTAAATATGCTGATAATATTATTAGAATTTATAATAAAATGCTATCTGATTTAGAGGAACAGGAAAATAGAGAAATTAAAATTGAAGGAGAATATACTATTGCAACTTATTGTTTGCCCTGTGCTATTTTAAATATGAAATTTAAGTTTCCTAATCACAAATATAATCTAATTGCTGCTGCTTCAGATCAAATTGAGCAAGATGTTTTAAGTGATATTTGTGAAGTAGGGTTTACCACTAATTCAGTTTCAGAAAAAGCTTTAATTTCAGAAAATGTTATTAATGAAAAAGTTGTTTTAATTTCACCAGCAGCATTTAATCTACCTGATAAGATTGAATTAAGCGAGGTTCTGGATTATAAGTTTATTATTTTGAAAGAGGATTGTATAATCAAAGAAAAGTTTAAAGATGCACTGGCTGATTTAGGATTTAATTTTAATCAGATTAATATTATTGCTCGCTTAGATTCAACAGAAGCTGTTAAAACACTGGTTAGAAAAGGCTATGGAGTTGCTTTTGTACCATATAATTCTGTACGTGATGATCTAGATTTACATGAACTAAAGGTTTCTCGAATTAAAGATTATAGCCTTGATTATGATATTTATATGATTAGTAAGAAAGCTGAATTATTAACTGATGAGGTTAAAGATTTTATTAATAATTTTAAAAAACTTGGCAAACATATTTGTTACTAAACTTAAACTGGTTTAATAAATTAATTTTTATAGAAAGAGTGGAATGATTCAGGTGGAAAAAATTGCTTTTAATCGACCCTATTTAAGAGGTAAAGAAAAAGAATATCTACTGAATGCTTTTGAGCAAGCAAGTCTGCAGGGAGATGGTTATTATACTAAAAAAGTAAGTAATTTTTTGCAGAAGAATTTTGCTTTTTCTCATGTTTTGATGACAACTTCTGGCAGCCATGCTCTGGAATTAGCTGTTCAAACTGCTGGTTTAGGTCCAGGCGATGAGGTGATTATGCCTTCTTTTACTTTTACCTCTACAGCTAATGCTGTTTTAAATCAAGGTGCAACTCCAGTTTTTGCTGAGCTTAAAAGTGATACACTTAATCTTGACCCGACTGATTTATTAGCTAAGATTACTAAACGAACTAAAGCAGTTATTCCTGTTCATTATGGTGGAATAGTATGTGAAATGAAAAAAATTAATGCAATTGCTCATGAACATAATTTAATTGTGATTGAAGATGCTGCTCATGCTTTAAACAGCAGCTACTATGGTAAAGCAGCTGGTAGTTTAGGTGATTTTGGCTGTTTTAGTTTTCATGCCAGCAAAAATTTTTGCTGCGGGGAAGGCGGAGCATTAGTAATTAATAGTCAGCAGCCAGAACTTTGGGAAAAAGCTGAAATAATTCGGGAAAAGGGAACAAATCGCTCTCAGTTTTTAAGAGGCGAAATAGACAAGTATAGCTGGATCAGCCCCGGATCCAGCTATTTACCAGCTGATATTCTAATGGCTTTATTATTAGGGCAGCTGGAGAATAAAACTAGAATTACATATTTAAGAGAAAAAATACATAAATTTTATTTTACAAATCTGCAAGAATTTTTAACAGGAGATTTATTGCAAGGAATGAGCTTTATTCCTAAAGGACGCAGCAGTAATTACCATATTTTCTTTTTGAGAGTGAAGAATAAAAGGCTGCGTGATTATATTTTGCAACAGTTAAAAGAAGCTGGAATTTCTGCTACTTTTCATTTTCAGCCTTTACATGCTTCCAAGATGGGATCTAAACTTGGTTATAAAGCAGCAGATTTACCGCTTAGTAATGAAGCTGCCCAGACATTAATTAGATTACCAATTTACCCGGATTTAACTAAATCAGCTCAAACTTATATTATTAGTAAACTAAGGGATATATTTTTAAATCTGCAAAGAGCAGGTGCTTAAATATGATTGTTTTTTCAGTTATAGTTCCAGTTTATAACAGCAGGCAATCACTATTTGAACTTTATTGGCGAGTGTGTCAGGTGATGCAGCAGCTTGCAGCAGATTTTGAGCTAATTTTAGTAGATGATTTTAGTCTGGATGATAGTTATCAGCAGATAAAAAAATTAGCCAGGTTTGATCAGCGGGTAAGGGGAATTAGATTGGCTCAGAACTTTGGACAGCAAAATGCTATCTTCTGTGGTTTGCAGCAGGCCAGAGGTGACTACCTGGTAACTTTAGATGATGATCTGCAGCATTCACCTGAAGATATAATTAAACTTTATGCTAAAATAAAAGAAGGTTATCAGCTAGTTTATGCTCTGCCAGAAAAAAGGCAATATAAATTTTATCGTCGCTGGGGGTCAAAATTAACAAATTTTTTATTTGGTTTAATTACAAGTAAAACTTCTGCAATTAGAGTAAGCAGTTTTAGAATTATGCAAAAAGACCTGGCTGAAAAAATAATTAAAACTAATAAGCATTTTATTTATCTTTCTGCTTTGCTTTTAGAACAAACAGATGAGATTGCTAATATTTATACTGATCAAAGCAAGCGCAAATATGGTGAATCTAACTATAATTTAATTAAGTTGACTTTGCTTTTTGGACGTCTTTACCTTTATTATGGCAATCTATTTTTCCTGCAGTATTTACGTAAAAAAGGTAAGCAATATCTAATAGCAGAAGCTACTTTTGTCTATCAGCAGGAAAGGGGAAATTAGATTAGAAATGAGAATTTTAATCTTGGGAGCTGGCAATTGTCAGCTTAACTTAATTAGAAAAGCTAGAGCAATGGGGCATCAGGTTATTGTTTCTGACTATCTTCCGGATGCTCCTGGTAAAAAATTGGCTGATTTTAGTACCTCAGTCAGTAGTTTTGATTGGCAGGGTAATCTTAAAGTAGCGCAACAGTACGAGGTCGAAGCTGTTCTTACTACTGGCACTGATCAACCAGTTTATACAGCTGCTCAAATTGCAGCTGCTCTAGAGATACCGCATTATATTACTCCCCAGATAGCTCTATCAGTAACAAACAAAAGAATTATGAAACAAAAATTTACTCAGGCTGGTATTCCAACTGTTAAATATAAATTATTACAGACAAATTTTAGTGATGCAGAGCTGACTGATTTTAAATTGCCAATAGTAGTTAAACCAGTAGATAGTCAGGGCCAGCGCGGTGTTTATAAATTAGATTCAATCGAAGAGCTGCGGGCTAAGTTTTCTGAAGTGCTAGCTTTTTCGAGGGAAAATAGATTATTGGTTGAAGAATATTATCCAGCAGCTGAAATAACAGTTAGTGGTTGGGTCAGGCAGGGAAGACTCCATTTGCTCACAGTAACTGATCGGATAAATTTTGCCCGGGGAAATCATCTCGGGATATGTTCGTCTCATCTTTTTCCATCCCGTTATTTAAAAAGTAACTATTTAGCAATTAACGAATTAAGTGAAAATATTGTAACTGAGTTTAAAATTAATAATGGTCCGATCTATTTTCAATTTTTATTGGGACAAGCAGGTCTTAAAGTTAATGAGATAGCAGTTCGGATTGGCGGGGCTTATGAAGATATTTTTATTCCAGCTTTAACAGGAGTTGATATTCTTAAACTTAATTTAAAACTTGCAGTTGGAGAAGCAATTTCCAGTTCAGAATTAGCCTCGTTAAATAATTACCAGCTTTTAAATAATAAGAGTTGGCTTTCTGCTCAATTGTTTTTTAGTCAGGCAGGTAAAATTGTTGATCAGACTCCAGCAGCTGAATTAATGAACTTAGCTGGTGTTTTAAAAGCTGATTATAATTTTAAACCTGGAGATCAGCTTGCTGAAATTGATAATGCTACAGCTAGAGCAGGTTATTTTTTAGTTAAAGCAGCTGGTGAAAAAGAATTGCGCCAGCGAATAGCTGCTGTCTATGATAAATTAGAAATTATAGATCAGCAGGGGAAAAACCTAGTTTTAAGACAGTTAGGGGAAAATTTCTAGTTAGATATAATTATAATATATTGAGTATGAAACAGAGGTGTTTTAACTAGTGCTTAAAAAATTTTTATTATTGCTATTTGTTTTACTTATTTTGCTAACTTTTACGGCCTGTCAAGCTAATCACCAGTCATCTCAACAGCAGGTGGGGTTAAAAAAAAGAAAACTAGTAATAGCTGAACAATATGGGCTAGCTTACGCTCCGATTCAGTTAATTAAAGTAAAAAAAATGCTTGAAAATGCTGAACCTGGCCTGGAAATCGAGTGGAAACAGTTGAGTAATACAGCAGCAATTAGAGAAGCTATGCTGGCTGGCCGAGTTGATATTGGTTTTATGGCTATTCCCCCATTTTTAATTGCCCGTGACAAAGGAATGGATTGGCAGATAATTACTGGACTTGCTCACTGTCCGCTTGCTTTAATGTCTAATCAATCAGCAGTAAATTCTCTGGCTGATTTAAAGCCAGAAAATAGAATTGCTTTACCTCAACCAGGTAGTATTCAGCATATTCTTTTAACTATGGCTGCTCAAAAAGAATTTGGTCAGGCAGATCTTTTTGATAATCAGCTTCTAACAATGAGTCATCCTGATGCCATGAATGCTCTTTTAGCTGGTCATGAAGTAACTGCGCACTTTAGTTCTCCGCCTTATTTATTTAAAGAAAGTAAAATAGAAGGAATCAAAAGTATTCTAACTGGTCAGGCTGCTTTTGGTGGTGACTTTACTTTTATTGTTGGAGTAAGTAAAAGTAATTTTTATCAAGAAAACCCTCAGCTTTATCAAGTTTTTATGCAGACTTTGCAAAAAGCAGTGGCTGAGTTAAGTCATAATCCAGCTCAAGCAGCTAAAAACTTAGCGGCTGTTTATGATTTAAATCAGCAGGAACTATTAACTTATTTGACCTGGCCAGGTATGAAATATAGCCAGGATGTACAGGGATTAAAAAGATTTGCTGATTTCATGACTTTTCAGGGATACTTAACTTCTAATAATTTTAAAGTAGGAAATTTAGTTAAAACAAACTCTATTTTTAAAATTATTGGAGAGACGGAAGGGAATGATTAGTTTGCCTGATAAATTTAAACAACGTCTGGGCTGGATTTTATTATTAGCTTTAATCTGGCAATTAATTGCAGCCAGCCATTTTTTTTCAGAACTTATTTTCCCAGGACTAGATAAAATTATTCTGACCCTATTTACTTCTTTAACAAATGGCAATCTGCTTAAACAGCTTATTTTTTCTTTAATTATTATTGCTCAAGGTCTTACCCTGACAGTAATTCTTGCCTTATCCCTATCTATTTTAGCATATTTTTCCGAGTTAGCTGCCAGTTTACTCGAAACTTTAACTGCTTTAGCTCATCCGCTGCCAGGAATTGCTTTAATGCCTTTAATTTTAATCTGGTTTGGTGCTGGTAAAACTGCAATTTTATTGGTTATTATTCATTCAGTTTTATGGCCTTTAATTCTCAACTTAAGAGCAGGTTTTAATGCTATGCCGTCAATTTATAATTTAATTGCTCAAAATTATTGTTTAACTAAATTAGAATTTTTATTTAAAATTTTATTTCCAGCGGCTTTACCATATTTTATTTCTGGTCTGAAAATTTCCTGGGCCAGATCATGGCGAGCTTTAATTAGTGCTGAAATGCTTTTTGGAGCAATTAATAGTCTGGGAGGGATTGGCTGGTATATCTTTCAAAGACGAGTTTTTTTTGATTTACCAGGAGTTTTTGCAGGATTGGTTGTAATTATTTTAATTGGAATCATTGTAGAAGATTTCATCTTTGCTAGACTAGAAGCTAAAACAGTTCAAAAATGGGGAATGTCTAAATGAGTAAGTATCTTGAGCTGAAATCAGTTAGTAAAAAGTATCAGCAGCAAAATAAAGAAGAATTAGTTTTAAAAAATGTGAATTTTAGTGTTAAGAAGGGAGAACTAGCAGCTATACTTGGACCATCTGGTTGTGGAAAATCTACCCTGCTTAAATTAATTGCTGGTTTTATAAAAACTGATCAAGGCATTATATCTAAGGAGGGGCGGATAATTAGAGGGCCAGGTCTGGATCGAATAATGCTTTTTCAGGATTTTGAACAACTTTTCCCCTGGTTAACAGTCTTAAATAATATTATCTTTGCTCTTAAAGCCAGCAGAAAAACAGAAAAAAATTCATTTAATTTTTGGCCCGGTCAATTTCGCCAGGACCTTAAGCTTTTAGCTAAAGAGTATTTAGCTAAAGTGAAGCTGAGTCAATATCAAGATTATTATCCTCACCAGCTGTCTGGAGGCATGAAGCAGCGAGTTGCACTGGCTCGTACTCTGGCTGTTCAGGGTGAAATCATGCTAATGGATGAACCTTTTGCCAGCCTTGATAGTCAGACAAGACAAGATCTGCAGCAGTTATTGAGCGATCTTCAGTTAAATAATAGCAGAACAATACTTTTTGTGACTCATGATATTCGGGAGGCCGTTTTTTTAGCAGATAAGATTATTGTTTTAAAGGATAATCCTGGCGAAGTAATTTCAGTATTGGCAAATAACTTACCCTATCCCAGGCAGCGCAGCAGTGAACAGTTTAATCAACTTTCTGAAAAAATTACCTCACTTTTTTAAATATCTTTAATTTTTTTGATACTTTTATTCCACAAGATAAATTTTAATAGACCAGTTTTTTTGATCAATCTGACTGACAATTCTATTACCATAGGTTGGGCTGGAAAATTGATAAATTAAGTGACAGTTTTCTTTTAAGTATAATTGCAGCTGCTCGTAATACGGATAGAGATTGCCGTATAATATATTCCAGGTTGGTCTTGTTTGATAAATGTAATCCATTTCTTCTGGATAAATAATATACTTTATTTTATTTTTATTAATATAATCAGCAAAACTAAGTTTATTTTGTTTTAAATAAGCTAAATTACGATAATCAAACAAGCTCCCTCTACTAAAATAATAAGCTGAATTTAAATTTGCTAATACTTTTGTTTGAGCTGGAACTGAGTGAGAGATGTTTTTTAAATATAATTGATAGTTATTTGAACTGTCAGCTTTTAAAGTTATAAACGTAGTTAAACAGAGAATAATAATTAGAGATCCACTAAGTAAAGTTTTAATTTTAAATTTTAAATTTTTGATTAAACTAAAGAATAAAAGATAATAAAAAGGAAAAATAAAAATAATTGACGTTTGATTATAGCGGCCGATTAGAATATAAGCAAAATTAATGGCCAGCAGAGATATTAAGAAATAAAAAATTAATTTAGTATTTTTATTATTAAAGTGACTTAATTTCATTTTTATTAATTTATAACAGGCAGTAATTGTAATTAATAAAAAAATAATAAGCTGTAATTTAACCGGTGGAATATAATAGGTACCACTGATTCTATAAAATATTTTTTTATAAAAATCTATTAATCGGCTTATTTTGACTGAAAAAGGAGCAAAAACTCCTAAACCATTTCCATAATTGCTGTAGTTGCTAAAAAAATTAGAATCAAGACTAAGGCTAATTAAGATAAAGAAAGCTCCACCTAACGCAATGGTAAGCATAAAATTTAGATATTCTTGCCTCTTTAAATTATTTTTGAAAATTAGCTGCCAATTATAAATAAAAATAAATGGCATAGCAATTATGAGAGCATTGGGATGAAAACCAATTGCAGTAACTAAGATTAAAGCTAGATTAATATGTTTTTGATTAAAGTGATTTTTAACTTTATGATCAGCATAACTAACAAATTTGTGCTTAAATCCCGGGGCAATCTTACTGAGAAAATAATAAAAAGCTATTAAAATGATTAAAACTAATATAATTTCTTGGCGTGCCAGATGAGAGCTATAAATAAAATGAATATCAACTGCCAGAGTTAAAACAGCTAAATTACTTAAATAATTATCAGCTGTGATTAGCTGAGCTATTCGATAAAAAAAATAAAGTGCTGCTGTACCAGATAGCAGAGAAATTAATCTAAATGTAAAAATATGATAGCCAAAAATCTTGCTAAAACTAATTTGAATTAAATGGAAGAATATTTTAATAGCATGGGGATGGCGAGGCATTAAATCAAAGAAACTTTCAGTACTTTTTAAACTGTGAGTAGCAGCAATTTGGCGGGAAAGTCCGCTTAACCAGGCTTCATCAGAATGAATAAAAGGAAATTTAGTCAGAATAATCAAATTAATTAAAAAGAAACCAGAAATAATTAAAGCCGGAATTAATTTTTCTAGCTGATAATTTTTACTAAGCTGATTTAAATTTAATTTAATTATTTTAGCGGCTGGAATTTTTAGCTTTTCGATTAACTTCATTTCTGACATCCTTTCTGGAGTTACTTTTACTAATAATTAGCAAATTAACTTCTTTAATTATACCACAAATTATTTTTATTTTTAAAAATTAAATATTTATTTAGAAGCTTCATTTGATAATTGAATATACTATTAATAAAAGTTATAACCAGTTTAAGTGATTATCCTTTATAATATTAAATAGAGATTGTACTAATTTTAACAATATTTGAGCTGGAGGTGGAAAAATGAAAAAACTGAAAATATTTTTGGCATTTTTATTTGCTCTGGTTATTCTAACTGGTTGTGAAGCAGATATTTCTGTGCCTGGAGAAACAGGGCAGGATATAATAACTGCTAAAAAAGCTTTGAAAATAATTGCTGATGAAAATGTTATTGTTATTGATACGCAGAAGTCGCGAGCTTATAAAGATCAGCATTTAAGAGGAGCTGTCAATATAGGTAGAAATGATGTTACAGTTTTAGGACCTTTTCCTAATATGCTAGCCCCGGCCAGTAAAGTAGAGAAGTCACTGGGCGAAAATGGGGTAAGTAATGCAACTAAAATTTTAATTTATGACAATAACAATAATATGGATGCTGCTCGTTTATGGTGGACTTTACTCGTTTACGGTCACAGTCCTACCCAGATGCAGGTGATAAGTGGTGGATTGCAGGCTCTGCAGGAAGCTGGAGGAGAAATAACTGATCGTCTTCCCGAAATAACTGCAGCTGAATATAAAATTGAATCTAAAAATACAGAACTAATTGCTGATAAAGCAGAGGTTCTGGCTCAGGCAAATAATCCACAAGAAAATGTTGCAATTCTTGATGTTAGAACTCAAGCAGAAGTTAGTCAAGGGATTGTCCCGGGCGCAATTCATCTTAATTATGTAGAAAACATTAATGATAAAGGAGAATATTATCCTGTCAGCTATATGCAGAGATTGTATCCTGATCATAATTTAACACCTGATAAAACTATAATTATGTATTGTCAGACTTCAATTAGAGCTGCTCAAACATTTTTAGCCTTACATAATGCAGGATATCGAGATTTGAAATTATACGACGGTGCCTGGATAGAATGGTCATCTGATAGTTCTACCCCTAAGGCAATGCCCTCTGGAGCACCAGCAGCTGCCACAAAACAGGATGCTTCTTAAAATTAAATAATATTTTCAGCAGTAAATTTATTTTGAGTAATCTTTAATAAAAAAAGATTAAAATTGTTATAATTTTAACGAAAAATAAGGAGGAGTAATAATGAATAAAGCTAAATTTTTAATTTCTATTTTTGTAGTTTTAAGTTCACTTTTATTAGTCACAGGGGTAGTTTTTGCAGCGTCAGCTGCTGTAGAGGATGCAGTTAATAACTATTTTGCTAATTTGCCAGCTGACAATGGGATGATCGGTGAAAAAGCTTTTATTGAAAAGGTAAATTCTGGAGAAGATTTATTCATTCTTGATATCAGACAAGCCGATGTTTATAATGAAGGTCATATTAAAGGAGCAATTAATGTGCCCTGGGGACCAGAAGCTATTCCTGCTGCTCTTGATAAGCTGCCTGGTGATGAAACTATTTATGTTTATTGTTATACAGCTCAAACTGCAAATCAGACTGTAGCCTTACTTAATTTTGCTGGATTTACTGCAAAGTCAGTTCGTTTTGGCTGGAATCTGGGTATAACTAAAGTAGATGGCTATGAAACTGCTGTTGAAACTAAAGCTAATCAATTGGGTGCTGTAACTGACTATAAAGTTAACTCTGATCTTAAAGCAGCAATTGTTGATTACTATGCTGGCCTGGCTGATGTTAGTGATACAATGTTTAAAAATTATAAAATAAGTGAAGATATGCTGAAGATGGCGCTCGATTCTGGTAGTGATTTAATGGTTTTATCTGTTAGACAGCCTGGTGATTATGCCAAAGGCCATATTGAAGGTGCAATTAATATTCCCTGGGGTGCTGGCATGGAAGAATATTTTGGCCAATTGCCTGAAGATCAAAAAATAGTAGTTTATTGTTATACAGGCCAGACAGCTGGCCAGACAGTTGCTGGTTTGAGAATGCTTGGCTATGATGCTGTATCATTAAACGGTGGCATGGGAACTGCTGCTAATGACCCTTATGGTTGGTCCAACAAAGGTTATGAAGTAGTACAATAGTAATTAAAATTAAATAAGTTTAAAAAAGCTTTCCAATATCTTTAAATTTAAAAAAGCTCAATTCGAGGCTGTTTAGCCAGAATTGAGCTTTTTATTATTTAGCAGATAAAATTATACTTTTGTGATAAAAAAATAATTTCTATAGTTATTTTTCAATTTGACTATTAATAATTTCCAAAATTTCATTTTTTAATTTGAAATATTCATCTTGATAAATTACTGTTTTTTTATTTCCAGCTAAAATTTGACTGGTAAAATTAACTTTAAATTCTTTAACTATTTCACCTGGCCTTTTCGACATAACTATAATTCGAGTAGCCAGTGAAAGAGCTTCATCAACATCATGAGTAATAAAAAAAATAGTTGTATCATTTTCCTGCCAGATTTCTCTAATCAATCCCTGCATATTATCTCTAGTGAGAGCATCAAGAGCACCAAAAGGCTCATCCATTAAAATCACCTGAGGATAATTAGCTAGTACCCGAGCTAGCGCAACTCTCTGTTTCATACCTCCAGACAATTCAAAAGTATGTCTATCTCCAAAACCACTTAACTTTACTTCATCTAGAAAATAACTGCTGATTTCTTCAATCTTATTTTTAGCTAAATTACGCATTTTTGGACCAAAACTGACATTTTCTTTAACAGTTAACCAGGGATAAAGGGTTGGAGATTGAAAAACTACCCCCCGGTGCCAGTCAGGTTTTTTAATCATTTCTCCCTGCATTAAGCAACTGCCGCTGCTTGGTTTAAGATAGCCAGCAATAACTTTAAGCAGTGAACTTTTTCCACAACCAGAAGGACCGAGCACACATAAAAATTCACCTTCTTTTAAGTTCAAATTAATATCCTGTAAAGCTAAAATAGAAGACCTATTGTCACTACCATATTGAAGATTAAGATTTTTAATTTCAATCAAATTTTTTTCAAATTTATTAGCATAATTTTGTCTATCTTGACTTAACATAATTAGCTTCCTTTCTAGATAATATTACATTACGAATTTGATTAATGCAGTTCAAGACTAGTTATTTTCATTAAGAGAAAGCTCTATATAATGTGGATTGACATATTGATTAAACTCTGCTTGTGTCGGAGAATTGTCAATTGAATCTTGTGCTTGTAGAAAATCAGAAGTATCTTTCATTATCCGGGCAAAAGCACCAGGTGTTTCACTGCTGCCGAAGAAATCATCGCTTAATAGTTCCTGGCGAGTTTTCCAACTTGAGCCCTGCATTTGATGAAGCGCAGTTGTTTTTTCAATTCCTAATTCAGCAGCTACAATTTCTGCAGCTTGTTCAGGATCATTACGATAAAGATCACCAGCTTCTGTCATTGCTTTAATATAATCGGCAACTAAATCAGGAAATTGTTGGGCAAACTGCTGGCGAACTACTTCTACATTAGCAGTTATATAACCCTGCTCAGCCATTTCTTTACTTGAGATTAGAACATGACCTGATTTTAATAATTTTCCTAAAGAGGGCTGCCAGGTATAAGCAGCTTTGATATCGCCTCGTTCCCAGGCAGCTACGATTTCAGCGGTTTGCATATCAAGTAGTTGAACATCATTTTCAATACCAGCTTCTTTTAAAACATTAAGTAAAATATAATGAGAAGTGGAAGCAAAGGGAACAGCAATTCTTTTGCCTTTTAAATCTTCTATTTTATTAATATCAGAATCATTTTTTACTGCTAAAGCTTCAATTTCTCCTAATACCTCATGAATCCAGATCATTTCTACTTTTAAATTACGAGCTAGAGCAGTTATAGCATTGGTATTACCCATAGTTGCAAAATCAATACTACCTGAGGCTAGAGCCTGGTTGGCTTCAACTCCAGAGTCAAAAACAGTTGTATTAACTTTAATGCCCTGGTCAGTAAAGTATTTGTCAAAATAATTTTCTGCAATAGCAAGTGTTTCATCATTTGGAACTCTTAAAATACCAAAATTAATTTCAGCTGGTAAAGCTAAATCACTGTTTTGATTAACCTTTGTTTCAGTTGAATTATTACAGGCAGTTAAGCTGAAAAGACTAAGTACTAAAATTATCAATAAAGCTATTAATTTGCGATTAAATTTCATTCTGAACCTCCTTATAGGTAACGTCAAGTATTTTGTGTAAATAAATTAATATCGTTCTTCAAATAGTTGAATTAGTTTATCTCTAGCAGCTAAAAATCCCTTTAGTCTTCGTTCTGACCACTTAGAATTATAGTCTAAGATTTTAAGATATAGTATTTTTTCTGCTGCCTTTTCATTTGGTAAACTATTCATTGTTTTAAGTCTTTTTCTGATTTCTTTATTGGCTCTTTCAATCCAGTTAGTTGTATAAATTGATTTTTGAATACTATCTGGATATTTGTAAAAAGTAAAGAGTTCATCTTTATCTTCAAACCAGCTTTGAGCTAAGCGGG
>NZ_FOTI01000082.1 GCF_900114545.1 Halanaerobium salsuginis
TATTTGCCAACTCTAAATCTTGAGATTTACATTATCTAGCAATATCCGTAAAATCTTAATGAGCGTTTTCTGTAAAATCTATTTTATCATCTACACCTGGTTCAACAATGATTTTTTACCAGCCGATCATTTAATTAAAGATCAAAAAAGATTTGTGGATATTTTAAGAAAATCAATTATGACTGCATCTACTGGTAAAAACTTAGTTACTATTGGTATAGAGCCAACTCATCCAGAAACAGGTTATGGCTATATTCACTTTGGTAATCAATTACATACCATAGATGGTGACAAGGTATTTGAAGTTAGAAACTTTACTGAAAAACCTGATTTAAGCACTGCTAAAGAGTTTTTGGAGGAAGGAACATATCTCTGGAACAGTGGAATGTTCATCTGGCAGTTAAGCAGTATTCTATCTAATATAGAGATCCACCTGCCGGAAATGTATAAATCTCTGGAGCGAATAAAAAATGCTTTGGGTACTGATTTAGCTCAACAGGTAATTAAAGATGAATTTGAAAAAATGCAGAGTGTTTCGATTGACTATGGAATTATGGAAAAAGCAGATGATATCTTTGTTATTCCTGGTTCTTTCGGCTGGGATGATCTCGGCAGTTGGCCAGCTTTAGAGCGGGTAAAAAAAGTAGATACTGATGGTAATGTAGTAATTGGTAAACATTATGGTATAGATACCACTAACTCTATTATTCATAGTCCTAATAAGGTAGTGACTACCATTGGACTTGATGATGTAGTGATAGTTGATACAGAAGATGCTATATTAATCTGTGATAAAAAAAGAGCCCAGGAAGTAAAAGAAATTAGAAATATTCTTCGCCAGGAAGGACTAGAAGATTGTTTGTAGAAAAAAACAATATTGCCTGATGATTTACAAATTAATGTTACTGTCGGAAGTGATATAAAAGTGAAAACATACCTAGTAACTGGTGGAGCTGGTTTTATAGGAAGCAATTTTATCAAGTATATTTTAAAGAAATATCCTGAACGAAAAGTTATTTGTCTGGATAAACTTACTTATGCCGGCAATTTGGCAAATATAGAAGTAGAAATTAATAATCCAGCTCAAAAATTAAGCTTTATTAAAGGCGATATTAATAATAAAGATCTGGTTGAATATCTTTTTGAAACAAATGATATTACATATATAGTAAACTTTGCTGCAGAATCACATGTTGACCGTTCAATAGAAGATGCTGAAATCTTTTTAAAAACTAATGTTTTAGGAGTACAGAATTTACTAAACATAGCTAAAGATAAATGGGAAATTGGAGAAAGAGAATATAAAAATGATGTTAAATTCCTTCAGGTGTCAACTGATGAAGTTTATGGTTCCTTAGGTAAAGAAGGATATTTTACTGAAGAAACTAATATTCAGCCTAATAGTCCTTATTCAGCCTCAAAAGCCAGTGCAGATATGATGGTAAGAGCTTTTAACAAGACTTATGGTCTGCCAACCTTAATTACCAGATGCTCTAATAACTATGGTCCCTATCAATTTCCTGAAAAGCTTATTCCATTAATGATTAATAATATTTTAAGTGGAAAAAAGCTTCCTATTTATGGAGATGGCCTTAATATAAGAGATTGGTTATATGTAAGAGATCACTGTCAGGCTATCGATATGATATTGGAAAAAGGCAAACCGGGAGAAACTTATAATATTGGTGGTCATAATGAAAAGACTAATCTAGATATAGTAGAGACCATAATTAGAAAATTAAAAGATATTTTAAGAGAAAAAAATGAATATCTGAAAAAATTTAGTCTTGAGCTAGATAATATAAATTATGATTTAATTAACTTTATTGAAGATCGGCCCGGGCATGATAAAAGATATGCTATTGATCCTGATAAAGTAAAAAGTGAAATCGGTTGGGAACCGACTATTAAATTTGATGAAGGTATTGTTGCTACTATTAGTTGGTACTTAGATAATTATAATTGGCTTAAAAATATAACTTCAGGAGATTATATAAATTATTATAATAATATGTATAGTAAAAAATAAGCTTTAATAATTCAGCAGCAATATTATACAATAGATTAAACTATTTCAATTTATCATTTGCTAATTACTAGCAAAATATGATACATTATAATTATCTGGAGAATACGAAGAGGGGCAGGTGGAACAAGATGTCAGAAGCTGAAATTTTAGAGACACTTTTGGCTCGTTTTGACCAGCTTGATAGCAAATTTGAGCAAATAGATAAACGGTTCGAGCAAATAGATAAACGTTTTGATAAAGTATTTAATATTTTTGAAGAACAAAATGTTGAATTATATAATATCAAAACAATACTAAAAAATCATGATAATCGATTTTCTGAAATGGATTACAACATCAAAAAGATTCATAATCAAACTGTACGTTTGAGTATTGGCCAGAGTGAGTTGGATCTGAAGATTGACAAACTTAACAATTTAAACTCAGATAAAAATATCAATAGTTTATAAAGCAATCTAATTAGTTTTCATTTGAAATGCTCTCTTAAATAGAGAGCATTTTTTATTTTGATTTTAACTTTTATTATTTTACTGCTGGAGGGATTTTTTTGCCTGTTTTTTCAGAATTTTAAAAGGATTATCATAAAAATTGCCGAAATATTAAAAGTAACATAAATAATATCTCTGAAGGAATTGATAGAATGAAATTAAATATATTATTTCCGCCAGCTAAAAGAAATTTTAAAATAATAATGCTATTATTTATAATATTAGTGGTTATATTTTTCAACACAGCTATTTGTTGTATACTAAAATTACCGGGAATTGCAATGTAGTATTCCCGAAAGTTGCAAACTAAAATTCCCTATTATTGCAGAATAAAAAAGTCA
>NZ_FOTI01000076.1 GCF_900114545.1 Halanaerobium salsuginis
TTCAGATCTTTTCTGAAAGATATGAAAAGGGATCCATATTTTTAACCAGCAATCTTGAATTTGCTGAATGGGCTAAAGTCTTTCATGATGAAAGAATGACTGCTGCAATTATTGATAGATTAATTCACAACAGCAAAATTATGTTATTTAATGGACCAAGTCATCGACTTTTAGACCAGCAGAAGAAAACTAAAAAAGACCAGTAATTCAACTACCTAAGGAGATAACTTCTTCTCCTTCTTTTTTAGCTAGGTGGTACACAATTCGATTGGTAGGGTGGTACATTTTTCGCTTGACAAAAGCACTTGCTCAATTAACTCATGAAGAATTAATTATATATTCACATTCATTGGATAATGCTATCATGTTGAGCGATCATGAGAAGGTTTCATTTAATTTGTTAGGTGGACGCTTTTTTCCAAAAAATCGTTTTTACTATTCCTTAAACGAAACCGAAATATTAAAATCAATAAATTTTGACATAGCATTTATAGGAGCAGCAGGACTCAAAAACGGTAAAGTTAGCTTTGATGATCAAGAAGATGCTTATTTAAAACAATTAGTACTTAAAAATAGCCAAACAAAAATCTTACTTGCTGAACAGGATAAATTTGATAAGTCAGCTAGCTTCATATTAAGTGATATAAGTATTTTTGATTATTTTATTACTGATAAAAAACCTAAAAAAAAGATTCGTAAAAATATAGCTGGTAATGTTAAAATAATCTATTAGAAATGAGGTCATATAAATGGTCGAACATAAAATTAGATTGATTATAAGTGATATTGATGGGACTATTCTTGATGAGCATAATTTAATAGATAACAAATTAAAAGAAAATGTAGGATGTTTAAAAAGAAAAAATATTCCTTTTGTTTTAGCCTCTGCCAGGTCTCCAAGAGGTATTTTCCCAATCGCAAAAGAACTAGAAATAAATGATAGTCCAATTGCCTGTTACAATGGGGCCTTTATTTTAGAGGGTACTATTGATAATTACGCTACTATAATTAGTCATGAGATTAATAAAACTGAGATAAATTTAATAGTTGACCTTCTAAAAAGTCAGTTTCCCACAGTATCTATAAATTTGTATTCTAAAACAAATTGGTATGTTGAATCTTATGATAAATGGGCAAAAATAGAAGCATCAATTACTAAAGATACTCCTGTTGAGAAAAATCTCAAGTTATTATTAAATACTCTCTTACCTTTCCATAAATTATTATTAATTGATGAAGCACAAGTAGTAAAAAAACTTCTCACTCATTTAAATAATTTAAACTTACCGAATAGTGCTTTTTATTTATCTAAAGATAATTATTTAGAGGTGACAGCTAAAAATGTATCAAAAGAAAAAGCTTTGCTTGAATTAGCTGATTATTATAATGTCCCTCTAGAAAATATAATGGCTATTGGTGATAACTATAATGATATACCAATGTTATCTTTAGCCGGTCTTGGAGTAGTAATGGATAATGCACCATTAGAGGTGAAAAAAGCTGCTGATATTAAAACGAGTGATAATACTAAAAATGGTGTATCAAATGCTATTATAAAGTATGTTCTTACTTGAAAAACAACAAGCTCTTTTAGAAATTTATAAGCAGTTAGGAAAAGCAGAAAAAAAAGTAAAAATAAAGCCCCTACTAATTCACATGATGATTTAATAAATAAAATGAGAAATAAATCAAATGAATAGTGATTAAAACTATGAAGGTGTCTATCTGCCAGATGCTAAAAAGAACCTTAATATAATAATTTCATATTCGTTATTGTTTAGCCTGCAAGATTTATGACAGAAGACATGGCGACAATCTCATGTTATCAGTGCATACTTTTGTGGTTTTTAGTAAATCCACAGGATTCCATTTATATCAAGGACATTAAGATGTATGGAGATTATTGGGTTTTGTGGTTTTAGCCTATTTCCACAGGTTTTGGGCAGGATTGGGGCAGGATTTTAGACTTTTTGTTTGTCTTGATCCTGCCCTTATGGTTATACCTTTTTGCAATAAACTATTATATTTACTACCGTGCTTTCGCTTCTTTAGATATCATTTTTTAAAGTTTTTTAAAAATTAAATTAAAATTTGAACTCAATTCATCAAAGATCATTTTATATACAGGTATTTCTAATGCATTTGCAATTTTTATAATCCTGTCCGTATAGCTCGACATACAGTTCATACCAATATATATTTCTTTTGGTGCTGCTGACACATAAGGCATTCCTTCTGCCGTTGCTCCTGTATTACATCTAAATTCGTTTTCATAACTCCATGAAATATGTTTTATATTACAAAAAAATGAAGACAAAAATACTAATGATAAATCATCCAATAATATCTGTTTTTTTCCTCTGCCGATTGAATCTCAATATCTCGAATCATTTTTTCCACTTGTTCACTCATTAAACTTGAAATATCAATACGTTGATTAGTATATTGAACTGGAAATGTACAACTAGATAACTGCACATTTTTTTTCATATCATATGAAACACAATAACCTGCATGGTTGTTTGCATAATGTGCCCACATTGGCATCGAATTTACATGGTTAGAGGTTAGTGCCGATACTTTAAAATAGGATGAAAAATCATCAATTAGCTTCCCATCATGTTCAGCTAATCTTTCATGTTTTTTTAGTTCATCAGATTTATAAAAATAAGCTTTATTATCAAATGGGTCATTTAAATATCTTGTATCAGACATAAATATCTTTTTTTGTTCCAGTGTATGGAGTTTCTGCTCGTTTAAAACAATATCATCCGTTAATGAATAATATTTGAACAATATATCTGGTATGTATAGACGTGTGATTTTATAAATAGTATTAAAAACTTCGTTTTTATTTGATGTTGTATTAAGTAAAAACATTGCTTTAAGATAATCCATTGGATTATCCGTTCGCCACTTCTCAATATCAAAATTTTCCTCGTCAGTTGAATTTTCTGGAATTGTATATTGAATATCTTCTAATTTCACTTGGATCTTTCACCTCACAGGATAATAATCCACGGTTCTATTTCTCTGAATTTAGCTTCTGTTTATTGTTATAACCAGCAATTTACTGCATCATGTATTATATAATAATCGTTAGCCAGACTTGACTTAGGTCATGTGAATTTGGGGGAAGCATAGCGGAACCGTATATGAAAATCTTCTCCTTCTTTTACTCCTCGTTAAATAATTTTTCTTTCATTATTTCTAAAAATTCTTTACCTTTCTCGTCTATAAATTCTGCTCTTTTCATTGGTAATGAAGAAACATCTAAAAAATTAGAGAATGGAATACCAGGATATTTATAAAATCTATTATCTAATATACTAAAGATGGGCCTTTTAGTTTTTCTACTAATAAGATGACAGAGCATTTCATATTCTTCAATATCCATATGAAAAAAACCTTTAATAGGAATTTGAAAATGTTGTTCTAATTTATCTTTGATTTCTTTTTCAACTGGAGGTAAAGTAGGAAAGTCTTTAATATTTACAACAGCTATATAATAACTTTTTATATCTTGAAAAACACTTTTTTTATTAGAATCTAATATTTCCACAATTCTATCATGTGCCTGTTTTATGGGCGATAATACTAAATCCTCTTGAGCTTTTTCAATAGAATCATGATCATTCCCCTCTAAAGCATTTAAAGTTAATCTTTTACTTTTCGCTTCTATTACTAATAATTGATCACCTAATTTTAACATTACATCAGGCGATCTTTTCTTATCTTTATCATATTCAAATTCTTTAATAAGTTCATATTTATTTTGACCAGAAGAATTTTTAGCTTTTTCCATTAATATTTCTATATATTTTTCATAAGGTCTTCCGAAAAAAGAATTAAATTTTAAATCTTCATCTGGATAACAAGCTCGTATTTTATGAAATACTCCTTCAAATAATTGCTCCTTAAAAAGTTTATTAGAAATAGGTAATACTGTATTTTTATCAATTTTAAATAAGGGTTTTTTTCTAAATTTGATGAAACTCCAAGGATTATCTATATTCTCTTTAGACCAGTCTGTTAACTCATCAAATTCTGCAGTCAATGAATCAACTATATTAAACGAAATTCTAGTTAACTTAGTAGTAGAAAAATATTTAGTAAAATTGCTGTAGATGATAAAATAGATTTTACAGAAAACGCTCATTAAGATTTTACGGATATTGCTAGATAATGTAAATCTCAAGATTTAGAGTTGGCAAATATGTTAAATTAATCCAGTACCATAATCTGCTCTTTTAGGATATAATATTCTTTTAAATATCCTAAGAGGAGGCAGAAATATTGAATAAAGAAGATGGATACAAAATGCATATAAAAATCCACCAGTTAAAAGAAATGGGATTCAATAAATCCCAGATCGCAAGAAGATTAAATATTAGCAGACCAACACTCAATAAGTACTATGACTTAAATACAGAAG
>NZ_FOTI01000003.1 GCF_900114545.1 Halanaerobium salsuginis
TGCTGGGAATCTTTTCAATCTGCTGGACCAGAAAAGCTCTTAAAACAGCTTCTGGATTGTATCCAGTTGGTCCTTTATTAGACTTAGGTTTTATCTTTTCAACTAAAGGTTTAAGATCAATAGGATCTAAAATACAAATCAATTTGTCTGTTTCCGATAAATTTAGCAATTCTTCAAAGGGAAAGAGACACTCTTGTCGAATATTATTAATAGGGCTTCACCTTCTTTCGGGTTTTATGGGTGCTACTATTTAATTCGACAAGATGGGGTGAAGCCCTTTTTATATCATTAAAATCTTTGTTATATCAAGGCTTATTTTTATGAAATTCGCTTATTTAATAAAAAACCTCCTTCTAGATTATTATCTGAAATGAAGGAGGTTTTATTTTGTTTAATTAAGGAATTAACCCTGTAAAAAGTTTTGATTTTATGATAGAATTAAGATTGATTAAAAAAGGAGGGTTATAATTGCAGCGTTTATTAATTATACACACACCTGATCAAGATTTAACGGACATTGCGGAAGGAATCAAGCAGGGAGCAGAGACCCAGGGTTTTAGAGTTGATCTAAAAAATACTAAAGATCTGGGAAGTGGTATTTCTTTTTATCCTTATGACCTGATATTAGCAGGCAGCCCAACTCAAGGTATTTTTAGAGGGAAAATAGACGACTCTTTAGCTAGATTTTTAAGTGAGGCTAAGCGGACTGGGGGTAAAGACGCTGTAGCTTTTGTAAAACCCAGATTTTTTGCTACAAATAAGGCACTCAAAAAAGTTATGTCAGCTTTAGAAACACAGGGCTGTATAGTTAAAAATTTTAGAGCAATTAAAAACCATCAATCTGCAGTAGAATTTGGTAAAAACATAAAATTATAAGGATATAAACACATAGAACTTAAAAGCCGCAGTTAAAATTTGGACTGTGGTTTTTTCAAATTATAAAAATTTGGAGTGATTAAAGTAACTATGACTCAAGCAGTAAAAATAAGATTAGAGAATAAACAATTGTTGACTGGTGAAACAGAGGAAAACAAAATAATTAAAAATTATCAGGGCCAGCTGCAATTAAAAAACAGCAAGATTTATCTTAAATTTAAAGACCATTCGGAAGGACTAGCAGGAGCAAGAACTGTCATTAAAATTGATCCAGCTGCTGAAAGAATGTTACTACTGCGTGAAGATCCAGCTGCTTTAAAACAAGATTTTTCAGTTGGAGAAAAAGAGACAGGTTATTTTAAAACTGAATATGGCTCAATTGATCTGGCAGTTAAAACTAGTAGTTTAGAGTTTGATCTGGCCGCAACTAAAGGAATTATTAAAATAAACTATCAATTATTTTTAGCTGGCAGTTTAAATGCTGAGCATTACTTAAAGTTAAGTTATAGTGTTTTAGAAGAAGATTAATTAGGAAAAGAAATTATAGGGGGTTTATTGTTTTGCAAAAAAATTTACAGGCAGCGGTAGAAGCGGAATTAATTAACTATCTGGCCGAAAGTCTAAAAAAAGCAGTCTATGAAGGAAAACTAGAGCTGGCAGAAATTCCAGAGATAAATATTGAAATACCACGGGAGAAAGAACACGGAGACTATGCAACTAATATTGCGCTAGTTTTAGCTGGTAAAGCTGGTTTGAATCCACGTCAATTAGCTGAGATTATTATTGATAACTTTGAAACTGAAATTGTAGAAGAAATATCCATTGCTGGCCCTGGTTTTATTAATTTAAAACTTAAAAATGACTGGCTTTATAAAAATCTCAACTTAATTAAAGAGTTAGGCGATGACTATGGAAGAGTTGAAGCCGGGCAAGGAAAAAAAGTTCAGGTTGAATTTGTTTCTGCTAATCCAACTGGCCCGCTCCATGTTGGACATAGTAGAGGTGCAGTGGTTGGTGATGTTACTGCAGCAATCTTGGCAGCAGCAGGGTATGATGTTGAAAGAGAATATTATATTAATGATGCAGGTAATCAGATGGATATTTTAGCTGAGTCAACTTTATTACGCTATCAGGAACTATTGGGAGAAGATATTGAGCTGCCCGAAAATATTTATGCTGGTGCTTATGTTAAAGAAATAGCAGCTGAGCTGAAAGCAGAATATGGAGCTGATTTAAAGACTAAGGCTGAAACAGAGCAGCTAGAGATTTGTCGAGAATATGCCTATCAGAAGATGTTGAAAAATATCGAACGCGATCTGGCTGAATTCGGGATTGAATTTGATAATTGGTTTAGTGAACGGACTCTTCATCCTGATAAAATTCAGCAGGCAATTGCCAGTCTGAGGGAAAAGGGTTATATTTATGAACAGGAAGAAGCACTCTGGTTTAAGTCAACTGAGTTTGGAGATGATAAAGATCGAGTGGTTATCAAATCTGATGGTTCAGCAACTTATTTGGCAGCTGATATAGCCTATCATTTAGATAAGTTAGAAAGAGGGTTCGATAAACTGATTAATGTCTGGGGAGCAGATCACCATGGCTATATACCACGTATGCAGGCAGTAATTGAAGCTTTTGGCTATGATAGAGAAACCCTGGAAGTTATTGTAGTTCAGATGGTAACTTTACTGCGTAATGGTAAAAAAATGCCAATGTCTAAAAGAGCAGGTAGTTTTGTAACTATGCGAGATGTTAATCAAGAAGTGGGTACAGATGCTGCTCGTTATTATTACATAATGCGTAGTACTGATAGTCACCTTGATTTTGATCTGGAGCTGGCTAAAGAACAGTCAAGTAGTAATCCAGTTTATTATGTTCAGTATGCCCATGCCAGAATTCATAGTATTTTAGATAATGCAGATCTAACAGCTTCGGCCGATAATCTGGATTTGCTTGTTGATCCTGCTGAAATTGATCTGCTTAAAATGCTGGCCCGCCTGCCAGAAGAAGTTACTTTAAGCGCTGAATCAAGACAGCCCCATCATCTAACAACTTATGCCTATGACCTTGCAACTGCTTTCCATTCGTTCTATAATAACTGTCGGGTTAATACAGATGATCAAAATTTAGCTCAGGCGAGGCTTTATTTAGTAGATGCGGCTCGCCAGGTTCTGAAAAATGTTTTAACTTTACTGGGAATTAGTGCTCCAGAAAAAATGTAGTCTAATAAAAAGATTAATTTTAGTTAAAAAGATTTCCTTTTATAAATTTAGTTTTTTAAAAGGAAATCTTTTTCTAGGATAAATTTTAAAAATAAGTTTAGCTTAATATTTAAAGTGGAGGAGATAATAAAAATGACCAAATATATTTTTGTAACAGGAGGAGTAGTATCAGCCCTTGGTAAGGGGATAACTGCTGCTTCACTGGGCCGTCTGCTAAAAAGTAGAGGTCTTGAAATCAGTATTCAGAAATTTGACCCTTATATTAACTATGATCCAGGGACAATGAGTCCCTATCAGCATGGAGAAGTTTTTGTAACTGACGATGGAGCAGAAACAGACCTTGATTTAGGTCATTATGAGCGTTTTATTGATGCTAATTTAAGTCAGAGTAATAATGTTACTACAGGTAAAATTTATGGATCAGTAATAAAAAAGGAGCGCCGTGGTGATTATCTGGGAGCTACTGTTCAGGTTATTCCTCATATTACAGATGAAATCAAAGATAGAATAACTAGAGTCGGAAGAGAAACCAATGCCGATGTTGTCTTAACTGAAATTGGTGGTACAGTTGGAGATATAGAGAGTTTACCTTTTCTAGAAGCGATTAGACAGCTCAAAAATGAATTAGGTAGAGATAATATTCTTTATATTCACTGCACATTGGTTCCTTATTTAGCTGCTGCAGGTGAATTAAAAACAAAACCAACTCAGCATAGCATTAAAGAAATGAGAAGTATTGGTATTCAGCCTGATATAGTTGTTTGTCGTTCGGAAAGAAAATTGTCACAAGAAGTAAAAGATAAAATATCTTTATTTGGTAATGTAGAAAAAGAAGATGTTATTCAGCTAGTTGATGCTGAGCATATTTACGAAGTTCCTTTAATGCTGGAAAAAGAAGGTATGGCTGAAAATGTAATTAGCAAGTTGAAATTAAGCAATCAGGTGGAAAAAGCTGACTTGAAAAAATGGATTGAGTTAGTTGATAAAATAAAAAATCGTAGTGAAAAAGTAAAAGTTGCCATTGTTGGTAAATATGTTGAATTACCAGATGCTTATATAAGTATTGCTGAGTCTTTTACTCATGCTGGAATTGCCAATAATTGCTGTGTAGAAATAGATTATGTTTATGCTGAAGATCTTGAAACTGGCCCAGAGGCTGTTGCTAAGCTATCAGAAGTAGATGGTATTTTAGTTCCTGGTGGTTTTGGAGATCGGGGCATTGAAGGTAAATTAAAAGCAGTTGAATATGCTCGTGAAAATAAAATCCCATATTTCGGTATTTGCCTTGGTATGCAGTGTGCAGTAATTGAATATGCTCGTAATGTTTTATCATTTACAGAGGCTAATAGCTCTGAGTTTAATTCCCGGAGTGATTACCCAGTAATTGATTTAATGCCAGATCAGCATGATATTGAAGACATGGGAGGGACAATGAGACTGGGACTTTATCCCTGTAAATTAGAGGATGGCTCAATTAGTAGATTAGCTTATCAGCAGGAAGTGATTTATGAACGTCACCGTCATCGCTATGAATTTAATAATCAATTCCGTGAACAGATAATAGACGCTGGGATGCAAATTACAGGTTTATCTCCTGATGAAAGATTGGTAGAAATAGTTGAAATACCTGATCATCCCTGGTTTGTCGGAGTACAGTTCCATCCTGAATTTAAATCAAGACCAAATCGACCCCATCCGTTATTTGTCAGCTTCATTAAAGCAGTTTTAGAAAATAAGAAGTAAAAAAACTAAGGGGGAAAAATAATGGCAGGAGAATTCATTCAGTGTCAATATGAAACTTCAATAGCAGTAATAAAAATTGATCGACCTGAAGTATTAAATGCTTATAATGATCAGCTTCTAACTGAATTATACGAAGTTCTAGCTGAAGTTTTTGCCAGACCAGAAATTGGAGCTGTAATCTTAACTTCCAGCAGTAATCGAGCTTTTTCTGTTGGAGGTGATATTGATTATTTGGAAAAATTAAATGCTCACCAGGCAGCAGCTCTTTCTCATAAAGGTCAGCAAATTTGTGATTTAATCGAGCAGAGCTCCCCTGCTGTTATAGCAGCTATTGACGGTTATGCTTTAGGTGGTGGAATGGAAATTAGTCTGGCTTGTGATATCAGGCTTGCTTCTACCAGAGCTCGTTTTGGTCAGCCGGAAGTTAAGTTAGGATTAATTCCAGCTTTTGGAGCTACACAGCGTTTACCCCGCTTAATCGGTATTGCAGAAGCTAAAGAATTACTTTTTACAGGTGAGATAATTGATGCTGCTCTCGCTTATGAATTAGGCTTAATTAATAAAGTTGTTACCCCCAGATCTTTATTAACAGCTGCTCGAGAATTGGCTCTGGAAATCACTGCTCAATCAGCAGCAGCTGTTAAAATGATAAAAACAGCTATCAATAAAAATTATCAAGAAGATGCAGCGGCAGCTCGTAATTATGAAAATGAGTCTTTTGCCCGTTGTTTTGATAATGAAGAGCATCGGAGGCGTTTTCAAGAATTAAAAAAAATAATTAAAGATGATAAATAACAATTAAACTTAAAGAGATTAGTTTTTATGGTTAGCTTATAATTAAACTTCCTAAATTACTTTTTTGAGATCAAAAAAGGATTTTCTAATCTAATGGAGAATAGTTAGATTAAGGAGGTGAAGACCTGGCCTTGCTAATACAGGCCGGGATTTAAGATGCTAATTAATATCTCTACTACAATAGCCTTAAGCTGTCCTGCCTGTGGTCGTCTGGAAAGAGAGAAAATTAATATTTTTGAATTGCCAGTTGCTGAAACAAAAAAACTCAGCTGTAGTTGTGGAGCTGAAAAGGCTGCTCTGCAGAGGCAGGCTAATAATTATCTGGGATTAAGTTATTTTTGTTTGCATTGTGATCAGGCACATAAGTTATTAATTTCACCACAGAAGTTCTGGTATAGTAAAAACTTAACCTCACTTTCCTGTAAAGAGACAGGTCTCAATCTGGGCTTTTTTGGTCCATCTAAATTAGTAGAAAATGAACTCGAAAAAGTAAAAAAGGATCTAGAACTAATGGCTGAAGAAATGGGGCTTGATGATTTTAAAGATCCCGATTTAATGTTGCAGGCTCTGGACATTATCCATGATATAGCTGCAGAACAAGAGCTTTATTGTGAATGCGGCAGTCATGATATAAATATAGAACTTTTTTCCGATAAGATTCAGCTTATTTGCAATAACTGCGGTTCCCAACTTGATATTGCTGCGCGTTCTGAAACAGACTTGCAAAAATTGCGGCAATTAAATAGAATAGAATTACAGGCTGTTCAGGGAAAATCAAAAAATTCTCTTGATCCCTGGATTAATATTTAATAAGGAGGAAATAAATTATGAATTTAGTTCCAATGGCGGATATTTTACAGGATGCCCATCAAAAAACATATGCTGTAGGTGGCTTTAACATTAATAATATGGAATTTTTACAGGGAATTATGCAAGGAGCTGAAGAATTAAACTCACCAGTAATTCTTCAGACAAGTGAAGGTGCTATTCGCTACATAGGTATGGATTATGTAATTAAAATGGTTGAAGCTGCTACTAAAAATACGAAAATACCTGTGGCTTTACATCTTGATCACGGAAGTAGTTTTGAAAGCATTATGAAGTGCATTAGAGCTGGCTATTCTTCAGTTATGATTGATGCTTCGAAAAAACCATTTGCTGAAAATATTGAATTGACTAAAAAAGTTGTTGAAGCAGCCCATAATGTGGGGGTTAGTGTAGAGGCTGAATTAGGAACAATTGGTGGTACAGAGGATGACCATACAGTAGAAGAAAAAGATGCTATGTATACTGATCCTGATCAAGCTAAAGAATTTGTTGAGGCAACAGGAGTTGATGCTTTAGCAATTGCAATTGGAACAGCTCATGGAGTTTATGTTGGTGAGCCGGAACTTGACTTTGATCGTCTGGCTAAAATCAAAAAAATTATTGACATGCCAGTTGTTTTACACGGAGCATCTGGAGTTTCAGCAGCTGATCTGCAAACAGCAGTTAAATATGGAGTTAATAAAGTTAATGTAAATACGGATTTTCAGCAGTCTTTTACTACTAAAATTAGAGAAATTTTTGCTGAAAAAACTGAACTATATGATCCTCGTAAATATTGTGGACCAGGTAGGGATGCTATTGCTGAAAAAGTTAAAGAAAAAATTAAAACTTTAGGAAGCAATGATAAAGCCTGGTAATTAATTTATCACAATACAATGATTAAAATATTGCTAAAATTTTATTTAAGAAAAGGGGAATTCTCTTAATCGGTGGAGTTTCTCCTTTTCTTAATGTATAATAATTATATTTTTAAGAGAGGAGGGTGCAGTTGATACAGATCTGGTTAAAATTTATTTTAATGGCACTTTTAATTATTATCTCTGGTACTTATCTTTCTCGGTTTGGTGATATTATTGCTGATAAGAGCGGCCTTGGTCAGGCTTTTATCGGAGGGATTTTAATTGCGATGGCAACTTCTTTGCCAGAACTAGTAACAAGTATCAGTTCTGCTGTTGTAGGTGTACCCGATATTGCCGTTGGCAATGCTTTTGGCAGTAACACTTTTAACCTCGTTATTTTAGCCTTTGCAGATCTTATTCAGGGCAGAGGACCTCTTTTACTGAGAGTAAACTACAGTCACATTCTTTCCGGTTTAATTGGTATTCTACTTTCATCTTTAGTAGTGTTCAGTTTGATTCTCTCACATTTTTTAAATATTCATTTAAGTATTTTTGGGCTCGGTGTTGATAGTATTATTCTTCTGTTTACCTACATAGTTGGAGTTAGAATGATTTATCGTTATGATAAAAAGAATCCTCTTGATCCAAATGAAGAAAAAGAGGCAGATCCTAATCCTGATTATACACTGCGTAAAGCTGGATTTGGGTTTTTTGCCTGTGCAGTTGTAATAGTGTTTAGCGGTTATTATCTTACTATTACAGCTGATCAACTTTCTGCTTTGACTGGAATTGATCAGAGCTTTATTGGCTCCATTCTGGTTGCAGCGGCAACTTCTCTGCCGGAATTTGTAGCCACTATTTCTGCTGTTAGATTAAATGCATATAATATGGCAGTTGGTAATATTTTTGGCAGCAATATATTTAATATGGCAGTTATCTTTTTTGCTGATCTTTTTTATAGACAGGGAATTTTACTGGCAGATGTTAAAATTGTACATATTTTAACTGCTGCAATCGGAATTGTAATGGCAACTATTATTTTAATCGGGTTATTTTATAGATCACGCCGGTCTTTTCTATTTTTAGGTTGGGATTCAATTGCAGCGGCAGCAGTTTATTTGATCGGGGTCTATATGTTGTTTAGACTTGGTTTGAATATTATGTAGTTTTTATTAGTAATAAAATGAATGTAAATGCGGAAAGGTGGTTTTGGTGTGCTTAACATCAGTGAACTAGAAAGAAAAACTATTACAGAATTACATGAAATAGCAAAAGAAATGGAGATTAGTGGTTATTCGCAGATGCGAAAGAAAGATCTGATTTTTGCTATTCTAAAAAAAGGAACAGAAAAAGGAGGAAATATATTTGCCGAAGGAGTGCTTGAAATTATTCAGAGTGAAGGCTATGGATTCTTAAGACCTTCTAAGTATATTCCTTCAAGTGATGATATCTATATTTCTGCATCTCAAATTCGGCGCTTTGACCTTCGGACAGGGGATGTGGTCTCAGGTCAAGTTAGAGAGCCTAAAGACAGTGAAAAATATTTTGCTATTTTAAGAATTGAGGCGGTTAATTATCAAGATCCGGAGAAAGCACGCTCCCGGTCTCATTTTGAAGATTTGACTCCTCTTTATCCAGAAGAAAGATATCAGCTAGAATATCATAAAAATGAAATATCTACTCGCTTAATTGATCTTATTTCTCCTATTGGCAAGGGTCAGCGGGGACTTTTAGTTTCACCACCTAAAGCAGGAAAAACAGTTCTATTAAAAAAAATTGCTAACAGCATTCGCCATAATTATCCCGAAACTAAAATGATGATTTTATTAATTGATGAACGGCCAGAAGAAGTTACAGATATGCGGCGCTCTGTTGATGCTGAGGTGATTAGTTCTACTTTTGATGAGCCTCAGGAAGAGCATATTCAGGTAGCAAAGTTAGTTTTAGAAAAGGCCAAACGGCTGGTTGAACATAAAAATGATGTAGTAATTTTGCTCGATAGTATTACTAGACTGGCCCGGGCAGCAAATGTAACTATTCCTCCCAGCGGAAGGACACTTTCAGGGGGCCTTGATCCAACAGCTATGCATTTTCCTAAGCGGTTTTTTGGAGCTGCCAGGAATATTGAAGAAGGAGGCAGTTTAACAATTATTGCTACTTCTTTAGTAGATACTGGAAGTCGAATGGATGATGTAATTTATGAGGAATTTAAAGGAACAGGTAATATGGAACTTCATCTAAGCAGAAGGCTAGCTGAAAAAAGGCTTTTTCCAGCTCTTGATATTAACCGCTCTGGTACCAGGAAAGAAGAAATGTTATTGACAGAAAATGAACTTGATATTATCTGGAAATTACGTCAGCAGACTTCTGATTTAAATGATTATGAAATAATGGATACTCTACTTAAACAGCTCAAAAACACGGAAGATAATCTGGAGCTGGTTGATACTTTAGCTAAGATATTTAAGAATTGATTTTTGCTTGCATAGCTTAAACTGCTATGTTATAATAAACTCTAGTTTGAGGATTTGTGTCTTCAGCCTGATAAATGAGATATTTCAGGATAGCTGATTTATCAGTGTAAAATTATTATGTATGCAAGAGAGGTGATATAGATGCGTGAAGGAATCCACCCAGAAATGAAGGAAACCACAATAACCTGTGCCTGCGGCGAGGTTTATAAAACTAAGTCAACTAAAGAAGATATCAGGGTAGAAGTATGTTCCAGCTGTCATCCATTCTATACAGGAAAACAGCGTAGAACAACTAAAGGTGGTCGTGTCGAAAGATTTAATAAAAAATATGGTATTTCAGAAGAAGATTCTGAATAAAAAGGAAAGAAATCCATTTTGTTTCTGCTGCAGGGCTTAATTGCTCTGCTTTTTTTTTAGAGAAAATTTAATAATTATTTAGATTATGAGGTGGACTGATGTATAAGATTACTAATAGCGGCTGGCTTGAGATTATTACTGGCCCAATGTATTGTGGAAAAAGTGAGGAATTAATTAGGCGAATCAGGAGAGTAAAGATTGCTAAAAAAACTGTTAAAGTTTTTAAACCTGTACTTGATAATCGATATAGTAAAAAAGATGTTGTTTCTCACAGTGGAAATAGTATTGAGGCAATCCCTGTTGATCATCCAGAAGAGATTTTAACTAAAATAAATTCTGATATCGATGTTGTGGGGATTGACGAAGCGCAATTTTTCCCGGATGATTTGATTCAGATTTGTGAAGATCTAGCCGATCGGGGAGTCAGGGTAATTATTGCTGGACTTGACCGCGATTTTCGCAATCAGCCTTTTGGGCCTATGCCAGAGTTGATGGCCCGGGCAGAATATGTTGATAAATTACATGCTATCTGCATGAAATGTGGTGAACCAGCTAGTAGAACTCAGCGTTTAATTAATGGAGAACCAGCTGCGTTCGATGATCCTATAATTTTAGTTGGAGCAGCTGAGGTTTATGAAGCACGCTGTCGAAGTTGTCATGCTATAAAAGGAAAAGCAAAGAGGTGAATTTAAATGTTTGATTTAGAAGAAAAATTGGATAAATTGGTTGATAATTATCAGAAATTAAATAAAAAACTAAGTGATCCTGAAATAATAAATGATAGTGACAAATATCAAAAACTTTTGAAAAAACATGCTAAACTAAAAAAAATTATCGATAAATATCAAGAGTACAAGACTGCCAAACAGGGCTTAGCAGAAGCACGGGAAATGCTTGAACTTGATGATGATCCTGATGTACAGGAACTGGCAGAAATGGAGATAGCTGAATTAGAACCGAAATTTAATAAATTAGAAGAACGGCTGCCAATCATGCTGCTGCCTGATGATCCTAATGATGAAAAAAATGTTATTGTAGAGATTAGAGCTGGAGCTGGTGGTGATGAAGCTGCTCTTTTTGCTGCTGATCTTTATCGGATGTATGCCAGGTTTGCGGAAGGAAAAGGTTGGGTTGTCGAAGTAATGAGTGCAAATCCATCTGGTGCAGGTGGCTATAAAGAAATGATTTTTACTATTGAAGGAACTGATATCTTTAAATATTTAAAATACGAAAGTGGAGTGCACAGAGTCCAGCGGGTACCTTCTACAGAATCAAGTGGTAGAATTCATACTTCAACAGCTACTGTTGCTGTTTTACCAGAAGCAGAGGAAGTAGATGTTGAGATTGATTCAAATGATTTAAAAGTTGATGTTTATCGTTCAAGTGGCCCAGGTGGTCAGAGCGTAAATACAACTGATTCAGCAGTTAGAATCACTCATTTGCCTACTGGCTTAACTGTTTCCTGCCAAGACGAGAAATCGCAGCATAAAAACAAAGCAAAAGCTATGCGAGTTTTACGAGCTCGCTTGCAGGAAAAGAAAGAGCAGGAAAAACAGGCAGAACGAGCTGAAGCGAGAAAATCACAAGTCGGTACTGGTGACCGAAGTGAAAAAATTAGAACTTATAATTTCCCTCAAGGAAGAGTAAGTGACCACCGGATCAACTTAACTTTACATCAGCTTGATAATATTCTTGATGGTGATTTAGACCCGGTAATTGAAGCTTTAATTGAGGAGGACAACCTGAAAAGATTGGAGAAGATCTAAAAGTGAATATTAAGCAACTTTTAAATCTAAGCACTGATTTCTTAGCTAAACAGGGTATTGTAAGTCCACGCCTTGATGCAGAAGTTATGCTAGCTGATTTACTGCAAATGGAGCGAATTAATCTTTATGTTAAGTTTGATTATCCACTTAAAACAGGAGAAATAAATAGCTATCGTGAAATGATAAAACAGCGGGCACAGCATGTTCCAGTAGCTTATATTTTGGGCAAAAAAGAATTTATGTCACTTGATTTAATAATTAAAAAAGGTACTTTAATTCCTCGTCCTGATACAGAAAATCTGGTTGAAACAGTTCTCAATTATTGTAAAGAGGATGATCTTACAGAGGCTCAAATAATTGATGTTGGAACTGGGAGTGGAGCAATAGCAGTTAGTTTAGCTTATTATCTTGAATCAGCCCGTGTAGTAGGTGTTGATGTTTCCAAGATAGCACTTCAAACTGCTTCTCTAAATTGTGAAAAATTTGAATTAAATGATCGTCTCAAAATCCTGAAAAGTGATTTATTAACAGAATTTATTAAAAGAGAGATTAATGGAATAGATATTATTGTTGCAAATCCTCCTTATCTTACAGCTGCTGAAATGGAAGAAATTTCTGCTGAAGTAAAGCAAGAACCAGAGTTAGCTCTGCTGGCAGGGAAAGATGGACTTACTTATTATCGCAAGTTAATTCCACAGTCAGAGAAAGTATTGGCTGATGGGGGTCATATTTTTCTTGAAATTGGTTATCAGCAAGCCGAGTCAGTTAAAGCTCTTTTTTCAGATGATTGGCAGCAAATAGAAGTAATTAAAGATTATGCTGAACATGATCGAATTATTAAGGCAGTCTATGTTCCTTGATTTTTGATGATTAAATAAAAGGAGTATCAATTGGAATGAAGAAAAAACTTGAGTTTCCAGAAAAATTTAGTACAGAAGTTTTAGAACCAATCATTAGTCGAAATGTTATAAAAAATTTTAGCCAGCTGCAGTCAAAGGATAGATTAGCAATAATTAAAGATCTGCAGCAAGAACCAGCTGTAATTAAAGCAGCTGAATTGATTAAAGAAGGTGAAGTAGTTGCTCTACCTACTGAAACAGTTTATGGCTTAGCGGCTAATGCTCTCAATTCCAGGGCTGTTAAAAAAATTTTTGCAGCTAAAGGAAGACCGCAAGACAATCCTCTTATTATTCATATTGCCAGAAAGTCTGCTCTGGAAAAATTAGTTTCTAATCAGCTTGATAATAATTTAGAAAATTTACTGACTGAGTTTTGGCCAGGACCACTCACTTTGATATTTAATAAAAAACAGTTAGTTCCAGATCAAACTTCAGCAGGATTAAAAACTGTAGCAATTAGAATGCCTTCTCATCCGCTTTTTCTGGCTGTAATTGAGAAAAGTGGTTTTCCACTAGCAGCTCCCAGTGCTAATACTTCTGGTTATCCCAGTCCAACTAAAGCAGAGCATGTTTTTGCTGATCTTCACGGTAAAATACCTTTGATTTTAGATGGAGGAAGTTGTGAATTTGGACTTGAATCAACTGTAGTTGATTTAAGAAAGAAAACAGCAGTTGTTCTGAGGCCTGGAGCATTAAGTCGCGAAAAATTAGCTGCTTTTTTGGGAGAAGAAGTGAAAATAGCTGCTCCTGGGAAATTGCCAAAGAATAAAGCTGCTATTGCACCGGGGATGAAATATCGTCATTATGCTCCTGAAAAAAAATTATATGTCTTACCAGTTGATTTTACTGGTGAGGAATTAGCCAGCCGAATTAATCTTCAGCAGGTTGATCGGATAGCTTTAATTACTGCCCGGGAAAATAAAATTGAACTTAGCTCTCAATTTAAAAAATTAACTAATAAAATTGAAATCAAACTGTTAAAAGTTTTTAATCGGCAACAGCCAGCTGAACTAGCTCATAAGTTATTTGATCTGTTAAGAAAACTTGATCAAGATTCTAAAGTTGAAGAAATTTACATTGAGTCGGTAGCTGGAACAGGAATAGCAGAGGCTTTAATGAATAGAATTTATAAAGCTGCAGCAGCTGCAAATGATTTTCAGCCGGGAGGTGAAAATGATTAAAAAATTATTGTTTGTTTGTACAGGCAATACCTGTCGTAGTCCAATGGCTGAATATTTATTAAGGGAAATTACAGCAGACTCGTCTAATCAGTCACTAGAAATTAGCTCAGCGGGAATTTCGGCTATTAGTGGCTCTGAAGCTAATGAAAAAGCAGCCGCAGTTATGGCAGAGCTTGGCATTGATTTAAGCGAACATCGTTCCCGCAATATTAATGAGATTGAATTAAGTCAGGAAGACTTAATATTAACAATGACCCGTAAACATAGCCGTGCTCTAATTTTAAATCATCCTGATTTAGCTGATAAAATATTCACATTAAAAGAATTTGCTAATGATGATCATCAAATAGAAAAAGATATTCAGGATCCGTTTGGCTTGTCAGAAGAAAAATATCGTTCTACTCGAGAAGAAATAAGGACAGAACTTAAATTAATGGTAAAAAAGTTAAAAGATTTTTCCCTCTAAAGAGGAGGACTAAGCTTGTTTAAGTAGAATAATTATAATAAAGCTTTATTTAACTTAAGTTATTGATAATAAATTATTAAAAAAATGAAGGGAGAATAAAACTTGAGCGAATTACATGTAATGGATCATCCGCTGATTAGACACAAGGTAGCAATAATTAGAGATAAAAATACTGGGCCAAAAGAATTTAGAGAGTTAGTTGATGAGGTAGCAACTTTAATGGCTTATGAAGTAACCAGAGATATGCCTTTAGAAGAAGTTGAAATTGAAACACCTATTACAAAAGATAAATTTAAAATGATAGCAGGTAAAAAAATGGGGATTGTTCCTATTTTAAGAGCTGGTTTAGGAATGCTTGATGGTGTTTTGAAATTAATTCCAGCTGCTAGAGTTGGTCATATTGGGCTTTATCGTGATCCAGAAACTTTAGAAGCAGTTGAGTATTATTGTAAACTTCCTACAGATATTGAAGAAAGAGATTTGCTGGTTGTTGATCCAATGCTGGCAACTGGTAATACAGCAATGGAAGCAATTAAATTTCTTAAAGATAGAAATCCTCGTAGTATAAAATTAATGGTTTTAATAGCTGCTCCAGAAGGAGTTAAAAAGATTCAGGAAGCACATCCTGATATTGATATTTGGACAGCTGCTCTTGACGAAAAACTTAATGATCATGCCTATATTGTGCCAGGCCTTGGTGATGCTGGTGACAGACTTTATGGAACTAAATAATAACTGAGAAGGAGGTAAGTAAGTTGCTTTATCTAGCTGCATTTGTTGTAACTTTAATTCTTTCTTTAATTATAACACCACTTATAATTAAATATGCGCCTCGTTTTAATCTAATGGATTATCCTGGGGAGAGAAAAATTAATCTTAAAGCTATCCCTACTGCAGGTGGAATAGCAATTTATCTTGCCTTTGTTTTGCCGTTAATATTCTTTTTGCCACTTAACTCAACTGTAAAAGGTATTATAATTGGCAGTACTTATATGCTTATTCTGGGAATAATTGATGATAAATTTGAGCTCTCTGCGCCAATAAAGTTTTCAGGACAGATAATTGGCGCTTTAATCTTGATTTATTTTGGAGTTAGAATTAATTATGTAACTAACCCCCTTGGAGGAGTTATTTATTTAGGAGTTTATTCAATTCCTTTAACTGTTTTCTGGATAGTAAGTATTATTAATACCATTAATTTAATTGATGGTCTTGATGGTCTTGCAGCAGGAGTTTCAATTATAGCTGTACTGACTTTATTTGCAGTTGCTTTACAAGAAGGTCAATATTTAGCCTCTTTTCTGGCTATAATGCTGGCAGGCAGCTGTCTTGGATTTTTAAAGTATAATTTTAATCCTGCTCAGATATTTATGGGAGATACTGGAGCAATGTTTATTGGTTATATTATTGCTGCTGTTTCAATTACAGGTGCCTTAAAGAGTGCAGCTGCAGTTACTATTTTTGTACCAATGCTGGCTTTAGCAATTCCTATTTTAGATACTACTTTTGCTATAGCAAGACGTTTATTCAATGATCGACCAATTGGGCAGGCAGATCGCGGCCATATCCATCACCGTTTATTGGCGATTGGCTTAAATCAAAAACAGGCTGTTATTTCAGTTTATTTAATTAGTGCTGTTCTGGGAGGAATAGCATTTTTAATTAATGGTATTAATTTTAATAAGGCATTAACTATCTTTTTAGCAGTAATTTTAATTATTATTTATGGTGCTAAGCGATTAGGTATTTTTTCAGTTAAGTTGCCTAAAGAAAATTATTCTGTAGAAGATAGTCAGTCTTGATATTTATTTTATTCCGTAAAAATTGTTTGTTTTTAACAGAATCAATTTATATTTAAAGATAAAATAAACAGTATCTGCAAATAATTGCGATTTTAAAAACTTTGTTGTTTAATTCACATACTTGCTTGCAACTTTTACTTTTCTATAATAAAATATTACAAAGGTTAGATAATTATGAAACAGGAAAATTGGCGGCAAATTTTAAGAGCTTTTTCGCTTTTAACTGAGGTAGGTTTAATTATAATAATTTCAGCCGGTCTTGGTTTTGGGCTGGGCTATTTAATTGATAGTTTTTTGAATTTTAGTTTATTTTTCAAACTGCTTGGTTTAATCGTTGGTATTTTTGCAGGTTTTTATTCAGTTTATAAACTTTTAATCTCAACTTTTGATGATTAAAAGTTTTCTAAAATAAATTTTGGCAGTTTTAGCTGTTTAAAGTAAGACAGCTGCAAACTGTATATTTTACAAATTCTCTGAGTCTAAATAATTTGCAGAAAGGAGGAAGCAAATTGAATCCAGGTCCACAGATAGTTTTTTATTTATTTGGTAAGGATTATCTTCCGATCACTGATACCCTGATGGTTGGCTGGCTGACTGTAGTTATTATCTTGATTTTAGCTAAATACTTAACTTCTAAAATGAGTATTAGGCCAAATGGGAAACAGAATGTAGCAGAATTTATTGTTGAATTAATTCATGGTCAGATTGAGCCAATGTTGCCTAATGAAGGCTGGAGATTTCTTCCTTTTATCGCTACCATCTTTATCTATATAGGCTTTAGCAATTTAATTAGTCTGATACCTGGTCTAGCGAGTCCAACAGGTGACTTAAATACGACCCTTGGTTTAGCCTTAACAGTATTTCTTGTTGTTCAGTATGAAGGTATGCGAGAATATGGCGTCTGGGGTTATATTAAGAGTTTTGCTGAACCAGTAATATTTTTATTACCGATTAATGTAATTGGAGAGCTTGCCAAACCAATCTCACATTCATTTCGTCTTTTTGGAAATGTTGTTGGTGGTGGAATTATTATTACTCTTGTTTATCAGGCAGCCCCTGCTTTAATTCCAGTTCCACTGCACGCCTGGTTTGGATTTTTTGTTGGCTTAATCCAGGCTCTTATTTTTGGTATGATTGCAATCGCCTATATTTCTGTTGCTAAATCATAGTTGTTGAGAAAGGAGGCCTTTTTATGTTAGAATTTTCGCCTGAAGTAGCTAATACAGTTATTAAAACAGCCTCTTATATTGCTGCAGGAACTGCTTTAATTGCTGGTGTTGGTCCAGGAATAGGAATGGGTTTTGCTGCTGGAAAAGCAACATCTGCTGTTAGAAGACAGCCCCAGGCAAGAGGACCCATTATTACTACAATGTTATTAGGCCAGGTTATTTCTGGCTCTACAGGTATTTATTCACTGGTAATAGCAATTGTTTTGATTTTTGGAACTTAGACTTAAATAATTAGTTTAACTATTTTGCTTTAATTCTTGAAAGAAGTTTAGACAAAAAGTAAAAAAGTATTGAATAATGACTGTTGTTAACCAAAGGAGATTTTAATGAAAGATATTAATGATCCTGTAAAAGTACAAAAAGAAATTTTAAAAAAAGTTTATTTGTTTTCATTGCTGCCTATCATTTCTTCGCTACTGGCAGGAGAATTTAAGGTCTTATTTGGCTTTATTTTTGGGCTTGTAATCGCTACTCTTCTTTTAAGGTTAAAATATAATAATATAGTTAGGGCATTGAGTATGCAAGAAGAATCAGCAGAAAAATTTATCAGAAATAGATATTTTTTGGAATATGCCCTTTACTTTTTTGTATTATTTACCGCAGCTAGAAATGATAATTTAAACTTTCTTGCTGCAACAGTAGGATTATTTATGATAAAATTTGTAGTCTTACTGTGGACAGTTGCTGATCTAGTTAAAGATAGTTTTCAAAATAAACTTGATCAGTATAAATAATTTAATTTTTAGTTAGTTATTTGTTTTTTAATATCGAGAGGAGGAATTTAAAATGGTTCAATTTTCACCAGAAGTTATTGACACAATTATTAGGGCAGCAGCACTTTTAGGAGCAGGTTTCGCAATGATAGCAGGTATTGGTCCTGGTGTTGGTCAGGGTTATGCAGCTGGTAAAGCTGTTGAATCTGTAGCTAGAGATCCGGAAGCAAGAGGTAATATTATTACTACTATGCTTTTAGGTCAGGCTGTTGCTGAGTCAACAGGTATCTATTCTCTGGTTATTGCGATTGTTTTAATTTTTACTATATAGTAAGCGGTGGAAAATTAAGTCGGGAGACTTAATCTCCTGACTTAATCTTACTATATTTTCCTGTTTTTATACTACTAAAGATAGGTCATTATATTTCAGGAGGTGAATGTACTCTTGGTTAATATTAATACTACAATGATATGGCAATTAATAAACTTTTTTGTATTGCTTTTTCTCTTAAAGAAGTTTCTTTATTCACCAGTAAAAAATATGCTGGAGCAGAGAGCTGCTCAGATCAATGGTGATCTTGATGCTGCTGAAGCAGAAAAAGAAAAAGTCGAAGAGTTAAAAGCAGAGTACGAGCAGAAATTAAGAAATGCCCGTAATGAAGCACAAAAGATTGTTGATAATGCTGAAACAAGAGCTAATAAGAAAGCTAAAGATATAATTAGTGAGGCTGAAACAAAAGCTGAAAATATAAAAGAAAAGAAATTAGCAGAAATTGAACAGGCTAAGAAGGAAGCAGTATCTGAACTTCGGGACAGCATTGCTGACTATACAATTCTAGCTACAAATAAACTAATCCAGGAGCAATTAGATAAAGAAAAACATCAGGTGATGATTAATCAATTTATCGATGGTCTGGATAAAGAAAAGCTAGGTGAGCTGCAATGAGAAATGAAGTAGCTTCAAAATATAGTCGGGCTCTTTTTGATCTTGGTAAAGAAAAAGATAACCTGCCTGTTTTGCGGGATAGCTTGCTTGAATTTTGGCAGCTGGTAGTGGAAAATGAAGATTTGAATCAGGTTTTATTTCATCAGCGAATAATGCCCGAAGACAAGAAGCGAATAATTGAAAAAATATTTTCTGATGAATTAGAAACAGATATTTTGCATTTTCTTTATATTTTAATTGATAAAAGAAGAGAATATTTTTTAGAATCAATTATAGATGAATTCAATAATCTTGTTGATCAAGAAGAAGATATTTTACATGTTGAAGTAACATCTGCTATAGAATTAGATGAACAAACGATTGATAAATTAAAAGCTAAACTGGATCAACTGCTTAAATATAATATTCAGCTAACCAATAAAGTTGATCAGGAAATTATTGGTGGACTTGTACTTAAGGTTGAGGATTATATTATTGATGGTAGTCTGCGTAATGGACTTTATTCATTACAGCAGCAGCTTAAAGCGATTCCAGTAAGTAAGTTAGGGGTGAATTAATTTGAAACTAAGACCAGAAGAAATTAGTTCGATCATTAAAAAAGAAATAGAAAATTATGGCCAGAAGCTAGAGTCAACTGGTGTTGGTACCGTGCTTGATATCGGTGATGGTATTGCTCATGTTTATGGACTTAAGGATGCTATGGCTGGTGAGTTATTAGAATTTCCTAATGAAGTTTTTGGCATGGTTTTAAACCTTGAAGAAGATAATATCGGGGTTGTTTTACTTGGAGATGAAACCCTGATTGAAGAAGGTGATGATGTAAAACGAACCGGGAGAGTAGTTGAAGTTCCGGTTGGGGAAGCATTGTTAGGGAGAGTTGTTAACCCACTTGGGCAGCCAATTGATGGTAAAGGTGCTATTGATAGTGATAAATATAGACCAATTGAATCAGAAGCTCCTGGTGTTGTACAGAGACAACCTGTAGAAGAGCCTTTACAAACAGGTTTAAAAGCTGTTGATGCAATGACTCCTATTGGTAGAGGCCAACGTGAATTAATTATTGGAGACCGTCAAACTGGTAAAACAGCAATTGGAGTAGATACAATTATTAATCAAAAAGATAATGATGTAATTTGTATTTATGTTGCTATTGGCCAGAAAAACTCTACTGTTGCTCAGTTGACTGAACGATTAAGAGAAGAAGGCGCAATGGATTATACAATTGTAGTATCTGCTACAGCAAGTGAGCCTGCTCCAATTAGATATATTGCACCTTATGCTGGTTGTGCAATGGGCGAATATTTCATGTATGAAGAAGATAAAGATGTTTTAGTTGTTTATGATGACCTTTCCAAACATGCAGTGGCCTATCGTTCAATGTCCCTACTCTTGAGAAGACCACCTGGACGTGAAGCTTATCCAGGAGATGTATTCTATCTTCATTCTCGCCTACTTGAAAGAGCTGCCAAATTAAATGATGATCTTGGAGGGGGTTCTTTAACTGCTCTACCAATTATTGAAACACAAGCAGGAGATGTTTCTGCTTATATTCCAACTAATGTTATCTCTATTACAGATGGTCAGATTTATCTAGAAAGCGAATTGTTTTTCTCTGGAGTTCGTCCTGCTGTTAATGTTGGTATATCTGTTTCCCGTGTTGGTGGTAATGCTCAAATTAAAGCGATGAAAAGTGTTGCTGGAACATTGCGGCTTGATCTTTCCCAGTATCGTGAATTAGAAGCATTCTCTCAATTTGGTTCTGATCTTGATAAAGCAACTCAACAAAAGCTTAATCGTGGGGAAAGAATTGTTGAAATCCTGAAACAGAAACAATATTCTCCAATGCCAGTTGCTGAACAGGTAATAATTATTTATACAGTTACTAACGGATATCTTGATGATTTACCAGTTGATAATCTGGGTAGATTTGAATCAGAATACTTAGGCTTTATTGATAGCAACTATGCAGAAATAAAAAAAGATATAACAGAAAATGGCAAGCTAACTGATGAGTTAAAAGAAAAAATTAATCAGGCAGCTAAAGAATTTAAAGATATGTTCCAGGTTAAGAAAAATACAATTGTTGATATGGAAGATTCTGATACCGAAGCAGAGGAAGCTGAGGTGAACTAATAATGCAGAATATGCGTGATATTCAGCGGCGAATTGGGAGTGTAAAAAGCACCCAGAAAATTACTAGAGCCATGAAAATGGTTGCTGCTGCGAAACTGCAAAATGCCCAGGATAGGGCAGAAGATGCCAGACCATTTTTTAATAAAACTGTAGAAGTTCTGCAGGGAGTTTTTAGTAGAACTAGAGAAAATAATCATCCACTTCTGGCAGAAAGAGAAACAGGCCGTCATCTTGTTATTGCTGTGACAGGTGATAGAGGATTATGTGGGGCTTATAATCACAGGGTAAATGATCGGGTAGAAGAAATTATTAAAGCAGACGGAGAAGTATCATTGATTGTTTTGGGTAGAAAAGCGAGAGATTATTTTCGTAGACGTCAGGTTGATATTATGGCTGAATATATCCAGCTTGATGATTACCCTGGTTATGGTTTTGCCAATGATCTTGCTGATGAAATTATTGAACATTTTATAGCTGAAGATGTCAATAAAGTCTCAATTGTTTATACTCATTTCAACTCTGCTATTAGTCAAAAGGTCAAAACTATGCAGCTGCTGCCAGTAGAAAAGTTTGCTGCCTCAGCCGAAAAATTAAAAGCAGATCAGGCAGAAAATGAAGCAGAAGCAGATGGACATTTTGTTGATTATATTTTTGAACCATCACCAGCTGAAGTTTTTGACAATATTTTGCCTCAGTATTTAATTAATGTAATTTACTCTGCTTTGCTGGAATCAAAAGCTAGTGAATTTGGTGCCAGGATGACAGCAATGGATTCTGCTACTGATAATGCAAATGAAATGATAAATAAACTTACTTTGCAATATAACAGAGCTCGTCAGGCAGAGATTACTACAGAAATTACAGAAATTGTTGGGGGAGCAGAAGCACTTAAATAAAGTTTTATAAAGGAGGAATTTGTGTGAGTGACCAGAACATTGGTAGAATAGTTCAGGTTATTGGTCCGGTAGTTGATATTGAATTTCCGGACGGAAATTTACCGAAAATCTATAATGCTATTAAAATAGAAGATCAAGAAAGAGATATTGACCTGACCTGTGAAGTAATGCAACAGCTTGGTGATAATCGTGTTCGTTCTGTTGCAATGGCTTCTACAGATGGTTTGATTCGTGGAATGGAAGCAGTAGACCAGGGGACTCCAATCAGTACTCCAGTTGGCGAAGCCGTGCTAGGCAGAGTATTTAATGTACTCGGGGAAGCAATTGATAATCGAGGAGCAGTTGAGACTGATGAAAGACGTCCAATTCACCGATCTGCTCCAGAGTTTGAAGAACAAGAACCTTCAACTGAGCTTTTTGAAACAGGAATTAAGGTAATTGATTTACTGGCACCATATACCAGAGGTGGTAAAGTTGGTTTGTTTGGTGGTGCTGGTGTTGGTAAAACAGTATTGATTCAGGAATTAATTAATAATATTGCAACCGAGCATGGTGGCTATTCCGTTTTCTCTGGTGTTGGTGAAAGAACAAGAGAAGGAAATGACCTCTGGTTAGAATTCCAGGAAGCAAATATTTTAGATAAAGTTGCGATGGTTTTTGGTCAGATGAATGAACCACCTGGAGCTAGAATGAGAGTAGGTTTAACAGGACTTACTATGGCAGAATATTTTAGAGATGAAGCTGGTCAGGATGTACTACTATTTATTGATAATATATTTCGTTTTATTCAGGCTGGTTCTGAAGTATCAGCTTTACTTGGTAGGATGCCTTCTGCGGTAGGTTATCAGCCAACTCTTGCTTATGATGTTGGTTCATTACAGGAAAGAATAACTTCTACTAAAAAAGGTTCAATAACTTCAGTGCAAGCGGTTTATGTACCAGCTGATGACTTAACTGACCCTGCTCCAGCTACTACCTTTGCTCACCTTGATGCTACTACAGTTTTATCTAGGGATATTTCTGAAAAAGGTATTTATCCAGCTGTTGATCCACTTGATTCAACTTCTAATATTCTGGATCCTAGAGTTATTGGAGATGAGCATTATAATGTGGCCCGGGAAGTCCAGGAAATTTTGCAAGAGTATAAAGACTTGCAGGATATAATTGCTATCTTGGGTATGGATGAATTATCTGAAGAAGATAAAGTAGTAGTAAACAGAGCTAGAAGAATTGAGAGATTCTTATCGCAGCCATTTTTTGTTGCAGAACAGTTTACTGGTAACACTGGTAAATATGTTGAGTTAGATGATACAATTCGTGGCTTTAAAGGTATTTTAGAAGGTCGTTATGATGACTTGCCCGAAGAAGCATTTTATATGGTAGGAACTATTGAAGATGCAGTAGAAAAAGCTAAACAGATGGAAGAAGGTGAGTAGCCTATGGCTGCTGCACCAAAAATCCAGTTAGATGTAGTAACACCACAAAAATTAGCTTATAGTGACCAAGTTGATCTTATTGAAGGACCTGCAGTTGATGGTTTGATTGGAATTTTGCCTAAACATGCTCCTCTAGTAACTGCCATGAAGATTGGTGTAGTGAGAGTTGTTAAAGATGGCGAAGAAATCCAGATAGCTATTAGTGAGGGCTTTATGGAAGTTAGACCAGATCAAATTAATTTAGTAGTTAGAACAGCTGAACTGCCGGAAGAGATTGATATAGAAAGAGCAGAGTCGGCCCGTGACCGAGCGGAAGAAAAATTACAGAGTTCTGGTGAAAACATTGATTTTGCTAGAGCAGAAGCATCTTATGAGCGCGCTGTTGCACGTCTAAAAGCTGCTGGTCATAATGATCGCTCTTATACAACTACTGTTTAACAACTAATTTAATTAGTTTTTTAAAAGCAGTTTCAATTATTTTGAAACTGCTTTTTTATTTTAATTTTATTGATTAATAATAAAATTATTAAAAGTTTGCTAACTAGCTTGACAAATTGGCAAAAAAGAGTTAATATCTATATATACTTATCATGATAACATAATAAGAGGTGAATTAATTGGATATTATTAGTTCTGATAGACGGTTGCCGCTATATTATCAACTGTATGATATTATTAGTAAAAAAATAAAAGAAGGAATCTATCAAGAAGATGATAAGCTTCCCTCTGAAAGAGAATTTTGTGAAGAATATGATATTAGCAGGGCTACTGTAAGAAGAACTATGGTTGAACTGGAAAAAAATAATTTGATTTATAAAAAGCAGGGTAAAGGAGTTTTTGTTTCTCCAGAAGCTTTTGAACAAGACTTACTTAATTTTTATAGTTTTACTGATGAAATGAAAAAGATTAATAAAAAGCCTACTTCAAAAATTATTGATTTTAAACTAGTTGCAGCAGCTGAAAAAATCATAGCTAAATTAAATTTGCAAGAAGATGATAAGGTATACCAGATCAAAAGACTTAGATTAGCCGATAATGAGCCAATGATGCTGGAAACTACTTTTTTACCGGCATATAGATTTGAGAACTTGACAGAAAAAGAACTAAGTGATTCAGCCATGTATGATATATTTAGGAAGAAATTTGATGTTGTCTTTGCTAAAGCAGAAGAAACATTTCAGGCAACTAGTATTAATAGTGAAGAAGCTATGCTGCTTGATGTAAAAGAAAATTCTCCAGCTATTTTATTAGAAAGATTGACTTATGAGACTAATTCTATAATTGAATATACAGTTAGTATTGCCCGGGGCGATAAATTTAAATTCCATGTTGTGCTGGAATAAAAATTGAATTTTAAACAACTTGTAATGACAACATAATATAATAATGAGGTGTTATAATTGACAAAATTACTAAATTTAAATGAAGAAAAATGGAAAGAAAAACAGGGCCTATATACAGCGAAAGAAATATACCAACAGCCTGAAATGTGGAATTTAACTTTACAAAAAATTTTAAATGCACAACAGGAATTAAAGAGCTTTTTAGAAGAAGTTCTAGCAAATAAAAATATTCGTATTATTTTAACTGGAGCCGGGACATCTGGGTTTATTGGTGATACACTTATTAATTATATTAAAGAAAAATATAGTGATTTAGATGTAGTTTCTGTTCATACAACAAATATTGTTAGTCATCCGGCTACATATTTAGATAAAGATATTCCTACTTTATTAGTTTCCTTTGCCAGATCTGGCAATAGTCCTGAAAGTGTAGCTACTGTAAATTTAGCAAAACAAATTGTTAATAATCTTTATCAGTTAGTTATAACTTGTAATCAAGCTGGTAAACTTGCAAAGTCTATAGAAGGGAGGAAAAACAAAGTAATTTTATTGCCTGAAGCTACTAATGATAAGGGGTTTGCAATGACTAGTAGTTTTACTTCAATGTTATTAGCAGCCTTATTATTTTTTAACTTAAACAAATTAGCTGAGCTTGAACCTTTAATTAAATCCGAAGTAGCTGCTGCTAAAAAAGTTATAAATGATTTTCCACAATTTGATGAGCTATTAATTAAGAAATATAAAAAAATAATTTATCTTGGATCTTCTTATTTTTATGGTCTAAGCAAAGAAGCTAGCTTAAAATTGCTAGAATTAAGTGCAGGTAAGACTGTTACTAAGTATGATACTCCTCTGGGATTTCGGCATGGTCCTAAGTCCATAATTGATTCAGAGACATTGGTTGTATTTTTCTTATCACGTTCAGAATATGCAAGGCTTTATGAATATGATCTTTTAAGAGAATTAAAAGAAGATCAGGTGAAAACTTTTGTTATCTCAGATTTAATAGATGACCAAATTATAGAACTTAGTGATTATAATTATAAAATTGAAAGTAATCAAAAATTAGATGAAGTATTTAACTCATTGATTTATATTATTTTTGCTCAAATAATTTCTTTGTATAATTCAATTAATAACAAGATAAACCCAGATAATCCTAGTCCGGATGGAAGTGTTAATCGAGTAGTTAAAGGAGTAAAAATTTATCCCTATCACAATTAAAATTTAGGAGGCTTAAAAATGCCCAATATTTTATTGACAAGAATTGATAATCGTCTTATTCATGGTCAGGTTGGAGTTACCTGGTCTAGTCATTTAGGTGCAAATTTAGTTTTAGTAGCTAATGATAAAGTAGCGGAGGATAGTATTAGACAAAATTTAATGGATATGGTTATGCCAGAAACAGTAGAAACAAGATACTTTACTTTAGAAAAAACTATTAATATTATTGATAAAGCATCTGCCAGACAAAAGATTTTTATAGTAGTTGAAACACCACAAGATTTATTAGTATTAATTAAAGGTGGTGTTCCAATAAAAAAAGTAAATATTGGAAATATGCATTATGCTGAAGGTAAAAAACAAATATCTTCGACAGTTTCTGTTTCTAAAGAAGATATCGAAACTTTTAAAGAGCTTGATAATTTAGGAGTTGAGCTTGATTTACGAAGAGTTCCAGATGAAAAGGGGGAAAATATAATCGACTTGCTTTAAAGGTAATTAGTATAATCTTAAAATGAGGGGGAATATTAATGTTAACAGAAGCACTATTAATTGCTTTACTTGCTGGTATCGCAGGAATTGATATGTATAATGGTTTAACTCATATCCATCGGCCTATCGTTACAGGAGTTATTGTAGGACTTATTTTGGGAGATCTTAGAACTGGCTTAATAACTGGAGGTATGTTGGAATTAGTCTGGATGGGAATGGTTCCGTTAGCTGGGGCACAACCACCTAATGTAGTGATTGGGGGTATTATTGGAGTCTCTTTTGCTATCCTAACTGGTCAAGATCCCAAAGTAGCAATTGGAATTGCAGTTCCTTTTGCTGTAGCTGCTCAGGCAGGTATCACATTGCTTTTTACAGTTTTTTCTCCAGTTATGCACAAAGCAGATAAATATGCTGAAGAAGCAAACCTAAAAGGTATTGATATGATTAATTATTTAGGTATAACAATTTTATTTGTATCTTATTTTATTGTAGCATTTTTACCAATCTATTTTGGAGCAGACGCAGCCCGGGCTGCTGTTGAAATGTTACCTCAAAAGTTTATTGCAGGTCTTTCTGTTGCTGGAGGAATGATGCCAGCCGTTGGTTTTGCTTTACTATTAAAAATAATGTTTAAGAAAGAATATATAGGATTTTTAATAATTGGATTTGTTTTAGTAGCTTATTTAGAATTACCAATTTTAGCAGTGGCTTTAATTGGTACATCGATAGCTTTATATGATTTCTTTAAAAATCAGTCTAATGATTCAACTCCAGATAATAATAATGAGGAGGTAGTAGCCGATGGAATCTAAAAACGAAAATGTGTACACTGATCAAAGTACAGATGTGAGTTTGACTAAGAAAGATCTCAATAAAATGGCATGGCGCTCTTTGCTTTTACAAGCATCTTTTAATTATGAAAGAATGCAGGCAGCTGGTTGGCTTTATAGTATGGCTCCCGCTTTAAAAAAGATACATAAGAAAAAAGAAGATCTTAGTAAATCAATGAAAATGCATCTTGAATTTTTTAATACTCATCCTTTTTTAGTTACTTTTGTTATGGGAATCATTTCTGCTATGGAAGAAAATAAAAATGATCTTCAAACTATTAGGGGAATTAAAGTTGCCACAATGGGTCCATTGGGTGGAATTGGTGATGCTTTATTTTGGCTCACTTTACTTCCGATTAGTGCAGGAATAGGAGCTTCTTTAGCAGTTGAGGGCAGCATTGCAGGTCCGATAATTTTTCTTCTTCTATTTAACATTGTTCATTTTTCTTTAAGGTTTGGCTTAATGCATTATGGTTATCAAACAGGAGTTAGATCTATTTCTAAATTAAAAGAGAATACTAAAAAAGTATCAAGAGCTGCAAATATAGTTGGACTTTCTGTTATTGGAGGATTAGTTGCTTCCTATATTAGCTTAAAAACTACTCTAGTTATCAATGCTGGTAAAGCAAGTGTAGCTTTACAGGGAGATGTTTTAGATAAAATTATGCCTAAATTACTGCCTGCACTTTATGCTTTATTAATGTACTGGTTGTTAAAAAGAGGTTGGTCTCCAATAAAATTAATTGCTTTGACAGTAGTTTTTGGAGTTGTAGGAAAATATTTAACAATACTATAATTAATTTTTTAATAGAAGGGGATATCCCCTTCTATTAACTCAGGAGAGTGATTAAAATGACTGGTATAATTATTTCCGGACATGGGCATTTTGCTGCTGGAATTAATTCTGTAATAGAATTAGTTGTTGGCAAACAAGATAAAATTGGTGTTGTAAACTTTTTAGAAAGTGATTCTACTGACTTGCTTTATAAAAAATTAACCAGCCAAGTTAAAGAATTAGATTGTGATAGCTATTTGATTTTTACTGATTTACCAGGCGGATCTCCATTTAAAGAATCAGTAAAATTATCACTTGAAATAGAAAACTGTGAAGTTATTACAGGTACAAATGTACCTATGATTCTTGAGATTATATTTAAATTAGAAGATCTTTCCTTAACTGATTTAAAAAATCAGGCCCTAAAAATTGGCAAAAAACAAATACTTGCTTTTGAAGTTAAAGAAAACACCAATAAAGCTGAAAATAAAATTAAAGATGGTATTTAAATTAGACTCAGAAATAAGGTGAAAATGTGAAATATTATCTAAAGAGTGAACAGATATTTTTAGAAAATAGAATTTTAAAAAATGCATATTTATTAATAGAAGATGAAATTATAAAAGATATTTTTAGTTGTTCTGAAAATAAATCTCTAAATAAAAATTTAAAGATAATTGATCTAGGGAGTAAAATAATTGCTCCAGGCTTGATTGATCTTCATATCCATGGTGCAGTTGGCAAGGACGTCATGGATGCTGATTATGAATCTCTTAACTCTATTTCCCAATTCCTTGCTAAAAATGGAGTTACTTCATTTTTAGCAACTACTTTAACTTCTCCACTTTCTAAAATAAAATCAGCTTTACAGAATGTCAAATTGGGAATTGAAAAAGGAGTTGATGGAGCAAAAATTCTTGGTATTTATTTAGAGGGGCCATATTTGACGCCTGAACATAATGGTGCTCACCCGGTTGAATTTATGCGAGAAATAAATTTGCAAGAGATTGATGAACTAATTGATTTATCAGGTAATAACATTATGGTAGTTGCATTAGCGCCAGAAAAAGATCTTGCTTCTCAAATAACTGAATATCTTACTGAAAAAGGAATAAAGGTTACTATTGCACATACTAATGCTTCTTATGAAGAAACTAAAAAAACAATTAATTGTGGAGCAAATATTGCTACTCATACCTTTAATGGTATGACTGGTTTACATCATAGGGCTCCAGGAGCAGTAGGCGCTATTTTATCTTCAGCAGAAGTTTATTCAGAACTAATTGCTGATAAGATTCATGTGCATCCAGCTGTAATTAAGATATTATATAAAGTAAAAAATAATAAATTGATGCTGATAAGTGATTGTATTAGAGCTGGCGGTCTGGCTGATGGAAACTATAAATTAGGAGAACTTGACATAAAAGTACATGATTCTATAGCAAGGACTGAAACTGGTTCTCTTGCTGGGAGCACTCTAAAGATTAGAGAAGCAATCTTAAATATTAAAGATTCAGCTGAACTATCTTTATTCGATAGTCTTAAACTGGCTACTTTGACTCCTGCAGCAGCAATTGGATTAGCTGAAGAAATAGGCAGTATAGAGATAGGTAAAAAAGCTGATTTAATTGCAATAGATAAAAAAATGAATGTTTATTTAACTATTATAAATGGGAAAATAATTTATAATAATTTATAAACTGACTTGTGTTAAAAAATTATTCTTAATGAGGAGAATTTAAATGTTTATAATATCAGATAAAAATCTTCTTTTAAATGCACAAAGAAATAATTATGCAGTTCCAGCATTTAATATTCATAATCTAGAAACTACTAAAGTTGTGATTGAAGCAGCTTCAGAATTAAACTCACCAGTTATTTTAGCTGCGACTCCCGGTACAATTAGATTTTCGGGAATTGAATATTTGATAAATATTATGAATACAGCAGCTGCATCAACTGATATTCCAATTGCTTTCCATCTTGATCACCATGAGGATATAAATGATATAAAGAAAGCAATTAAGTTAGGATGTAAGTCAGTAATGATTGATGCCTCAGCTTTATCCTATGAAGAAAATATAGCTAAAGTAAAAGAGGTGGTTAATTTTGCGAATCGATATGATGTAAGTGTAGAAGCTGAATTAGGTAAATTGGTAGGGCAAGAAGACGATATTACAGTTTCGGAAAGAGATTCTCAGTTAACTAATCCTGATTTAGCAGTAGATTTTGTTAAAAGAACAAATATTGATTCTTTAGCAATTGCAATTGGAACTGCTCATGGACTTTACAAAAAAGAACCTAAACTTGATTATAATCGTTTAAAAAATATAAATAAACTAATTAAGGTACCACTTGTTCTGCATGGTGCTTCTGGATTGCCAGATGAGTCTGTCCAAAAAAGTATCAAATTAGGAATTACAAAAGTTAATATTGCCACAGAATTAAAAATTGCATTCTCAGATGGTGTAAAAGAATATTTTCAAAATAATCCAGAGGCAAATGATCCGCGCAAATATTTAACTCCTGGTAAAGATAAAATGAAAGAAGTAGTTAGGCATAAAATAATGTTATGTGGTAGTAATGATAAAAAATCTTTATTTAATTAGGATGGATGAGATTTATGTTAAAAGCTGTAATTTTTGATATGGATGGAGTAATATTGAATTCTGAGCCAATTTATCATGAAGTCAATTTAAAAATGTTTAAAGACTATGGCCTTGATGTAGAAGAAGTTAAACCAGTTCAATATCAAGGAGTTAATTTACTTGATATGTGGAGAGATATAACCAATAATTATAAGCTAAATAAACCTATTGAACCTGATGAAATTGCTCAAGACAATCTTAATCATTTTTTATTAGCTTTGAAAAATAAAAAGAACCTTAAATTAATGAATGGAATAGAAGAATGGTTTCAATTTTTTAAAGATAAAAAAATAAAAATGATTATTGCTTCCTCTTCATATCCTGAAATTATTGATTATATTTACCATAAGTTAAAGTTATATTATTATATTGAGCAGTATGTTGACATTAATAAAATAGAAAATGGGAAACCAGACCCAGATATTTTTTTAACAGCTGCCAAAACACTCAATGTTTCTCCTGAGGAATGTCTGGTAATCGAAGACTCAACTCATGGTATTACAGCAGCTCATCGAGCAGATATTAAATCTGTTGCTTATAAACAGTCCGGACAAAAAAAGCAGGACTTTAGTCAGGCTGACTTAATAATTGACAAATTTAATTATCAAAACTTAAAAAGAGTATTAAAATTATTTTAAAATATATTGCTTTATATGTGTATACTTTTAAGACCATTCCAATTTTAATTGGAATGGTCTTTTATTTTAATATTTATTAATAGTTCTTAATTTAATTACAAAATTTGCTGTTTTGTTGAATAAAAAATTAAAAATGATAAAATAGAACAAGGAGGTACTAAAGAAATGTATAATCAAAATAAACAGGAGAGCAAATTGGAAAAGACAGCCCGGGCGGGTGCTTTTGGTCCAGTTGAAATAAATAAAGGAGAAAAAAATCGCTTTTTAGGAGAATTTAAAGAAAGAATTATTGGTTATTTAGAGGAAAAGCAGGTAAATGAAACTGCTATTTACCCTGAAATTAAAGAGTTATTAAAAGAGAATGAAGCAGAAAAGTTGATCATTAGAGGAGATATAGCTAGAGATAAAATAGAACAATATCTTGACTGGGCTCGAGAAATGGGAGTCAAATTCAATCGTAAAAACTCACCAGAATTTAAAGGGAAAGTGGCCTTAGCTATTGCCGGTAGTGATGCGGTTACAAAACAAATTGGTAAAGTTCCCAATAGAGAAGAAAAGTTGCAAAAAAAGGGCTTATCTGATAATATTATAAGGAATGCAGGTTCTTTGTTATGTAAGGAATGTTGGCAAGAATTAATTGAAAAAGCCCCGGAAGAAAAAATTAATTACCAAAAAGCCGGGATATTTGATAAACTAACAGGTAACGATTGTGTGGGCTGCCAGGAAAAGTAGTGATACTCTAATTTTAATTAATGCTTTTATGCGGCCTTTAAAGGCAAAATTTGGAAAGGAGCTTTTAGAGGTGGGAAAATATATTATTGAGGGACTTAGACCACTTAAAGGAGAGATTAAAGTCGGTGGAGCAAAAAATGCAGCACTGCCAATTATAGCTGCCGCTCTGCTGGCAGATTCACCAGGAGTTTTAGAAGATATACCACAATTAAGAGATGTTAATAATTTATGTAAAATAATTGAAGAAATGGGAGCTAAAGTTAAAATTTCTAATCATCGGATTGAAATTGATCCCAGAACTGTTTTTAAGAGTGAAGCAGACCATGAACTGGCTAGAAAATTAAGAGCTTCTTATTATATACTGGGGGTTATGTTAGCAAAAGAAGGTCATGCAAGAACCACTTTGCCGGGAGGATGTAATATTGGTAATCGACCGATAGATCTTCATTTGAAAGGCTTTAGAGCTTTAGGAGCGGAAGTTAACCTTGATCATGGTGTAGTAGAAGTTAAAGCAGACCGACTTAAAGGAGCAGAAATTTATCTTGATTATCCCAGTGTTGGAGCAACTATTAATATTATGATAGCTGCCAGTCGGGCAGAAGGTAAAACTGTAATAGAAAATGCAGCTCGTGAACCTGAAATAGTTGATCTGGCTAATTTTTTAACAGTAATGGGAGCAAAGATAAAAGGTGTTGGAACAGATGTAATAAAAATTGAAGGTGTTTCTGAGATGCATGGAGTTGAGCATCGCATAATCCCTGATCGGATTGAAGCAGGAACATATATGATTGCAGCAGCAATCAGTAAAGGTGATGTTTTTATTCGGAATGTTTTAACTGAGCATGTAAAACCTCTGATTGCTAAAATGCATGAGATGGGAATTGTGGTAGAAGAAAATATTGAAGGTGTTAGGGTAACTGGTCAGAATGATTTTAAAGCAGTTGATGTTAAAACTTTACCTTATCCTGGCTTTCCAACTGATATGCAGTCGCAAATGATGGCTCTTTTAACTCAGACAGATGAAACTAGTTTAATTATTGAAACAGTCTGGGAAAATCGCTTTATGCATGTTGATGAATTAAAACGCATGGGAGCAGATATAAAGATTGATGGTCATAGTGCGCTAATTAAACCGGGCCATCTAACCGGAGCAGAAGTAAGAGCAACAGATCTCAGGGCAGGGGCTGCGCTTATTCTGGCTGGTCTGGCTGCTGAAGGCAAAACAGAAGTTCGTGATATTTATCATGTAGAGCGTGGTTATGAAGACATTGAAAAAAAGCTTCAACTTGTGGGAGCAAAAATAAATAAAATATCTTAAAAAAGGAATTATAACCTGCCGCTGATATTTTCAGCGGTTTTTTGTTTAATTTTGCTAAAATATAACTTTTATTTTTACAATGAACATTAAAATTTTACGGCAAAAAATAGTTAAGGTGGTGCGAAAATGATTACGACAGTAACACTCAATCCTGCAATTGACCGTGAGTATTTTGTTGACAACAATGAAGTAATGAAAAACCAGTTTATTTACAATGAAAAAGATTTGAAAGTTTATCCAGGTGGGAAAGGTTTAATTAGTGCTGTTAATTTTAAAGCGCTTGGCTACCATGATGTACAAAACATTGGTTTTGTAGGAGGAAAGCAGGGGCTTTTTTTCGAAAAAATGGTACAAAAATACGATATAATAAGCAATTATATTCATACCGAAAAAGAAATTAGAAATAATGTTAAAATTATTGGCCGTAACCCAGCTACTTATACCCAATATAACGATTATACTTATCAGGTTAGTACAGAAGAAGTTCAGGAACTTGTTAATCGTTTTCAGCGCTCTATTTCCGAAAGTGACTGTATTTTAATTTCGGGTTCAATTCCAGAAGGTGTTCATTTCGACATTTATCAAAGACTAATTAGAATTGCCAAAACAAAAGATAAAGGAGTTTTTTTGCAGGGGAGTGGAGAAGCACTTAAGTTAGCTCTAGCAGCTAAACCCGATATAGTAACTCCTTATTTTAAACACCACCAAACTATCCTTGATCTCGAAATGGATACTAAAAAGGATTATATTAAGGCTGGCCATAAAATGCAGGAGCTTGGTGCTAAATATGTTATGATTCCTTTTCACTGTGATCGTTTGTTGTTTGATAAAAATGGTGATGTTTATCAACTTTCCCCTCAGGAATATTGTATTATTAATTGGTTAGGGGCAAGTGATGCTTATAACACAGCTTTTCTGGATTATATATTCCAGCATGATTTTGATTTTTTTGAAGCTAATTTGCGGGGGGCAGCAGCAGCTCTCTGGGTAGCTGAAAATAAAAAGATTTATCTTTCTGCCCGAGAAAATTTTAACTGCTGTCTTGACCGGCTTAAAATAAAGAAATTGGAGGTGTGATAGGTTGAGTAAAGTTAAAGACTATATGATTCGAACAATGAATTCTATCACCCCTAAAGATAGTATTAAGAAAGCTATTGAAATTATGTATCGTTCTGAACAATCAGTGCTTCCAGTAGTTGATGAACATAATCGTTTTATTGGAACAATTTATAGCAACAATATTTTAAAAAATATTATCCCCGAGAGTTTTGGGTTTCTTGACAGCAGCCGTCTTTTTTATGAAGTTAATGAGGCAGTAGAAAATTTAAAAGAAGTTAAAGCAGAGCCAATAGAAATTTATATGTCAGAGAACAGAGATGCTGTTGAAGAAGATAGTGATATGAAAAAGGTAGCAGATATAATGTTGAATAATAAGGAATCACTTTTATTTGTTATCAATGAAGCTGGTTATTTAAGAGGATTTATTGAGCGATCTAATTTATTACACTTCTTACTTGACGAAGCAGATAATTCTGATCTTACAGCTGATAGTAAGTAAATAATTTAGCTTCTAGATTTAGAATCAGTTTATTAATTAAAGAAACTAGCAAAACGGGGTGCTGATTATGGAAGAATTACTATCAATTTCAATTGGTGATTTTGAAAGATGGTTAACTTTAAATAATATCATAAATAAGCAAATATATTTACTGGCAGTCTTTTTACTGCTTGCTTTTTTAACAGTAATTTTAGCTAAAAAATATAAAATTCCAATTGTGGTTGGCTATGTTTTTTTAGGAATTGTATTAAGTCCTGATATTGTTGCTCTTTTGCCCGGGATTGATCGTGAATTTTATGATTTTTATGTTTTTATAATTTCTAATCTTGGCTATATAACTCAAATAGCACTTGGCTTTATCGCTTTTACGATTGGGAGTGAGCTTTCTTTAAGAACTATTCGAAGATTAGGTAAAAGTATTATTGCTATTGCTATTTTCGAATCAGTTTCAGCATTTATAGTAGTTACTCTTGCTATTTTAGCATTTGGTTATCCTATTTTTATGGCTTTGTTATTGGGAGCAATAGCTTCTGCAACTGCACCAGCTGCTACAGTAATGGTATTAAGAGAATATAATGCTGAAGGACCGCTCAGTTCAACAATTATGGCAGTAGTTGGTCTAGATGATGCCTTCGCTTTGATTATTTTTTCGCTAGTTAGTCCAATTGCTTATCTGCGTTTCCAGGGCGGAGGAGAGCTCTTATTAAAAGAGATAATTATCGATCCTCTCTTAGAAATTGGTGGAGCAATTATCATTGGTTTATTAATTGGCTATTTATTACAATATTTATTGGGTAATCTTAATGAAAAGACTAAAAAAATATTAGCTCTTGTAACCGGAATTGTACTAAGTTCAGCTATTTCTATTTTTATGGGTGTATCTGCTCTAATAGCTAATATGACAGTGGGATTTGCAGTTAGAAACTTTGCCCACAAAAACTTGCAAATTTCAGAATATCTTGATACTTTGACAATTCCACTTTATGCTTTATTCTTTATAATTGCTGGAACTGAGATTAGATTTTCAGAAATGTTTTCAGCTGCTTTTTTATTAATTGCCCTCATTTATTTATTAGCGAGAATAATTGGTAAAGTTGGCGGTTCAACTCTGGCAGCTCATTTATCGGCAGCTCCCCGGAATGTACAAAAATATATTGGCTTTGGTTTGCTTCCACAGAGTGGAGTAGCAATTGCTTTAGCTTATTCTGTGGAAAAGCAGTATGTAGCAGCACCAGAAATTGGCCTTCTAATTTTTAATACTTTACTTTTAACGGCTGCTTTGACTGAAATAATTGGTCCGCTTTTAACAAAATATGCAGTTATTAATTCTGGGGAAGCAGAAAACTAATAAAAATGGGCTGGACAGTTAAAATTACTTTGTTGATTCTAATTATATTTTAAGATTGATCATGTATAATTATTTTAGAATTCTTTTGCCAGTTAGAGCAGGATTTAAGCCTTTTAAATAGAAATTTAGATTAATATAGTTTGAATTTGTATCTATTACTTGAGCAAGGTAAAGTGGGAGGGAGTAGATTATTGAGTTTTTTAAATAAACTAGGTAAAAAGATTGCTATTGATTTAGGTACTGCAACAGTAATAATTTATGAAAATAATAAAGGGATAATACTTCAAGAGCCTTCTTTTGTGGCTTTAGATGTTAAAACAAATAAAGTTTTAGCTGTTGGGGAAGAAGCGAGGAGAATGCTGGGCAGAACACCTGCTAGCATAAAAGTAGTTAGACCGCTAAAGGATGGAGTGATTGCTGATTTTGAAGTAGCCGAATTAATGCTAAAAAGTTTCTTACAGCGAGTTGGAGTTAAAAATAAGTTTATTAAGCCTTTAATTATGGTCTGCATTCCGGTTGGAGTTACTGGGGTGGAAAGCAGAGCTGTACTGGATGCTGCTATTCAAGTTGGTGCCCGCAAAGCATTTTTGATTGAGGAACCAGTTGCAGCTGCTATTGGAGCTGGGTTGCAAATCGAAAAAGCTGAAGGAAGTATGGTAATTGATATCGGTGGAGGTACTACAGAAATTGCAGTTTTATCTCTTGGTGGTATAGTTGTTGGCGAGTCAATTAGAGTCGGTGGTGACAAGTTTGATGAGGCTTTAGTTCGCTATGTGAGAGAAAACTATAATCTTGTTATTGGAGAAGCAACAGCTGAAGAAATAAAGATAAATATTGGGAGTGCTGATCCTGAATTTACAGCTAAATTTGAAGTTAAAGGTAGAGATTTAATGACTGGTTTACCCCGTCACATAGAGCTTTCAGCAGCAGAAAGTAACAAAGCCTTTAAAGAACTTTTAGAAAGTATTGGTCAAGGAGCAAGGCGTGTTTTAGAAAAAACCCCACCTGAACTTTCGGCTGATATAGTAGAAAAAGGGATTATTTTAACAGGAGGAGGCTCACTTCTAAATGGAATTGATAAATTTATTAGTCAAAAGACAGAAGTAGGAGCTTTTGTGGCTGATGATCCTCTTGTTTGTGTTGCAGAAGGAACAGGACAGGCACTTAGTGAACTAGATAAAATTTCTAATGTTTTAAGTACAGGACAGCAGAGTATTTCTTCTTAAATCTGGCTGGAGAGGAATGATATTTTGAAAAAAAAGAGGATTAAGATTTTAATTGCTATTTCGTTCTTTTTGCTTTGCTTTAGTTTACCTGCCTTAGCAGCAGAAGATATAATGCCTCTGGCAGACGTTAAAGCGGGAATGACTGGTTATGGAAAAACTGTTTTTAAAGGGACTAAAATAGAAAAATTTCCAATTGAAGTTATTAGTATTATGAATGATAGGAGCCTGGATCAGGATCTTATTTTAATTAAATTAACTGGTAAAGAAGTCGAAGAATATGGTGGAATTGCAGCCGGAATGAGTGGTAGTCCTATTTATATTAACGACCGTTTAATAGGAGCTATTGGTTATGGTTGGAGTAATAGTGATCACCGCTATGGACTTGTTACTCCAATTGAACGAATGCTTAAATTAATTGATTCTGACCGCTTAAATAGTCAAACAAATGTCGGGCAGCGTCCGGCTGAAGTTAATGATTTTGCTCCAGAAGAAAATTTCATTAAAACAACAACTCCTTTAATGGTGAGCGGATTGAGCGGGAGAGCTCTTAAACAATTAAAGAGTCGCCTAACGAACTATAAATTAGATGTTATTCCAAGTCCAGGTATTGAAGAATCTGATAAGAGTAATGCCCGGCCCAGGCCTGGGGAGGCGATAGCTGTACAATTAGTTAGAGGTGATATTAGTATTGCTTCAATCGGAACATTAACTTATATTGATAAAGATAATATCCTTGCTTTTGGCCACCCTTTTACTAACCGGGGAAAGGTGAGTTATTTATTGAGTCGAGCTAAAATTAATGCAGTAATTCCAAGTACAGAACAGCCCTTTAAACTGGGTTCTCCTTATAATAGATTATTAGGCTCAATAACTGAGGATAGAGGGGCTGGAATAGCAGGTAAAATTGATACCTATCCTAGAATTACACCGCTTTATGTAGCTGTTTATGAGGATGGAAAGCTGATTAAAGAGGTTAGCCTGCAGATAATTAATGATGAACATCTTTTTGATTCACTGGCTAATACAGCTGCTCTACAGGCAGTTGATTCTGCTCTGGATAGAATTGGACCTGGTTCTGCTCATTCAAAGTTGAAAATAATGGGAAGAGGTTTACCAGAACTTCAAGTTGAATCAGACAATATGTATTATAGCCAGAATGATATTGGTAGCATGGCGTTAACTGATTTTTCCCAACTTCTCAATTTGATTTTAACTAATCCATATAAAGAGATAAATTTAATAGATATTCGACTTGAGCTTGACTTTAGCAAAAAAGACAGTGTAGCTCTGGTTCAGGAAGCTAAAGTATTGAATGATCAAATTCATCCTGGTGATGAACTAGAAGTTGAAGTTAAACTGCATAAATATCGTGATGGAATAGAGAAGAAAATTGTAAAACTTAAAATACCCGAAGATATTGAACCGGGAATGGCAACTTTATTTATTGATGGTGGTTATACCGGTGAAACAAATCGCAGCCAGCTGCCAGAGGAGCTGCCAGAAAATAATAGCAATGGTGATGGACTCAAAGAAGCTAAAATTGCTGGTCATAAGACATTTGAATCAATGTTGGAGGCATATTTAGATTCAGCAGACAATAATGATTTAATCCTACAGCTTTACCCTGCTTATTCTGCACCTCCAGCTTATGAAGAAAGCAGTGCTGAATCACCTACTGAGAGATTTAAAAATCAAAAAGAAGATCCTAAATCTAAAGATGAGCAGCAGGCTAAGAATGAGCTTGAGCAGGAAACTGCAGCTGACAATGCTGCTGAACAGGAAATAAAAGAGCGCTTTACCACCGATTATGTTCTGGAAGGTAATCTGAATTTAAATCTTGAAATAATTCAGCCAGATGCAGATACTGTCAATAGTACAGCAACCGAGGCAGAAACTGCACAGTCTTCTGATAATTTAAAACAGCCAGAGGATAAAAAGGAAACAGCACTTGAACGAGATTCTAATCAAGATACAGAAAAGGAGAATAATGAAAGTAAGTAATAATATTTTCTGGGGGTTTATAAATGGATAAACAGATTAAATATCTGGTGGGAATATTAGTCCTTTTTATAATTGCAATGTATTTCTTAAATCTTTTTGCAGGACTCCCCCAGTTTTTTAAAGATGATATTATTGCTTTTCTAGAAGAAAAGAGTCAGGCTGATATTGCTTTTGAGTCAGTATCGCTCTGGCCTTTAAATAGATTGCGCCTTACAGGGTTTCGTTATCAAGACCAATCTGGTAATTCCTTTAAAGCAGATGAGCTTAGCCTTAATTATAGCCTTAGCTTTTTTACTGATAAATTATTAACTATTAACTTTATGGAGTTAAAAAAAGCCGATTTAAATTTAATTAATGTCAGTCCTTTTTTACAGAATAATAATTTAAACAAAGAGTCTTCAAGCTCTAATTTAAGGGAAAACCCAGAAGAAATTGCTGATAACTTTGCTTTGCCAAATTTTTTGACTGGTTTGCGCTTAAATATAGTTGATTCTAATTTTGAAATAAATTTACCTGATTATAAATTACAGCTGGAACGCTTAAATATGGGATTAAATATAAGCAGTCCAACTGATTTTACAGCTGATTTGACAACTGCTCTAAAAATTGATCAGTTAAAGCTGCTCGATCAAATTGAGCAGCCTAAAGAGCTTAAAAATATTAGTCTGGATAAGCTTGATCTCAGTTTTACTAAACAGGATCAACAAAGCAAATTATATTTCGCGACAGCTGATTTTAAGCTGCAGGATATGGTAGCTCATCTTGAACATAAAATATATAATTATCAAAATTTAAGTACTAATCTCGAAGAGCTTACTGGAAACGCAGCCCTACAGGGAGAAATTAAATTTGATGGTTTGAGATTAATTAATTATAATTCAGAATTAGATTTGACTAATTTAGCAGCGACAGCCGCTTATAATTACCAAACAGGTACAGAAGCTGAACAATCAGTTTCTCAAGCAGAATTGCAGCCTGTAAATCAAAGTGTTTTTAATCTGGAGATCCCACAGCTTAAGCTTTTTATTTCTGGTCCTAAACTAGCAGTTGCCTTTAAAAAAACTAATTTTATTTTAGCTAATAATCCACTTGAAATTGCTTTTAAACTTAAAGCAGATAGTGAATTTGAGTTTACAGCTTCAGCCAGCAGTTTTTCGGCAGACTATCCCTTTCCTGAAAAATATTTTAAACAATTGAATTTTGACTTTAGATTGGCTGGTAAGGGAAAGAAAAATGAGCTTACCCAGGCCACAGCTGAAGTGAAAGTTAACCAGCTAACAAATGAATTGTTTGATCTAGAAGAAGGAATATTTAAACTGCGTTTTGTTCAAAATAAACTTTACCTTGATCAGGGACATTTATTAATGTCCAATCAAGGAGAAATTGACTTGAAAGGCAGTTATAATTTGCAGCAGGAAAACTACTTACTGCAGCTTAAGACAACTCAATTTGTAATTAGCAATAAATTAAAAACAGAAATTTTGAATTTTAAACCTGAGACAGAAAAATATTTAAATCAGTTAGAAAGAATAAAGGATAATAAGCTTAATTTTTCTGCTAAACTAGCTGGCCTTTATGGAAAAAATAATGCTCTTTCAGCAGCTGGTAATTTAGACTTTAATTTTGCTCTGGCTGATTCGTCTGAATTAATTAACTTAAATAGCTCTTTCTGGTATGCTCAACAAAATTTAATTTTTAATCAGCTGCAGTTTAAATCTAATTCTGGTTATTTAGATTTAATGGGAGAAATAAATTTTGCAGCTAATAGCTTGAATTTGCGTTATGCTGGTCAAAATATTGAGGCTGATCTAGTCAAAGATTTTTATCCAGCCAGCAGTCAGTATTTAGCTGATTTTAAGCCTAATATTGCTTACTTACAGGGATCAATTAGTCAGCAAATTTCAGATCCTTTAATAAAGCTTAGTTTTAAAACTCCCTATTGGGAGTATCAAGGCTATCAATTAAGAAATATTGTTTTAAAAAGTAGTTATCAGGCTGATCAAGTTAAAATTAGACAGCTTACAGCAGATTTAAATCAAGCAGTAATAAATGTTTCTGGTCAAATTAATAATTTAAGTGCTGGTCAGGAGGCAGAGCTTGCTTTACAGCTTGAAAGTGAAGATCTCTATTTTGAAGATATTGCAAAATTTATTCAGCAGCCGCTTCCATTGAGTGGAGAAATATCTTTAAAAGCTAAGCTTAATTCAAAACTGAGCCAGCCTAATATTCAGCTGGAAGTTAAAGCTGATAACAGTTCTTTAATAATTGCTGAAAATGAATTTGATTTTTCAAATCTTAAACTTAATTTAACTGGTGATGGCAGTAGCTTTAGAGTGGATAAATTTTCAGTTCAGCAAAAAAATGTCAATTTAACTGCCGCCGGAGAATTTTCTTTAAATAATGGCTTTGAGCTTGATTTTAATCTAGAACCATTTATTTTGAATGATTATTCCAGTTATTTGGGTAAAAACTTTAATAATATTAAAGGTCAATTAAACATTACAGGTAGAGTTAAGGGGCCTTTGCTGCAGCCAGAATTTGATTTTAATATTGATTCTCAGAACCTGGAAGTTTTTGGTTTTAAAGCGAATTTACAAAATACTGCGTTAAATTTTAGACCAAACTCCAGGCAGCTTCAGCTGGAAGAATTTGACTTTGAACTTGCTGGTGGTGACTATAGTCTGCAGGGTGATTTAGTATTGGCTGATCAGCTGCAGACAAATTTGAATTTGCAATTGAAAAGAGTTCCTATTCAACAGTTAGCAGAACAATACTTAAATACTTATCCGCTGGCTGAGCCTGTTTTTCTGCAGGGAGAAACTGACATTAAGGGCACCGGGCTTTCGGTGACAGCTAATTTGAATTTAACAGGTCAATTTCCAGCTGATTCTAAGAGCAGTTTTAGTGTTGAAGGACAGCTGGGTCAGGGCATGTCAGTCAAGCTAGCAGCAAAAGATCTGCCACTTAATCTAGTTAGTGATCGAACTGGATTTAAACTTGATCTCCAGTCCAGGCTTGATTTTACTGGTGAATTAACCGGAAGTTTACAGAAACCAGTCTTTAAACTTAATAATCAATTAACTGAGCTGACCCTTAATTCATCACAATTAGAATCAATTAAAGGTAATTTGGTGATTAATGATAGTGAACATATTTCAGTTGAGCAGGAAATAAAATTTAAATCTGCTGGGAGTCTTTTAGTTGCAGGAAGTTATGGAATTCAAAATCAGAGCCTTGATTTTAGTTCTGATTTAAATTCTCTGCCAATTTCATTTTTACTTTCATTTTTAGATGATGATTTTAGTTCTGATGGCAATTTAGATGGAAGCTTAACTGTAGCTGGCACTATAGCAAAGCCTGAACTTGATGGTAATTTAGATCTGACTGGTAATAATCTAGCTGTTGGTCTTTCTGACCCTATTCGCAACTATCAAGGTCATATTCTATTTTCAGAAGAAAATATTAAATTAGAAGCTATAACTGGAGATTTTGTTGATGGTGATTTCAAACTAGATGGTACAATAAATTTGGCTGAGCTTGATCAGGCCTGGCAGCTTAATTTAACAGGTCATAAGCTTTATTTCTCACATGGATCACTGGAAGGTCTTTTTGATACTGAACTTGAATTTAAAGGTCCGCTTTTGCGTCCGGTGTTGAGAGGTCAGCTTGACTTATATGATTTTGTAGTTGGCATTCCTTTTAAATGGTCAGATAACAGCGATCAGCAGTCAGCTGATCAGCAGAACTCTGCTGATCAGGTGGAGGTTAATCAAGTTGAAACAACTCAGGAGACAGAGCAGTCTTTTCAACCAGCTCTTGATTTACAACTTAACCCTACTGATAATGTAAGAGTTAAAAGTGATAATATTGATGTTTTAGTACAAGATGGTAGTGTTAGACTTAGCTATTATGCTACTCGAGAAAAGCCATTTGCTATGGAAGGTCGGCTCAGCAGTGATCGAGGGGTTTTTAATTATTACAGTTCTCGCTTTGAATTGATTAATGGAGAAGCAATTTTTACTCCCCTTGATGAAAACTCAATTCCAACTTTACGAGTTAATGCCGAAACATATGCTGGTGGAAGAGAAATAAATATAAACTTAAATGGTCCTGCTAATAATATGCGGATGACATTTAGTTCAACACCAGAGATGACCCAGGAAGAAATTCTAAACCTTTTATCCAGTCAGGGTGCATTAGGTTCAGCTGTAATTGGCGGCGAAGATATTGGAATCCAGACAATTATTTTTCAAGAGCTAATTAGATTGGTTAATTCTTCACTCCAGAAAGATGTAATCAGTGACTTAGAAACTAATTTCCGTTCAGCTTTATCGCTGGATAGGATTGAAATAGATACCTATAATTATGGGGTTGATCGTGAGTTTGCTATTTATCTTGGTAAAAATTTATCAGATAAGTTTTATTTAGAATATGCAAGCTATTTTAATGAGGATGGTAGAGAAGGAGAAATATCGTTTGAGTATAAATTGAATCAAATTTCAGTTTTAAAAGGAAGTTATTTAGGCGATAATGACTACCAGATCAGCATTGAATCAGAAATAGAATTTTAAATTTACAAAGGACTAAGGAGGCAAAAAATGAAGCGTAGTTTTGGGTCAGGCCTATTAATTTGGGCACTTTTAATTTGTGTTTTTTCCCTGCCAGTGACAGCTCAACAAATTCCTATTGATGAGGTAACTAAAATTACTGTAGAGGGTAATAATTATGTTAGTGATTTCGAAATATTAAATTCAGTTCAAACCACAGTTGGTGATCAAACTAATCAGGATGCTTTACGGGCTGATATGCAGTCTGTTTATGATATGGGTTATTTTTCTGATGTTAATATTGTATTTGAAAATTATCAGGGTGGTTTAAATGTTATTTTTGAGGTAGTGGAAAACCCTGTTTTAAAAGAGATTAAAATTTCCGGAAATGAAGGGTTATACAGTCGGACTGAGATTCTTAATGTCCTTGATTTAGACTTAGATACAGTTTTAAATGTAAAGAAAATGAATCAAAACTTAAAAAAGCTGCAGTCTAAAATGCAGGATGACGGTTATATTCTTGCCCGCTATCATGATGTTAACATTTCCGAAGCAGGAGTACTAGATATTCAGATCACTCCAGGGAGACTTGACTCAATTGAGGTAAGTGGCAACACGAAAACAGAAGATAAGGTTGTTTTAAGAGAAATGCCAATTGAACCAGGAGACATAATTAATATTAAAAAAATCCAGAAGGGATATCAGAGGCTTTTACGACTTCAGTATTTTGAAAATATCAATCCTGAGTTAGAAAGAGTTGATTCTGAGCAAAATTTGGCTCGTCTAGTTATTAATTTAACTGAAGGAAAAACTGGTAAATTAAACTTTGGTGGGGGTTATAGCTCTACTGATGGATGGATAGGATTTATTGATGTAAGCGAAAAAAATCTTTTTGGGAAAGGTCAGCGAGTTGGAGTAAGATGGCAGTTTGGTGACTCAACGACTTATTCACTGAATTTTTACGAGCCCTATCTCTGGGATACAGATTTTTCCTTTGGAATTAGTGTCTATGATAAAGAAAGCGAAAGAACTACCTCTGATGATCAAGACTATACTAAGAAGAGTAGAGGTGGTAGCATTAGCATCGGTCATCCGCTGCCTAAAGACTGGCGAACTTCCTTGCGCTATAAAGCTGAGCATGTTGAAGAGTATTGGGATGATACAGAAGAAACAATTTCTGATGATAATTTGCGTTCATTAACTTTAAGTTTTAGTCGAGATACCAGTGACAACCCTTTTAATCCCAGACATGGCACAATTAATAACCTCAGTGTAGAGTATGCTGGTGGTTTTCTGGGGGGCGGTATGGAGTTTACTAAGTTTAACCTAGATAGCCGGAGGTATTTCCCTGGTTTCAAAAATCATGCTCTGGCTGTGCGAATGAAATTAGGCTTAAGTGATCCCCGTGAACCTTTAGCAGGAGAAGAATATGATTTAGGTGGTTCTGATAGCTTGCGCGGTTATCAGCAGAGTGATTTTGATGATGAAATTCCTAATAATGACTTACTTCTATTTAACATAGAATATAGAATTCCCTTTAATGATAGCTTTACCGGGGTAATTTTTACAGATGCTGGTAATGTCTGGGATGATAGCGATAAAATTTCTTTAAGCGATCTTTATGTTGGCTATGGTCTTGGAGTAAGGATGAATACTCCTGTTGGACAGCTGCGACTTGATTATGGTTGGGATGAAGATAACGAAGGACGTCTGCATTTTAGTATTGGTAATACTTTTTAATCATGACAGCCGGTTAATTAACCGGCTGTAGTTTTAAATATTTTGCTGGAGGAATATAAATGAACTGGATTAATAAAAATTTTAAATTATTAAGCCTACTTCTACTACTGGCAATTTTAGTAGTAGCAGTTATTATATTAACAATGAGTGCTGATTCAAAAAGAAATAGTGTAGCTTATGTAAATTTGGAAAAAGTATTTGCTGAACATCCTGCTCGAATAGCAGCTCAAAGCAAATTGGATAAGCAGGCAGCTGCTTATCAAACAGAACTTGAAGAGCAGGCTGTTGATTTATCAGGTGTTGAGCAAAAAGAGATGCTGCAAAAATACCAAAAACAGCTCAATGGTCTAGAGGGTGATTTGCTAGATTCAGTTACCAAAGAAGTTGAAGCGGCAATAGCTAAAACAGCTCTGGAAGAGAAAGTAAAATTTGTAGTTAACGAAAAAGATATGCTTTATGGTGGTTATGATATGACCGCTGATGTAATAGCCAGGATTAAGCAGGATTGGCAAAGCAGTTCTACTTCTGTGACTGACCAATCAGTTCAATCTGGAGATGTTAAAAATAAGTCAGGCGATAAAAAATCTGAGTCTGCTAGCAACAACAAATAAAATAGCAGTAAATTTTAATTATTGAACTTCAATTTTATTTAATTGACTAAATCGAGTAAGGAGGGCAAAATGTCAGAATCTAATCATCATTTAGTAACTTTAAAGTTTATTACAGCGATTGTGTTAGGCCTGGTTTTTGCTTTTTTACTTATTTATGTTTTTGTGCCTGAACAAGAATATCAGCATCATATTTTTAATTTGCAGCAGCATAATTTTACTAAGCCAGCAGCAGTAGAAGTTTTGACAGAAGCTGATTCTGAATTTTTAGTTCAGACTGCTTCTGCAGCAGAATATAAAAACTTTAGAGATGATTTTAAAGCAAGCAGTTTTAAACTAATGGATATTAGCAAAGAAACCGTTTTAAATGTTTTAACAGCTAATCAAATCTCAGCTGCTGATGGTATTAGAGAAGAAAAAATGCAGTTTCTGGCTAAAAGAAGTAGAAAACTTGCAGAAAGAAAAGATGCTTTGCTGCAGGAAAAAAGAGAAGAATTGGAGACACGATTAAATAATGAACTTCAGCAGTTAAGGTCTGAAGTAAAAAATAATTATGCTGATTATAGTCAGCATGAAATTAGAGATAATTATCTGGAGATAATTAATTTGAAAATTGCAATTGCAGTTATTGCTGAAACTGAAGCAGAAAAAAATGATTTGAATCAGCAGCTAGAACAAGTTGAAGCTGAACAGCAAAAGATTTTACAGGATAAGCAGGGATTAATTGATAACCAAATTTCAGCTAAAACTAGAAAATTGATTATCGAATTTAATCATGATTTTTCAGCTTATCGGCAAAAACTAACTGAGCATAATAACAATTTATTAAAAAATTATCAGCAGGAAATTGAAGTTGAACTGGCTAACTATAGAGATGAACTTAAACGTAGATTAGCATCATCTAAAAAAGAAAAATCTGCTAGACTTGAACAATTAATTGAGAAGAGTCAGAAAAGATATTATTAAACTATATTAATTAAATTTATTGAGGAAAGATCAAATAGGAGGAAAGGGAAATTGACAGTACAGTCATCTAAAAATTATAAACTAAGTTACTTAGCTGAATTTACTGAAGCAGATCTAAAAGGTAATGCTGAACTCATTATTGAATCAGCTTCTGGTATTGCTGAAAGTGATAGTTCTACCATAACCTTTGCTGATCAGTTTGACTATTTAAAGGCAGCACTTGATTCAAAGGCAGCAGCTGTTGTTACTAAAGCTGAATTTTTAACAAGATTAGCTTCTAGCACAAAAAATAAATCTTTCTTATTGACTACAAACCCCAGAACAGTTTATGCAAGGATAGCTAATTTATTATCTGCCACACCATATTATACAGGAGAAATATCTGCTGATGCTGTAATTGCAGATTCAGTTAAGTTGGGAAAAAATATTTCTATTCATGCCGGAGTAGTAATTTCTGAACGGGTAGAAGTTGCTGATAACACAATCATAGCTCCAGGAGTAATTATAGGACCTGATGTTAAGCTTGGTAAAGCTTGTTTACTTCATCCGGGAGTAATTGTGGAAAGGGATTCCAGGCTTGGTGATAATGTAATCATTCAATCTGGTTCTGTAATTGGTTCTGATGGGTTTGGATTTGCAACTGATAATACTGGTCATTATAAAATACCCCAGCAGGGAAATGTAATTATTGAGTCTGGAGTTGAAATTGGAGCTAATGTTACTATAGATAGAGGAGCTAGTGGACCAACAATAATTCGTCAGGGAAGTAAACTAGATAATTTAATTCAAATTGCTCATAATGTAGAGGTGGGAGAAGAATCGCTAATTGTTTCTCTGACTGGTATTGCTGGAAGTACAAAACTTGGGCGGAGAGTTACTCTGGGCGGACAGTCCGGAATAGTAGGCCATATCAAATTAGCTGATTACACAACTGCTGCAGCTAGAGCAATGGTAACTGCAAGTACTAAAAAAGGTGATTTTATTTCAGGAGCTCCTGCTCGAGAACACCGCACTGCTCTTAAAGAACAGGCATATTTAAGAAGGTTACCTAAATATATAGAAAAAATTAAACAGCTGGAGAAAAGGATTTTAGAACTCGAAAATAATAATTTAGATAAACAAGATTAGTTAATCTAAAAATAAAACTTAGTTATGAAGGAGATATTATGCGAAAAAAGAAATCAGCAGCAACAGCCAGAGGGGAATTTGAATTTGTTGTTGAACCTGCTATGCTTAATCATTTAGGTATTTTACATGGTGGTTCATTAGTGAAAAAATTTGACAGTTCAGCCGGTTATATAGCGGCAAAATTTTCAGAGGGGAAAGTTGTTACAGCCGCTATGTTAGCAGTTAATTTTGATCAGAGAATTCCCTGCGGCCAGATGGTCAAAATAAAATCAGAAATTTTTGCGGTAGGAAAAAGTTCTATGAAAGTAAAAGTAGAGGTTTTATCAGCTGCTATGAATGGATCAGCTTATCAAAAAGCTGGGTCAGCTTTTTTAGTCTTTATTGGAGTTGACGATGATTTTAAATCACGCCAGGTGCCAGAGCTTTATTTTGACAATGAAGCAGCTTGTAAGCGGGCTGAGGAATTAAGCCAGCAATTTGATCAGCTTAAAGAGGCTGCTCAAGGATAGGGAATATTTAAAATTAGCAGCTATAAATTTGAGTAAATAAAATTTGCAGTAATCTGAGCTAAAAATTCGGTTAAGTTTTTCTTGAATTCCCTGTTTAATAAATATATAATAAACTATTGAAAGGCTTTATAGAGAAAGGATGGATCTTTTGTATATAGAAAAGGAAAAACAGCAGACACTTGCAGATGAAATTATTGTAAAGGGAGTTTCTCTCCATTCTGGTAAAAAAGCAGAAATTAAAGTTAAACCAGCCCCTATAGATACAGGTATTTTATTTACTAGGTCTGATCTTGATACAGCTATAAAAATTAAAGCTGAGCCAGCTTCGGTAGTTAATTTAGTTAGAAATACAACTATTGGCAGTGGTGAGGATGCAGAGCAGGCTTTCAAAATTAAGACAATTGAGCATTTAATGGCGGCAATCTGGGGAGCTGGAATTGATAACTTATTAGTAGAGGTAGCAGGTCCAGAAATTCCAGTAACTGATGGCAGTGCTTTTCCCTATTATGAAAAATTTCTGCAGGTCGGGATTAAAAAGCAGTCAAAACCCCGTTCTTATTATAAAATTACCGAGGCTATTTTTGCTAGAGATGAAGCTGCTTATATTGTGATTTTACCTTATGATGGTTTTAAAATATCTTATACATTAGATTATCAGCATCCAGTGATTGGCAGCAGCTTTTATGAGTATAATCAGCTTAGTGATGATTTTGCTACTGAGATAAGTAAAGCCAGGACATTTGGTTTTGAAAAAGAGGCAGAGAAGATGTATGAACAAGGTCTGGCCCTGGGAGCAAGTCTGGAAAATATTGTTTTAATTGGTGAACAGGAAACAGTTAATCCCATGCGCTATAAAAATGAATTTGTTAGACATAAAATCCTTGATGTTATTGGTGATATGAATTTAAATGGAAGAATAATGGGTCATATAATAGCTGTTAAGTCAGGACACCGTCTGCATGTTGAATTGGCCACAAAAATTAGAGAAAAAATGCTTGAGGAGGAAAACTAATTTGAGTGAATTGAATGATATAATTGATATTAGTATAATAAGGTCTATTTTACCCCACCGCTATCCTCTACTGTTAGTAGATAGAATTGAAGAAGTAGAAAAAGGAAAATCAATTGTGGGAATTAAAAATGTTACCATCAATGAAGAATTTTTTCTGGGTCATTATCCAGAAAGACCAATCATGCCAGGTGTTTTAATTGTAGAAGCTATGGCTCAAGTTTCTGGTATTTTAATCTATTATAGTTTTGATGGTATGGATGATAAATTGCCTATCTTTACCAGTATTGACAAAGCAAAGTTTAGAGCTCCAGTCACACCAGGTGATCAGCTGAGAATTAAAGTAGAGTTAGTCAGGCTTCGCAAAAAACTTTCTAAAGTAAAAGGAGAAGCCTATGTAGGTGATGATTTGGCAGCAGAAGCAGAGATGATGTTTACTTTTGAAGATAAATAAGGAAGGGGAATGATAGTCTTGGCAGCCGAGAAAAAGGGAAAAGTGCTCCATATGGGCAAAATCCATGAAACAGCGATTATTGCCCCGGGAGCCAAACTAGCTAAAAATGTTGAAGTTGGGCCATATGCAATAATAGGTGAAAATGTAGAGATAGGTGAAGGTACAGTTATTGGCCCAAATGTTGTAATTAAAGGTTGGACTACTATTGGAAAAAATAATCAAATTTTTCATGGAGCTTCGATTGGTTTTGAGCCCCAGGATTTGAAATTTGAGGGTGAAAAAAGTTATTTATTTATAGGTGATAATAATACAATTAGAGAAAATGTAACTATCCACCGGGGGACCGCTGAAGGCGGCGGGGAGACAAGAGTTGGTAATGATAATTTAATTATGGCCTACTGTCATGTAGCACATGACTGTCAGCTTGGTAATCATATTGTGATGTCAAATGCATCTAATCTGGCTGGCCATGTAATTATAGAAGATAGTGCAGTTATTTCAGGTATGGTTGGAGTACATCAATTTGTCAGGATAGGTAAAATGACAATGGTCGGGGGACATTCTAAAGTTGTTAAAGATGTACCACCGTATATTTTAGTTGATGGCCATCCCGCTAGTGTAAATGGAATTAATGTAGTTGGTCTGAGAAGGAATGGACTTGCTCCAGAGCTGAGAAGAGAAATTAAAAAAGCATATAAAATTCTTTATCGATCTAAATTAAGTATTGAAGAAGCGATAGAAAAAATGGACCAGGAGCTGGATACAAGTGAGGAAATTGAACATTTCCTACGCTTTTTAAGAAATGCTAGCCGCGGAATTTGCCGGTAGGTGTTTTGCTATGAGTAAAAAGGCCTTACTTGCTGGTTGGGGGAATTTGCCTTTGCTGTGGGCTGAAAAAGCCAAAATGGCTCAGGAAGATTTTATAATTATTTCTATTGCTGAAGAAATAACAGCTAACTTTTCTGAGTTTGCTTGTCAGGAATATACAATTAACTTAAGTGAGTTTAATAAACTGATTGAACTCCTTAAAGCAGAACAAGTTAGTGATTTAATTATGTTAGGCAAAATTCAAAAAGCCCACTTATTTGCTGGTTTTGAACCCGATATAAGATTAAAAAAATTACTGGCTGGGCTGCCTAATTTTAATGATGATACAATAATGCTGGCTCTGGTAAAAGAATTTACTCGGTCAGGTATTAACGTTCTACCCCAAGATTATCTTTTGCAAGATCAATTAGCTAAAACAGGAGTCTTAGCAGGCAAACTAACTGAGCAATTAAAAACTGAGCTGAGTTTTGCCTTTACAACTGCTTATAACTTAGGCCAGCTTGATATTGGTCAGACTGCTTTAACTAAAAATGGAGCGGTTCTAGCTCTGGAAGCTATTGAAGGTACTGACCAGGCTATTAAACGAGCTGCTGAATTTGGTGGCCCGGGGATAGTTATGGCTAAGTGCAGTAAAAAAGAACAGGACTTGCGGTTTGATCTACCTACAGTTGGTCTGCAGACACTAGATAATTTAATTAGCAGTCAAGCAGCCGCTTTAATAATTGAATCAGGTAAGACATTTATTTTAAATCAGGCCGAGTTTTTACAGCGGGCAGCTGCTAATAATTTAGTGGTTGTAGCGGCTGGACACAACAAAGGAGAACTGATTTTCCCTTGGCAAAAATAATGGTTTCTGCAGGAGAAGTTTCGGGTGATATGCATGCTGCTGCAGTACTCAAAGAAGTGAAAAATAAAATAAAACAGACTGAGATATTTGGCATGGGGTCCACTGCTTTACTTGATTTGGGAGCAGAAATTTTAATTGATCCTACAGCTATCAGTACCATTGGCTATCTAGAAGCTTTCAAAAATATCGGACAGCATTTCAAAAATCTCAAACAGATGCGCCAGTTATTGAAAAAACGCCAGCCTGATCTTGTTTTTCTAGTTGATTATTCAGCTTTTAATATGAGATTAGCTAAAAGCTGTAGTCAGCTGGGAATCCCGGCTGTTAATTATTTTCCACCTTCGGCCTGGGTTTATAATAGGAGGAGAGCTGACAAAATGGCCGCTTATGGCACCAATATAGCGGCAGTTTTTCCGATGGAAAGAGATGTCTATCAGGCAGCTGGGGCTGATGTTACTTTTGTCGGGCATCCTCTGCTTGATTTAGTTAAAGTGCAGGCTAGTTCTTCAGAATTAAGAGCAGAACTTAAGCTATCTAAAGTTCGCAAAGTAATCGCTTTATTTCCAGGTAGCCGTCATTCTGAAGTGGAGAGCCTATTACCGGAAATGATTAAAGCTGCCGCCAGGCTGCATAAAGACTATCAGACTGAATTTGTTTTAGCTGCAGCTGCTGGTATAACAGATCAATTTCTGGCTAAATTCTTAGATAAAATTGATTTTGATTTACCAGTTCTAAGGGGGAGTAATTATAAAATAATGAAGGCAGCTGATTTGCTTTTGATTGCTTCGGGGACTACATCCCTGGAAGCAGCAATTCTAAATACGCCACATTTGCTTGGTTATCACTCTGCTTTTACTACTTATCTGCTGGCTAAATATATATTTAAGGTAAAATTTGTTGGTCTGCCTAATATTATTATGCAGAAAGAAATTATTCCGGAATTATTACAGAATGATTTTACCGCTGCTAAAATATATCGGCAGGTAGCAGATTGGTTAGAAAATCCTGTAAAATTACAGCAGTTAAAATCTGAATTAGCAGTAGTTAGAAAAAAATTAGGTGGTGGCGGTGCAGTCAAAAAAACAGCAGAATTATTAATAGATAAGGGAGGGCTAAGGAATGGATAAACGATATATTTTTTTAGCGCTCTTTATTTTTATAATTATTTTTTTCTCGATTTATTTTACAATTAATGATACTAATTTTATTTTGCCTGAACCTGTGCAGGATAGTCAACAGCAGCCTAAACCTGATCAGGAACTGGAAAATGTAAATTTTACTATTTATAACAATCAACAGCAGCTTAGAATTAAACTAATTAGTAAAAATGTAGATAATTATACTACAACAGCTAAAATGGATTTAACCCCTTTTCGAGCAGAAGCTTATTCTCTGCTTGATGGCAGTTTGCAGTACACAATTACTGGAGAAACAGGAACTTACTATACAGCTGAGCATTATCTTAAAGTAAAAAGAAATGTTGAGCTTAAAAGTGAGCTTTATCAAATTAATTCTGATAAATTAGATTATTATCTTGATAAAAATTATTTATCAGGTAGTGGATCAGTTATAATTACTGGTAATGAATTTAATGCAAAGGCCGACTCTTTTAACAGTGATTTAAAGCTGAATAACTTAAAACTTATCGGGCAGCAAAAAGATTTTAAGCCTGAGGTTAAATTTAAAGAGCCAGAGGAGAGAAAGCAAAATGATTAAAAAAACTTTATTTATCTTATTGATTATATTATTATTTTTAACTACAGTAGAAGCAGCTGCAGTTCGAGAATTAACTGGCGATAAACTTGATTTTTCCGAAAATGAGCAGGGACAAATTTTTACTGCTGTTGGTAATGTTAATTTATTATATGATCAGCTTAAAGTAACAGCAGCTGGGCAAGGTATTTACTATCGTTACAGTGGCCAATTAGATTTTCAAGATGATGTAGAATTATTTTACCAGGAATATCAGGGGGCTGCTCAAAAATTGACAGGTAATGTTAATCAGCAGGTTTATCATCTACAAGATCAGGCAGAGCTAACCACTGCGGAAGCAGAAGTTAGTGGTGACCAGATAGATTTTTATCAGCTAGAACAGCGTGTTGAAGCAAGTGGTAATGTTTACCTTAAATATCAAGATTTTTGGGCTGAAGCCGACCAGGCAACTTATTATTTGGATCGTAAATTTATGATTTTAACTGGTAATGTACGTGGAGCAAGAAATGGTCAAAAATTCACTTCTGATTCAGCAGAAGTGAATCAGTTAACTAATCAGGTAAAACTTAAGGGTCAGGCTAAGCTTACTTTACCAGCTGAATCAACAACATCTGATTCAGCAGCACAGGATAGTCCTTCTAATGAGCAGGGGGGAAATTAAATGCCTCTGCAAGCACAGAGTTTAGTTAAAATTTATAATAAGGAAAAGGTAGTTAATCAGGTTGATTTAACAGTAAAAAGAGGTCAGATAGTTGGACTTTTAGGACCGAATGGTGCTGGTAAAACTACTACTTTCTATATGGTGCTTGGTTTTATTAAGCCAGATGCTGGTAAGATATTTCTTGACCAGAATGATATTTCAACGCTTTCTGTTCATAAAAGAGCCCGGCGGGGAGTAGGGTATTTGCCGCAAGAAGCATCTATTTTTAAAAAGATGACAGTAGCTAATAATTTGCGGTCTATTCTAGAATTTCAGAGTTTAAATCAGTCAGAGATTAAAAGTCGTATCGATGAACTGCTGGCTGAGTTTCATATTGAAAAATTACGCCAGCGGAAAGGATTTCAGCTTTCAGGTGGAGAAAGAAGAAGAGTTGAAATCGCACGTGCTTTAGCAACAGAGCCAGATTTTATTCTGTTAGATGAGCCCTTTGCTGGTGTTGATCCTATTGCTGTTAATGATATTCAGGAAATAATTCGCTATTTAAAAAAACGTGGTTTGGGAGTTTTAATTACTGATCACAGTGTACGCGAAACACTTTCGATTACAGATCGTGCTTATATTATGCATGAAGGTAAAATTCTGCTGTCAGGTACGTCAGCAGAAATTACCGAAGATGAACAAGCCCGTAAATTTTATCTGGGTGATAAATTTAAAATTTAATGGGGTGCATTCTTTTGAAAACAGTTAATAAATACATTTACAAAGAGTTAATTGCACCCTTTTTCTTTGGGGTGGCAGCTTTTACTGGAATTTTTATTGGAACAGATCTAATTTTTAAATTAACCGAATATTATACCGAATGGGGAGTAAATGTAATAACTTTAATCAGGCTCTTTTTTCTCAGTCTGCCAGCAATTATAGTTGTTACTTTTCCAATGGCTTCTCTTTTAGGAACTATTATGGCTTATAATCGCCTTTCCGGTGACAGCGAAATTACTGCTATGCGGGCCGGTGGGATCAGTGTAATTGCCATTGTTATGCCAGCATTATTAATGGGGCTGGTGACCAGTGGGGTAACAATTGCGATTAATGAATTTTTAGTTCCAGAGGCAAATTATCAATCAGAGCAAATTATTTATCAGTTTAAGCATGGAGAGCAACGTCCAGAAACTCAATATGATCTTTTTTTAAATCCGATTGATAGTCAGACCCATCGTCCAGATTATATGCTTTATGCGAGAACTTTTAATGCTGATAGTGGAGAAATGAAAAATGTAGTAGTACAGATTTTCGAAAATGGTCATCCAGCGCGTGTTTTGGAGGCTCAGAGTGCTAAATGGCTAACTGATGGCTGGCATTTTTACAATGGGACTGTTTATTTTCTCGATAAATCGAATCGGCAGCCAGCATTAGAGTTCAGCAGTTATCGTTCTCGAGAAGATATTCATTCGCCAGCTCAGGCTGGTAAACTGGGTAAAGATATTGATGAAATGAATATTAGACAGCTGCGCGAAAAAATTACTTTACAGGAAGAGCAGGGGAGAACTGCCTATGAAGAAAGAGTTGAACTACATCAGCGGTTTGCTATTCCACTGGCCAGTTTTATTTTTGCACTGCTGGCAGCTCCGTTGGGAATTAAACCACAACGCTCTGCTGGTTCAGCAACTGGATTTGGAATCAGTATTATTATAATATTTATTTATTATATTTTAATGACAGTTGGTGATGCTTTAGGTAGTAAAGGAAGTATTGCTCCCTGGCTTGGTGCCTGGCTGCAGAATATAGTTATTTTTCTAGTTGGATCTATTATGCTTTATCGAAGTGCCCGGCAATAATAGTAATGTTTATTTGATTTGAGGAGGTGAAGGCCATTAATGCTTTTGTAATCATAGCAATGGTAGTTTTTTTGAGTGGCTTAATCGCTTTTATTGGTGATCGAATTGGACTTAAAATGGGAAAAAAGCGTGTTTCTTTATTTGGTCTTCGGCCCCGCTATTCTTCTATTATTATTACAATTATAACTGGTATTTTAATTGCTGTTATTTCGATCACTATTTTATTAGGGATTTATTCTGAACTCAGGCATGCTCTTTTCAATATTAATGATGTTCTTTCTCGACTGGAAAGTTTAAACCAGCAGTTAGCAGAGCGTGATCAAGAACTTACTGCCAGGAATAAAGAACTGGCTGCTAAAGATGATCAGCTTACTAAATTGCAAAATGAAATTGATAGTAAAGAACAGGTTATTGAAGAAAAAGAAAATGAATTGGCTGCCCGGGAAAAAGAGATAGCAAAAAGAGACCAGGAAATAGCTGCAGTTGAAGCAGAATTAAAGAATCTTTCTGCAAATCGTAAAGAACTTCAGGCTAGAATTACTGAACTTAACAGCCAGAGAGATGATTTAGAAAAACAAATTACAGATCTTAAGAGTCAGACAGCTGATTTAAACGAGCAGATTGCTAATCTGGAATCTGACTATGACAGGCTGCGAGAAGTTGCTAATCAGCTGCAGGCAGGTGTTATTTATTATATGGGTGAAGATATGGTTTATCAGAAAGGTGATATTGTTTATACTGATGTTCTAACAGGAGGGCGTAGTGAACAGTCAACTATTTCTGCTTTAAATAAATATCTGCAGGCAGCAAATGAAGTTGCCAAGCAGAATGAAATTGAAGTTAATCAGGAGACCGGGATGGCTTTGCGTCTGCAGACAGAAGATATTTTGAATGCGGCTCGCATTATTTATAATATGGATCCAGGTAGTCGGGTAATAGTTTCTTTAGTGGCCAGAGTCAATGTGCCCAAAAATGACTGGCTTTATGCCAATTTTCAGCTGCACGAAGATTTTATAGTTTTTGAAAAAGATTCTCTAATTGGCAGTAAGCAGATAGTGGCAGGTCAGAGCAGTTCTGAAATCGAAAATAGCCTGCGATCTCTGCTACAGGAAATAAATGAAAAAGCTATTAATCAGGGATTATTACCTGATAACTCAGGTCAGGTAGGTAGTATTAACTTTAGTGAGTTTTATGATATTCTCAATCAAGTTAAAGCAGCAGAAAAAAAAGTTACTGTTAAAGTTTATGCTAAAACTGCTATCTGGCGGGAAGATCGCTTAACTGATAATATTAACTTTAAATTAGAATAATTTTTAGCCGGCTAATATAAGGAGATGAGCAAAAATGGATCAGGTTTTATTAGCATTTGATCCTGGCAGTCATAAAATAGGAGCAGCAGTTGTGGATTTCAATGCTCAACTGCAGGAAAAGACAATTCTCAGCCAATCAGAATTAACTGCTTACTTAGCTGAATTAGCTAAGCATTATCAAATTGTAAAAATAATAATTGGTAATGGAACTACCGCTCTCGAGTTACTTGCAATGTTAAATAATGAACTGCCTGAACAGGAAATAGAGCTGGTAGAAGAAAGCTATACTACAGAAGCTGCTCAGGCTCGATATTTAGCTGAAAAGCCAATGTCAAATTACGAAAAATTACTCCGGAAATTTATCAGCTGGAAGGTAAAAAAACCACTTGATGATTATGCAGCTTTAATTATTGCAGAAAAATATCTAAAAAAGCTTGACAAAGAGCCAGCTGACAAGTACAATAGTGAATGAGGATACAAAAATTAAAATTGAATTAAAAAATTGGATTTTGAAAATTGAATACTTCAAGCAAATTGTAAGCTTTTTTTTGCTTAATTAATGTTTTAAATAACGCTTATCAACTCGACGCTAAAATGTAGCTGGAAGGAGGTGCCCCCCGAACGCTGCGTAGTGGGAGAGTTATAAGAGTTCTAATGCTTATCAGAAGCAAAGGATAGCTGAAGAGGAAACAAGGAAACTCGCTCGGATGTCCTCTGTGTTTAGATAGGTCGCTTAGGACTTATAGATAGTAAACACAAACAATCAAGGGGGATTTTATTAATGAAGAAACTTACAATTACAATTGCTTTATTACTCGTTGTAGCATTTGCTATGCCAGTATTTGGTGCTTCTTTCTCAGATGTACCTTCTGATCACTGGGCATATAGTGCTATTAACAAACTTGTTGCTGCTGGTATCGTTGAAGGATATCCAGATGGTGAATTTAAAGGCCAACAATCAATGACTCGTTACGAAATGGCTGTAATGGTTAGCCGTGCTTTAGACAACATTGCAGACGAACAAAAAGAAATGGCTGCTGGTTTAACAACTGGTCAGGCAGAAGACGTAACAGCTATTGTTAAAGCCTTAATGGAAAAAAACACAAGTGAAGAATTTACAGATGCACAAGCTAAAAAAGTTGCTGACATCGTAGATGCTTTAACTTTTGAATTAAAAGCTGAACTTAAAGTATTAGGTGCTAAAGTTGATACTTTAGGTAAAGATGTTGACGAAATCAAAGCTACTATAGCTGCTTTAGACGTACCAGAAGATAATATCGAATTCTCTGGTGTAGTTACAACTTATGCTCAAGTTGGTAGCTATGGTGATGATGATGAGCAAGCTGCAACTGCTGAAGCATTAGCTGATGGCGATGTTTTAGATGCTGACTTATCAAACAATGGTGGTGGAGATTATGATGATTTCCCTGCTGAACAAGCATTTTATCAAGAAATTGATTTACTGTTAAACGGAAGTTTAAAAGGAATCAATTTTGACTTAGCAGTAGATACTATTACTAATGGTTTTACTGACTATGAAGGTTATAACTATGATGATTACACTAAGGTTTTAGGTGAACAGGGTGATGAAAACGGTATCGATATGGATACAGCACTTTTAACTATTACTCAAGATAACTGGACTGTAAAAATTGGTGATATGGGTGACTATGATGTAGATGATAGCGCTTATTTCTATGATGTAGAAGATGCTGAAGGTATTGAATTCACTGGTCCTGTTTACGGATTTGGTGTTAAAGCTTTTGCTGTTGGTTATGATGATGGTAACTTAGATGAGTTTGCTACTAGTGATGACTTATACTATGGTGTTGCAGTTAGTAAAGAATTCATGAATAATACTGTAGTAACTGGTAAAGTCTATCAGGCTGATTTAGACTCTGCTGACGAAAAGGTTACTGATATTGCAGTTGCAGTTAGTACAGACTTAACTGATTCTTTAACTTTAAGTGGAGAAGCAGTTTATAATGAGCTAGATGAAGCTGATACAGATGACAGTATGTTTAAAATAGCTGCTAACTACATTTATACTGATACTCTGAGCTTCAGAGGTAGTTTCCAGACTGTTGGTGATGAGTTTAATGGTGGTGTAGACCATTTTGCTGATGTTCAAGCAGATATGGAAGAAGATTATGATTTTGATAAATATACTTTAGGAACTACTTATGTAGTTAATACTAATAATAGTCTTGACTTTGATGTAGCTATGGTTAGCTATGATGCTGATACTGCATTTAGTCAAGATTTTGTAGATGATTTAGGTTACAGCAGTGATACTGATGAAGACAAATATATTTATAGTATTGGTTGGAACAATACCTATGGTAAATTTACTAACCATGTTGGTTTAGAATATGTTGAAAATGACTATTATACAGATGAAACTGATGACAATACTACAGTAATTGAGTTAGGTACAGTTTATGACTGGACAGCAAAAACTGACTTAAGAGCTAAGATTGTTAACAAAAATGCTGATCTCTATGATAATTCAGATGTTTGGGATAAAGATATGAACTTCACTTATCTCCAAGCAGGAATTGATCATCAATTAGCTGATAACATTAGCTGGATTACAGATGTACAATACATCACTGGTGATGTTGATCAATTGACTAATCATTCAGCTGATGATAGTGTTGATAGCTATGTTGCTAATGGTGACAATGCTGATATCAATGGTAACTTTATTACAACTCAGTTATCAGTTAGCTTCTAAAAACAGTTAAATATTAGCTGAATAACGAAGCTAAAACAACCCGGGGGATTTATCCCTCGGGTTTTTTATGTCATAAGGAAAAATATGTAAAATAATAAAAGGAGGAATTTTTAAAGTTGAAGAAAAAAATATTAGTTTTGTTGGTGATGGTTGGGGTTATTCTGGCAGCAACCGCAAGTGCTGCTGCTTCTGATTGGGAAGTGACAGGTGGTTTTTCAATTATTAATGTAACTTTAGATAAGTGGAATTCTACTATTGATGATCTAAATAGTTTAGTTGATGGTAATTTTAATGGCCTAATCCCAACTACAAATGTAGATGAAATGGATAATATTGAGAAAGTTCCCATGCTTTCTTTAGGAGCAGAAAAGGCATTATCTGATAAATGGTCTGCCAGAATTGAATACGAGTATATTTTTGGAGCTGTAGAGACAGAATTTGAATCTTTTAATGGTGCATCTTATGTAGATAATGAAGGTGAAATTAAAGTTGATCTGCATGGGATTGCCTTTTTAACTGATTATAGCTTAAATGACAACTGGTCATTGGGTGGTGGAGTAGGTTTTTATAAAGGAACTAAAAGTAAAAAATTAACTGGTCCTGCTTTTACAGCAGTTGGTTTAGCTGCTGATGAAGATTATGATCTGGATGCAGTTAGCTACAGATTTGGAGTTAATTATCAAAAAGAAATTTCTACTAACTGGGATTTTAATGCTGGCTTAGATTATCTCTATATGGAACTTGATGATGAAGATGAAGGTAATGTTTACAGTAAAGGCTTGATTTATAACTTAGCTGTAAGCTATAACTTTTAGATAAAAAGCGGCTGTACAGCCGCTTTTATTTTTGCTTAATAATTTAAGTTTAAAGTAAAAGTCTGTTTAATATTTCCAGATAACCAGTGATCATCAATAGACCAAAAATAATTAACAAAATACCGGTTAATTTTTTAATTAGGGGTAGATACTGGTTAAATTTTTTTAATCGTGGCAGCAGTTGTTCCATAAATATAGCAGTTATTAAAAAGGGTATAGCCAGCCCAAGAGCATAAAAGAGCAGCAAGATAGCACCACTGCTGAGACTGCTTTTGGTGCCAGCTATAATTAAGATTGAACTAAAAATTGGGCCTATACAGGGAGTCCAGCCCAGGGCTAGAATTATGCCCAACAGAAAAGCTTTCAAATTACCAGTTAAGGAGTCAGGAAGATTAAGTTTTTTTTCCTGATAAAAAGAGCTAACTGTGATTAGACCAGTTAAATGAAGGCCAAAAACAATAATTATTAGACCACCCAGGCGGGTTAGTAAAAGCTGGTTGCGCAGTAAAAATTTACCCAATAAAGTAGCAGATAAGCCAAGCAGAACAAAAATAATTGTAAAGCCAGTAATAAAACTGGCTGCACTAATTAATAAGGTGAGTTTAGCACTTTGTTTTTCTTTTGTGCTGTAATCAGCAACCAAATAGGCCAGATAAGTTGGAATTAAAGGTAAGATACAGGGAGAAAAGAATGACAAAATACCAGCTGAAAAAGCTGTTAAAAGACTAATGTCAATTGACACTTAATCACCTCTTTAAGTTATATTATTTTGCTAAGCTAATTATACCAGAGAAGCTCTCGTAAGTCTAAATAATACCACCAATCTGATTTAAATGGTCTGTAAATAGCTGCTCAAATTAATGTGAAAATATTCTGTAGAATTATAAAAAAATATTAGATTTTCTTAGCTTAATCTGTCTGCTGATCTGGATAATTAGTCTATTTTCTGATATAATAAATTTGACTAGATAGAATCAAGAAAGGAGGCAGGCAGTTGCAGAAATTTATTGTGTTACTTTTAACTTTAATTTTACTTTTAACAGGTGGAATCAATGTTTTTGCTGCTGAGCAGGAACAGGCAGCAGAAAAACTTACCGATCAAACCACAGCTGAACTTGACCTGTCTCAAAGTAAAGTTTTTTCTGAAGCAGCCCGGCAGCAGTTATTAGGTATTGCTTCCCAATATGATAATGAAGATGTTTTTGCTGAACAAAATACTGAGGTAGAAATCGGCAGTAAAGATTTTACTATTATTGAAAATCAAATTAAAGATAAACAAAATTTAAATTTATTGACTGACTTAAATTTTAATGCAGATTATTCTAAATCAGTTATTGATAATAAGCTGCAGAGTGAGGCAGATTTAAAACTTGAATATTCTTTAAACCCGCGTACCTTAATTAGAGCTGGTTATTCAGTTATTAATGAGGAAGGTTGGGATGTACAACGTAATAATTCAGCTGGCAGCCTGGCTTCAGCTGGTGATAAAACTTATTTTGATGATCTTGAAAGCAGTAAAAGTGTTGGTCTGGCTTATAAAAGTACCGATCGAGTTACTGTTTCGGCAGATTTTATTGAGAATAATGAGTTTGGTAGTTATTATAATGAAAATCTTGATGTTTACGGTAATTCAACTGTATTTGGTCTTCAATATGATGATCCAGGCGGATCTTCAATTAGAGCTAGATATCAGGTTGACCTGGGAGATGATGTGACTCAGAGAATCGCCGGGGTTGATTTTGCTTTTAATAATCTAGCTACTTTTAGTGCTTCTTATAAATTACTCGATCCGAAAGCAGTAGAATCTGTTTTAGCAGAAGAAAAAACTGCCTGGGATTTAGGCTTGGGAGTTAATCTTAATGATCAATATGGGGTTTCACTTGGTTACGAATTAATTCAAAGTAAAGATCAGTCAGAAGAGCCCGAGAAAAAAATTAAAGCTTCTTTTGAAATAAATTTCTAAAAGGATGGTGGAGTTAATTTGTCACAAACATTAAAAAAATTAATTAGTACACTTTTATTAACAGCCTTAATTTTTACCCCTTTTATGCAGCTTACTCACGTTCAGGCAGCTGGTATAATACCATTGAGTAAGTTAGGAAGAGTTGAAGAATTACTCTATGGATCTGTTTCAGAAAAACCTATTCTGGAGCGAGTTGCTGTTATTGAAAAAACAGTTTATAATTCTACACAGTCAGGTTCTATTGTCCAGCGCTCAAATAAAATAATTTCAGATCTTTTAATTACTGATGAAAAATCTACTTCTTTATTATTTCTTTTAAATACAGTTGAGTGGTCAATTACTGGTGAACTTGGAACTGGTAACTTAATTGATCGGCTAAATAATCTAGAAGAACAAGTTAGTGGTCAGCGAGCAGATGGACCTCTTAAAACTAGAATTAAGAATTTATATGAACTAACAATTAAAGGCCAGGATCTACCAGTTAAAAAAGTTGAAAGTATGAATGATCAATTAATTAGAATTAAATTATTAGCAAAAATAAATTCTGGCACAGCTCGTAAAGGCGAAAAAGTACCTTATCAGGTTATGGAAGATATCAAAGTTCAAGATACTTTAATTATTCCCCGGGGTACCAAAGGTGAACTTGAGATAACTAAAATTGAAGAAGCTGGTAAAATGGGAAAAGATGGTGATATAAAAATAGGTTTTCCCAGTCTGGAGGCTATCGATGGAACTAAGCTAACTGTTGCAATTCAGAAAGAAGCCCAGCAGGAAAATGAATCTCAAAAATTAGCAATTGGAGCAAGTGTTCTGGGGACTGCTCTACTTGGTCTGCCAGGAGTAGTAGCTGGTTATTTTGTAGAAGGAAAAGATGAAGAAATACCAGCTGGTTCTACTTTTTATATTCAGGTAACTGAAAACAAGGAATTATATGGTGTAGAAGTTAAATAATTTAGTGATTAAATTTACTCAATGAATTTAAAGACCTGCCCGGCAAAATTAAGCTGCCTGATGGCAGGTTTTTTTAAAAATTAATTTAGGAGAGTTAGTGTGGAAAAAAAAGCAGTCAGCTTAAATTATAAATGGATAAATTTTTTGTTATTAATTTTTTTATTAATAGTTCAGCCTCTACAGGCCGAAGAAGTTACAACAGATAATTATATTTTAGAGGCAGAGCAGATTATTTTTAAACAGGAACAAAATTTAGTTTTTTTTCAGGGTGATCCCTCCTTTAAAACTACAAATATTACTGTATTTGCTGATAAAATGAAGGTTGATACAGCAAATAAGATTGTGACAGCTGAAGCTAACGTTATAATTAGTTCAGATAAAAACGATCTTTATGGTGAAAAACTCATTTATAATTATGAAACTGAACAGGGAGAGCTCTATGGAGTAAAAGGTACTGTAGGTGAGCTGCATCTTACAGGTGAAAAATTAAATATTCTTTCAGTTTCTCCCCTTACAGGTGAGATTGAGTCAGCTACCTTTACTCCCTGTTCCCGTAAAAGTCCGCATTATTATTACTGGTCTAAACAAGTAAAAATTAATGCTGATAATACTCTCGATATTTATCATATAGTTCCTCATATTAAAAAAATACCTATTTTTTATCTACCATATTATTCGGTTACTTATGACCCCAGTGATGAAGAACATCCCTTTAAAGATAGTTCGCCAATTCCTAAAATCGGTTATAATAATGATCGAGGTGTAACAGTTGACTTTAATTATCCCTATCGTCTAACAGATAGCAATTATGGTAATCTTCATTACATAACAGAAGGTACAGATGAAGAACGTTATGAAACAAGAACTTTTACTAATTATCAGCGTTTAACTGAGACTTTAACTTTAAAAAACAGATATTATTATCTTTATAATTATGATATTGATGATGAAGAACTAGATGATGAAGATGAGGAATATTACACTTCATTAGTATATCGCAAAAACCGACTTAGATTAGAAGCTGGTTTTGGCCGGGATTTAATGGAAGAGGAAAAAAAATCACGTCAGTTTATTGCTGGTGGTTATAGTCTAAAAAATGGTCTAGCAATGTCTTTTCGCCAGGAATTCCATGAACAACAAAAAATGAAAGAGAGTTATTCGTTAAGTTTTAATAAATATCCAATTCGCTGGAATTTACGTTATCGTGATGGTTATGATTATAATTATTACAGTTATTTAACAGTTTCTTTGCCAGCCTGGTATGGACTGCGAACAACGTTAGCCAGTGGTCGAGTTGAAAATTATGGAGTTGAATTAAATAAAAATAGGCTTAACCTCAATTATCGTTATCATTTACCGCTTCCGGCTGGATTTTCTTATCATTTGAATTATAATTATCGGCTGGATGATTATATGAGTGGTTACAATAGTAATTACTATTATACTCAAATCAATACTGGATTACGATATAGAAAAAAATTAAATGAAAAGTTAACTTTAAATTCCGCTTTGTTTTATCAGCGTAATCATGCCTGGGGAATTAGTCCCCTGGCTGATGATCGGGAAGATGAAGACCATTACTGGAAACCGGCTTTAAGTCTTAATATTAAGCGGCCACTGCCAAATTCTTCAATTTCTCTGGAAACTGATGCTAAGTATGATATTGATCTGGAGGATTGGGATGAAATAAATCTTAGAGTTCGTCAAAATGAAGATTGTTACAGCCTTTATATTGGTTATGATTTAGTTGATAATGCTTTTAGTTTTGGTATAGAAATATAATAAATTTTAAAAACTAGCAGGAGTTTAAAGCTGCTAACGTGAAACTAAAAAGAAAAGGGTGATTTTAGTGGAAAAGAAAATTTTCTTCTTTAATGTAATTTTTTTCTTTTTAGTTTCTTTGTTCTTATTTTTGGCATTAATTAGGCCAGGCAAAGTATTGGCAAAAAATTATCGGCCGGAGATTAGTGGCAGTTTTGAAAGTGGGGATAAGCTTTATACAGATCCAGGTGATCTAGATGAAGATGATCCGCTTGATTACTATCGTTATGATAAACAGTGGTTAAAATATAAGCAGAAATTAGCAGTAGGAGAATATTATTACCTAAAAATACAGCGTCAGCAGAGAATTTATGAAAATAGTATTGGCTATAATAATCTTAATTTAGAAACAGAAGGTAATTATACTTTTTACTTAACTGAAAGACTTCGAAATAGATTTAAATTGCTTTTACGAGATAAAGATTATATAGAATCTGGTTATGAAAACAAGGACTACCGATTGGCCCGTTTGCAGTACACTTTGCAATTTGATTATAATCAGGTCCATTCTTATCAGTTGATTTTGCAAAAACAGTGGACAAATTATCAGCATAATCATGCACATGATTATCAGCGAAATCGAATTGCTCTCAAATGGGATTGGGAGCTTAGTGCTGATTTTGAAGTAGATACAAAACTTCAATATGACTGGCAGCGCAATGATAGTAATTCTAAAATAAGTAATAAAGATGGTCGTAAGATAGCGGTGAGTTTTAAGTATAAGATTTAATACTATCATTTAAATGAAGAGGCTGCTGAGCGATAATTGCTATTTTTGCAAAAACTTTATAATGAATTTTTTTTGTGATATAATATTTCCAATGAGTAGCATAATTATTTGAGATCGTTTATCAACAAAGGAGTTGATCAATTTTGAGTTATATGTCCAGATATCGCGACTGGCTTTTAAGTGATTATTTTGACGAATCAACTAAAGCAGAGCTAGAAGCCATCAAGGAAAATGAAGCAGAAATCGAAGATCGTTTTTATAAAAATCTGGATTTTGGTACTGGTGGAATGCGCGGTAAAATGGGGGCTGGAACCAATAGAATAAATAAATATACTGTTCGTAAAGCAACACAAGGATTAGCAAATTATATTATAAATTATAGTGATAATGGTCGGCAGCGAGGGGTTGTAATTGCTTATGATTCGCGGCATAATTCAGCCGAATTTGCTCTGGAGGCTGCTTTAGTACTGGCTGCAAATGGTATTAAAACTTTTCTTTTTTCTGAAATGCGGCCTACTCCCGAACTTTCTTTTGCTGTTCGACATTTAAATGCAGTAGGTGGAATTGTAATTACTGCCAGTCATAACCCACCTGAATATAATGGTTATAAGGTTTATTGGCAGGATGGAGGACAGGTTGTGCCTGCTCAGGCAAGAGATATTATAGCTGAAATTGAAGAAATTGATGATTTTGCTATAGTAAAAACTATTAGTAAAGAAGCTGCCCAAGCAGATCGATTATTAAAATATCTTGATCAGGAAGTTGATGCTGCTTATCAGCAGGCCTTAATTGATGTATTACCACAGCTTGATTTAGCTGCTGAGCAGGGTAAAAAGTTAAAAGTTGTCTATACACCATTGCATGGGACAGGTAGCACAGCTGTGCCGCAGTTATTAAAGAAAATAGGATTTACAAATTTTAAGTTAGTTAAAGCTCAGGCAGATGGGGACCCAGAATTTTCTACTGTAGAAAGTCCTAATCCTGAAGATAGATCTGCTTTTAAATTAGCTCTAGAATTAGCTGAACAGGAACAAGCTGATCTTATTTTGGCAACTGATCCTGATGCTGACCGTATGGCAGCAGTAGTCAAAACAGCTTCTGGTGAATATCAGGCTTTAAATGGCAATGAAACTGGTGTTCTCTTTACAGATTACCTTTTAAATACTGGTCAAAAAAATAATAGTTTGGCAGCTACAGGAGTAATTGTTAAGACAATAGTTTCTACTGAGATGGCAGCTCAGATTGCTGCTGCTTATAATATAGAAATAGTTGATGTATTAACTGGGTTTAAGTATATAGGAGAAAAAATTACTGAATTTGAAAAAGAAGACAACAAAAAATTTCTGCTGGGCTTTGAAGAAAGTCTGGGTTATTTAATCGGTGAATATGCTAGAGATAAAGATGCAGTAGTAGCTGCTGCTCTATTTGCAATTATGGCTTTGAGTTACCAGCTGCAAAATAAAACAGTGCTAGATAGATTAGCGGAATTAAGAGCAGAATATGGTTATTATCTTGAAGATCTAGAATCTCTACGTTTAGAAGGTAAAGAAGGTCAAGAAAAAATAAGTAAAACTATCAATAAGCTGAGAGAAGAGTTACCAACTAAAATTGCTGGTAGGAAAGTAGTTAATGTTAAAGATTATCAGCAGAGTAAAGAATTTGATCTAACAGCAGATACAGAAAAAGAAATTAAATTACCAAAGTCTAATGTACTGCAGTTTCTCTTAGCTGATCAGGCCAAATTGACAATCCGACCTTCTGGTACAGAACCTAAGCTAAAACTCTACTTTGCTGTTTGCGAAGAAGATGAAGAGCAGGCTGAAGAAAAATTAGCTCAGTTTAAGGCTGAATTTATGGAACAAGTAGAAAAACTAATTAATAGTTTTTAATTATGATAGTTTAATTGTTTATTTAGGTTAAATATTTTACAATTTATAGATAAAACTTAGCTATTTAATTCAGACAATCTTTAAGTTTAATAGTGACTATTTGAGGACAGTTTTCGCTGTCCTTTTTAATAAAAATAAGCATAATTAAATTTAGTTATGCTTGCTAGGAGTGATAAAATGAAAATAAAGAAAGCTGTAATTCCTGCTGCTGGTTGGGGAACACGACTATTACCGGCTACTAAAGCACTCCCAAAAGAAATGCTGCCAATAGTAGACAAACCATCTATTCAATACATAGTAGAAGAAGCTGTTGCAGCAGGAATAGAAGATATACTTTTAATTACTTCTAAAGATAAACAGAGTATTGAAGATCATTTTGATAAATCAACAGTTTTAGAGTCAGTTCTGGCAGCTCAAGGAAAAGATAAGCTGTTAAAAACTGTGCAGGATATCTCAGAAATGATTACCATTCATTCAGTCAGACAAAAAGAACAAAAGGGTTTGGGACATGCTATTTATTGTGCCCGGAGTTTTATTGGAAATGAGCCTTTTGCTGTTTTGCTTGGCGATGATATTATTCATGCCGAAACTCCTGTTATTAAACAGATGATGAAAGTATATGAAGAAAAAGAAACAGCAGTTATTGGCTGCAAACAGGTTCCAGAAACAGATGTTAGTAAATATGGAATTATTGATTATAGTCGTAGTGAAGGCGATGTTTATAAAATTGAGGCTATGGTTGAAAAGCCAGCAGTAGAAGAAGCTCCTTCTAATCTGGCAATTTTGGGACGTTATATAATTACCCCTGATATATTTAATATTTTAGATAATACTGCGCCTGGTAAAGGAGGAGAAATTCAGCTAACAGATGCTCTCCAGACCTTATTGGCTAAAAGAGTAGTTTATGGCTATGATTTTAAAGGGAAACGTTATGATATTGGTAATAAAATGGGTTTTTTAAAAACTACTGTTGAACTTGCACTGGCCAATGAAGATCTTGGCCAGGAATTTAAGTCTTATTTAAAAGATCTAGTGACAAAATTAAGTTAATTATTAGCTAGTTTTTTATCAGTTAAAAATCTTAAATAAAGGTGTTTATTTATTTAAAAATAGTTCGTTAATTAGTTTTTCAGGAAATTGTCTGCCCAGAATTGTTCTAAATTCTTGTTTTGATTTAGGCTTTTCCACTAAGATTCGGGAGGCTCTTTTGCTGCCTATACCCGGAATAGCTTCCAGTTCTTTTTGCGAAAAACATCTGCTTTTAGTTGACCAATTTAGAGCAGTTAAAGAACGGTAACCGTGATCAATAACTTTTACTTTAGCAAAGAAGTTAGCCTGCTGATCAATTACAGCAGTCAGGATAGGATAGGTTCCCAGCTGACGGCAGTAATTAAGGGAACCTTTCTTTTTTTCTGAATAAAGATTTTTTAAAATTACTCCTGTGGGAAAGACTCTTTTTAACATTTCATAATTAATCTCCTGATTTATTTTTTCTTTATATTTTTTAAACTTATTTTTACTATATTTTATTTCTGGATAGCTGCCTAACTGGACTACCTGTCTGATATTAATTCTCCGTACCAGCAAGTTAGCTTTCAATAATTTATGCAAAAAGTCATAATTATAGTTTAAAGTTTTTTTGCTTTCTCCAATTAGACCGTGCAAAAAGTTTAAGCCAGGTAATAATTTTGGAATCCCATCTTCGCGTTGCCCACCAATTTCATTTAAAAGTTTAATCGCAAAAAAAGTATCGGCTGTAGTACTATCTATATTATTTTTCTGCAGGACAGTCGGATCAGCAGATTCAAGTCCAAAAGCTGCTGTATCACCGGGAGTGTTGTATTTACTTATAATCTCTATTATCTCAGCTGCTTCAACGGGATTTCTAGCTATTTCAGCTGGATTCATATTATCAAGATGAAGAACTTGAAGCTCAGGATCAGCCTGCCTAATTCCACTGTAAAGCTGGCGCAGATAATTTGGTTTTAAATTGAAAGAGCTGCCAGTTCGTTCAGCTCCATAAAGTAAAATATCTGTCTGGCTGCCCAGGCGATAATGATGAATTCCTACAGCAGCAATTGCTTTTACTTCTTGATGAATTTCTGCCGGGCTGCGCCAGTAATTAATTTTTTTCAACCGCTCACTGCAAAATGCACAGTGGCTTGGACGAGGACAGCCGCGAAAGGTTTCAATTTCTGCGACTAAATTAGGATAGGCAGGGTGCTGAGTAAATACTGCTGCTCCTTTTACTGCCCAGGTTTTTAGATGTGCAGGAAGATTATCAGTTTTTATTTCTGTTTCGGTTAGGCGCTGGAAAATATCAAGAGCAGTAATTTCCGAACTTATAATATCATAATTTGTTTTAAAACGGTCTCGCATATTTTTAATTAAAGTTATTGGGCCGCCCAGAACTTTAGTCGGATAAAATAACTTTTGTCCAATTTCCTTTATTTCAGCTGCAGAAGCTGGTTGTCCACCCAAATAATGACCGGGAACTGTAGTACCAGCAATTAAAATTATAATATCTTTTTCTTCTAATTCATTTAGATATTTTTCTTTTTGCTGACGTAAACTGTCGATAGTTAAATAATCAAGTTGGTCAGGATTAATTCCTGCAGTTAATAATGCACCCCAGAGATATCGAATATGAGGGGAAAGATAGGGTGGTACCCCAAGACAGGATGGTTCATCAAGATAACCATCAATGATTGTAATTTTAAGTTGATTTATTTTCATTTAATAAAACCCTTTCTTAAAAATAACTTAGCTTATTATTAATCTTTAATAACTTTTATTTATAAGATAATTATATCATATTTTAGTGTTTAGCAAAGCAGGTTAAAAAATTAGTAATTATTTTAGTATCCAGGCAGGATTTAGCAGTTTAAGATGAAATATATATAAGTAAGTAAGAAAGTTAGCCTTAAATACTTTGCATTATGGAGATGAATATTTTGCAGAAATCAAACCGATTTAATTCGATTTTGTTTTATATACTTTTAATTATACTTTTGCTTTCTACTATTTCTCAGACCAGTCTGGCAGAATATTTTAATTCAGGTCTACAGGATTTTGTCCAATCAGATCGGGATATTTTAGTTCCACTTACTACTGCTCAACCTACTTATGAACTGTATTCAGCAACACCAATTACCCTTAGATCTTCAACTGGTGCAGAACTTATCTTGCCTGCTGGCAAGATTTATTACTTAAGTCAGCAAGAGCCAGAGACTCGAATTACAGCAGAAAATAATTCTGCTGAACAGAAGTCCAGCCATGATTCCGCGGCATCCCAAGCTATAAAAAAAGTTTGGGGAGTGCAGGTAATGGCTAGTTCGGCTGCTGATACTGCTGCTGATTATAAAAGTAAGTTAGCAGCCCAGCTGAATTATCCTATTAAAGTTAAGCAGGAAGCCGATTTATATAAGGTACTTGTAGGTGACTTTACTGATCGTCCAGCAGCAGATAAATTACAGCAGGATTTAGCTCAGCATGGTTTTTCAGGTTGGGTGCGTCAATATACTTTAACGCAAATAGATAAGATAGAAAATAAAAATAAAGAACCAATTTTAAATAAGCAGCAGCCACCGGCCATTATTGATTGGACTGCAGCTGACATAGCAGATAGTTTAGCTGAACAGCCTATATTTTTGACAGCTGCTGATGGCAGTCGAATAATTAAAGCAAATAGCTTTGAACTAACCGGTGATTTTGAACTAAAAAATAAAAATTATAGTGGCGATTTCGAGTTTGCCAGTTTAGCTGATAGAATTATTTTTAATTTACAGAGTAATTTAACTGAAATAACAGCTTATTTGCTGCAGCATTATTTTAATCCTGGAGCCCCAAAGCAGGCTTTATTAGCTCAGGCAATAATTTATCGCAGTTCACTAATTTATCAATTAGAAACTTCCGGCTCACAGCTGGAAAATTTAGCTCAGCTTGATTTTTCCCGGCTTAGTCCAGTTTTTAGAAAAGCAGCACAAGATACTGCTAATTTAGTACTTGTTAATGATGAAAGCTTTTATTATAATACAAACTATAGTTTGAAGACAATAAAAAAACCGCGTGCTGGTCTTATTCCACTGGCCCAGGCAGATTATAATTATCAGGAAATTTTAGCTTATTATTATGAAAGAGCTCAAGTTACCTCGTTAAATGAGCTGGTTGATAGTGAAATTAAATTTACGGCTAACATAACCAATGGTTTGCAATTAAAAGAAATTAGACAGTTCAGTTGGGCAGGTCCCCGGGTAATTACAGTTATTGATTATGATTTAACAGCAAAACAGCTTAAGCTGAAACCTGTTTTAGCTCAAGGAGTTGTACCAGGGCGAGAAGATTTATCTGATATTATTAAGAATAATGCTGCTCTGGCTGGAGTTAATGGGGGCTACTTTCATTATAATGGACGCCCACTGGGACTTATCTATTTAAATAAAACTCTTGTTAGTGAACCCTTATATAATCGAACTTCACTTTTAATCAATCAACAGGGTGAGCTTTCTTTTGCTAATGTAAGCTGGACAGGAAGTTTTACTATTGATCAACTTGCTAAAAATATTAATCTAGCTGGTATCAATAGAGCACCGGCTGCAGATGAAATTGTGCTATTTAATGCTTATTATGGCAGTCATATGCCTCCTTTAACAGCTGATTATTATGATATTGTAGTTAATGATGGCAAAATACTTGGTGTAGAAAGATCTCCCGGAACTGCAACTCCCATTCCACCTGCTGGTTGTGTACTAAGGGTTGGCAAAAAACAAGTGGAGCTACCTGAAACTACTTTATTGAGAAATAAAGAGATTTCAATTAATAACAAATTTCAACCTGACTTTGATCAGCTAAAAATTTTGCATGCAGTTGGAGGTGGTCCTCGCCTTTTAAAAGCTGGTAAAATAGAAATTACTGGTCAAAAAGAAAGTTTTAGATCTGATATTTTGGCAGGAAGAGCACCGCGGACTGCTCTTGGTCTTACAGCTGATAACCATCTTTTAATGCTGACAATTGATGGTCGTCAAAATGAGCTTAGTGTGGGAATGACATTAGCTGAGGTAGCCCAATTATTACAAAAATTAGGAGCAGTTGAGGCAATGAATCTTGATGGTGGAGGTTCGGCTCGTATGGTTATTAGAGGATTTACAGTAAATAATCCCAGTGAAAAGCGATTAATTGGCAATGGAGTTATTGTTAACCAGGAAGGCTAAAAAATGTTTTTAATTTTTACCAATTGATAAACTAAAAAATTTACTAAGGGGATCAAAAATGACAAAAAATATTATCTTACTAACTCTATTAATAGTTGCTTTAATTGCTGTAACTGGAGTTAATGCAGCTGATTTATTATCGGTCAACTATCTTATTTCAGGTGACTCACTTGATATTGATACACTCCAATTAGAACCAGAATTTGAGTTCAATAGTGGTCAGCCTGCTTTACTTAATTTAGCTTATGATGGTGATGATTTACATTTAGGCGCAGGTCTGGGTTTAAATATTATGGCACAGCCAGATTTTAAACTTGATTTAAATATGTTACTAACTGATCAAGTTGATAATGAGGATTTTGGCAAAGGAATTGGTGTTGCAGCTAGTACTTTAAACAAACAGCTAAATTTTTATTTAAAAACTTATTATTTTATTGATGATGGATTAGATGATCATGTTTATTATAGAGGAGGGGCTACTTATCGGCTTGGCCAGCATAGTGATCTTGATCTTAGTATTTCTAATCAGTATTGGGATCTTGACGAAAAAGTAATGAATATTGGTATTAAATATAAATTGTAGGAGGACTTTATGAGTGATTTTTCCAGCGCAGAACTGATTAAATATATTAATGAATTTAAAACTAAAAAAATTCTTGTTTTGGGTGATTTAATTGCTGATCGTTTCATAATTGCTGATCCAGAAAGGCTTTCCCGGGAAGCACCAGTTTTAATTCTACGTCACCAGCAAGAAAAAGTTTTACCAGGTGGAGGAGCAAATGCAGCAGCTAATATTGCTAGTTTTGGTGTTGAAGTAGACTTGCTGGGAGTAATTGGTGCAGATAGTTCGGGAAAAGATTTATGTTCCGAATTAGAGAAAAGAAAAATTAATACAAAGCACTTATTAATTGATGATTCACGACCCACAGCGGAAAAAACTAGAATAATGGCCGGGGGAGATCAAATAGTACGTCAGCAGGTGGTCAGAGTAGATAAAGTAGTTACTTCTAAACTAAAACCAGAATTAGCTGCTCAGATCACCAATTATTTTGCAGAAAAATTAACTGACTATGATGCAGTGTTATTTTCTGACTATGGGAATGGTATTTTTAGTCAGCAGACAGCAGCTAAGTTAATTGCTGCTGCTAATAAAGCCCAAAAAATAACTGCTGTAGATAGTCGGTATCAACTTGGCCTATTTAAAGGAGCAGTGATTGCTACTCCTAATTTAGAGGAAGCATCAGCAATTTATGGTCAGGAACTAAAAAGTCAGTCGGAAGTTGAGCAGGCTGGACTAGTGATGAGAGAACAATTAGATTTAAAATATTTGCTAATTACCCAGGGTGGGGCAGGAATGACACTTTTTTCGCCCGGGTCTAAAATAGATCATATTCCAGCGGCTAACTTTGCAGAAGTATTTGATGTAACAGGTGCTGGTGATACTGTAGTAGGAACTTTGCTGCTTGCCTTAGCTGCGGGAGCTTCTCCCAATTTAGCGATTAGAATTGCTAATTATGCAGCTGGAATAGTAGTTCGCAAAAGTGGTGTTGCAGCAGTAACAACAGCAGAATTAATCAGGGAAGTGAAAAATAATGGCAGCTAAACTTAAACAACTAGCTGATTTAAAAAAAGAAGTTAACCTGGCTAAAAAGCAGGGAGAATTAATAGTTTTTACAAATGGTTGTTTTGATATTTTACATGTAGGTCATATTCGCTATTTAAAGAAAGCAGCTGCCCTGGGTGATAAATTGATAGTAGCTGTAAATAATGATAATTCAGTTAGAGAATTAAAAGGTAAAACAAGACCGTTGGTTCCAGAGCAGGAAAGAGTTGAAATGCTGTCTGCTTTAGAAATGATAGATTATTTACTCCTTTTTGCAGAAACAGATTGCAAAAAATTATTGTCTGAACTTGAACCTCAACTTTATGTAAAGGGTGGAGATTATCGGGTAGAGGATTTACCTGAAGCAGAAACTGTTTATAGTTATGGTGGTAAAATTATTTTAATAACCCAGGTAAAAGGGAGATCTACAACTAATCTAATTAAAAAAATAAGGAAAAACAGCAGATGAAAAAATTCTATTTACAGATTTTGATTTTGCTAATCTTGCTTTTATTAGGAGCAACACTGCTGGAACTAGGAGTTAGTTTTCAGGATATCATGAATTTTTAAGCCATGAGTCCAGGATGGGGGGGTTTTTCTTGTTTAAAGAGAAGGAAGAAGAAGAGATCATAGAGATGGCCCAGGCTGGTAATAATTTTGCTATTGAGTATTTAATTGATCAAAATATGGATATTGTATATGCTAAAGCGCGCTTCTTTTTTATTAAAGGACTTGACCGTGAAGACGTAATTCAGGAAGGCCGGGTTGGTTTGTATAAAGCAATTCGTGACTTTAAAGAAGGTAAGGGTGCTTCCTTTCGTGGCTTTTCTCAACTCTGTGTACATCGACAACTTGTTTCTGCTATTAAAAAAGCCAATCGGCAGAAACATATGCCGCTTAATACATCAGCTTCTCTGGATAAGAGCCTTGATTATGGAAATGAAACTGGTCGTACTTTTAATGAGATTTTGCCTGATGAAGGCGAAGATCTCGAAAAAAAGTTTATCTGTCAAGAAACACTGACAACTATTATTGAAGAACTATCAGAAGAATTAACTATTTTAGAATGGAATGTTTTTATGCTTTATCTTGATAGTAAGTCATATCAAGAAATTTCAGATGAATTAGAAATTAATGTAAAAACAGTTGACAATGCTTTACAGAGAGCCAGAAAAAAAATTGATGATTTACGTGAACACTATAATCTTAGAGGAGTTGTTAACTAAAATTGGGGTTAATTGAGATTTTAAAAGATTTAGTTTATCCTGAAAAAGCTGTTTGTCTGGCCTGTGGTAGAAAATATGATCATTCTGAAATTGAAGGAATATGTGATCGCTGTTTGACCAGATTTTCTTTTATTACAGAAGGTTGCCCAATTTGCGGCCGTGAGGTAATCCCGGCTACTTTAATTGCCGGAGAGCCTTGTCCTGAATGTAGAGCAGAGCGGCCTCCTTTTAAACTGGCCCGGAGTGTATTTAGTTATTCTGGTTATGCTAGAGAAATTTTATTGGAGTTTAAATATGGCCATCGACCTGATCTAGCGAAGCCATTTGCTGATTTATTATATTTATATTATGCTGAATATCTAGCCGATAAAGAGATAGATTTCATTATTCCTGTCCCAATGCATGGAGAACGCAAAAACTATCGTGGTTATAATCAGGCTGAAAGGCTTGCTGCTCAACTTTCTCAAAAAACAAAGCTTGAATATAAAGATATTTTACAGCGAGTTAAAAATTCACTTCCACTTTATACTTTAACAAAAAAAGCAAGGAAGCTTGAGTTAGAAGGTGCTTTTGCACTAAAAGAAGAAATTAAAACAGATATTTTTAGGGGCCAGAATATTTTAGTAATTGACGATATTATTACTACCGGAACTACTGCTGCTGAAATTTCTCATTTTATTTTGGAGATTATGCAGGCAGAAAATGTATATATTTTGACAACTGCTTCTGTACCTGTTAAGGTAATGTAAAAGGAAAGAACCTGCTTGTTTAAGCAGGTTCTTTCCTTTTAATCCTTTGTGGAATAATTATAATTTTGAGCAGGAATTATTGCTGATTTGTAGAATAATATATATAACCCAGTAAGTTTAAATAATAAAATAATAATTGTTGTGAGAGGAGTGAGCTTCATGAAAATTATGACTTATGGTAAAAACATTGATGTTACCCCGGCTTTAAAGGAGCATGCAGAGGAGAAAGTAAGGAAGCTAGAGAGGTATTTCAATGGAGAACCGATGGAAGTTCAGATCTCCATGGAGGTAGAAAGAGAAAGACATATTGTTGAAGTTACCGCCTTTGTTAAAGGCTTAATTCTCAGAGGAGAAGAGGCTTCAGGAGATATGTATGCTTCTATTGATGGTGTTATGGACAAATTAGAACGTCAGGTCAGAAAATATAAGACCAAGATTCATGATAGATATATTGAAAAGAAACAGGAACAGAAAAAAGAATATAAAGAAAGACGGAAAGAAGAAATTTTAAATAACGGTTTGAATACAATTACAGAGGAAGTAGAAAGTGATGTTTTTGAACCAAAAATTGTTAGGACTAAACGCTTTCCAATGAAGCCTATGAATGTGGAAGAAGCCTGCATGCAGATGGATCTGCTGGATCATGACTTCTTTGTTTTTTATAATGCAGATTCTGAAGAAACTAATGTAGTTTATAAAAGAAAAGATGGTAACTATGGTTTAATCGAACCAACTTTTGGCTAAAATAGCGTATAGTAAAATTGATTGTTAGACTTTATTCTTTGATAAAATATTAACCAAAATAAATTAATAAATAAAAAAAGAGTGCCTCATTTGAGGCACTCTTTTCTGACTTTAAACAGTTTACTTATCAATAATTAATCAGTTGGTTCACTGTGATTAGTTTCTTTAATCAAAGGGTCAATACTGCTTCCAAAACTATTTTCACTTATTACTTTTTCCTGGTCAAAAATAATTTTTGCAAGTTCATTTCCCATACTTTCTGTATAAAGTCCTATACCACCTGCTAAAGCCTGGTTAATTATATTACCAGAAATAGCAGCTGTTGTTTGAGCAGGATAGTAAATATAAAGATCAGAATCATAGTCATAATTACGATTAATCACACTTTCTAAGTTAATTCCATATTGGCCTGCATAACCAAATTGATTATTATTTACTTTAAGTTGCAGATCTTTAATTCCCTCATTCAAAACCACTAATCCATTGGAAAGCGATCGGTTAAGCAAGTTATTACTCACATTAAATGCAAGTTTATCAGCTTGATTAGTAAAGTTTAATGCCTCCACTAAGACTCCACTTCCACCACTAAATCTAACTTGATTATTAGTTATTTCAGTATTAGCTTTTACAAGTGTATAATTATCATCAGTATTTGATCTTTCTTTATTATAAAGCAATTCAACAGCATTACCAGCAATATTACCTAAGTTATTAGAATTAATAGTATTGTCAACTGTAAATGACTTTTGGTCTGTCATGTTTCTAGCTCGATAGTCAACTATAATACCAGCTATTTGGGAGTTTTCTATAGTATTGTTATTTATGTTGCTAGTCAAATTACTGCTTCCAGCAACACTAATTGCCCCAGTTGGAGTATCAATAGCATTTACTATAAATTCATTATACCTAATTCCTCTTCCGGATACATAGGCTATCTGATTATTACTGATGGTCAGATCTGTATTTAGGGTATCTCTTGTAACAGCAGCAATTGCACTTTCATTACTTTTTTGAATAATATTGTTATCGATTAAAATACTATTACTAAGATTATTATTTAGATAATAATCAAGCTTAATACCAACTGTTTCAGAATCATTAATAATATTGTTAATTACTTGAGTCTTAATCTGGTCAATGTCATTTGCGGATAGAGCAATTGCTCCGGAGGAACTAATAGCACTAACTCCATATAGTCCTGATGATATTAAAACTTGACCAATTTGATTATTGCTAACAGTAAATTCTGTATTGTCATAGCCATCTGCAGCTATACTAATCGCAGATCCATCACTTTTCTTAATTATATTATTATCAACTAAGATTTTATTGCTATAAATAGAATCAGCATTATTTTTAATTAGCTTGTTTTTAGAAATATTATTATTATTATAAGCAATGGTAATACCATTTGACATAGAATCATTAATTGTATTATTGATAACTTTAGTCTCAATTTGATCGATATCATTTGCAGATAGATAAATTGCTCCAGGATACCGAGCTGCTTCTTTTAAAATTATTGTCTTATATGATTTTGGTCTTGTTACTTGATTGATTTGATTATTAGCAATTGTTATTTTAGCCTGGGTAGAACTAGTCAGGTCAACATCAATTGCACCATAGTTACTTTGATCAATGGTATTATTAGCAACTGTAATTTGAGAAGATTCAGCACTATAACCAGAGTGGACTGATATAGCAGAGGCAGATGCTGCTTCTAAATAGTTGTTTTCAATATTTAATTTATCATTTTTATTATAAGAGGTATCGACTGTAATACCATTATTAAATTCACCAATCAGTGAGTTGTTATTAATTTCAATCTGATTATCTGCAGTATTTTCGGTAGAAACATGGATTGCCTTTAGAGCTAGATTATCAAATTGATTATTATTTATTGTAATTTTTGTTGAATTAGAATCATTACTAACTGTATTTGTGTGACCATTTTTAATAAAAATCCCTTGGCTAAGATTGCTAAAACTGTTGTTGCTGATAGTTAAATTGTTTGAATTATTATCAGCTAGTTCACTATTAATAGCTATAATATTTGAATCTTGGCTGCCAACAAAATTAATTCCAGAAACTGTATTATTATGAGCCAGTTCTATTAAATTTATGTCATTAGCACTGGTTAAAGTAGCCTGGGTTCCAGTTGGTTTAAAATATGCTAAATCAGAATTGTTTTTAGCTGAACCTAATCTTACTGCTCCGCCTGGAGAGAGTAATTTGTTACCGTTTTGTAGAGTAAGGCTATCGGTAAGTTTAAAATCTCCTTTATCCCCCAGTAAAACGACAATATCATTATCATTGAGGCCACTTCCACTGCTTAGATCTTTTAAACCGGCTGGATTACTTTTGCTGCCATCACCAGTTCCATCTACAGTCACATAAAATGGAGAAGTAATTGTTTTACCTGTTTCGGGATCAACAGCAGCAGATTCGGAGATTACTTTTTTAACTTCTTTAGTCTGATTAACTATAATATCAATATCACGATTCGGTGCTTCTGTCATTCTGCGGGCCAACTTACTTTTTTGACTTGGTCGATTAGCAGCAGTCTGACCGCCAAAAGGAATTGAAACTCCTAAAGTTGTTTCAAAGTTATTACCTCTAACATCGTCATCCTGCCAATCAAAACCAAAAGTCCAGAGAGCTTTGTCAGGATTACCAAATTGAGTGTTAACTTTAACTCCATTTCCACTTACATCTTCCGAGTCATCACCACTAAATTTAAAAGTTCTTAGATAAACTCCAATATCAAATGGTAGATTATCTGAAAAACGTCGTCCTATTTCAAAGTCATAGCCGTGTAGAGCTTCATAGTATGTATCTAGAGTTGATGCCTGATAACGAAGTTCATTTCCCACAGTTATAATTTGATCAGCTCTACTACTATTGGCAAGCACCTCATCCTTGATTGGATAATAGAGATTAAGTCTAAAGTCAGCTGCTTTAGTTAATAATTCACCCCCAACTGTCCATTGATTCCAGTCAGCATCGTATTCATCCCGGTAGTCCCGGAAAACATATCCTCCCAGAATATATTTATCATTAGCAGATTTATGTCGATAGCCAAGCCCCAGATTCCATTCTGAAACATCATCACTGCTAAACATGGTTCTAAAATCAGTATAAAAGATAGAGTCTTTACTGCTGATAAGTGGATAGACTATACCTACTTTACCTAAAGAGTCATCAGATTGAGTTCTCATTTCCAGATTAAAATTGGGCTGCCATAAATTGTTGCTTTCAGCAGCAGCACTAAAATTAAAGCTAAAGATAACTCCCACTACAAGTAAAATTGTTAATAGTTTTTTCAAATTTTTTCCCCCTTGATTAGTGTGCTAATTTTTTGATATTTTAGATAATTCCTTTCTCATATTCAAAAAATTAATCTATTATAAAGTAATTAGACATTTATTCAAAAAAACCTTTAAAAACTCTAAATTTTTTGCGATAATTTTCGATATTTTAACTAAAGAAGAGATAATTATCCAATTTAAGAAAAATAATAAGAATTAATCTAATTCTAATCAGCAGCAGTAGCTTCTTAATTGAGTTTTAATATTTAAGATGATATAATTAATTTGATTGTAATAGCAGTTAGACAGGCAAATTCACTGACGATAAAAATTAATTAAAATCCAGCTAGCTATTCAGTAGCTGCTTAGATTGATTAGGGAGGAAGTAAAATGTTTAAGTTCCTCAAGAACTTATTTAAAGATCCAAATCAGAAACAACTAGAGAAATTAGCACCAACTGTAAAAGCAATAAATGATTTAGAACCGACTATGCAGAGCTTATCAGACGATGAACTACAGGCCAAAACTGCTGAGTTTAAGCAGCGTTATCAGCAAGGAGAAACTCTCGATGACCTGCTTCCAGAAGCCTTTGCGGTAGTCAGAGAAGCTTCTCAACGTTCAACAGAAGGTCAGCTGCGCCACTTTGATGTGCAGCTTTTGGGTGGAATAGTTTTACATCAGGGTAAGATAGCTGAGATGAAGACTGGAGAAGGTAAGACACTTGCTGCTACTCTACCAGTATATTTAAATGCACTGGCAGGTCAAGGTGTACATGTAGTAACAGTTAATGATTATCTGGCTGCTCGTGATAGTGAGTGGATGGGTAGAATATATCAGTTTTTAGGTCTAAGTGTTGGAGTGATTTTAAATGGAATGACACCAGCAGAACGCCGCCAGGCTTATCGCTGTGATATTACTTATGGAACTAATAATGAGTTTGGTTTTGATTATCTGCGTGATAATATGGCATACCGCGAAGAAGAGTTAGTTCAGCGTGGACATCACTACGCTATTTTAGATGAGGTTGATAGTATTTTGATTGATGAAGCCAGAACACCGCTGATTATTTCAGGACCTGTTCAGGAAAAAAGTTCTGATTACCGTAAATTCAATCGAGTAATTCCTAACTTAGCAAAAGAAGTAGATTATGAAATTGATGAGAAAAATAAATTAGTAACCTTGACTGAAGCAGGAGTTAAAAAAGCAGAGAAAAAATTAAATGTAGATAATCTTTATTCAGAAGAAAACTTTCAGCTGAATCATCAATTAAATCAAGCCTTAAAAGCCCATACTTTAATGAAAAAAGATCGGGACTATATAGTTAAAGATGGTCTGGTCAAGATTGTTGACGAATTTACTGGCCGGGTGATGGAAGGCCGTCGCTATAGTGAGGGTTTACACCAGGCAATTGAAGCAAAAGAAGGAGTAGAAGTACAAAAAGGGAGTCAGACTTTTGCTAAAATAACCTTACAGAATTTTTTTCGAATGTATGATAAATTAGCTGGTATGACAGGTACTGCTGAAACAGAAGAAGAAGAATTTATTAAAATCTATGATATGTCAGTTGTTGTTATTCCAACTAATGAGCCTATGATCAGAGATGATATGGCAGACTTAGTTTTTACAAATAAAGCTGCTAAGTATCGTGCTGCCATTGCAAAAATTAAAGAACTTTATCAAAAGGGACAGCCTGTTTTAGTTGGAACTGCAGATATTGAGAATTCAGAAATGCTTAGTCAGCAGTTAAAAAGAGAACGAATACCGCATCAGGTTTTAAATGCTAAGAATCATGAACGCGAAGCTGAAATTGTCAAAGACGCAGGTCAAAAAAATAGTGTAACAATTGCTACTAATATGGCAGGTCGGGGAACAGATATTGTTCTGGGACCTGAAGTTAAAAAGTTAGGTGGCTTACATGTCTTGGGGACAGAAAGACATGAAAGCCGTCGGATTGATAATCAGCTCCGCGGTCGGGCAGGACGTCAAGGTGATCCTGGCTCTTCTCAGTTTTATGTGTCGCTAGAAGATGATTTATTGCGGTTGTTTGGCTCTGATAAGATAAATGGTTTACTTGATAAACTTGGTGTTGAAGAAGACCAGCCAGTTGAGCATAAATTGATTTCTAATTCTATCGAAAGAGCTCAGCAAAAAGTCGAAGGTCGTAATTTTGATATCAGAAAAGCAATTTTGGAATACGATGATGTTTTAAATAAGCAGCGTGAAGTTATTTATAGTCAGCGTAGAACTTTATTAACAACTCCTGATCTGGAAGATAAAATTGCCGGCATGTTAAAGCAATTGCTGGATAATGTTCTAGATATGTTTATGTCAGAAGATCTTCATCCTGATGAATGGGACTTAACTGGTATGGTTGAGTATTTAAGTGGGATTGGACTTGCTGCTAATTTAGTTGCAGCAGATTTAGCTAAACTATCCCTTCCAGAAATAAAAGAGAAGGTTTATCTGCAGGCTTTAGCCTCGTATCAGGAAAAGAGAGAACAGGTTGATTCAGAAAGATTTGAGGAAATTATTAAATTCCTTTGTTTACGAGTCATTGATCGCAAGTGGATGACTCATCTTGATAATATGGATGAATTAAGGCAGGGAATTGGTTTGCGAGCATATGGTCAGAAGGATCCTCTAACTGAATATAAATTTGAATCATTTGATATGTTTAATGAGTTAACTGCTTCAATTCGGGAAGATATAATTGAAACTGCCTTTAAAATTGAAGTTGAGCAAAAAGGCCCCCAAACACAGCAGCTGAATCAAAGACAGCTTAATTACTCATCTCCAGAAAATGCACTTAGCTCTGGTAGTAAGAGTAGTTCAACCTCAAATGCTGGTGATGGTAGTATTGGTAAAAATACAGTTGTTAAAGCTGAAGAGCCAGGTAGAAATGATCCCTGTCCCTGTGGAAGTGGCAAAAAATATAAAAAATGCTGTGGGAGATGATTAAATGGAGACTAATTTTAAAAATAAACTAATCGACTTAAAAGAACGTTTTGCTGATTTGAGTGATTTACTTTGACCGGGATCAATTAAAAATAAAGAAAGAAAAAATTGAAAAAGAAATGGCAGCAGCAGACTTCTGGGATGATCAAGAAAATGCTCGTCAGAAATCAAGACAGCTAGATCGAATAAAAAAACGTTTAAAAATAATTGATTCTTTAGCAGAACGTTTTGAAGAAGCTGAAGTATATTTAGAGCTGGCAGCTGAGTCTGCTGCTGATCTAACAGCTGAATTAAAAGATACCTTTCAGCAGTTAGAAAAAGAGTTAGCAAAACTTGAGTTAAAATTACGGTTAAATGAGCCTTATGATGACAGTAATGCTATTTTAGCTATTCATCCTGGTGCTGGAGGAACAGAATCACAAGATTGGGCCCAGATGCTGCTAAGAATGTACAGTCGTTGGGCAGAGGCAAATGATTATCAGCTGGAAACACTTGATTTTAATCCGGGCGATGAAGCTGGTATTAAAAGTGTAACTTTGCTTATTTCTGGAGATTATGCTTATGGTTATTTAAAGGGAGAACGTGGTGTGCATCGTCTGGTCAGAATTTCTCCTTTTGACTCTTCAGGGCGACGACATACCTCTTTTGCTTCAGTTGATGTTATGCCTGAACTTGATGATCAACTGCAGGTGGAGATTGATGAAAATGATTTAAAGATAGATACTTATCGTGCCAGTGGAGCTGGAGGACAGCATGTTAATAAAACTGATTCGGCTGTACGAATAACTCATCTACCTACTGGTGTTGTTGTCCAGTGTCAAAATGAGCGTTCTCAACATAAAAATAAAGCAACTGCTATGAAAGTTTTAACAGCTAAACTGCTTGAATTAAAAGAAGAAGCTCAGGCTGAAAAAATCGATGAATTAAGTGGTGAACATAAAGAAATTGCCTGGGGTAGCCAGATTAGATCTTATGTTTTTCACCCTTATAATTTAATTAAAGACCATCGAACCAATTTTGAAGAAGGTAATGTTAGTAAAGTTATGGATGGTTATTTAGATGATTTTATAGAAGAATATCTACGCTTACAGAGTAAGCAATAGGCCCTTTTTTGCAGTAGTGGCTGGTCTAAACTTAATCGATTTGATATTATCAAGAAATAGGTGAAGATACTTGAAAAAAATTTTGCTTTTAATAATTATAATAACTCTTATTTTTGCTGGGGCAGGACTTAAGGCTAGAGTTAATTATTTTGCTCAGCAAAAAGGGATTGAGATTGTTTTTGATGGTGACAGTTATCTTGAATTAAAATCACTTGTACCACAATTAACTATGCAAAAACTACAGGAAGCTGGTGTGACAGGATTTGCTGTTTATCAGCAGACTTTAAAAGATCTACTCGAAAATGGTAGTCTGCAGAAAATTGATCAGATTAATTTTGCTTTCTTACAGCAGGAATTAAGGACTAAACTCCAGGCATCTAATCTAGATCTACAGCAGTCAGCCAATACAGCTCTTTTTATGGCTGTAAATCCTAATCTAATTGAACAGCTTAAAAATTTGGCACCAGAATTAGAAGCTGATTATCAGGTTCATTCATTTGAAATAGCTGATCAGTATTTTCTCTATTTTCCTCACTGGCATAAAACCTTAGAAAATTTAAGTCTTGGCTATAATCAGCACTTAGTTGATCAAGCTCAAAAAGCTGGTCTAAAAATTGCCTATCGGAGTGGAAACAAATTAAATGCCTTTGCTGTTTTAAAAAATAGTATTGCTGCTATTAAGCCGCAGTTATTAATTTTTGATGGTGATGAAGTAACTGGTTATCCAGCTGATTTAAGAAAAACTGCTGAGTTAATTAAGCAAAATAAGCTTATTTATGGTAATATTGAAGCATTTATTGCTGATCAGTCGGGAGCAGATAAGTTAACTAAACTAACTAATTTTAAACTCCTGCGCACTCATAGTATGCAGCAGGAAGAAGTTGAAAAGTCAACTAAAGCTAAAATTATTGAACGCTATTTATTAGCAGTCCGGGAACGAGCTGTTAAAATAATTTATCATAAACCTTTTCTAAAAGGTGATAAATTGCTGGAGCGTAATCTTGATTTATTAAACAGTTTAGAAAGTGATTTAAAGACAGCTGGTTATCAAATTGGCCAGGCCAGACCTCTCGGATATTTTAACTCAAGCAGACTTAATTTAGTATTTGTTTTATTCGGAGTAACAGCTGCCGGGATTTTATTGCTTTACTATTTTGTTGGCTGTCGTTATTTAAAAGCATTAACTTTATTCTTTTTAGCAACTGGTTTAATGGCTTTAGTTTTAATTAATTTAGATAAAATTATTTTACTGCGTCAGATAATAGCATTTGCAGCAGCGATTATTTTTCCTTCTTTAGCAATAATAGCTTTTCTGTTAAATAATAAAGCAGGGGTAGCTGATCTTAAAAAAGATAAATTAGTTTTTTTAATTTTTAACTATACAGCAGCTTTTTTAACTGCTTTAGCAGGAGCTATTTTTGTCAGTGCTGCTTTAAATACTAGTGATTTTATCTTTAAAGTTAATAACTTCCGTGGGATAAAGTTAGCCTTTTTGTTACCACTGGTTTTAATTAGTTTTTATTTTATAGTTCAACCAGCCAAGCATAATTTTACTGGTAAGCTACCTTTGCTTTTAGAGAAAAATATTAAAGTTAAGCATCTAATTTTAGCTGCTGGCTTAGCTCTTTTAGCTGTAATATATATTGGTCGAACAGGAAATTTCCCGTTATTGCCTGTGCCTGCCTGGGAGTTAACTATTAGAAGTTTATTGGCCAAAATTCTCTATGTAAGACCTCGCTTTAAAGAATTTTTAATTGGCTATCCACTTTTAATTTTTGCTCTTTATTTAAATGGAGAACAGAAAAAGAAACTTATTTTTTATCCATTATTAATGTTGGCTTCAGTTGGAGTAATTACAACTGTTAATACTTTTTCTCATCTTCACACACCAGTATTAATTTCATTATTTAGAACTTTTCATTCTTACTGGTTAGCATTAATTATTGGTAGTTTATTAATTTTATTTTATAAAGTGTTGCTTAAGCTCTGGCATAAATATAGTTATTTATTTAAAGCTGCAAATTAAAACAACTTGGTCTTGATTGCGGACTAAAAAAACAAACTGGCTTGTAATTTTAAGCAAAAGAATCAGGACAGGATGGTTAAAAATACATGAAAAAAATTGTTATTTCAGGTTATTATGGATTTGAGAATCTTGGTGATGAGGCAGTTCTGGAGGGGATTATAACTTTATTGGGAGCAGCTGAAGTAGAGATAACTGTTTTATCTGCCCGGCCAGAAATTACTAGTAAAAGATATGGAGTTAAATCGATTGGCCGTTATTCTATAATACAGATTTTAGCTGCTCTAGCAGAAGCGGATTTATTTATTAGTGGAGGAGGTAGCCTGTTACAGGATGTAACTGGCAGCTTCTCTGTACCCTATTATCTATCATTAGCCTGGCTGGCTAAATTGCAGGGGGTAAAAACTATTTACTATGCTCAAGGAGCTGGTCCGTTAAATAAATTTTGGAGCCGCAAACTTACTGCACTAAGTTTAAATAGATTTAATCTGCTGGGAGTTAGAGATCAAGGGTCTTATAATTTATTAAAACAAATTGGAGTTAAGCAAAAGCTTAATCTGACTGTTGATCCAGTTTTTGCTTTAGCTGATTTTGAATATAATTTACATAAAAAAATTAAAGGTAAGTTAGAAATTGGAGTTGCTGTCCGGCCCTGGTCAGCAGATTATATATCAGAATTGGCAGCTGGATTAAATAGATTTTCAGCTGAAAGCAGCTGTAAATTTTTGCTGTTTTCTTTTCATAAAGGCAGTGATGAAAAAACAGCAGTCCAATTGCAGAAGCTTTTAAAAGCTGAATCAGAATTGGTTAAACTTCCTAACCAACCGAATAAAGCTCTCAGCTTTTTTAGTGAGCTTGATCTTTTTGTTGGTGTTAGATTGCACAGCCTCATTTTTGCTTTATTAAATCAAATTCCACTGCTGGCTATTAGCTATGATCCTAAAGTAACTGGCCTAATGGCTGATCTAGATAGTTTGCCCTGCCTTGAAATCACAGAACTAAAGGCAGCTCAAGTTACAACTGCTCTGACTGAATTACATGAGCAGAGATATCAGCTTAGAAAAGAAATTAAAACATATCTTAAACAGCAAAAACAGCAGGCTAATGTTTTTGCCCGGATGGTCTTGGAGGTAATTAGTTAGTGAGAACTACACTTAAAATTTTAGGAGTAAAAATTGACATACTTGACCTGACTGGAGCCGTAAATAGAGTTATTGAATTTACCAAACAAGATTCAGCTGCTAGGCCTGCTCTAATAGTTACCCCTAACTCGGAGATGTTAGCTTTAGCCAGTTCAGATCAGGAATTGTTTAATATTTTAAACTCAGCCCAATTAGCAACAGCCGATGGAATTGGAGTTGTAATTGCGGCCAGAATTATGGGACAACAGCTGCCCGAACGGGTAGCTGGATTTGATCTTATGCAGCAGCTTCTGGCAAACTCAGCGTCTGGTGAAAGAAGTTTTTATTTTCTGGGCAGTAAACCGGGAGTAGTTGACCAGGCAGTAAATAATTTGCAAGAGCACTATCCCGATCTAAATATTTCTGGTTATCATCATGGTTATCTTAACCAAGAGAATACAGCCGAAGTATTGCAAGAAATAAATCAGCAGCAGCCTGATCTTTTGCTGGTTGGAATGGGAGCACCGCTTCAGGAAAAATTTCTGGCGGCTAATCTTTCTCGTCTAAAAGTTAAGGCTGCTTTTACTGTTGGAGGAAGTTTTGATGTAATAGCGGGGCAGGTTAATCGAGCTCCTCGCTGGATGCAAAAAGCTGGTCTGGAATGGCTTTATCGGTTGTTACAGGAGCCAAGTCGTTTGGGGAGAATGATGGCTCTGCCTTATTTTGTTTATTTAGTTTTGAAAAATAGATTTATCAAATAATCTTTAAATTCAGCAAAACAAGTTGAAAAGTTAATCAAACTGAGGATTATCATAAAGAAGTAAGGAGAAAAACTTGCAAATTAAGCTATAATGTTTAATAATAAAAGGTATTAGATTTATGCAGAGGGGGATGAGCTTTGAACAAAAGAACTATTATTGATTACCTTGGTATAACTCTGGGGTCTTTCTTGATAGCACTTGCCCTAACTACTTTTTTAGTGCCCAATAGAATTGCTGCGGGAGGGGTAAGTGGTCTGGCAACAGTTATCTATTATTTAACTGATTTTCCGATTGGTATTACAATGCTTTTAATTAATATTCCACTCTTTATTGCAGGAGTTAAAATATTAGGAGGGGGATTCGGCACTAGAACAGTCTATGGTATTATAACATTATCAATTTTTACAGATTTCTTGCAGCCTCATATGACTGCTCTAACTAACGATCTTCTTTTAGCTTCGATTTATGGAGGAGTCTTAGGTGGGATTGGTTTAGGAATAGTTTTTCGATCCCGGGGAACTACTGGTGGAACTGATATGGTATCTGCTTTGATTAATCATTTTACTGGAATAACAGTTGGTGAGGGCTTGTTAATAGCAGATGGCTGTGTAGTTGCTTTAGCAGGGATATTTTTTAATCTTGAAGTGGCTTTATATGCTGCAATAACTATTTTTATTAACTCTAGAACAGTTGATATTGTGCAGGAAGGTCTTAATTTCAAAAAAGGTGTTTTAATAATTTCTGAACAACCAACTGCTATTAAACAGATGGTAGTAAATGATCTTAATCGTGGGGTAACTCGCTTTGAAGCTAAAGGGGGCTACACTGGTAACAAAAAAGAAGTATTACTTTGTGTGATATCTCGTTCTGAAGTATCTGAACTGAAAAAAGCAGTTTCTGAAATAGATAAAAATGCATTTGTAATTATTAATAATGTTCATGAGGTTCTTGGAGAAGGTTTTACTGAAATAGTTCACTAACTGCTGACTGAAGCTGTTTTTTGAGCAGTTAATAAAAGCATGACTCTATTATTCAGCCAGGAGAATTTATTAAATTAAGGGAGCAGGTGGCAAGATTGACTAAAAATTTTAGAAATCGATTTATTATTAGCTTAACTTTATTAATTTTATTTGGAGCAGCAGTTAGCGCTGCAGCTCAGCCTAACAATAATCAGCAGTCAGTAGCTGAGGAGCAGAGTAGTTATACGAAGGCGGATGCTTTTCAAGACGTAATGTTTTTGCTGCAAAATTACTATGTAGAAGATATTAAATTTGATGCTTTGATTGAGGGTGCAATTAACGGGATGCTAAATACTGCTGACCGTTATTCTTACTATATGACACCTAAAGAATATGCTGAAATGCAGGAAGAGTATGAGGGCCATTATGGTGGAATAGGAATTGTTATTACAATGCGGGATAATAAATTAACTATTGTTTCTCCAATTAAAAATACTCCCGGCGAAAGAGCTGATCTAAGAGCAGGCGATATAATTGTAGCAATTGATGGCCAGCAAACAAGCGAAATGTCGCAGATGAAAGCTGTTGGAATGATGCGTGGGAAAGAGGGAACAGATGTTACTCTGACTATTGATCGGGGCGATCAGGAAGAATTTGAAGTTGAAATCACCCGGGAAGATATTGAAGTTCCTTATGTTGAATCAGAAATGAAGACAGATGAAATTGGCTATATTAGTCTGGCTCAGTTTATCGAAGAGGTGGGCAGTAAAGTTGAAGCTGCTGTTACTGATCTGCAGAACCAGGGAGCCAGAGGAATTATTTTAGATCTAAGAAATAATCCTGGTGGATTATTAAATGAAGCTGTTAATGTTGCTTCAGTTTTTATTGATCAAGGTGTGGTCGTCTCAGTTCGGCAAAAAGATCAAACAGAGCGAGTGCTGGATGTTAATCCTGAGATAAATTCACATCCTGATATTCCACTTATAATTTTAACTAATAAAGGTTCAGCTAGTGCTTCTGAAATAGTTTCGGGAGCAGTTAAAGATTATAATCGGGGTAAACTAATGGGAGTTACTACTTTTGGTAAAGGGGTAGTTCAATCTGTAGTTCCTCTAGAAGATGGTTCGGCAGTTAGTTTGACAACTGCTCGTTATTATACTCCAGCTGGTAATTATATTCATGAAAAAGGTATAAAACCAGATATTAAAGTAGAACTTGATATTGAAGCAGCCAAAGCAGATGGCAGTGATAATCAGCTTGATCAGGCGATTGAAGAAATGAAAAATATGATTTTTGTCAGAGACTTTCAGGAAAACAAGGCTTCTGGCCAGTAAATAAAAATTATAATACTACTTAAAAGCCACCAGCTTTCTGAGGTGGTTTTTGAGTGAAAAATTTATATTTAACCAGGAGGTCATTAATGAAACTTAAAAGCTTAAAAATGTTTATTGAATTAATTGAACAGGGCAGTTTTTCTGTAGCAGCAGATCGGCTTTCAGTTAGTCAGCCTGCTATTAGTATGCAAATAAAATCTTTAGAAGAATACTTTAAAACTAAGTTATTAGTTAGACAGGGTGGGGAAATATCTCTGACACCTGCTGGTAGAAAAGTTTATCAAAAATCACGTCAGATAATTAATTCCTGGGAATTACTTCAGCTTGACGTTGACCAGATTAAAGGATCTCAGTATGGTAAATTAGTGATTGGTTCCAGTACTATTCCTGCTGCTTACTTGATCCCTGATCTGTTAGCTGCTTTTCATAAGAGTTTTCCAGAAGTAGAAGTTACAGTTGAAGTTGGGGATAGCACTGATATGATTAATAAACTAAAGAAGCAAGAAGTAGATTTAATAATTGTTGGCTCAAAACCAACTGAAAAACAATTTGATCAAATTGCAGTTGCAGAAGATCCTCTTGTTTTAATTGCCCCTCTTAATAGCCCGCTCGCTATTCAAAAGGAGATTAAGTTAAAAGATTTATATAATGAGTCAATGATTATTCGTGAGGCAGGTTCTGGAACAAGACAGGCTATGTTTAATGCTCTTCGGGAAACTGGATTTACCAAACATGATTTTCATATAGTAGCTTCTCTTGGTAGTACAGAAGCTATTATATCTGGGGTTGAGTCTGGTTTAGGAGTCTCATTTGTTTCTGGACTAGCTGCTGAAAAAGCTTCTAAAAATAACCGAGTTAAACAGCTGAAATTGAAAAACTTAGTAATGGAAAGAAAATTATATCTTGCTTATTATAAAAATCAAATTGAAGCACCATTAATAAAAAAATTTATTAAAATAGCCCAATTATAAGGTCTTAAATTGATTGCTTTTAACTACATTAACAATTATTAAGTAAATTATTATGGAATAAGCTTTATTTTTATGCTTTTAATTTGATATAATAAACTGATATAATGTAGTCTAATTTATTAGAAAATTATCTAGAGAGTAAAAATAAGCTAGTTGAAATCTTATCCTAGTTTATTTGTTTGTAATTTGAAAGGAGATTTTTTTATGAAAATGTCAAAAATGTACATACCTACTTTAAAGGAAACGCCAGCTGATGCAGAAGTTGTTAGTCATCAGCTTATGCTTAGAGCGGGCTTGATGCGTAAATTGACCTCAGGTATTTATACTTACTTACCTCTGGGCTATAATGTAATTAGAAAGTTTGAACAGATTGTTCGAGAAGAAATGAATAGAGCAGGTGCCCAGGAGCTTTTAATGCCAGCTTTACAACCAGCTGATCTCTGGAAAGAATCAAAACGCTTTGATGATTATGGTCCCGAATTAATGAAATTAAAAGATAGACATAATCGTGACTTTTGTTTGGGACCAACCCACGAAGAGGTAGTAACTGACCTGGTAAGAGATGAAATTAGGTCTTATAAAGATTTACCTTTAAACCTCTATCAGATTCAAACTAAATATCGGGATGAAGTGCGACCTAGATTTGGAGTATTGAGAGGTCGAGAATTTATTATGAAAGATGCTTATAGTTTTGATCTTGATCAGGCAGGTCTTGACCGTAGCTATCAAGCAATGTATGATGCTTATTGTAAAATTTATGATCGTTGTGGTCTTAAATATAGAACTATTTTAGCAGATAGTGGGCCAATTGGAGGAGATGATTCTCACGAATTTATGGTTCTGGCTGAAGTAGGAGAAGATACTGTTGTTTATTGTGATAGTTGTGACTATGCTGCTAATTTAGAATTAGCTGAATCAGTTCTTAAATTAAGAGAAATAGATGGATCTGATGAGGAATTATCAGCAGTAGCAACACCTGATGCCAAAACTATAGCTCAAGTAGCAGAATACTTAGATGTAGAAATTAACCAGGTTGTAAAATCTGTTCTTTATGAAACTCAGCATGGAGAACTTGTGTTAGCCTTAATTCGAGGAGATTATGAAGTAAATGAGGTTAAGCTGGCTAATTTATTGGGAGTGGTAAATCTGGAAATGGCTGGTGATAGTGTTTACGAAGAATTAAATACAGTCAAAGGATTTACTGGACCGGTAAATATTGGTGAAGTCAAGATTGTCGCTGATCATTCTGTTAGTAAAATAGTTGATGGAGTAATTGGTGCTAACGAAATAGATCAGCATTTGATTCATTTTAATTTTGCTCGAGACCTTGATTTGGAAGATACTTTTGATATTCGGGAAGTTAAAGCTGGTGAAGAGTGTGTTCATTGTGGAGGCGAATTGAAATTTGCTGAAGGAATCGAGGTTGGTCAGGTATTTAAATTAGGAACTAAATACAGTGAAGCTTTTGAGGCAACTTATTTAGATGAAGCAGGTAAATCTCAGTTGATGAAAATGGGTTGTTATGGAATTGGAATTACCAGAACAATTGCTGCAGCAATTGAACAAAATCATGATGAGTATGGTATAAAATGGCCACTTGCTCTTGCCCCTTATCAGGTACATTTGTTGCCCCTTGGCAAGAGTGAAGATGTTATAAAAAAAGCAGAAGAACTTTATCAGGAATTAACTTCAACTGGAATTGAAGTTTTATTAGATGATCGTAATGAACGAGCAGGAGTTAAATTTAATGATGCTGATTTAATTGGTTGCCCGATTAGAGTTACGATCGGAGGACGCTCTCTAGCAGCAGGTGAATTAGAAGTTAAATATCGTCAGTCTGGTAAAGAATTTACTATTAGTACAGGCAATGAAGCGACTAAAATTAAAGATTTACTTGCAGAATTAGCTTAGTTGTTTTTAAAAAAGGAGGGATGATCCTGCTGCTAGCTGGATTATTCCTTTTTTATTTTACTAAATAATAAATTTTATTTTGGTGTTTTAAAAATTGGAGGAAATATTATAGTGGAAAGTAAATTTACTTATTTGGATAAATTAAATAATCTTGTTGCTAAAGATATTATGGATATTCAAATGCTTATTATAAATAAAAATACAAATTTATCTGATGCGGTATTTTTAATGTTAAAAAATGATGTACAAGATGCCATTGTTGCAAATGATAACCAGATTTTTGGCTTAATTACTATCCATGATATTGCCAAGATTTTTAATATGGCAGAGCGAGAAAAGTTGCTACAGAAAAAGGTAAGCTGCTTTATGCAAAAAGATGTCGTTACAGTGCAATCTACAACTAAGGCGATTGATGCTAAAAATATAATGAAAGCAAGAAAAATTGGTCGATTACCTGTTTTAGAAGATGATAATTTAATAGGTATAATTAGAATTAAGGATATTATTAATAAATTATATGATGTGATTTCGGCTATGAATGATAATTTTGTTAATATTTTAAACTCAATTCATGAAGCTATTTGTATAGTTGACAAAGATTCTAATGTAGTGATGTGGGATCAGCAGGCAGAAAAGCTCTATGGAATTAAGTCAGCAGATATTATAAATCAGAGTTTGAAAGACTTTTTCCCCACCGCTCTTATCCATCAGGTTATGAAAAAAAGAGAACCTATAGAAAATGTCTGTCATAGTCCTAAAGAGGGAACTTATGCAATAATTAGTGCAATGCCACTTTTTATTGACGATGAATTTGTAGGAGCTGTTTCTACAGATAGAAATATAACTGAAATAACTAATTTGACTTCTGAGTTAGAAGAAACTAAAGATAAACTTCATTATTTAGAACAGGAAGTAAAAAAAATAAGTGATGCTAATTATTCTTTTAATAAGATTTTAGGTAATAGCAATATTATGAAAGAAAAAATAGCAAGAGCCCAAAAAGTTGCTGTAACTAATGTAAATATCTTAATTACTGGACAGAGTGGAACTGGAAAAGAGCTTTTTGCTAGGGCTATCCACCAGGCTAGTAAAAGAGAGGGTCCATTGGTCGCTGTTAATTGCAGTGCAATTCCAGAGAATCTTTTTGAAAGTGAAATGTTTGGTTATGTTAGTGGTGCATTCACTGGTGCTTCTAAAAAGGGAAAAGCAGGTTACTTTGAGTTAGCCAACCATGGGACACTATTTTTAGATGAAATTGGTGATATGCCAATGTTTATGCAATCTAAATTACTACGTGTGTTACAGGAAAATAAAATAAAAAGAGTTGGTGCAGAAAAAGATATTGAAGTTGATGTCAGAATAATTTCTGCTACTAATCGTGCATTAGAAACAATGATTGAAAATGAAAAATTTAGAGAAGACCTTTTTTATCGAATCAATGTAATTAAAATTGAATTACCCGGACTAAGAGAGCGTAAAGAAGATATTCCAATCTTAGTGAGACATTTCATTCATCAATTTTGTCAACAAAATCAATTGAAAATACCTAAATTAGAACCAGAAGTCTTAACTTTATTAATGGGCTATAAATGGAAAGGCAATATTAGAGAGCTCCAGAATACTGTTGAAAACTTAGTCGTATTTTCTCAAGAAGGAGAAATTAGAGCTGATAGTTTGCCACAAAAGATAATTGAAAATCAACTTAATGATAAGATTATGGAGCTAGAATTTCTAAAAGATAGGAAATCAATAAATTATCAGGATGAACTTGATCTTGACTTAAATGAGATAATATCTGAAATAGAAATTAAAACTATTAAAAAAGCCCTTGCTATAACTAAGGGCAATAAAAAGCAGGCTGCTCGTTTGCTAAAAATACCGCGTAGTACACTTTATTATAAAATTAAATACTATGATTTAACTGAATTAATGTAAATTAATTTTAGTTTTTTTAAGAAAAGATAAATAATTCACATAAAATTTATTTGACATTTTAATAAGACAAGTTTATAATAAAAATAAGAAAAAATTATATAAAATCTTTCAAATAACCTTATGTTGGTGAATTGACATGTGTCAGTTTTCTGACAATGAGGTTTTTTTATTTTCTAAATGCTTCAAAACAACGTTGAACTTGATTTCCAATTTTTAAATTATAAAAATATATTTTAAAACCGTCAGCTTACTGACGGTTTTTTTTATTTGTTAACAAATTAGTTAAGTTCAGAGCTAGTTTAAAGCTATTTTAAAATAATTTTAAAACAAAAAAGCAAATTTTTACTATATAATTAGCCTAAAAACAAAAAAAAAGAGAGATCAAATACTTTTTTTAAGTAAATTTGAATTTGTGGTATGAAAATTGCATATTAAACATAGTGAGTAATAACACAAGTGTAAATTTTCAAGGAGGTGAATGAAAAGTGAGTGTAGTAATTTTATTAAAACAGCATATTGGATCAACATGTAAAGCAGTTGTTGAAAAAGGTGAAGAAGTTAAACGGGGACAATTAATTGGAAAACCTGTTGGTCTGGGTGCTAATATTCATGCAAGTGTTTCTGGTAAGATTACTGAAGTTACTGATTCATTTATTAAAATATCAGAGTCTGGAGAACAGACTACAGATTATATTAAGATAAAAAAATCAGATAATAAGTTAGCAATGATTGAAGAAGCTGGGATTGTTGGTGCTGGTGGTGCTGGTTTTCCTACTCATGTGAAATTGAATATAGATTTGACTGGAGGCTGTGTAATTGCAAATGCAGTAGAATGTGAGCCTGTATTAGCCCATAATATTGAGTTAATAGAAAAATCACCAGAATTAGTCATTAAAGGACTAAAATATATTAAAGAAATTACAAATGCTGATCATTGTTATATAGCAATTAAAACTAAATATAAAAAGGCTGTAAAAGAGCTCAAAAAAGCATTATATTTAGAAAATGATATAAAATTAAAAATTTTACCTGATATGTATCCTGCTGGTGATGAAAGAGTTATTGTTAGAGAAATATTGGGAATTGAGTTGGAGCCAGGTCAATTGCCGAGTGCAGCTAAAGCTGTAATTCAAAATGTTGAAACTCTTAAAAATATAGTTAGAGCAATTGAAGAAAGAAAACCAGTAATAACAAAAGATTTTACTGTGGCAGGGAGAGTTAAAAATGCTAAAACAGGTCAGGTTTTTTTGGATGTTCCAATTGGAGAACCTGTGAGTAAATATATTGATCTATGTGGTGGATATCTTGAACCACATGGAGAAATAGTACTCGGTGGTCCATTTACTGGTCGACCAGGCAATGAGGATTCAGTAGTTAATAAAACAACTGGTGGTATTTTAGTTGCCATGCCTTTTCCAGAAGAAAAACGCAAAATTGGTCTACTAGCATGCGAATGTGGTGGTCAAGAAGCCCGATTAAGAGAAATAGCCACTCAAATGGGAGCGGAAATAGTTGCAGTAGATAGATGTAAGCGAATGGTTGAAGTAAATGGTCGATATAGATGTGATAAACCAGGTGTTTGTCCTGGCCAGGCAGAGAAAGTACTGAAGTTAAAAAATAAAGGAATGCAGGTCTTATTAACAGGTACTTGTGGTGACTGAACTAATACAGTCATGAATGTAGCTCCTCGGGTAGGAGTTCCCACGTATCATAGCACAGATCATGTTCTTAGGGCAATAGGCCATAAATTAATTAGAAAAACAGACTAGAGAAAGAATAAGGAGGGATTTAAATGTCGATTACTAACGAAACAGCACAGGAACATATAAATGATTTAGCAGTTTTATGTTGTCGAACAGAGGAAGGAACTATTTTAGCTCCAAGTAATCTAGAAGATCCAAATATTTTGCCTGATTTAGAAGATTCAGGTTTATTAGAAATTCCATCAGATAATTTAAAGATAGGAGAAGTTTTAGGGGCTAAGTTGTTAAAAACAGTAGATTCATTGACTCCTTTAACACCAGACTTATTGGAAGGTATTAAAGAGTTAACAGCTGAAAGTGAAAGCGAAGAAGATCAAGACAATAAGAATCAACAGAAAAAGATATCTGAGCAGAGTAGTTCGGCTGATAATTTAGTTGAAGATCAAATTAAGTCAAAACAAACTACTAGTAATTTTAGTAATGGTATTGTTAAAATTCATATTGGTGAAGGTAAAGATATAAATCTCGAAATTCCTATTGGTCTATCAGGAGTTAATGCAGGAGAAAATACAATTGTTAACTCTAACGATGGAGCAGAACATAGTTTGCAATCAGAAAAAGTTGAAAGTCCTGCAGAAGAATCATTAACAAAGGAAATTAATGAGGATAAAAAAATTAGATCTTTAACTAAAAAACATTTCCAGATTGATGAAGTAGAAATTGGGGATGAAACTAAGATAGAAGGAACTACTCTCTATTTAAGGGAAAACATTTGTCAAGATGCAGTAGGAGCAGATGATTTAGTTTGTTCAATCAAGTTTGATATCATAACTCCTGCTGATTATGATAAATACAGTGAAACTATAATGGATGTTCAACCTATAGCTACCAAAGAAGAAGATTGCAACCTTGGAGAAGGTGTAACTCGTGTTTTAGATGGGGTAGTAATTGTAGTTACCGGAACTGATGAAACAGGAGTTCAAATTGGTGAATTTGGTTCTTCAGAAGGTATTCTAGAAAGAAATATTATGTGGAACCGCCCTGGCGCACCGGATAAAGGTGAAATTTTTATTAAAACAGAAGTAATAATTAAAGAAAAAACTAATATGGAAAGACCTGGTCCTTTAGCAGCTCATAAAGCTAGTGACTTTATCACTCAAGAAATCCGAAACGCTTTAAAAGAAGTTGATGATAGTTTAGTTACTAAAGAAGAAGAACTTACTCAATATAGAAGACCAGCCAAGAAAAAGGTTGTAATTATCAAAGAAATTATGGGACAGGGTGCAATGCATGATAATATAATTTTACCCATAGAACCAGTTGGTATATTAGGTGGGGAACCTAATGTTGATTTGGGTAATGTACCACTTGTTTTATCTCCACTTGAGGTCTTAGATGGTGGCATCCATGCTTTGACTTGTATTGGACCTGCCTCTAAAGAAACTTCTCGTCATTATTGGAGAGAACCTTTAGTAAAAGAAATTATGGCTGATGATGAGCTTGATCTAGCAGGGATAGTTTTTGTTGGATCTCCACAGGCAAATTCGGAAAAATTTTATGTTTCAAAAAGACTTGGTATGTTAGTTGAAACAATGGATGTTGATGGTGCATTTATTACTACAGAAGGATTTGGGAATAATCATATTGACTTTGCTAGTCACCATGAGCAAGTTGGTATGCGAGGAGTACCTGTGGTAGGAATGTCTTTCTGTGCTGAGCAGGGTGCTTTAGTAGTTGGAAATAAATATATGAAATATATGATTGATAATAATAAGTCAGAGCAAGGAATTGAAAATGAGATACTTTCTAATAATACTCTTTGCCCAGAAGATGCTGTGAGAGCAGCGGCAATGCTAAAGGCTGCTATGTTTGGTGCAGATGTTAAAGAGGCAGAAAGACATTTTAATCACCATGTAAAAGATAAAAATATTGACTTGATTGAAGAAGAAACTACTCGGGAAGTTGAGCTTGTACCAAATGAGCAAATCTTACCTAAAAGTAAAAAACGTCAAGAAATTTATGATACTGATGAATAAAAGAGACATTGACGCTAAAATGAAATATGGTGACAGCATTATCAAAATGGAAGGCATTATTGTTGAAGTTGAAGATGGTGCTGTTGCAGTAGATTTCAAGGGACGACTAGGTTATTTAAAGGTTCCCAAGAGAATGATAATTTGTGATTATCCTCTTAAAGTGGGTCAGGAAGTTGGTCTTAAGATGAGTTTTCTTGAAGTTTTAAGTCCTGAAGTTAATGAAAAATATATTAGCAATCTTGCTAAAAAGGAAATAAAGGGAGGCTGAATAAAGATGACTAAAATGACAGTTGTTAATGGATTACAATCTGAAATATATGTACCAATTACACCAAAGCCTGTCTGGGCCCAGGTAGAAAAAGAATTAAAAGAAATGCGAGTAGCATTAGCTACTGCAGCAGGAGTTCATTTGAAAACAGATAAGAGATTTAATCTAGCAGGTGATTTTACTTTTCGCAAGATACCTGGAGATACTCCAACTAATGAATTGATGGTATCGCACGGTGGTTATGATCAGGCTGATGTTAATAAAGATATCAATTGTATGTTTCCAATTGATAGGTTGAGAGAATTAGCGGAAAGTGGCTTTATCAAAGAAGTTGCACCAACTCATATAGGATTTATGGGTGGTGGAGGTGACCAGAAAAAATTTAATGAATATACTGGTCCAGAAGTCGCAAAAATTTTGAAAGAAGAACAAGTTGATGCTGTATTATTAACAGCTGGCTGAGGTACCTGTCACCGCTCTGCCGTGATTGTGCAGAGAGCGATTGAAAGTGCTGGTATTCCGACTATTATAATTGCCGCTTTACCTCCTGTTGTAAGACAGAGTGGTTCACCAAGAGCAGTTGCTCCAATTGTTCCAATGGGTGCAAACGCTGGTGAACCTAATAATATAGAAATGCAGACTGGGATTATTAAGGATACTTTGGAACAGCTTATCCAAATTCCAAGTGCTGGTAAAATAGTTAGTTTAAATTATGAATATAATGCAGAAGTTTAAGTTTTAAATTTAGGTGGATATAAACTCTGTTCTTTTCATTTTATTCTAATATATTCTAGCTTAATATTAAGTTTTAAAGTTTAGAACAGAGTTTTACTGCTTAAGTTAATTGAGGTGGAAATTATTAAAAAATCAGAAAAAATAAGCAGTTTAATTATTAATTCTTTTCATATTAAAGATGTTGTTTTAGCAGATAAGTTTAAAATTGACAGAAATATTCTTAGTATTTCAACTAAAAATATTAGTAACTTAATTGCTGAAGAAAAGTTAGTAAGTAATATTGATTTAAAAATAATTAAGCCTAATAACCATAATCTTCAAATTAATACAATTATGGATATTATACCGATTTCCACCAAAGTTTTAGGAGAAATTGGTGAAGGAATAACTTATACTTTAACAGGCGTTTATTTTATGTTAACTGGAATTGATAAATCTGGAAGGCAAATATCTGATTTTGGTTCATCAGCTGGTTTGTTAAAAGATAAAATTTATTTTGGTAGAGCTGGTACTCCATCTCAAAAAGATTTTATAATTTCTTTTAACGTTACTTTAGCAAGTGGATCAGCAATTAATCGTTCTGGCCCCATTGCAATTCATCGAGTTTGTGATCAATATATACAACTAATTCGTAATGTACTGAAAAATCTTTCTGCCAATAAAAGTGATGAAAAACACATATTTCATGATAAACGAACTCCTTCTAAAAAAAGGGTGGCAATTATCAAACAGGTCGCAGGTCAAGGAACAATGTATGATAATTTATTATTTCCAGACGAACCCTCAGGTTTTAAAGGTGGCAAGTCAATTATTGATCTCGGAAATATGCCAGTTATATTAACTCCAAATGAATACAGAGATGGAGCTTTACATGCGATGACGTAGAACTTTATTTCGGGGGGGGATTAAAATGGGCATCGGCCCTTCAACTAAAGAAACAACTTTACATCATTTTAGAGATCCTTTATTAAATGTTGTAGATGCTGACCAAGATGTTGAAATAGTAGCTGTAATTATTGCTGGAACACCTCAAGATAACAAGAGTAAAGAATTCATAAGCAAAAGGACAGCAAATTGTCTAGAAGCTATGCGAGTTGATGGAGCAATTATTTCTAGTGACGGCTGGGGTAATAGTGATCTTGATTTTGTAAATACAATTGGTGAAGTAGGCAAAAAAAAGATTCCAATAGTGGGCTTAAATTTTATTGGTACTCAAGCTGAATTTGTAGTTACAAACCAATACATGGATACTATTGTTGATTTTAATAAGTCAGATGCAGGTATAGAAACTGAAGTTGTTGGTGAAAATAATGTCATTGAGCTCGATGCCAGAAAAGCACTTGCATTTTTAAAATTAAAAATGAGAAAATAAAAATCTAACTAAAGTATTTTAAATTATATAGGGAGGTAAATTATGAATTTTATTAAAAGTATTCAAGCTGTTGATTCTCATACAATGGGAGAACCGACCAGAATTATAACTGGTGGTGTACCAAAAGTACCAGGTAAAAATATGGCTGAAAAAAAAGCATATCTAGCAGAACATCTAGATAATATTCGAACTACAGTAATGTTTGAACCACGCGGTCACAATGATATGTTTGGTTCCATTATTCTTCCTCCGACTACTGAAGAAGCAGACTTAGGTATTGTGTTTATGGATGGTGGTGGTTATCTAAATATGTGCGGCCACGGTAGTATTGGAGCAGCTACAGTTGCAGTTGAGACAGGAATGGTAGAGGTAAAAGAACCTTATACAGAGGTTATTTTAGAGGCTCCAGCTGGTTTAATTAAAGCTCGGGTAGAAGTTAAAAATGGTAAAGCTAAATCTGTTTCTATAGTTAACGTTAATTCTTTTGTTTATCAAGAAAACCTAGAAATTGAGGTGCCAGAAATTGGGCCAATAAAATTAGATATTTCTTTTGGAGGTAGTTTCTTTGCTATAGTTAATGCCAAAGATCTTGGCATTCAAGTTAATCATGCTAATAGTGATCAATTAAAAAAGATTGGAATTCAAATCCGGGATATTGTAAATGAAACAATTAAAGTTGAGCACCCTGAAAAAAAATATATAAATACGGTTGACTTAGTAGAAATTTATGATGATCCATCTAACCCAGCTGCTGATAAGAAAAATGCAGTTATTTTTGGGCAGGGTCAACTTGACCGTTCTCCTTGTGGAACAGGAACTAGTGCTAAACTAGCTACTTTATATAAAAAGGGCCTGCTAAAAGAAAATGAAGAGTTTGTTTATGAAAGTATAACTGGAACAATGTTTAAAGGAAAGATAATAGCTTTAGCTAAAGTAGGAAACTTTGAGGCTGTTGTACCTGAAATAACTGCTAATGCCTATATAACTGGTTTTAATCAGTTTGTAATTGATCCTGAAGATCCTTTGCAATATGGATTTTGTTTATAGTAGTTATTTTTTAAATAAAACACTAATAAATAGTATTTAAGAGGAGTGAATAATTTGATTAATATTTTATTGGGTATGTTAGCCTTGTTGGGAAGTTGGTTTAGTGTTGAATTGGCTAGAGATACAGTTAAAAATCATAATAATATGGAAGCTAAAACAGATTGGATTAAATCAGGATTAATTGGATTTACTACTAATTTTTTTGATACACTTGGTATTGGTAGTTTTGCTCCCACAACTGCTTTGCTGAGAGGCTTTAAACAAATTAGTGACCGTGTTTTACCAGGTACTTTAAATGTTTCCTGTTCTATCCCTGTAATTATTGAGGCATTTATTTTTATTTCTGTAATTGAGGTTGCTCCACTTACATTATTTAGTATGTTAGCTGCAGCAACAGTGGGAGCCTGGATTGGAGCAGGGGTTGTTTCAGATTTACCTGAAAAAAAAGTTCAATATGGAATGTCGTTTGCTTTGTTTATTACTGCTTTTTTAATGATTGCTGGTCAACTGGGATGGATGCCAGTTGGCGGTGAGGCAGTAGGTTTAAGTGGGATAAAGTTAATGATTGCAATTGGTGCTAATTTTGTTTTGGGAGCTTTAATGACAGTTGGAATTGGGCTTTATGCACCCTGTATGGCTTTAATTTACATGTTAGGTATGAGTGCCCGGGTTGCTTTTCCTATTATGATGGGTTCCTGTGCGTTTTTAATGCCTGTTGCTTCAGTTAAGTTTATTAAAGAAGGTGCTTATAATCGTAAAGCTTCTCTGGCAGTCTCTATTGGAGGGGCAATTGGGGTTTTTATTGCAGCTTATATAGTAAAAACATTGCCACTGAACATTTTAACTTGGTTAGTAATCTGTGTAATTTTCTACACTTCAATTACAATGTTTAGAGCTGCATCTAATAAGTAGTTGCTTCTTATCATTAAAAACAGAAGAAATAATTTAAGTTAGCTTAAAAATATGAGTAATTTACTCTAAATAATTTGTTTTGGCAGGAGAAGATAAGATTACTCTATCAGAGTGCCATTTATCTCTTTTGCCTTTTTTGAAAATGAATATTATAATTATAATAGTTTTAAATTTCACATATAGTTAAGGAGGTTTGATTAGCGATTAAGAATGAACAATGGTCTAGCCGGTGGGGCTTTATTGCAGCAGCAATTGGTATGGCAGCTGGGACAGGTAATATATGGCGTTTTCCTCGAGTGGCAGTTCAAAATGGAGGAGGTAGTTTTATTATTGCCTGGCTAGTAGCACTCTTTGTTTGGTCCATTCCTTTATTAATTGCTGAGATGGTAATTGGTAAGAAAACACGATTAGGTACAATTAAAGCATTTACCCAAATGGGAGCTAGCAAGTATAGTAAATTTTTTGGTAGCTGGATTACATGGGTTTGCATTGCAATTATGTCATATTATTCTGTTGTTATGGGCTGGACAATTAAATATTTTATTTTGAGTTTAACTAATAATTTAACAACTAATACTAGTTTTATCTGGTCAACTTTTATTAATTCTCCAAATCAGACAATTTCTTTTCATTTTTTAGCAGTATTGTTATGTGTATTTGTAGTTTATAAAGGAATAACAAATGGGATTGAAAAAGTTACTAAATTTTTAATACCAACTTTGTTTATAATTTTGATAGTTTGTGCAGTTAGAGCACTTTTGTTACCAAACTCAATCAAAGGAATAAATTACTTATTTACTTTTAAATTGCAAGAATTATTAAATCCTAAGCTATGGTTAGAGGCATTTACTCAATCTGCCTGGTCAACAGGTGCTGGTTGGGGATTTATTATAACTTATGCAATTTATACTAAAAAAAATTCTGATATTGCAGTTAATTGTTTTATAACAGGTATTAGTAATAATTTAGTTTCAATAATTGCAGCTTTAGGTATAATACCAACCATATTTGCTCTTTCTTCTCAGCAAGCAGCAATGGAAGCTATTAATTCTAGTAATACTGGTTTAGCTTTTATTTATTATCCTAAGTTATTTCCGACTATGGTTGGCGGAAAATGGTTAGCAATACTTTTCTTTTTAGCAATGGTCATGGCATCTTTAACTTCAATAATAGCAATGTTTGAAGTGGCTGTTAAAAACTTAATGGATTATGGTGTTAGCAGAAAAAAAGCTGCAGTTATTACAGGTATAGTTGCCTTTTTATTAGGGCTCCCTTCAGCTTATAATATTGAAATTTTAAATAATCAGGATTTTGTTTGGGGGGTAGGTCTTTTAGTTAGTGGTTTATTTGTTAGTCTAACTATTATTAAATATGGTGCAGAAAAGATAAGAAATAATGAAATTAATACAGAATATAGTCAACTTTATATTGGTTCCTGGTGGACAAAGTTTATAAAATTGATCCCCATTATATTTATATTTATTTTTGGTTGGTGGATTTGGCAATCTATTATCTGGTATCCAGGCAATTGGTGGAATCCTTTTGCAGTTTATAGTTTAGGTAGTATTATTTTTCAATTTATAATAGTTTATTTGTTGATTTTATTAATAAATAAACTTAAATTTATAAACTGACTAATTAATCAAATGATATATTGGTAATATTACCAATATATCATTTGAAATTTTGCTTAAATAAAGTAGTTTTATATAGAAATCTTAGATTTAAAATGTTTTTTTATTTATCAAATAAGCAAAACTTATTCTTAAGATAAAAATTACTTATTACAGGAGTGAAAAACAATGGCAAAACATTATGAAATGTGGGAAAAACTGGGCCTTGACTTAGAAAAACATGATCAATTTTTAAATCCAGTTCCAGAATTATTTACTGAAATATTTATTAAACAAGATAACCGACCAGAAGGTATGGACTATTATGATTTTGTAGTTGGAGATATTCATGGAGTAAGAGTTAAAGAATTAGTTGCAGAAAAAGATAAAGGGAATCCAGTTATTTCTTCTTTTTGTGCTTTTGTACCAGATGAATTAATCATAGCTGCTGGTGGGGCAAGTATTGGGCTATGTGCTGGAGCTCAATTTCCTATTCCAAGAGCTGAATTAGAATTACCAAATGATATCTGCCCTTTAATTAAATCATCAGTTGGTTTTAAATTAGAAAGAGTTTGTCCTTATTTTGAAGTATCAGATTTTGTAGTTGGTGAAACAACTTGTGATGGTAAAAAGAAAGCCTGGGAATTTTTAAATGAACATATTTCTACTTATGTAATGGAATTACCTAACACTAAATCTGCATCTGGCCATCAACTTTGGCAGTCAGAAATTGAAAGGTTTAAACTTGAAATAGAGGAGCGTAGCGGCCGTAAAATAACTACTGAAAAATTAGCTGAAGCAATTAAGTTAGTTAATAAAAAAAGATCTGTATTAGAAAGGCTTTATAATACCAGAAAAGCTAATCCGGCTCCAATTAGTGGTAGAGACACTCTTCTAATAACACAATTAGCTTTTTTTGATGATCCAGCTAGATTCATTGAAAAAACAGAAAAACTTTGTGAAGAATTAGAAGCAAGAATAGCCAATAAACAAGGCGTTGTCAATTCTGAAGCACCTCGTATTTTGATTGCTGGAACACCAATGCCATTACCAAGTTGGAAATTACATTCTATTATTGAGTCTAATGGTGGTGTAGTAGTTTGTGAAGAAACTTGTACAGGAACTAGATATTTTGAGTCTAAAGTAGCAGAAAATGGACAAAATTTGGCTGAACAATTAGTTAACTTATCAGAGCGTGCAATGAATATCAATTGTGCCTGCTTTACTCCAAATGAAGCTAGAGTTGATGATATTTTGCGACTTGCTAATGAATATAATGTTGATGGAGTTATTTACTATAATTTGCAATTTTGTCAGACATATAATATGGAATACAATAAAGTTGCAGATGCTTTAAAAAAGGCTGATATTCCTGTTACTCAAATTGAAAGTGATTTTAGTGAAAATGATAGTGGACAATTAAATACTAGGATTCAAGCATTTTTGGAGATGCTGTAGTATATTATAATTATATAAGATATAAATATGGAGGTAAATATGAATAATAAATCGTTGGCATTGACTATGGCTGCTCTTGGAATTGTAGTTAATCTTGTTTTAGGAACTACTGTAGCAATGCTTAAAATACCACTTCTGTTTCTAGATACAGTAGGAACTATTTTTGTGGCAGCAGTATTGGGACCTGTATATGGAGCCATGGCGGGTGGCTTAACAAATTTAATTCAAGGAATGATTACAAATCCAGGAGATATTCCATTTGCTCTAGTTAATATTGTAATTGGAATTGTAGTAGGCTTAATTGCAAGGAAATATGGATTTAATTATTTAGTAGCGTTTTTAACAGGTTTGATTTTGGCAGTTATAGCTCCTTTAATTGGTACTCCTATTGTAGTCTGGTTATTTGGTGGAGTAACCGGAGGAGGAATTGACTTTGTTTTTGCCTGGTTATTGCATTCTACACAAAATATTTTTCAAGCTGCCTTTCTTTCTAGAATTACAGGTAACTTAGTTGATAAAGTAGCTAGCTGTTTATTAGTAGCTTTTTTAATTAAATATTTAGCAGATGATATTATTCGCCGCTTTGGCGATTTAAAGCAGAATAAGATTGATGGTAACTAATGGAAAGAAGCAAAAAGATTGTATTAATTGCTCATTGTATTTTAAATATTAATTCTAAAGTATCTGGACTTGCCAAAACTAACTTAGAAATGAAGTCAGTTATTCGCTTATTATTAGAAAAAGATCTTGGTATTATTCAATTACCTTGTCCTGAATTAACAATATATGGTAGCAGGCGCTGGGGGCATGTTAAGGAACAATTCGCAACTCCATACTATCGAAAACATTGCCGAGAAATATTTAACCCTTATTTAGAACAAATAATTGACTATCAGGCTGCTGGTTATGAAATCATTGCTTTAATTGGGGTTGAAGGGAGTCCGAGTTGTGGAGTTAATAAAACTTGTTCAGCTTGCTGGCAGGGTGAAGTGACTGATCTTAAACCAGTTGAGCTCGCGAGTTTAGAAATGATTGCTGAATCTGGTATATTTATTGAAGAAATAAAAAAAGTATTAAAAGAAAAAGAAATAAAGCTTCCTTTAATAGCAATTGATGAAGAAAAACCTGGTTTAACTAAAAGAAAAATTAAAAACTTATAAATAAAAAATATTAATTGGAGGAATTATGGTGAATAACAAACAAGAGGAATTAGTTAAAGAAGCTAGAAAAAGAGCAGAAGATTATTTCAGAAGAGGGGATTTTTATTGTTCTGAATCTGTTTTAACAACAATTAATGAGTTATTAGGAGAAGAAGTTGATCCAGAAATTGTTAAACTAGCTTCTGGATTTCCGATTGGAATAGGTAAGTCAAAGTGTTTATGTGGAGCAGTTAGTGGTGGTGTTATGGCACTTGGTTTGAAATATGGCAGAACTAAGCCAGGAGCAGTAATGCCGGAAAAATGTTTTCCTGCCAATGCAGCTTTACATGATTATATAAAAGATACTTATGGATCTACATGTTGTCGGGTATTAACTAAAGATTTTGATGAATTTGGCAGTCCAGAAAGAGCAGCTCATTGCATTCAAATCTCAGGTGAAGTTGCTGCCTGGGTAATGAAGCGCTTTATTGAGGATGGTGTTATTGAGTAATTTAATTAACTAAAATATATTAAATTAGTTACTAAAAAGGGGGAATTTAAGTATGAAAAACTTAATTAGAAAAACGCCTATTCCAATTGCTGGTTTAATGCTTGGTTTAGCAGGACTCGGGAACTTAGTAGTAGGACATGGAATTTACTACCGTTATTTAGCTGGATTATTATCATTTTTGATTACTATACTTTTAATTATAAGGCTTTTTATGAGTAAAGATACTCTTAAAAGTGAATTTGATAATCCAATTGTTGCAAGTGTTACTCCAACCTTTTTTATGGGATTAATGATTCTAGCCACTTATTTAAAGGAAATTATTCCATCATTAGCAATTTATATCTGGTATTTTGCTATTATACTACATATAAGCTGGATTTTATGGTTTACTATCCGTTTTATATTTAATTTTAAGCTTAAGCAAGTTTTTCCCAGCTTTTTCATTGTCTATGTTGGTTTGGTAGTAGCAAGTGTAACTGCACCAGTATTTAATAATTTAAAACTAGGTCAATTTATATTTTATTTTGGTTTTGTTGCTTATTTAATACTTTTACCAGTGGTTATTTATCGAGTTTTATTTTTTAAAAATATTAAAAGTCCTGCTTTACCAACTATTACAATTTTTACTGCTCCAGCAGCTCTTTGCTTGGCTGGTTATCTTAGTTCTTTTTCAGAAAATAATTTTACACTGACTGCTGTACTTACCTTATTAACTATAGTTATGTTGCTCGGGGTTACAATTTATCTGCCCAGGATGATTAAAATTGGTTTTTATCCGAGCTTTTCTGCTTTTACTTTCCCTTATGTAATAAGTGCAATAGGGTTAAAGATGTCAGCAAAATTTTGGCAGAATAAATTTGGCTTTAATTGGTTTAAATATTTGGCTGGAATAACTGAAATTTTAGCTATTGGATTAGTTCTATTTGTTTTACTAGCTTATATTAATTTCTTTCATAAAAGCTACCAGTATTTAAAAAATGGTCTACCTAATAAACAGAAAGTAGTTAGTAATTAAAAAAGAATAACTTATTAATTTTTAAAAGATAATTTTAAGTCTTTTTTATCTTGTATACTAGACTAGAGTTAATAATTAACTTTGTTTTAGTTATTATAAAAATCTAAGGAGATGTTAAAAATGAAAGAAGTAGATGCTAGAGGACTTACTTGTCCCAAACCAGTTATAATGACAAAAAAGGCTCTATCTGAGGAAGAACAACTATTAGTTTTAGTAGATAATGAAGTTGCTGCTAATAATGTTGCAAAATTGGCTAAAAAAATGGGCTGTCAAGTAACTACATTGGCGGAAAAAGGTAATTATAAGTTGACTATTAAACAGGTAGATAACTTAGACGCAAGCGAATCTAGAGCAGCTAGTATTGGTAAAACATATTTTATTACTTCTAATTTACTTGGTGAAGGTGAATCAGAATTGGGCGAAATATTGATGAAGGGCTTTATTAGTACTTTATTAGAAATTGATCCCTTACCAGTTAAAATAATTTTTATGAATAGTGGAGTTAAAATACCAACACTTAATAAAGCTGCATTAGAAAGTCTAGAAATACTGGCAGATAAAGGTGTAGAAATTTTATCTTGTGGAACATGTCTTGACTACTATGGATTAACAGAAAAATTAAAAATAGGAAATATTAGTAATATGTATGAGATTCTTGCGTCCTTAAATTCAGAAGATATAGTTAAAATATAGTTAATTAGTAAATTATTAATTATAAACTCATTTTATATATAATTTAATAGTTATTTTACAGCAAAGAAAAATGTAATATAAGGAGGTGAAAAGTATAACTAGTTTAAATGATTACTTTGCCCAACTACATATCGAAGATTTAAATGATTATGGTCCCATAGCTATCAAAAATTTAAAAGAAAATGAACAAAAAAATATTGTTGGTATTTATTGTGTATTTACCCCAACCGAGCTTATTTCAGCTGCTAATGCAATTCCAGTTAGCTTATGCAGCAAAAATGGATCTACAATTCCAGATGCTGAGAAATATTTACCTCGCAATTTGTGTCCTCTTATTAAATCAAGTTATGGCTATGCAATAACTGATAAATGTCCTTATTTTCATTTTTCTGACTTGATAGTAGGAGAAATAACTTGTGATGGTAAAAAAAAGATGTATGAGTATTTAAATGAATTAAAACCTGTTCATGTAATGCAGCTGCCCCAAATGAATTCTCATGAGATTTATTTTGAGTTTTGGAAGCAAGAAATGATTAGGTTAAAAAAGAGGTTAGAAAAAGAATTTAACGTTCAGATAAACAATCAAAAATTAGCTGCTGAAATTAAACTCAAAAATTCTGAAAGATTAGTTTTAAAAGAACTTTATCAATTGCAAAAACTAACTCCACCTCCGTTATTTGGATCTGAAGTTTTAAGATTATTAAACTTATCTCAGTTTACCTTTGATAAGCAGGTTGCCAATAATCGAACTAGAAAAGCTATAGATAAAATAAAACAATTATACCAAAATGGAGATAAAAGAATTTCAGATTCTGCCCCCAGAATTTTAATTACTGGATGTCCAATGGGAAACTCTACTGAGAAAATTGTTAAATTAGTTGAAAAAAATGGTGGTGTAGTAGTTTGCTTTGAAAATTGTACTGGAATAAAAGATAAAGAAGATTTAGTTTTAGAAAATTGTGATCCAATTGAAGCTCTGACACAAAAATATTTAAATATTCCATGCTCTTGTATGAGTCCTAATGATAATAGATTTGAGCTATTAATTAAAATTATTACTGAATATCAAATAGATGGAGTAATTGATATGGTTCTTCAAGCATGCCATACTTATAATGTTGAAACACTTAGAATGAAAGAATTTGTGAATATTGATAAAGAAATTCCATATATGAGTCTAGAAACAGATTATTCTTCAGCTGACATTGAACAACTAAAAACAAGAATATCAGCTTTTTTAGAAATGATGTATTGATTTAAGTTAATTATAGTTTTAAATCATTTTAAGGTTAGTCCATTTCTATTTGGAGAATAAATTGGAGAGGATATTTTTGATAAAAATAGAAAATCTAAAAGTTATTTTTGGTGAACTTAATGTTTTAAAAAATATTTCACTTAATATAAATAAAGGCGAAGTCATTGCTTTAATTGGTCCTTCTGGGGCAGGTAAATCAACTCTTTTAAGATGCATAAATTTTTTAACTAAACCAACTGCAGGCAGGATTATAGTTGATGGATTTGTTTTTGATTCAGAAAAATATACTAAACAAGATATTTTAAAACTTCGCAAAAAAACTGCTATGGTTTTTCAAAATTATAATTTACTTAAAAACAAAACTGCTCTTGAAAATATCATGGAACCATTAATTATTGTGCAAAAGAAGCAGAAAAAAGAAGCGGAAAAAACAGCCAGTAACTTGCTTGCAAAGGTTGGCTTAATTGATAAAAGAGATTCATATCCAAAAGAATTATCAGGGGGCCAGCAGCAGAGAGTTGGTATTGCTCGTGCGATGGCAGTTAATGCTCAGGTTATTCTTTTTGATGAGCCTACTTCTTCTTTAGATCCAGAATTGGTTGGAGAAGTTCTAAGTGTAATTAAACAATTAACTTTAGAAGATAATAAAACTATGCTAATTGCAACTCATGAGATGAAATTCGCTCGAGAAGTTGCTGATAAAATTATATTTTTAGAGAGTGGCCATATTGGTAGCATAGGAACTCCAGACCAAATTTTTCAGAACTGTAAAAATAGGCGAATAAGAAAATTTGTGAGCCAGATAGCTGATATAGAATATGAGGTGGGGCTTGATGAATTTTGATCTGCAATGGTTTTTTAATTTGTTTTCTATTGTTCTACCTGGTTTGCGTATTACATTGGCAATATCTATTATTTCTTTAGTTTTTACTTTAATATTATCTATTTTGATAGCAATTACCAGATATTATAAAGTGTGGGGATTGAATTTATTCTGGAAAGGATACATAACTTTTTTTCGCGCTACTCCACTTGTGGCACAGCTATTTATCCTTTATTTTGGCTTGCCAAGCATAATAACTTCTCTAAAATCAATGACAGCATTTCAAGCTACTGTGATAGCTCTTACTTTAAATACAGCTTCTTTCATGGCAGAAGATTTAAGGGCAGCTCTTGAATCAGTAGATATTGGCCAACTTGAAGCATGTTATGCAATGGGAATGACAAAATATCAAACAATGAAACGTGTCGTACTACCGCAAGCTTTAGAGACAGCATTACCGTCAATTGGTAATCGTTTTATTGGTATTATTAAGGGTTCTGCTTTAGGTTTTACAGTTGGTCTGGCTGATATTATGGCTAAAGCAAAAATTGAAGCAGCTTTAAGTCTACGCTTTTTTGAGGCCTACTTATGTGTAACATTAATTTACTTAGTATTAGTTTGTGTAGTTGAACATATTGAAGCACGGGTACAAAAAAAATTAAAGATATAATAAAAAATTTGTAAACTATCTAAAAAGGAGAAATATAAAATGAAAAAATCTAAATTTTTATTTATAATGCTATTAATTGTGGGGGTAAGTATTTTAACTACTGGTTGTAACAAAGAGTCTGCTCAAGGAGAAATAAATTCTGCTTCAGATAAGATAACCAAGATTGTTGTAGCTTCAGGTTCATCTTCTATACCAAATAGTTATATTGAAAATGGTGAGCACAAAGGGCATGAAGTTGATATTTGGAATGCTATTGCTAAAAAAACTGGTTTAAAAGTAGAGTTTATAACAGGTGAGTTTAATACTTTATTTGGTTATCTTGACTCTGGTAAAGCAGATACAGTAGGTAATACAATTACAATTAATGAAAAAAGAAAAGAGAAATATAATTTCTCGGAGCCATATGCCTATATTCCAGAGAAAGTAGTTGTCCATAGTGACCGATCAGATATAACAAAATTGAAAGATATTTCTGGTATGAATTGTGGTTTTTCTGCTGGTTCTAATGGAGGTAATTTATTTGAAGAAATTGCTAAAGAACAAGGGATTGAAATAAATATGATAGCCTATGATAGCTCTGAATTACTATGGTCAGCTTTTAGACAGGGAAAGGTTGATGCAATGATTTTAGCTGGAGCAGAAGCTGCTTATAAAATAAAAAATGATTTACTTGATGCAAGAATGGTAGAAGAAAATATAGCGGTTGGTGAAAAAGCATATCCTTTTGTTAAAAATAATGAAAGATCTGAAAAACTGAGAGCGATTGTCACAAAATCAATTCAGGAGATGAAGGAAGATGGTGAATTGGCTCAAATATACCAAAATTGGTATGGGGTTGATTTTAGTTCAAAACCAGCAGATGCTAAAATAGCTAATTAAGGTATAGAAATTTATTTAATATTAGGAGGAGTTAACAATATGTATTCCCTTGGAATTGATATTGGTTCTGTAGCTACTAAAGCAGTGCTTTTCGATGGAGATATTGTAGATAGAGTTATCCTGCCAACTGGCTGGAGCCCTAGACAAGCGGGAAAAGATGCTGTGATAGAATTATTAAAAAAGAATGGAATAAATCAAGTTAATAAAATAGTTGTAACTGGTTATGGTAGAATTGCCGTTGATTTTGCAGATAAAGTAGTTACCGAAATAACCTGTCATGGGAAGGGAGCTTATGTTCTTAATAATAAAGTTAGAACTATAATTGATATCGGGGGTCAAGACAGTAAAGGAATTAATATTAACAAGCATGGCAAAGTGATTGACTTTATTATGAATGATAAATGTGCAGCTGGGACTGGAAAGTTTTTAGAAGTAACTATTAATTCTCTTGGAGAAGATATTACTGAGATTGATGAATTAACTAGAAAGGCTGTTGCTGAAAAAATAAATAGTATGTGTACTGTTTTTGCTGAATCAGAAGTTGTTAGTTTATTGGCTCAAGGCGCTGATAAAGCAAATATTATTATGGGGATTATAGATTCAATAGCAGCTAGAACAGTTTCGTTGCTTAATAAGATAAATATAACTGATGAAGTTTTGTTTACTGGAGGACTGGCAAATAGTTCACAGATAACAAATCAATTAACCAAAGTATTACAAAAAAAAGTAAAGACAGATACAAATTCTCAATTTGCTGGAGCCATTGGAGCAGCGATCATTGGTTGGGAAGAACTTCAGTAGGGTAACTATAATGTTTGCTAGCTTGTTTTTTTATATGTTATACTAAGATAGAGTAAACCTTGAGCTAAGAAAAGAGGGAGTTATCTGTGGAGAAACAAAGAAAAAAACTTTTAAGTAAACTACCAGCTATAAATGATTTGTTAGATTCTAAACAAGGACAATCTTTAATTGATGTTTATGGACATCAAATGGTTGTTGATGCTAGCAGACACGCTATAGATGAATTAAGAAATACAATCTTAAATACAACTTCAAGTATGCTAAGTGAGTTTGAATTACTTAGTCTAGATAAGCTGAATGAAAAAATATCAGCTTATCTAGAATCTAAACAACAAAATGGACTGCAGCCAGTAGTTAATGCTACAGGCATTGTTGTTCACACCAATTTAGGAAGATCATTATTATCTACTTCAGCTAAAAAATCAATTTCTGAAATAGTCAGTAGCTATTCTAATCTAGAGATAGATAAGTTGACAGGTGAGCGAGGTTCACGTTATCAGCATGTTGCTAAATTATTGAGAGAATTGACTGGAGCAGAGGCGGCTCTAGTAGTGAATAATAATGCTGCAGCTGTGTTTTTAATTTTAAGTAGTTTGGCGGTTGGTAAAGAGGCAATTATTTCGCGCGGCGAAATGGTCGAAATAGGTGGTTCGTTCAGGATTCCAGATGTAATGAAGCAAAGTGGCGTTATTTTGAGGGAAGTTGGCTGTACTAATAAAGTCCATCTTTCAGATTATGAAGCTGCAATTAATGAAAATACTGGCTTATTTCTAAAGGTTCATACTAGTAATTATAAAGTAGTTGGTTTTACTGAAGAAGTAGAATTTGCTGAATTAGTAGGTCTTGGAGAGCAGTATGGGTTACCAGTAGTTGATGATCTTGGTAGTGGAATTTTAGTTGACCTCAGTGATTGGGGATTGAGTTATGAGCCCACTGTTCAGGATAGGATTTCAGCTGGAGTTGATGTAGTAAGTTTTAGTGGAGACAAAATGTTGGGAGGGCCCCAGGCGGGAATAATTGTTGGCAAAAAAAAATACATAGAAGAAATGAAAAAGCATCCTTTAAATAGAGCTTTAAGAGTTGATAAATTAACTTTAATTGCTTTAGAAGCCACTTTAAAGGAATACAGGCATCCAGAAAAAGTATTTGATGAAATACCAACTCTAAAAATGATAACCGCTAGTAAAAGCCAGCTTCAGTGTAGAGCTCAAAAACTTTATCAAATTTTAAAAAAAGTTATCTCAACAAAACTATCATTGCAAATCAATAGTAGTTTTTCCCAAACAGGTGGAGGTGCTTTTCCGCTTGATAAATTACCTACAGCAGTAATTGAGTTAACTTCAGTTCAGGTAAGTATTGTCGATATAGCAAAACAGCTGAGACTTAACCATCCACCGATTTTTACTAGAATTGCTAACCAGGCAATTATCTTTGATTTAAGAACAATTAAAGATAGTGACTTTATGATTTTAGCAGATGCACTGCAAAATATTAATCTTTCAGGAGGTGAAAACGGTGAGTAAAAATTTAATTATCGGAACAGCAGGTCATATTGATCATGGTAAAACAACTTTAATTAAAGCTTTAACAGGTGATGATACTGATCGGCTACAGGAAGAAAAAAAACGTGGTATTTCTATAGAACTAGGCTTTAGCTGTCTAAAACTAGATGATAATCTTCAGATTGGAATAATTGATGTTCCAGGGCACGAAAAATTCATTAAAAATATGTTAGCAGGTGCCGGTGGTGTTGATTTAGCTTTATTAGTAGTAGCAGCTGATGAAGAAATTATGCCTCAGACTGAAGAACATCTTGCTATTCTTGAGTTATTAAATGTTAAAGCTGGTATTATTGCCGTAACTAAAATTGATTTAGTTGATCCAGAATGGCTGGAATTAGTTATTGCAGATATCAAAGAACAATTTGCTAATACTTTTTTAGCAGAATCTCCAATTGTTCCAGTTTCTGCAGTTACTGGAGCTGGTATTCCAGAACTTAAAGCTGCTATAAAGAAAAAGGTTACTGATCTTCCTGCTAAGAGCGAGATCGGGAATGTTTATTTTCCAATTGATAGAGTTTTTTCCTTAAGTGGGCATGGAACAATTGTGACTGGTACTTTAATTAGTGGTAAAATAGAGTTAGAAGATAATTTAACTGTTTATCCTGAAGGCAAAAAGGTTAGAGTAAGGAGTATGCAAATTCATGAAAAGTCTGTTAGTACTGCTTTGCCAGGTCAGAGAGTAGGAATTAATGTGGCTGGTATTGATCAAAATGAAGTTAATCGAGGTTCTGTTTTAGCAACTAATAATACGCTTAACCGAACAAATTATCTAGATGCTCATTTAAAGTTACTTGAGTCTGCTCCTTCTATTTTAAAGCATGGTGACCAAATTAGATTGCATTTGGGAGCAAGAGAAGTTTTAGGTAGAGTCTATCTACTTAATAAGGATGAATTACAACCAGGTGAAACTGCTTTTGTTCAATTCAATCTTGTAGAAGAAATAGTAGCTAGTTTTAAAGAAAGATATATTATTCGCCGTTATTCTCCAATGACTACAATTGGTGGGGGAGAAATTCTAACTACTAGACCACATCGTCATCGTAAATTTGATTCTGCAGTTTTAGCTAATTTAAAGATTAAAGCAACAGGAACTAATAAAGAAAGAGTTGCTCTAAGTATACAAGCTAATCAAGAGAGAAGTAGCAAATTAAATTATTTAGTTAAGGAAACTAGTCTGGCTTCCGAACAATTAATGCCTATTTTAGTTGATTTGAAAAATTCTAATCAGATAGTTGAATTTAAAGTAGGTCAAGAATCAACCTGGTTGCATAAAAAACAATATAAAAAGTTAGAAGAACAGGTATTAAGTAATTTAGCAGAATACCATTCAAAAAATCATTTGGAGAGAGGTATGCTAAAAGAAGAACTGCGTACCAGGCTTACTATTAGACTAAGCACTGCTGAATATAATATATTAGTTAAAAATCTTATAGCAAAAGGTTTGCTTATTGATTTAGGTTCAGAAGTCGCGCGTTCAGACTTTAAGATAGAGTTAAATGAACAAGAAACTTATCTTAAAGAAGAAATTTTGAAGACTTATCAGGTTGAATTTTTACAGCCACCAACTTTAGATAATTTAATTTCTGGATTTATAAAAGCTAAAGAGTCTGAATATGAAACAATTAAAAAATTGCTTAATCTACTCTTAGCTCAAGAAGATCTGGTTCAAGTTAGTGAAGATCTGTTTTTTTGGCCAGATGCTCTAGCCAAAGCAAAGCTGATTTTAATAAATTATCTGCAGGAAAATCAAATGATAGAGCTGGCAGAATATAGAGATTTGTTAAATAGCAGTCGTAAATATGCTCTTGCTTTATTAGATTACTTCGATAAACAGAAAATAACTAAAAGACAGGGAAATCAAAGAATATTAGTTAAATAAATAAGAATAATTAAGATATATTGTATTTTTATTTTAATTATGTTAAGATAGTATAGTCTTTACGGGAATAGCTGTATCCATGGTGGATATCACGGACTTCAAATCCGATGGCAGGTAACTTTAGTTATCTGTGGTGGGTTCGATTCCCACATATTCCCGCCAATTTAACTAAACTATTTTAAAATATAATATTCTTATTTAATAACAACTAAATATTAAATTTTTAGTTGTTATTTTTATATCTATATTAATTTTCATTATAAATTAAAAGGTAAATTTATTTTTAGTCAGCTAAGTTAATTAATTAAAAATATTTAATTTTAGAACTGGCTTAAGGAGGGTAAAAATGATTTATGTTAACAATTCTGCCACTACCTGGCCTAAACCAGAAAATGTTTATCAGCAGGTTAATGAATTTTTCCGTAATTCAGCTCTAAATCCAGGACGTTCTGGTACTAGTAGTCTTGGTATTTCACCGGTAGAAAGAAAGATTTTTAAAGTGAGAAAACAATTAGCAGATTTAATTGGTACAAAAAATTATGCTCAGATTATTTTTACTTCTGGAGCTACCCATTCATTAAATATTGCTCTGAAAGGTATTTTAAAACAGGGCGATCATGTTATTACAACCTGCCTAGAACATAATTCTGTCTTGAGACCATTAAAAAAACTTGAAAAAGATAGAGATATAAAAATAACAGTAATTAGTTTTGACCAGCAAGGATATATTTCTCCTACAACAATTGAGAAGGCAATTACTGAAAGGACAAGATTGATTGTGACGACTCATGCTTCTAATGTTATTGGAACTCTTGTTGATTTAAAGAAAATTGGTCAGCTAGCCCGGCAGCATAGTTTAATTTATTTAGTTGATGCTGCCCAATCAGCTGGAGTTTTTGAACTTGATGTTAAAGAAATGGGTATTGATTTGTTGGCTCTTGCTGGACATAAATCTTTGTATGGACCAGCTGGAATTGGAGCTTTATATGTAAACCCAGAACTTGAACTTGATACTTTAATAGAAGGTGGCACAGGTACTAATTCTCTATCGGTTGAGCAGCCGCTAGCAATGCCTGACAAATATGAAAGTGGAACACTTAACAATTTAGGAATAGTTGGTTTAGGAGCAGGGCTTGAGTTTATTAATCAAATAGGCATGGAAAAAATTCGTGAGCATGAGCTTGACTTAGTCAAGCAGTTACTCGAAGGACTTCAGAAAATTAATGGAATTAAAGTATATGGTCCAGCAGTAGATAAATTACGAGCACCTGTAGTGAGTTTGGAGTTAACTGGTATGTCAGCAGCTGAACTTGGTCATTTGCTAGAAAATAAATTTGAGATTAGAGTTCGTTCCGGGCTTCATTGTGCACCACTATTGCATAGGGCTTTAGGAACTGAAGAAAGAGGCTTAGTTAGAATTAGTTTTAGTTATTTTAATACCAAAAAAGAAGTGGAATTTATTTTGCAAAGTCTAGCAGAGCTAGCTTTTAGACTAGAAAGGAGGCAGGAAAATGAGTGAAGAAATTAAGTTAACAAGTTACAGTAAAACTTCTGGTTGAGCAGCTAAAATGGGACCAGATTCCCTGGCGCAAGTCTTGCGTCAAGTTGATTTTAAAACATTTGATAAAAAACTATTAGTTGGGCTTGATAAATCTGATGATGCAATTGCCTATCAGCTTAATAAGTCTCAGGTAATAGTACAGTCAGTTGATTTCTTTACACCGATTGTTGATGACCCTTATTTATTTGGTCAGATTGCAGCAGCTAATGCCCTGAGTGATATTTATGCAATGGGCGCAGAACCAATACTGGCAATGAATATTGTCGGGTTTCCTTCCTGTCTGTCTGAAAATATTTTAGCTAAAATACTGCAGGGTGGAGCTGCTAAGGTAGCAGAAGCCGGGGCAATTATTGCTGGCGGCCATACTATTCAAGATGACGAACCGAAGTATGGTTTGTCGGTTACTGGTCTTGTTGAACCAGCCAAACTATTAACAAATTCAGGTTGTCAGCCAGGTGATAAACTTATTTTAACCAAGCCATTAGGAATGGGAATTATGGCAACTGCAATTAAAGCTGGTTTAGCAGAGGGGGGGTTAGAAAACGAAGTAGTAAAAGCTATGGCAGACTTAAATAAAACAGCTGCTAAAGTAATGCAGAAAATTGGAGTTAATGCCTGTACCGATATAACAGGATTTGGTTTTCTAGGTCACAGTCTGGAGCTTGCAAAAGGAAGTAAAGTTGGAATTGAAATATTTAGTCAAGATATTCCAATTTTTTCGGAAATAACAGAATATGCAGAAATGGGTCTTGTACCTGCTGGTGCATATACAAATAAAAATTATTTAGCAGATCAACTTACTCTAGCACCTGGTCTTGCCGAGACTACAAGTGATATTTTATTTGATCCCCAGACTTCAGGTGGTCTTTTAATCTCTGTATCATCAGCAAAAGTAGCTGATCTTTTAATAGAACTCTATGCAGCAGGAATTGAACAGGCTACTGTAGTTGGTGAAGTTTTTGCTAGCCCGAAGGGTGCTTTAATTGTAAAAAGTTAAAATAAACTATGATAAGTTGATTAATCAACTATTTATTTGTAATTAATATTTTGTTTAAGACTATCTAAATTGAAAGAGGTATTTTTATGGAAGAAAAGCAGAAATATAATTTGATAATTTTTAATTCTACTCATCAGGCTTTAGCAGCAGAAGATTTGCTATTAGCAGCCAATTGCAAATTTAACCTCGTTCCAATCTTACCAGAGATAAGTGCTGATTGTGGCCTGGCAATACGCTTTCAGATCGAGCAAACAGAAATTTTGAACTTATTAAAGCAAGCTAAAATTGAAATGGCAGGTTATTATAAAGTGGTTAAATCAGGAATTAATAAAAACATAACTCAATTAGAGATTTAGTTAATGGTTAATTAAAGTCTGGCTAAATAGCCAGACTTTAATTTTTAAATACTATTGCTTAATTCAGCAACATCTTTAAATAAGTAATCATGATAATTGGCAGCTGAATTCTGCTGATTGAGCTGTTTAAGATCCGCCGCTGAAGTTTCTCCGCTTAGGACCAGTATCCCAGTAATTCCCGCTTCTTTTGCCATTTTCATATCAGTATAAAGCCGATCACCAACCATAGCCAGTTCTGATTTTTTAAGCTGAAAACGTTCCACTATGTAATTAACTGTTGTCTGGGCAGGCTTACCAATAATCTGGGGCCTTTTACCGGTTGAAGCAGCTAGAAGTTCGATCATAGCACCACAATCTGGTTGAGTTCTACCACCTTTTAGAGGGCAAACTAAGTCAGGATGAGTAGCTACATAATCAACTCCGGCCAGAATTAAATCATGGGCTAACCAGAGTTTTTGATAGGTTAAGCTTTTATCAAAGCCGAGTACAACATAATCAACTGTAGCAGCTTTTTGACGTAAATTTTTTTCTTGATTAACTATTGTATGGCCAAAACGTTCCATTTCTAACTTTAAAGATTCAGTTCCTAACAAAAATATTCGCTTGCCCTGTTTGTTTTTATTAGAATTAATCTTAGCATTTTTAGTGGTTAAATGAGCAGCTGTTATTTCGCCAGAATTAATTATTTTTTCTGGAGAAACATCAATTCCTAATTCAGCTAATTTTTGTTGATAATCAGCTCTATTTTTAGAAGAATTATTAGTTAAAAAAACAAAATCTTTTTGTTGTTTTTTTAACTTATTTAAAAAATCAAGGCTGCCTTTTAATAGTTTATTTTCAAGATAAATTGTCCCATCAAGATCAAGAATAAAGAAATTTATTTTAGCTAATTCAGTCATTTTGCCACTCCTTATGCAATTATTATTATTGAGTTTGATTATATTAAAAGCTGTTCTAAAAAACAAGTATTTTTCAGAATAAAAATAGTTTTAAAGATATTTATATTTATTTAATTTGGCAAATATTTATATTCAAGTTAGCAGATAACAAAAATTAATACCTATTAAAAAATAGATGCTGGCTCTATTTTAAATTTGTTTCAAGCTTAAACTGTAAGAAAATAAGGGGGAACTAAAGTGAAGAAGTTCAGCAGGATAATGGTTTTAATGGTAATATTTTTAATGTTTTCTGGTCTTTTTGCAACTGTTGCTGCTCAGGATAAGATTGTTTTAGGCTTTTCACAGGTTGGAGCAGAAAGTGAGTGGAGAACTGCTAATACAGAATCGATTAAAAATGCTGTAGCTAATGATCCTAGAATAGAACTTAAATTTTCTGATGCTCAGCAAAAACAGCAAAACCAGATTAAAGCAATTAGATCTTTTATTGCTCAGGGCGTAGATGTTATTTCATTTTCTCCAGTTGTACAGACAGGCTGGACAACTGTCTTAGAAGAAGCCAAGGCAGCTGGGATTCCAGTTGTTTTAACTGATCGTAAGGTTGACTCTGACGAATCTCTTTATGTTACTTTAGTTGGATCTGACTTTGTAGAAGAAGGACGTAAAGCAGGAGCCTGGTTGGCTCAAGCTATGAATGGTCAAGCTAATATAGTTGAACTACAGGGTACAGTTGGTTCTGCACCTGCAATTGACCGTAAAGCAGGTTTTGAACAAATTATTCAACATTTTCCTAATTTAAAAATTATTAGAACTCAGAGTGGTGACTTTACTAGATCAAAAGGAAAAGAAGTTATGGAATCTTTCCTAAAAGCAGAAGGAGAAAATATTGATGCCTTATTTTCTCATAATGATGATATGGCAATTGGAGCAATCCAGGCAATTGAAGAATATGGTTTAAAACCAGGGGAAGATATTAAAATTGTTTCCATCGATGGTGTAAGAGGTGCCTTTGAAGCTATGATTCAGGGTAAATTAAATTGTACAGTTGAATGTAATCCATTACTTGGTCCTCAATTAGTAGAGATAGTTAAAGGTGTAGTAGATGGCAAAGAATTTCCTAAATATATACCTGTTAAAGAAAATATTTATGTTCAATCACAGGCTAAAGAAGTCTTTTCAGAACGTAAATATTAATTACTGAAACGAGCCAGCGTCTATTTTTTATCGGGTATTAAAATCTATTGATTTTGAGGAGGATGAAGTAATGGCAGCGGCAGAACCAATTATTAAAATGGCAAAGATTGAAAAGTCTTTTCCTGGTGTTAAAGCTCTGCAGCAGGTTGACTTTGAATTAGCTGCTGGGGAAATTCATGGCTTAATGGGAGAAAATGGAGCTGGTAAATCTACTTTAATTAAAGTTCTAACGGGAGTTTATAAAGCTGACTCTGGTCAGATATTTTTAGATGGACGGCCAATTAGAATTAAATCGCCTGAACATGCTCAAAAAATTGGGATCAGCACTGTTTATCAGGAGGTTAATCTTTGTCCCAATCTTTCAGTAGCGGAGAATATTTTTATTGGACGAGAACCTATAAAAAATGGAAGAATCGACTGGAAAAAAATAAAAAATGAAGCTGAAACGGTTTTAGATAAATTTGATTTAAAGATAGATGTTGACCGCAAACTCTCTTTTTATTCAGTCGCAGTTCAACAGATGGTAGCAATTGCCAGAGCTTTAATAATTTCAGCTAAAGTAATTATTCTGGATGAACCAACTGCTAGTCTTGATACAGATGAAACTAATAAGTTATTTGAAGTAATGCGGCAGTTGAAATCCGAAGGAATAGCTATTATTTATATTACCCACTTTTTAAATAATGTTTATGAAATAACTGATCGAATTACTATTTTAAGAAATGGAGAATTAATTGATACCTGTTTAACCGAATCTTTACCCAGAATTGAGCTGATTTCTAAAATGATAGGTAAAGATCTTGAACAAATTAAAGAGATGGAGAATTATAGTAAAAATATTGGTGAAAATAATAAAGTTCTTTTAAAAGCTGAAGGTCTAGCAAGTAAAGGTAATATTGAGGCTTTTGATTTAGAACTAAAAGAAGGCGAAGTACTTGGTTTAGCAGGATTGCTAGGAGCTGGCAGAACAGAGATGGTCGAATTATTATTTGGTTTAAATAAAGCTGATCAGGGACGAATAATTATTGATGGCAAGGAAGTTAAACTAAATTCTCCTAAAGATGCTGTTGATTATAAGATAGCACTTTGCCCTGAAAATAGAAAAGAGGCAGGGCTGATTGGTAATTTATCAGTTAGAGAAAATATTATTCTAGCTCTCCAGGTTACACGTGGTTGGTTTAGAAAACTGTCCCAGGCGCGGCAGTTAGAAATAGCTCAAAAATATATTGATTTAATTAATATTAAGACACCTGATACTGAGCAATTAGTCAAAAATTTAAGTGGTGGTAATCAGCAAAAAGTAGTGCTGGCCCGCTGGCTGGCAATTAATCCAGATCTGCTTATTCTGGATGAACCTACTAAAGGGATTGATATTGGAACTAAAGCTGATATTCAAAAATTGGTGCTTGAACTGGCCAGTGGTGAGGGAATGAGTGTAGTTTTTATTTCTTCTGAAATTGAAGAAGTTACTAGAATCAGTCAGAGGGTTGTAGTTTTATGTGATAGAGCTAAAATAGCTGAGTTAACCGGAAGCGAAATTAATCAAAAAGAAATAATGTATCGTATTGCAGGAGGTGAAGCTTGAGGTGGATTCAGTTAAACATAAATTAATTAAATTTCGTAATTCAAAGGCATTTACTCCTCTCTTAGCTCTTATCTTTTTATTTATTTTTAATTTTTTCTATATTGATGGATTTTTTCAAATTGAAATTAAAGATGGTAGATTATTTGGTTATTTGATTGATATTCTTAATCGTGGTGCTCCTTTGATGATCATTGCAATTGGGATGACTTTAGTTATCGCTACAGAAGGTATTGACTTATCTGTAGGAGCTGTTGTTGCGATAGCAGGAGCCGTTGCTGCCAGCCTGATTGGAGGAGAAATGCAGATTACTCCAGCGGGAGAAATAGTCTATGAAACAGTTACTACTGTACCGGTGGCAGTTTTAGCAGCACTGGTAGTTGCTGCAGTTTTTGGAATGTGGAATGGTTTTTTAGTTAGCAGCTTAAAAATACCAGCTATTGTTGCTACTTTAATCTTGATGGTTGCTGGCCGAGGAGTGGCTCAGTTAATTACTAAAGGCCAGATTATAACTATTTATTATGAGCCTTATTTTGTCATTGGTCAGGGTTATCTATTAGGAATACCAGTAGCAATTTTTATTGTGGCAGCAGTTTTGTTAATTGTGGGTTTACTAATGCGCAAAACAGCACTGGGGTTATTTATTGAAAGTATTGGTAGTAATGATGTAGCAAGTAGATATATCGGAATTAAAGAAAAGCAAATCAAATTTATTGTTTATATTTTTAGTGCTATTTGTGCTGCAATTGCTGGTTTAATTATAACTTCAAATGTGAAAGCAGCTGATGCTAATAATGCTGGTCTCTGGATGGAATTGGATGCAATTTTATCAGTTGTTATGGGTGGTAATTCACTTCAGGGTGGTAAATTTTCAATTGTATCTAGTGTAATTGGAGCATTGGTTGTCCAGACTTTAACTACAACAGTTTATGCTGCCGGGATTACACCAGAAGTTAACTTAGTTATTAAAGGCTTTGTAGTTTTAATAATAGTTATTCTTAAGTCAGATATTTTTAAAGAAAAACTTAATTTGTTGGTACAGAGAGGTGATAGGGTATGATTAATAAAATATTAAGCACTAAAAACTTATCCCTTAAAATAACTATTACCTTATTTGTAGTCAGCTTTTTAATTTGTTCTTTAATTTATCCAGGCTTTTTTTCCTGGCAGAATTTTTTTAATCTATTTATTGATAACTCATTTTTATTAATTACTGCAATTGGAATGACTTTTGTTATCTTGACAGGTGGAATAGATCTTTCCGTTGGTTCTGTAATTGCTTTTGTATCTATGGTGATTGCTTTTTTGCTTCAGCAGGGTTTAAATGCCTTTATTGTAATTCCACTGGGAGTTATGATTGGAGGATGTTTTGGAGCAATTATGGGTCTAATTATTCAAAAATTTAAAGTCCAACCGTTTATTGTTACTTTAGCTGGGATGTTTTTAATTAGGGGCCTTAGTTTTCTAATTAGTGTTGAATCAATTAGTATTAAAGATCCTATTTTTAATCGAATTGCTAATTATCATATTCCAATTGCTGGAGGAGCAATTTCTGTCAATGTTGTTCTGTCTCTGGTAGTTCTAGCGCTAGGAATGTATCTGGCTCATTTTACTAAATTTGGTCGGACAGTTTATGCAATTGGAGGAGATGAAGAATCTGCTCAGCTAATGGGTTTAAAAGTTGGCCGTACTAAGGTGCTTGTTTATACACTAAATGGTCTTTGTTCAGGTTTAGCTGGAGTTGCTTTTAGCCTGTATATGTTATCTGGCTATGGCTTGCATGCTGAAGGACTTGAAATGGATTCTATTGCTTCTGTAGTAATTGGTGGAACTCTTCTTACAGGTGGATCAGGCTTCGTTTTCGGGACCTTATTTGGAGTTCTCATTCAGGGTTTAATTCAGACAGTAATTATGTTTCAGGGAACTTTAAGTTCCTGGTGGACTAAAATATTTGTTGGTATTTTGTTGTTTGTTTTTATTGTACTTCAAAAAGTTATTTCTAATATGAAAACAACTAAAAATGAATTTAATAATTAATCAAATATTTAGTCAGCCCTACAGCTGGTCCGGATTAGCTATTTCTTAGCCCGGGCCAGCTGCTTTTTATAGCGAAATTAACCTAAAAAGATTTAAATTAAGCTCCAGTATTGACAGCAGTGTATAGTTACTATACAATATTTACATAATGAAAAACTTAACTAAATTGAGTGAATTATTTTTAAACGTAATCACTGATTTTGCTGAACAAGATACAGCTGCCCGTACATTTGGAACTGGAGTTAAACTGTATCATTCTGAAATTCATATGCTGCAGGAGATTAAAGCAAATCCAGAACTTCATATTTCAGCTCTAGCCAGACTTTTGGAAATAACTAGAGGAGCTGCTGCTCAGACTATTGATCGTCTAGTCAAAAAAGAAATGTTAACTAAACAAAGAAGTTCTGAAAATCAAACTCAGGTACTGATGGAGTTAACTGATCAGGGGGAAATTGCCTGTCAGAATCATGAACAACTGCATCAGCAGCATCAGGCAAGAATCGTCAGCCTTTTAGAAAATTCTTCAGCAGCAGAACAGCAATTTTTAGCTGAATTTTTACACAGATTTAAGAAATCGTTTAAATAATAATTTTCTATAATTAAAATTAACCAAATAGGTTTATTTATAAGCATTTAAAATGAAAAATGTTTAGTTTAAGCTAGTTGTATAGATACTATACAAAACAAATTTAAGGAAGCTGATATAAAATGTTAAATAAATTTCAACAAACTGATAAACCTGGTCTCAAGAATTGGCAGTTGATTTTAATGGCAGTCATCTGTGGAGTAACAGTTGCTAATCTTTATTATATTCAGCCATTAGAAGCACAGCTGGCAGCAACTTTTACTGTTCCTGAATCTGCAATTGGAATTATAGTAATGGTTACTCAGTTAGGGTATGCACTTGGCTTGCTGCTTTTTGTACCACTGGGAGATATTGCAGAACGTAAACGTATAATCATGTTAATGCTGGCTCTGGTTAGTTTGTTTTTAGTATTAGTAGCAATAGTGCCGACATATATTTCTTTAATTATAGTTATGTTTGCAGTTGGTCTGACAACTATTATTCCCCAGTTGATTTTACCTTATGCTGCTCAACTTTCTTCTCCTGAAAAGCAGGGGGAAAATATCGGAATTGTAATGAGTGGATTGCTGATCGGAATTTTATTATCAAGAACTTTTAGTGGTTTGCTAGGAGATTTATTTCCCTGGCAGATAGTATATTTATTAGCAGGTCTAATTGGTGTTTTATTATTTATTTTAATAGCTTTGTTTTTTCCGCGAGTTGAAGTTAAGGCAGAGCTTAGTTATTTAGAACTTTTAAGATCAATTCCTGCTTTGATTAAAGAGGAAAGTTTGCTTAGAGAGGCAGCCTTAAATGGATTTTTTATGTTTGGTTCCTTTAATATCTTCTGGACATCACTAATTTTTTTATTAAAATCACCAGTTTATAATTTAGGCAGTAAAGAAGCTGGCTTATTTGGCTTAGCCGGAGCTGCTGGTGCTGGTGCTGCTCCTTTAATTGGTAAACTAGGTGATCGAAAAAGCCCTACTTTTGTTGTTGGAATTGGAGTATTACTATCTACTTTTGCTTATTTAATATTTAGCTTTTTGGGTTTTAAAATTTGGGGTTTAATAATTGGAGTTATTCTGCTCGATTTGGGAAATCAATTTGGCCAGGTATCTAATCAGGCACGTATCCAGCTGTTGGGAGACCAATCACGAAGTAGGAATACAACCATCTTTATGTTCAGTTACTTTATAGGAGGAGCAGCTGCTTCTTTTTTAGGAACTTTATGCTGGCAATACTTTGGTTGGTTTGGTGTCTGTTTACTCGGATTAACTTTTCAGATTATAGCAGTAATAATCCATACTTATTATCAGCTTAAGCCGGTTCAGCTGGACTAGACTTTCTCTTAATTATTTTAACCTGGAATTTACTTATTAGTAATTAAACTGTAACAATAAGTAGTTAAACTTAACAGGTAAGGTCATTAATTTACTCAATTAGATTCAAAAATGAGTAAGACCAATTTTAATTAAAATAATTAAAGGAGAGTAGATTAGTACATGAAAAAGTTTATTCTATTATTAGCAGTAGTCACAGTCTTTATTTGTAGTCTCAGTACAATTGCCGCCGAGCCAGTTACAATTGAGTTCTGGCATGCTATGGGAGGACATAATCTCGAGGTAGTAAATAATTTGGTAGATAAATTTAATCAGACTCACCCTGATGTTCAGGTTAAAGCACAATATACTGGTTCATATAATGATACACTAACTAAAACCCAGGCTGCAGTTCAGACCGGAACAGCGCCAAATATTATTCAAATTTATGAAATTGGTACACAAGTAATGCTGGATAGCGGTATTATAATGCCGATTGAAGATTTGGGTAAAAAAGTTGCTCAGGACACTACTTTTGATTGGAATAAGTTTTTAACACCAGTAGCTAATTATTATACTGTTGGCGGTAAACTTAATTCAATGCCTTTCAATTCTTCCACTCCTATTTTATATTATAATCGGGATGCTTTTAAAGAAGCTGGCCTGGATCCCAATCGACCACCAAAAACATTTGCTGAATTAAAAGATTATGCGCGCAAACTAACAATTAAAAATGAAGATGGAACTGTAGAAAGATATGGTTTTACCCTGGGTATAGTAGGCTGGTTTGTTGAACAGATGGTAGCAAATCAAGATGCTAATTTGGTTAATAATGACAATGGCCGCAGTGGACGAGCAACTGAATCTTATTTAAATCAAGCAGCAGCTGTACGTTTTGTTAAACTATGGCAAGAAATGGTTGCAGAAGGTATTATGTTAAATCCTGGCCGAGGTTGGGATGGAGCTAATCAGGCCTTCTCTTCTGGGAGAGCAGCAATGTTAATTGAGTCTACTTCTTCAGTAGCAGCTTTTACAGCTAATGCAGAATCAGCTGGTTATGAGCTGGGAACAGCCTTTTTACCAAGACCAGCTGATGTAAACAGAGGTGGGGTAGTTATTGGAGGAGCAAGCCTCTGGACTATTGCTGATCATCCTGAAACAGAACTAAAAGCAACCTGGGAATTTCTTAAGTGGTTATCGGAAAAAGATCAGCAGGTTTATTGGTTCGAAAATACTGGCTATTTTCCAGTTACCAAGGCAGCTGTTGAAAGTGAAATGAATAATCAATTTTTTGCTAAGAGTCCTAATTATTTAACTGCTTTCTTACAATTATTGCTCAGTAAAAAAGCTGTTTCTACTCAGGGTGCTTTGATTGGTACTTTTCCTGAAGTGAGACAGATTATTGAAGAAGAAGTAGAAAAAACTCTGCAGGGTAGTTTAACTCCTCAGGCAGCAATGGATGAGGCAGCTGAGCGGGTAAATAAATCACTAGCAGAATATAATAAGCTTTATCAGTAATATTCTATTTAAGACTATAAAATGAATAAAAATTAACATAGTAATTAACAGCATAATTGTTTTGCTAGGGGATCCCTTCTTCGCAAATTAGCAGGAAGGGATCCTTATAATTATCAGGAGGTGGAGGTCTTGGAAGAACAAAATTATCGCAGTAAAAAAGTTATTCCCTATTTATTACTTACCCCAACTATGCTTATCTTAATCTTATTTCTGTATTGGCCCAGTCTGCAGTCAATTTATTTAAGCTTTTATCAGCAGGCACCATTTGGACGCAAAAAAATATTTATCGGTCTGAATAATTACTTTAGTCTGTTTCAGAATTCTAACTATCTAATAAGTATTTTTCGTTCGACAATTTTTACTTTAATTACAATTGTACTTGGGCTTTTTTTAGCTTTAATTTTAGCTATTTTATTGAATCAAGATTTAAAAGGTATCAAATTTTATCGAGTTATTTTTTTTATTCCCTATGCAATTTCTGCTACTGTTGCTGGTTCACTCTGGGTTTTTATTCTAAATCCAGTTGCTGGTCAGGTTAATTATTTGCTTGATTTACTTTTTAATCTGCAAATTGCCTGGCTAACTAATAGCTTTTTTGCCTTTCTGGCAGTTATTATGGCAACTATCTGGAAAAATATCGGTTTTAATATTATTTTTTTTCTGGCTGGTCTGCAGTCAATTCCGGAAAGTATTTATGAGTCGGCCAGAATTGATGGGGCAAATAGTTTAACCATTTTTCGTCATATTACAGTTCCTTTGCTGTCACCAACCACTTTCTATTTAGTAATTATGAATATAATTTTTAGTGTGTTTGAAAGTTTTGGTATTATTGATATTATGACTCAGGGAGGACCAGCTAATTCGACTAACATTCTTATTTATAAATTGTATCGAGAAATGTTTATTAACTTTCGGCCTGGTTCAGCTGCTGCTCAAACTGTAGTTTTACTTATTTTAGTAATTATTGTAACTATCCTGCATTTTAAATACGGTAATAATAAAGTTCATTATCAATAAGATGAATACTAAAGTATTTTGAAAGGAGTTTATAAAATGCTCAAGAAAATTTTAAATAAAAAAAATTATAGAACTATTATCTTGCATTTAGTTTTAATTAGTTTATCTTTAATTACCTTAATGCCAATCTTATTTGCTTTAAGTATTAGTTTTCAACCACGAGCACAGGTTTTTTCATATCCACCTTCATTTTTACCAGATCAGCTATATTTCGGAAACTTTATCAAAGCCTGGCAGGTTATTAAATTAGGCAGAATATTTATTAATAGCATAATTGCTTCGGTTATTGTAATGTTAGGTAAGCTTATTTTAGGAGTTTTAAGTGGTTATGCTTTTTCTCACTTTAAATTTAAATATAAAAAACTGCTCTTTTTTATGGTATTATTTACTTTAATGCTGCCGATGCAGGTTCGAGTTGTCCCCTTATTTGAACTAATGAGTCGTCTGGGATTGGCCAATAGTTATTCTGGTCTTGTACTGCCCTTTTTAGCCAGTGCAACTACTACTTTTTTGATGAGACAGCATTTTTTAACTATTCCCAGTGCTTTAATGGAATCAGCCCAGATCGATGGCTGTGGTCCCATCAGATTCTTACTGCAGATCTTACTGCCGCTTTCTGGGGCTAACCTAGCTGGTCTGGCAGTAGTAAATTTTCTTGTTATGTGGAATGCTTATCTCTGGCCGCTGGTCATAATTAATTCAGATGAAATGAAATTAGCTCAGCAGGGAGTCAAAATGTTATTTGCCAGTGCTGCTGAAAGAGATTGGGGTTTAATTATGGCTGGAACTATTTTAATTGTAATTCCAACTTTAATTGTTTTTTTACTGGCCCAGAAATTTTTTATAAAAGGAATTGCAACTCAGGGATTAAAAGAATAGTATTTTAGTTCTAATAATGGCTCAAACTACCAAATCTAATTTGCAGAAACAGCCCAAAAGTTGTATTATAAAAGAAGACTATTTTTCAAAGCTAGATAAAGGAAGTGGTTAGTGTGGAAACTAAAATAATTGGTCATCGGGGTGGAGTAGATGGTTATCCCGAAAATACTCTGGCTAGTTTTAAAAAAGCAGTTGAGTTGGGAGCAGATGGAGTAGAATTTGATGTACAGTTGAGTAAAGATGGACAGATAGTTGTTCTTCATGATGAGCTTATTGATAGAACCATGTCTGGTACTGGTTTAGTTAAAAATTATACTCTAGCAGAGTTGCGGGCAATGAGTGTGAGCAAAAATTTTGGCCCGGAATTTAAAGCAGAGAAGATTCCTACCTTACAGGAAGTTTTAACAGTTGTTAAGGATCTTGAGTTTATTAATATCGAACTGAAAAATTTTCTACCTTATCATAATCTGGAAGAAAAAGTGCTTGCTGTAGTAGCAGAGTTTAATCTGCAGGCTAAAACTATTCTTTCTTCTTTTAATCATTATAGTTTACAAAAAATAAAAAAATTGCAGCCAGAAATGAGAGTGGGAGCCTTGTTGGCTGCTAAATTAATCAACCCCACCGATTATGCTTTTAAAAGAGGTTTTGATGCTCTTCATCTTAATTTTTTAACAGCTGATGAAGAAATTGTTAAAAAAGCTCATTTTATGGGATTAGAACTGAATGTATATACAGTTAATCATCCGACAGCAATGATTGAGCTTTTTGAAAGAGATATTGATCATTTAATAACTGACAATATCGAACTAGCTTTTGAAATGAAGAATATGTAAAAAATTTATTTATTTTTTATTTTGACTTAAATTCTAATTAAGAATTAATCTTATTAGCTTGAATTTGATTATTGTTTTTATTACAATTAACTTAAGTTGAAATTATTGATTTTAACTAGTCTTAAACTAACCTGTACTTATTTTCGACTTGAAATTAAGCGAGGTGAGGGTAAATGTTAAGAAAGTTAACAGATTTAAAGGGCTTTGCAGTAGTTGGTAAATCAGAAGATTTAGGGCAGGTAAGTGATTTTTATTTTGATCAGCAGCATTTTGTTTTACGATATTTAGTTGTTGATACAGGTAGCTGGCTTCAAGAAGAGAAAACTTTGCTTTCAACTGCAGCTTTTACTAAAATTGATTTTGCTAATTCTGAAATAAGAGTTGACTTAACAAAAGCTGATTTAGAGGCTGGTCCTGCTCTGGAAAAAAATAAACCAGTTTCTAAAGAAATGGAAGAGAAAATGGCTCAGCATTTTGATTGGCCCCTTTACTGGACAATGCCTGCTAATGGGCCAGCAATTCAGGCTGGTACTATTTTAAGACGTAAATTATTTAATTTTAATGATTTTGATCAATCAACCAGGGCTACTAGTAATAGTCAGACAATAGAATCTAATCTGCGCAGCTTTACTGAAGTTCACAAGTATCATATTCAAGCTCAGGATAAAGAGTTTGGGCATTTGGCAGACTTATTTGTTGACGAAGAAAGCTGGTTAATTAGATATTTACTGATTGATACCAGAAATATTTTGCCTGGTAAAGATGTTTTGATTGCTCCAGAATGGATTCAAAATATTAGCTGGAATCAGAAAAAAATATTTGTCAGCAAAACAAAAGCTGAAATAAAGGCAGCTCCTCCTTATCAGGAGCAGTCTGCTAAAAATTTAGTTGAGCGTTCTTATGAAAAAGAACTCTATGAACATTATAATGAAGAAAAATATTGGCTGCGGTAAATTTAACTGAGCCCTGGCGGGCTCTTTTTTTATGAATTAATCTTGAGTAATTAACTATGAATAATTGTAAAATTGTTTTTAAAATTAAAAACAAATTAGCTTTAAATTAATAATAATTATTGATATAATGAATAACAAGGTAAACATACATTCACTCTGTTAATTATTTATTGGTAGAGTAAGAATAAAATTTGATTTTAATTGGGGTGGAAAGATGGATAAAAAAACAGGTAAATTTAAATTAAAGGCCCCCTTTACAGCTAAAGGTGATCAACCGGAGGCAATAGAAAAGCTGGCCCGGGGAATCAGAGAAAATTATCGTCATCAAACTTTATTAGGAGCCACTGGAACTGGTAAAACATTTACCATGGCTAAATTAGTTGAAGAAGTAAATAAGCCGACTCTAGTTATTGCTCATAATAAAACTCTGGCTGCCCAGCTAACAAGTGAATTTAAAGAATTTTTCCCGGAAAATGCTGTCGAATATTTTGTTAGTTATTATGATTATTATCAGCCAGAAGCTTATGTACCTCAGACAGATACCTATATTGAAAAAGATGCTTCTGTTAATGATGAAATTGAAAAATTACGTTTGTCAGCAACAACTTCACTTTTTGAAAGACGGGATGTACTGATTGTTGCTAGTGTTTCCTGTATTTATGGTCTTGGTTCTCCAGATGACTATCTTGATTTATCATTACCATTAAAAGTGGGGGAGATTAGCGAGCGAAAAGCAATTACCAGGAGTTTGACTTTTATGCAGTACAGTCGTAATGATCTGGATACTTCACGTGGTCATTTTCGAGTTAAGGGAGATGTAATTGATATCTTTCCTGCTTATCGTGATATAGCAATTAGAGTTGAACTTTTTGGTGATGAAATTGATCGAATCACGAGAATTAATACAGTTACTGGTGAGGTAGAAGCTGAGATAACAGAAATGACAATTTATCCAGCCAGTCACTTTGTTACACCAGAATCAAAAATAAAGCGAGCACTTAAGACTATTAGCAGTGAACTCGAAACAAGGCTGCAGGAATTACGTTCTGAAAATAGATTAGTTGAAGCACAGCGTTTAGAACAGAGAACAAGATATGATTTAGAAATGTTAGAACAAATGGGCTTTTGTTCTGGAATTGAAAATTATGCTCGTCATTTAGCCGGGCGAAAACCTGGCTCTCGGCCGATGGCGTTACTTGATTATTTTCCAGATGATTTTATGGTAATTATTGATGAATCACATATGACAATCCCCCAGATTGGCGGAATGTTTGCTGGTGACCGCTCCCGAAAAGAAAAACTGGTTGAATATGGATTTCGTCTGCCGTCAGCTCTTGATAATCGTCCTCTTAATTTTAATGAGTTTGAACAGGTAGTCCCACAAGCAGTTTATGTATCAGCAACCCCAGGCCCTTATGAAGAAAAGCATAGTCAGCAGATTGTTGAACAGATTATTAGGCCAACCGGTCTGGTTGATCCTGAAATAGATGTTCGACCAACTAAAACTCAGATTGATGATTTGCTGGAAGAAATTAGACAGGTAGTCGCTAAAGGTGAGCGAGTTTTAGTTACTACTTTAACAAAAAGAATGTCGGAAGATTTAACTGAATATCTGGCTGAAGCTGGAATTAAAGTGCGCTATCTGCATTCTGATATTGATACAATTGAAAGATCAGAAATAATTAGAGATTTAAGATTGGGCGAATTTGATGTATTAGTTGGAATTAATCTTTTACGAGAAGGCCTTGATCTGCCCGAAGTCTCCCGGGTTGCAATTCTTGATGCTGATAAAGAAGGTTTTTTGCGATCAGAGCGTTCCTTAGTACAGACAATTGGACGGGCAGCACGTAATGTAGAGGGTAAAGTTATAATGTATGCTGATAAGATAACTGACTCAATGAAAAAAGCAATTGATGAAACAGAAAGAAGGCGCGAGATTCAGGTACAGCATAATTTGGATAATGATATTACTCCAGAAACAATTATTAAACCAGTAAGAGATGTTGTTAGACCAGTAGAAATGGTTGTATCTGAAGACCAAAGTCGCTATTATGATAAGAAAAAGTCAACTTCTGAGAGTGGAGATGAACCAGATTATGATAATTTAACTCGTAAGGAAATCCAGCAGTTAATTCTAGATTTAGAAATGGAAATGGAGGAAGCCGCTGATAATCTAGAATTCGAAATAGCTGCTCAAATCAGAGATGAAATAACGGAATTAGAGGCCAGACTTTAAGTTTTTTTATTATTTTAATATAGATTGAAAAAGAGGTGTAATTTATATAATGGCAAATGATCGTTTAATTGTAAAAGGTGCTGAAGAGCATAATTTAAAAAAGATAGATTTGGAAATACCAAGAGACAAATTGATTGTAATTACAGGTTTAAGTGGTTCAGGAAAATCATCTCTGGCTTTTGATACAATTTATGCGGAAGGACAGCGGCGTTATGTTGAATCACTATCAGCTTATGCTCGCCAATTTTTAGGTCAGATGGAAAAGCCAAAAGTCGAGTATATAGAAGGACTTTCACCGGCTATATCTATTGATCAGAAAACAACCAGTCGTAATCCTCGTTCTACTGTAGGTACAGTTACAGAAATTTATGATTATCTGCGGTTGCTTTATGCCCGGATTGGGACTCCACACTGCCCTTCCTGTGGAAAAGAAATTAGTTCTCAGACAGTTGACGAAATTGTTGATCAGGTTCTAGACATGCCAGAGCGGACTAAAATTCAGATTTTAGCACCAATTGTAAGAGGAAGAAAAGGTGAGCATGAGCGTACTTTTCTTCAAGCTCTGCGAGATGGCTTTGTGAGAGCCAGAATTGATGGGGAAACAAAATTACTTGAAGATGCCGAAAAACTAGATAAAAATTTTAAGCATGATATTGAAATAATAGTTGATCGATTAGTGGTCAAAGCAGGTATCCGGGAGCGCCTGGCAGATTCTGTTGAAACAGCGCTTGATTATGCTGATGGTCTGGTAATGATTGAACAGCTAGATGGTCAAACAATTACTTTTAGTGAAAAGTTTGCTTGTGCTGATTGCGGGATTAGTTTAGAAGAAATGTCTCCCCGGATGTTTTCTTTTAATAGTCCTTATGGTGCTTGTGATAACTGTGATGGTTTGGGAGTAAAAAAAGAATTTTCACCGGATTTAATTCTAGATCAAGATAAGTCTATTGCTGACGGAGGAATTATACCCTGGAAGAGTTCTTCCAGCCGCTATTATCCTGCTTTGCTGAAAGCTTTAGCAGCTGAATATGACTTTAGCCTTGAAACTAAACTTTCCAAACTTGATGATCAAATAATTGAGATATTATTATATGGAAATGATAAAGAACTTACTTTTCCTTATACAAATCGCTATGGCAGAACAAGAGATCATACAACTAAGTTTAAAGGTGTAATTGGTTATTTAAAAGAAAGATTGAGTAAATCAGATAGCCCGGGAACTCATAAAAGGTTGGAACGCTATATGGATGAGATACCCTGTCAGGTTTGCCATGGTAAGCGGCTTAAACCAGAAGTTCTGGCAGTAACAATTGGGAAACTGTCGATTGCAGATTTAACAGCCTTTTCAATTAAAGAGGCACATCAATTTTTAAAGGGTTTAGAACTTGATCAACGTCAACAGTTAATTGGGAAAGAAATTTTAAAAGAAATTAAAGAAAGATTACGTTTTTTACTTGATGTTGGTTTAGAATATCTAACTCTGGATCGTTCAGCAGGGACACTTTCGGGTGGAGAAGCACAGCGAATTAGGTTAGCAACTCAGATTGGTTCTGGTTTAATGGGAGTGCTCTATATTTTAGATGAACCCAGCATTGGTCTGCACCAGCGTGACAATAGTCGTTTAATTAGTACTCTGGAGCATATTCGTGACCTTGGTAATACTGTAATTGTAGTTGAACATGATGAAGAAACAATTAGAGCAGCAGATCATATTATTGATATTGGACCTGGAGCTGGTAAACATGGAGGTGAAATAGTAGCAGAAGGCTCACTGGCCGATATTCTTGCTACACCCCGTTCTTTAACTGGTCAGTATTTATCTGGACAGGAGAAAATAGAGGTACCTGACCAAAGATATCAGACTAATGGTGACTGGATTACGATTAAAGGGGCCAGGCAGCATAATCTAAAGAATATTGATGTAGCTATTCCTCTGGGTACATTTAGTTGTGTAACTGGTGTTTCTGGTTCTGGCAAAAGTACCTTAGTTAATAATATCTTAAAGAGAAGAATGATGAAAGAAATTTATAATTCTACTTTACACCCCGGTAAACATGATGAAATTGAAGGTCTGGAAAAAATTGATAAACTAATTGATATAGATCAGTCACCAATTGGTAGAACTCCCCGTTCTAATCCAGTAACTTATACTAAAATATTTGATTATATTAGAGATGTTTTTGCCAGTACTCCTGAAGCTAAACAGCGCGGTTATGAAGTAGGGCGTTTTAGTTTTAACGTTAAAGGTGGGCGCTGTGAAGCCTGCAAAGGCCAGGGAATTGAACAGATTGAAATGCATTTTTTACCAGATGTCTATGTTCCCTGTGAAGTATGTGGTGGCAAACGTTATAATAGGGAAACCCTGGAAATTAAATATAAAGGAAAAACAATTGCTGATGTTTTAGATATGACTGTTGAGGAAGCACTGGAGTTTTTTGAAAATATTGAGCCGATTAGACGGCGGCTGCAGACGCTTTTTGATGTAGGTTTAGGATATATTAGATTAGGACAACCTGCTACAACCTTATCAGGTGGAGAAGCACAGCGGATTAAAATTGCTAAAGAGCTTGGTAAAAGAAGCACTGGTCAGACAATGTATTTACTTGATGAGCCAACGACTGGGCTTCATTTTGCTGATGTTAAAAAGCTGCTGGAAGTACTACACAGGCTGCGTGGTGATGGCAATACTGTAGTTGTGATTGAGCATAATCTTGATGTAATCAAATCGGCTGATTACTTAATTGATCTTGGTCCTGAAGGTGGGGAAAAAGGTGGACAAGTAATAGCCTGTGGTACTCCCGAAGAAGTAGCAGAAGTAGATAATTCTTATACTGGTAAATTTTTGAAAGAGATTCTGGCTAATTAATAATTATTGTCTTAATCTATTACCAGGCTGGCTAGAAAAGACTATTTAAGCTAGGTTATTGATAATTATAGCTAAATAAATTATAATCATAGTAAGTAAAGTTTATAAAACTAATAAAGATTACTTATTTAGTTAAGGTGATAAAAATGAATGAAGCTGAAAATATTAGAGCTCAAATTGAAGCTCAATTAAAAGAACTACCGGCCCAACCTGGAGTTTATTTAATGAAAGATGAAACTGGAATGATTATTTATGTTGGTAAAGCTAAATCACTCCGCAGTAGAGTCAGATCTTATTTTAGAAAAAATGATCAGACATATAAAACTAAAATGCTGGTCAAATATATAGCAGATTTTGATTATATATTAACAGATACAGAGGTTGAAGCTTATATTTTAGAGGCTAATTTGATTAAAAAACATCAGCCTAAGTTTAATATTAGATTGAAAGATGATAAGAGTTATCCTTATATTAAAGTAACCAAGAATGTTGATTTTCCGCGTGTTTTTAAAACTAGACTAGTTAAAAATGATGGGGCCAGATATTTTGGCCCATTTGCTGATGTAGATGCAATTTATAAAACCCTTGATATTATCAAAGACATTTTCAAATTACGCAGCTGTAAAAAAGAATTAAAAGCAGATGATCCTGAAGATCGGCCCTGCTTGAACTTTCATATTGATAAATGTCTGGGTCCCTGTATTGGTGAAGTAAGTAAAGCAGATTATCACGAATTAATCGATCAGGTCTGTCTCTTTCTTTCAGGGCGTCAGGAAGAACTTACTGCAGAGGTTAAACAAAAGATGGGGGAAGCAGCAGCTGAGCGCAATTATGAAAAGGCAGCCCGTTTTCGTGATGCTTTACAGGCATTTGAAAAACTAAGTGAAAGCCAGAAAGTTATGACTGATAAAAATATTGATCAGGATGTAGCAGCTCTGGTACAAGGGCCGGATGATCGAGCCTGTGTCCAGTTATTATTAGTTAGAAATGGTCGCTTAATCGGCCAGGAATATTTTATTTTAGAAGGCACTTCAGAAGAAAGAGATTCGACAACAATGGCCTCTTTTTTACAGCAGTATTATGAACAGGCGGCTGGTATTCCTGATGAACTTCTATTGAATGTTGAACTTGACACGGAACAGCTACTAGCGGAACGGCTGGCTTATATTAAAGGAAAAAAAGTTAAGATTATTTATCCCCAAATTGGTGATAAGAAAAAAATGCTAGCTATGGCAGCTAAAAACGCCAGTCAAAATCTTAAAAAAGAAGATATTAGAAGTCAGTATGAAGAACAGAGAACTTCAGGAGCGGTTGAAAAACTAGGTCAAATACTTGCTATTGATCCTGCTCCTTACCATATTGAAGGCTTTGATATTTCAAATATTCAGGGCACTGACTCGGTTGCTTCAATGGTAGTTTTCAAAAATGGTAGACCTTCTAAACAGGATTACAGGCGTTTTAAAATAAAAACTGTTGAAGGTCCGGATGATTTTTCGAGTATGAAAGAAGTTGTTGAACGTCGTTATGCTAGATTATTGCGGGAAGATCGCAAGTTACCTGATTTGATTTTAATAGATGGTGGTAAAGGCCAGCTTAATGCAGCTTATGAAATCCTTAAATTACTGGGAATTGAAGACCTGCCAATTATTGGGTTAGCCAAAAAAGAAGAAGAAATTTTTCGACCTAACCAACGGGAGCCAATTACCTTGCCGCATCATTTACCAACTTTACAGTTATTACAGAGAGTTAGAGATGAAGCACACCGCTTTGCAGTTAGCTATCACCGTAAGCTCCGTTCTCGCCGGTTAACACATTCTATGCTTGATGAAATACCAGGGGTAGGTCCTGAAAGACGTAATTCTTTATTACAGCATTTTGGGTCACTTGCTAAAATAAGAGAAGCTCAAATCTGGCAGTTAAAACAGGTAGATGGCATTAGTGGTAAAACAGCCCGCAAAATTTATGATTACCTCAGAAAACATATGCGTGCTTATTAAGTGTTTGCTCTTATTCTTGAGCTTATTATTTATTTTAAAGTAAAAATCCAGTTATCTATTTAAGAGCAGATAACTGGATTTGCTAATTATAAATATAATTAAAAGCACTTGAGAAAAATTTATTTAAATTATTGTTTCTGAGCAGGAATTTAAATACAGGTGTAGAATATAAAATATAGGATCTAATATATTACATTTTAAATGATAATTATACTATTTAATTTAGAAAGAGCGGATAGCTTTGATTAATAAAAAAAGTTTGACAGAACAAATTTATAATTTATTAAAGCAGAAGATTTTAAATAAAGATCTTAAATTGGGTGAGAAATTAAATACCAGGCAAATTGCAGAAGAAAATGAAATTTCTCTAATGCCGGTTCGTGATGCTTTACGACAGCTCAGTAATGAAGAATTAGTTGAAAATAAACCTAGAGTTGGATTTTTTGTAAAAAGTTTTTCTGAGCCAGAAATCAATGATATTTTAGAAGTGAGAAAAATGTATGAACTATACTGCCTGAAGAATTATTTTAGCCAAATTGATAGAGAAAAGATAGCCGAATTAAAGGAAAAAATATCTCGCAGTAATAATCGGCTTTTTACAGACTATGATAATCAACTTCATCAGACTATTGTTGATGCAGCAGGAAATAGTTATTTAAGTGAGCGCTATGCAGAATTGATTAATTATTATAAAATGCTGTTTAATTATTTAAAGGATAAAAGATCTGAAATTTCTAGACAAGAGCATTTAAAATTAATTGATGCTATTTTAGCTAATAATTGTCAGATAGCTGCTAAAACTTTGTTTAAACATCTTAATACAGTTGATATTAAGGAAAATATAGATCTAGATAGCAGCAGTACCTAGCTTAAGTTTGAGAAAAATTTTATTTATTTGCTAGAATAATTAAATAAATTTGCAAAAAGTTTAAAATTGTTGTAATATTAATTTGTAAAATAATTTACATTTTGTAAAGCAAACTATTATTTTTTTATTAACTCTGATATATCAGATGTTACATATTTATTCTGCTATAATTAATAGCTATTTATTTAATAGTTATTTAAAAATAAATTTTGGGGATAAGTTTATAATTACATAAGACCTCTTATTTAAACTTATATTCTGGAGGTGGTATTTTTTAGGTAAATAGGCTGTTATAAAGTTTTGCTAATTTACTTATTTTTATTTGTGCTTTTTAATTCAAAAAAATTTAAAACAAACAGGAGGAATTAATTGAATATGATTAAAAACAAATTTTTACTTATTTCATTTATTATGGTTTTAATTATCGGCTGTTCAGCTAATGTTTTAGCTGTAGAAAAATTGGAGTTGGTGGCAGCTCATAACCAGACTTCCAAAGAAAGTCCTTATCAGGTTGGTATGCTTAAATTTAAAGAAGCATGTGAAGATTTATCAGATGGAGCTATTACTGTTCAAGTGCATGCTGGTACTTTAGGAACAAGTGAATCTGAATTAGTAGAAAAATTAAAATTAGGTGCGGCAGACGTTGTTATTGTTTCACCTGGTTTTATGAGCAAAACAGGAATTAAGCAAATTCAACTATTTGCATTTCCTTACTTATTTAACGACTATAATCACTGGGGAAAAGTTGTTGATGGTGTAGTTGGTAGTAAGATTGCTAATATTGTTAATGAAAAGTCTCATAATGATTTTAAAGTATTAGGCTATTGGAGTGCAGGTGTAAGACATTATTATGGTAAAAAGCCTTTACACAACATGGCTGATTTAGAAGGAATGAAGATTAGAACTCAAACTTCTGGAGTAGTTGCTGATTTCTGGAGTAGTATTGGTGCAGTGCCTACCTCTGTTGCCTGGGGTGAATTATACCAAGCATTACAACAAGGAGTTGTTGATGGAGCTGAGAATGCCTATCCTTTCTTTGTTCAGGAAAGTCATCATAAAACAAGAAATGGTAAATTCACAACTGAAACAGGTCATGACTATACAACTCGTTTTATGTTAATTAATGGCAGCAAATTTGATAGTCTATCTGCAGAACAGCAAGAAATTATTGAAAAAGCAGCTAAAATTAGTATTGATGCTGAAAGAGAAGAAGTTAGAAATCAAGAAACACAATACAAACAAGTATTACTTGATGAAGGCGGTAAAGTAAATGAAATTGATCGCCAACCATTTATTGAAGCAGCAATGCCAATTCAGGATAAAGCAGCAGCTCAATATGGTGTAGAAGATCTTCTACAAATGATTAGAGATTTACGTTAATTAGATTGAATTTATCTTAAACTTATCCTGGCAGTTTTAAGGGTGTCAGGATAAGTTTTTAATTGAAAAATTTATCTAATTTCATCTATCTAATGGATTGTTAGATAATGATTTATTCTCAACAGGGGAGGGAAAAAGTTGATTAAGAAATTTGCCAATTTAATTGAAAGTATTCAGCTTAAGTTAGGCGTCTTTTTTCTGGCTTTATTTTTTGCTGTAATTGTTTTGCAAATGTTTGTTAGATATATTGGAGTTTCTGTTATCTGGACTGAAGAAGTTGCTAATTATTCTTTTATCTGGGCTGTGTTCATGGGGGCTTCAGTAATGTTACATAGAAATGGTCATTTTCGCTTTAGTCTGCTTTTTGAAAAATTAACTGGTAAATCGAAACTGTTTCTAAAATTAACTATTAACTTGATTTTGGTTTTATTTAGTCTAGCAGTTTTCTATTTTGGAATCATTGCTACTTTAAATTTCTGGAATTATACCTGGTATTCATTACCTAATTTTAAAATGGGATATATGTTTATTTCACTACCGGTCATGGGATTTAGTATGCTTATTTATGAGTTAGATCATTTATTAGATGATTATTCCGAATTGAAGGAGGGGAAATAATGCTGGGAATATCTTTAGTTGCTTTATTTTTACTTTTAATGGTAATAGGTGTACCAATAGCTTTTGTAATTGCAATTATTGCTTTTGTAGGAATTACTGTTGCACCTCATGTACCAGTAGTTACTGTAGTTATGAAAATGTTCAATGGACTTAATTCTTTTGTTTTGCTTGCTGTACCACTTTTCATTTTAGCAGCAAATTTAATGAATAGTGGCAAGATTTCCAAGAAATTAATTGACTTTTCAATTGCAATTGTGGGCCCAGTAAAAGGTGGATTAGCTCATGCTAATGTATTAGTTTCGATGATTTTTGCTGGTATTTCTGGAGCTTCTCAGGCAGATACAGCTGGAATTGGTAAAGTTTTAATTCCCAGTATGATTGAAACTGGTTATGACAAAGAAACAGCTGTTGGAGTTACAGCTGCATCTTCTACAATTGGAGTTATTATACCTCCCAGTATTCCAATGATTATTTATGCTGGTTTAACAAGTACGTCAATTAGTTCTCTCTTTTTGGCTGGTATGGTACCAGGTATTTTGAGTGGACTTGGTATGATGGCTGTTATTTATTATCTTTCTTTAAAAAGAGATTATCCACAATATGAAAGAGCCAGTCTGCAAAAGCTTTTATCTTTAACTAAAGATGCTTTGCCTGCCTTAATGACACCAGTAATTATTATTGGGGGAGTTATTACGGGTTGGTATACAGCAACTGAAGCAGCAGCAATTGCTTCCTTATATACTTTTGTAATTGGAATGTTTTATTATAAGACAATTACTTTAAAAGATATTCCAGATATTTTTGTTGATACATTAACTTTAAGTTCTCTTTCCTTGTTTGCTTTAGCAGCAGCTAGTGCTTTAGGAGAATTGCTAGGTTATTATCAAGTATCTACAATAGTTGAACAATTTTTTACTAATCATATTAATTCAGCTGGCTTATTTATGGTAATTGTAATTTTATTTTTCCTCTTTATTGGAACTTTTATGGATGCAATACCAGCAATGATTTTGTTTGTTCCAGTAATCTTGCCGGTAGCAATGAAATTAGGTATTAGTCCAGTTTTACTGGGAATGGTGACAATTATCACTTTGGCAATTGGGCTGGTCACTCCTCCTTATGGATTATGTCTTTTAATTGCCGCTAAAATCGGTAATATGTCAGTTGAAAGGTCATTTAGTGCAGTTATTTTATTTATTGGTGTTGTAGTTGCTGTGCTTTTATTTATTGCCTTTTTACCACATATTGCATTCTATATTCCACTGAAATTTGATCCTTATTTATTATTTTAATTAACTGGAGGTATTAATATGACAAAAAAAGTAGCTATCACTTCAGAATTTTTTGGTAAGTTTTCTGATGCTGCTCAGCAAATATTAGAAGATAATGGCTTAGAAGTTATTCCAAATCATTATCAAAAATTCTTAGACAAAGAAGCAGAAATTATTAGTTTAAGCAAAACAGCTAATGCAATTATTTGTGATTTAGAGCATATCTCAAAAAATGTAATTGATAATTCACCAGAACTAGAAATTATTGCAAGACGGGGTGTTGGAACCGACTCTGTAGCAGTGGCTTATGCAGAAGAAAAAGGAATTAAAGTTGCCAGAACATTAGGTGTAGTAGAAAAACCTGTTGCCGAGCTAGTTATGGCTTATATTCTTGATATTTCTAGGAGAATTCAATCTGTAAATATTGCTATGCACGCTGGTAAGTGGAATAAATTATTAGGTCACAGCCTTGATGGTAAGACTATTGGAATTATTGGTTTAGGTAATATTGGCAGAGAAATCACTAGAAAAGCTCAGGCTTTTGATATGCAGGTTGTTTATTTTGATGTTCAGCGCCAGCAAACAGCCGAAGCTGAGCTTGGGATTAAATATATGCCCTTAAATGAATTGTATAAAAACGCAGATATAATTACTCTGCATGTACCTTTAAATAAACATACCGAAAACTTAATTGACTACCAGGCTTTAAACTTAATGGAAAAACAGCCAATTTTAATCAATACCGCACGCGGTCCAGTAGTTAATGAAGCTGATTTAGCTAAAGGCCTAAAAGAGGGTTTGATTTCTTATGCAGCAGTAGATGTATTTGATCAAGAACCTAAAACAGATTCTGTTTTAAAAGACTGTGAGAATGTAATTTTAACACCACATGTGGGTACATTTACAGAAGAAATTTTTATTAAGATGGATGTTCTGGCTGCTCAAAATATAGTCAATCACTTTAAGAAATAATCAGCTGAAGTTGGGGAGGGGTAATTGCCTCTCCTTAAAAAAAGCAGGTAATTTAGTTTATATCTTGAATAATTTTTAATAGGATTAATTTAGAAATTATTTCTTTTATTTATCATACTTATTTTCAGGGAGTGCTTAAAAATGGTAATTAATAAAGCGAGCTTAACTGATCAAATTTATAATCTTTTAAAACAGAAAATTTTGCAGAGAGAATTTGAGCTGGGCCAGCAGCTTAAAACCAGGCAAATTGCTGAAGATAATGGAATATCTTTAATGCCAGTGCGTGATGCATTAAGGCGTTTAAGTAATGAAGGATTGGTTGATAATAAGCCTCGAGTTGGATTTTTTGTAAAGAACTTTTCTGAAAATGAGATCAATGATATTTTAGAGGTAAGAAAAATGCATGAGCTATATTGTCTAGAAAACTATTTTGCAGAAATAAATCGTCAAGAAATAAAGAAATTAGAAGGAAAATTTGAAAAAAATAGTTCAGCAAGTTTTTTTAATCGTTATGATATTAAACTTCATCAAGAAATTGTTAAAGCATCACATAATCAATATTTAATTGATAGCTATTTTAAATTAATAAATCATTTTACAATGCTTTTTAATTATTTGAATCATAAAAGATCTAAATTTTCTCGTCAAGAACATACTGAACTAGTTAACTGTATTTTAAATAATAACAAAGAAAAAGCTTATAGGTTGTTATATCGCCATCTTGATCGGGTCGAGATAGCTGCTGATGCTAAGTTAGACTAATTAGTTTAAGCAGATTTAATTTTTTAGAAATTGTATGTTTGTTTTTAAAACTCTGATATATTAGATATCAATATAAATATTTGCTTTATTTAAATAAACTTAGTTAAAAAAGGAGGCTAAAATGTTTGAATTAGCAGCAGATATCATTAGTGAAGGAGATTATTTAACTGAAAAAGAAATTGTTAATTATTTAGCTCAAATAACAGAAAAGATAAATAATGCAGGGATTAAAAAAGTCTTACTTATCCCACCTGACTATACCCGCAAATCTTCTTCTTTAGGAGAGATTACCGAAAAATTATATTTTATGCTTAAACCACAAGTAGAGAAGTTGAAAGTTTTGCCTGCTTCTGGTACACATGATCCCATGGATCCAGAGCACCTGCAGGCAATGTTTGGTCAGATACCACAGGCTGATTTTTTAGCTCATAATTGGAGAACAGAAACAGTTGAAATTGGTAAAATTCCAGCCGCTAAAATGGTTGAATTTTCGCAGGGCGAATTGGTTGATTCTGTTTCTTTAGCGGTTAATAAAAATTTATTTTCTGGAGAGTTTGATCTAATTATTTCTTTAGGGCAGGTTATTCCTCATGAAGTAGTTGGCATGGCAAATTATACCAAAAATATAGTTGTGGGCTGTGGTGGGGATCAGATAATCAATAAATCCCATTTTCTGGGTGCTCTGGCCGGGATGGAAAATATTATGGGAAAAGATTACTCACCAGTGAGAAAATTATACGATTATTGTCAAAAAAATTTTCTTGATCAATTACCTTTATTATATTTAATGAGTGTCAATTCTCCAATTAGTGATCATAAAACAGGTTTAACTAAAATTAAAGGTTTATTTACTGGTTTTGAACGAAAAACTTTTGAAAAAGCAGTAAAATTAAGTCAGCAGGAAAATATTATTAAACTTAAACGTCCTCTAGCTAAAATAGTAGTTTATTTAAAAGAAGATAAATTCAAAAGTACCTGGATTGGCTGTAAAGCTGTCTATAGGACTAGAATGGCTCTGGCAGATGGAGGAGAATTAATTATTATTGCACCTGGAATTCATAAATTTGGAGAAGATCCAGCTATTGATAAATTAATTCGTAAATATGGTTATCGGGGAACAGAAAATGTATTAAAAGATTTACGCGCAAATGCTGATCTGCAGGAAAACCTTTCAGCAGCAGCGCATTTAATTCACGGTTCATCAGAAGATAGATTTAAGATTTATCTTGCTGCACCTAAGTTAACTCGTCAGGAAATAGAAGGAGTTAATTTTAATTATTTAGATTATCAGCACACTATAGCAAAATATAAAATAGATGAATTAAAAAATGGTTTTAACTATGTAAATGGAGAAGAAATATTTTATATCGACAATCCTGCCACAGGATTATGGGTATATCAAGATAAATAGTTATATATATCAAATGTTAGGTACCTAAAATTAAAAGTAATACGGTAAGATGTCAAGAGAAAAAAAGAAAATAATTTAATTTATTTGGCTGAAAACGGTCAAATTAGGCATAGTTCTATCCGCCTAGCCTGAATAGTAATTTTTACCAATTCAGCCCATGACTAAATAATAGTTCTAATAGAAAATTAAGTAAACAGACTAATTTGCAATAATTATCTACCTCCGTGGTTGATATATTTCGCCTTTGCTTAGCAGAGCAAAAACGAGACGGACAAATTTACGTGCTGTAAGCACGAGGGCTCTTTTGTGTTTGTGCTTTGGAACTTCATTATACTTTTTGTAGTAGTAGTTTTTATAGCTATCA
>NZ_FOTI01000029.1 GCF_900114545.1 Halanaerobium salsuginis
AACTAGATTAAAATCATTCATATCAAGATATTTATTAATTGTTTTGCGATCATGACCTGTTTTTCTCATTATTTCAGCCACATTTAGACCTTTCTTAAAGTACAGTTTTTTGATATCATTAATATCAGTCATTGCTAATGTCATCTCCATTTTCCTCCCTTATATAAGTTGTGGTTGACTTAATATAAGGGTACGGTATTTTGGGGGTGACTGCAATGACTTTTTTATTCTGCAATAATAGGGAATTTTAGTTTGCAACTTTCGGGAATACTACATTGCAATTCCCGGTAATTTTAGTATACAACAAATATGCGGCTGTTTCGGGAACAATTTATTATCTTTCAATTTGCTTCATTGGGATTCCTTTTATTACAGCTTATAATATTATTAGCTCCATTTTTCGTGGCATGGGTGATTCTAAAAGTCCAATGTATTTTATAGCAGTTGCTTGTGTTTCAAATATTGCTCTTGATTATATTTTAATAGGTATGTTGGGGCTTGGTGCAGTTGGTGCTGCATTGGGAACAACGCTATCCCAGACAATAAGCGTTCTTATATCTATTATCGTAATTATTAAACGAAAGACAGGAATAACTCTCAAATTGAAAGATTTTAAACCACACAAAAAAATAATGAGTGGGTTGTTGAACATTGGTATACCTATTGCATTACAGGATGGATTCATCCAGGTTTCATTTATTGTAATTACCGTAATTGCAAATCAACGAGGTTTAAATGATGCGGCTGCAGTTGGAATTGTGGAAAAAATTATTGGTGTCTTATTTCTCGTTCCATCGTCCATGACATCAGCAGTGTCCGCTCTTTCCGCACAAAATATTGGAGCCGGAAAGCATGATAGAGCACGTCTTACTTTACTTTATGCCGTTATCATATCCGTTGCATGGGGAACAATTGCGGTAATTGCTATGCAATATACTGCTGAACCTTTTATTGGATTATTTTCTAATAACACAGATGTTATATTACTTGGGAGTCAATACATGAGAGGTTATGTGTGGGATTGCATCCTTGCGGGGATTCACTTTAGTTTTAGTGGCTATTTCTGTGCTTACGGCCTATCCTCTATCTCATTTTTTCACAATTCATTGTCAATTGTATTTGTTCGTATTCCACTTTCCTATTTTGCCTCAAAGTATTTTACAAATACACTTTTCCCAATGGGACTTGCTTCCCCTAGTGGATCTGCGTTATCTGTTATAATTTGTGTAATAGTCTTTATCTGGATTAATAAGCGGCATACGAAAGCTAAATACTAAGAAAAGATTGCAAGAAAGGAGTTAAAAGATATGGAGAAACAAGAATTGTTTAAAATTGGAGATGTAGCAAAGATGTTTCATATAAGCGTAGGTTCTTTACGCCATTATGAAAAATTTGGGTTGCTAAAACCTGAATATACTGATCAAGAAACTGGATATCGTTATTACAGTACAAGACAATTTGAATGTTTGAACACAATTCGATATCTACGTGTGCTAGATATGCCCCTGGATCAAATTGCTGAATTCTTAAGAAATCGTGATGTGAAAAAAATACAAGAAATGCTTCAGCAACAAAAAAAAAGAGTTGTCATGAAGCAAAACGAATTGCAAATTATTGAAAAGAAGATCGAAAACCGATTACAGCAGTTGCAGGATACACTGTCCTCAGAGTTGGATACAGTACGTATCATACAAACAGGTCCACGTCGTATTACCTGGATACGTAATAAACTTAGACCAAAATCTTACCTCGATCTGGAAACCTCTATTCGGCAGTTGGAAAAGCAGCAGGAAAATACAGTTGTGTTTCCTGGAAAAGTTGGTATTGGTATTACAAAAGAGCGATTGCTAAAAAAACAGTATGAAACCTATGATATAGTTTTTCTGGTTCTAGATCAGGAAGATAACTATAACGGAATTGTAGAAGAATTACCTAATGAAACGAGCGTTGCAATACGCTTTTGTGGTAGCCATGCAGATGCACCTGTATATTACGCAAAGCTTGCCAATTTTATACTAGCGCACAAGCTAACAATAACAGGTTTTTCAAAAGAAATTACTATGATTGATTATGGAATAACAAATGATATAACTAAGTTTGTCACAGAAATACAAATACCGGTTGCAGCCATTTAACATGAAAAAAATCGCCACTGAAAGACTTTATAGATTATCAGGATAATGAATACTCATAAATAAAGGAGTAAGAAAAACTGTTGTGATTGTAGAAACAACTAGCAATATTATCTGATTGGTCCATAATAATAGCTTTTTGCTTCATAAAATATCTCTGCTTTCTAATTTGTACCTAAAAAGTGAGCCAAAACATTTATTCTGGGCACAAAAAACAGACTAGCTGTTTTAATGACTGAAAATGAAATTAAAACTATGACTAATTTAAGTGATAAAACTGGATATGATAAAAATACTGTTTCTAACTGATATAATCAAAAGTTAAGTAGGTTTTAAGATAAAATTTTAGATACTTTTTGTGAAATTTTTAATTATCAACTAGGAGATATCATTGTTTATAAATAAAAATAATGTTTTTTAATTTTATTTAAAATAATAATTAAGTATAATTTCATTACTACTTATATATTTAATGATTTTATAATATACAAAAAAATATCTATAATGCAAAATTATTCTTAGGGTATATTATTTCCACTTCTTTTTTCGCTCGTGTACATGCAGTATGAAATAGATTTTGATGTTCATCGTTATTCATATCCCACTGATATCCATAGTTAATGCTTTCCCATGGAATATCTGCAAACCATGGTATTATTACAAAATCAAACTCACGTCCTTTAGATTGATGAACTGTCATTACAGAAATATCACTATTAAATTTATTCTTACAAATAACCTCATATTGTAAAATTATATTATTAATTATAGCTCTTTTTTCGAGCAAATCTCCGTTAATCAAATTATTACTATAAATAATTAGTTTATGTTTAACATAAGAAATGCAACTTAAAGTCATTCTATCACAAATATAACTATTTCTTTTTTCTTCTTTAAAACATAGATCAATAAATAAATTTAATCCTTGGATAAAGTCTTTCTTTATTTTGGTATAAACATTATTTGCATCAGTCCATCTCTTTATATATATGTCCTTTCTGCTCCTATTTGAGACTTTATGTAATGATAACGGAAAGAATATTTTGTTTACTATTTCGTTAGCTATTTTACTTGTTGATAATTCTTTCATATTGATTAAGTTAATACAAATCGATTTTGCTTGTTCATATGGCGAATAATTAGACCCAATTCTTCTACAACTTAACCCTTTAAAACAACCTCCACTATTAAATGTGTTTTTCTTTCTTATAAAGCTCGTTATTTCATTAGCTTGTTTATTTTCTAAGCATAATACAGCTATCGACTTATAAGAATTTAACTTTTTAAATATACTTTTTTTAACTTCAAGTTTAGTTTTATATTTAGCTTTATTATGTTTTACTGTATCAAAAATATTTATTTTTAAAGATCTTTGATTAAGATTATTAATATTAGAAAAATCTATATTGGATCTATGTTTTTTTATTAGTTCCTTATGTATGTATGCTTTATAAATATCTTTTGAAAATGTTTCCAATTGATTAAACCGTTCTGGGTCAGCGCCCCTCCATTTATGAATTGTTTGGGCAGCGTCTCCCATTGCAATTAATGTTTTTGGTTCTATCATTTTAATAATTTCCCATTGTGCTATATCAGAATCCTGAAATTCGTCAATTATTATGATAGGATATTTAGCTCTTAAAATAGATAATATATTAGGGTGCCTTAGTAACAATTTATTAACCCAATATATTGTTTCATTATGAGAAAAAATACCTTTTCTATTTCTGGACATAATTATATTACTTATTTCATTTAAAAAATCCATCTTCCCTTTAAATTTTCTTCCATTCTCTCCGAAATTTTCTGGACCGTAATCGTTATAAATTAATGCAGACCCTTTTAATATATGCAATAATGAATCTTTTTTATTTTTATTAATTGTACCATTATTAGTAATATAATCTGAAGGAATTTTTAAATTTGCCTTTAAATTTTCCAATTCTTCTTGAGATTGAATTTCAAGTTCTTCATCAGTTAATAATATTGGATCTTCTGGTATATTTAAAAAACCTTTATAACGACAGATTAAATTCCACCATAATGAATGATAATTATTCACTTCAACTATTTTCATCAACTGTTTATCAATTACATTTTTTTTTATTAATTCGTTTAATCTATCTGAAATTTGGTATTTAGCTAAATTAGAAAATGTGAGATATAAGATTCGTTGATTTTTATTTATCTTATTACTTAACTTATTTCCAATCATACATCCTAAAGTAGTTTTCCCAGTTCCTGCACTACCAGTTATCAGAAAACACTTATTAATGTCTATTTCATTGAGTATTTCTTCTTTATCTTTTGATAATTCCATATATACACCTACTCACACCAAGGAACCAAAGTACCTTCATTATTTAACTGATATTGTCCCAATCCTTTATTATCTTCCCAAATTTCTTTTAATCCATTTAAAATTGTAATTACTGTCTCTGGTATTATATTATTATTTATAAACTCTAAAGCTATAGCTTCATAAACTCTACGACCTTTATAATCTTTTATAAATTTTATTAAGTCTTCTGGTACAGAATTAGAATCTAGTTCTTTATATGCTTTTATTATTTCTTCGGTATCACCCTTATCAGGATATCCTTTTGGATGTTTAGGAAATAAACCTAAGATTTGAGGCCAATATTTTTTTAATGACTTTTTAGGTGATATTTCTCCTGTAATTCCTATACATGATAATAATATATTTGCTCTTTTTTCTTTGTCTAATTTCAGTAAACCCTCTTCAATAATAGATTCTAGAGCTTTCCCATCTGATAAAGCTATGAAAGGAATGTCATTTTCTTTTAAATCCACTAAAGGGTCAACCTCATCTCCATCCAATACAACAAGAATATTATAACCTGCTTTTTTAAACCAATATGGTAATAAATCCTTCCCGCCATCTCCTCCATTAATTCCACTTAACCATTCTGCCGGATAATCAGGATTATTCCTCATAAATGTATTATATAAACCAGCTTCACTATCCCCTTCCCAAATAATAACTAGTCTTGAAAATAAAGCCTCAAGTAGTTCTAGATCATGTGTTACTTTCTTTCTTAATAATATAAAGTCTTTCTTTTTATACATTACACTCTCCAAAGACTTACCATATAGATTTTTATCATCTTCAACATATATCCTTTGAACACCTTCCAAATTTAATAATGGAGATAAAACATATGGGGAATGAGTTGTAAATATAAATTGAGTATTTTCTTGAGATATTCTTTTTGTAATATTAATAATATTTCTTTGTAATTGTGGCTCTAGATTTTGTTCAACTTCCTCTAATAATAATATGTTTCTTTCATTAGTTTTTTCTTTTTCATTACTTATACTAAGTATAATAGAAGTAATATTTTGCATACCTCTACCTTGTCTAGAAAAAGGTAAAAACCATTCATTTTCTTCTACTTTATTTAATTGCCCTAATTCTATTTGCCTGAATATATCGTTTTTATTTATATCTCCCACACCAATATTAATGCTTCCATTATTTAATTGCAAATCTTTAGTTAATCGATTAATACTCTCAATTATTTCAGATCCTAAATCTGTACTTGTCAGTTCTTTAGTCTTAGGACTTATCGACTGTTTAAATTCATCAATTAATTCTTTTTTCCATATATCAAGATTACCCAAGGCACGTGTTAGTAAAGAATATTTCTGTAATCTCATCTCTCTATCTATATTTCTTCTGTATGATAAAAACGTACATCCTATCCATTCTTTTATTGACCTAGTTAAGGGTTTTATTTGTTCACCCAATTCATTTAAAATATTTTGCTCGACTTCGACATAGCCATCTTCTGAATTATATGTAGCGGTTAAAAATAATCTAACTACATTTTCAGGATTAGAAACCTGTTCTATATTATCTATATTAATATAATCTTTTGTATTATTTCCATCATTATCTACTATGATTGCGTACTCAGCTAACTTACATATTTCAATTTCACCATCATTTTCACTTTGAAAAAAACAACAACTTTTATCACAAGGAAAATTATTGCATCCTAACACAAGTTCTATTTCAATATTATTTTTTATTTCACCCTGCCAAAAATCGAATTCATTTAAATAATCTCTTTTCCACCACTGTATGTATGGGTTTAGAACCATATCAATTGCATTTAGTATTGTTGTTTTACCAATATTATTCTTCCCTATTAATATATTTAAACCTGGTTTAAAATCAAATTCACCGCTTTTTATCCCCCTATAATTATTTATTTTAAGATGTTTAACATACACAACTAATCCCTCCTCAAGACACCTCTTCTGAAATAAACACAATTTATTCTACTGAGTGGTTAATTTGCTTCTTATAGAAATATTAAAGGCTACAACTATAAATTTTATTAGTCAATTAGCTTTTTATCTGGTTTCAAAAACTATATATTACGTGAATAAAATCTTTCTAAACATCCGAGCTATTATATCCCTGTCTTCAACAAATAAGACATTATTCTCTTCGAGTTCTTTTTTCGTCCGGCCCCATTCTTTTCTGATTGTTTTACTATCTGTATTGGAGATAATAAATGAATTTAATATGACTTCATCATCTACAGTTTCCTTTAAGTCATCCTGAATACCATTCAATATTTCATATAATTTGATTTTTGGATTCTCCAGGTAATGGAGCATTAGAATTCCTTTCGGATCTATGAAATTAATATACTGTTTCTTTCCATCTTTAATCCAGAGAATAAAGTCCGGATAGAAGTTGCCGGCTGCATAAAAGCCTACCCCTTTCCCCCTGGTTAGATTTCTAAGAATATATATTTCTTTATCTTTAAGACCTGAACTTTCTTTATTCTGAATGAAGAATTCTTTTAAATCCTCAATAAAAGTCTTTTCATCTTTATTTAAACCAACAGGTGTAGATTTTAGCTTTCCACCCTGTACCAGTAAAGGCTGGAATAAATGACGGTCAAAATATACGTTGGGAATGAATTTTATTCCCTTAAGACGTTGATCATATATTTCATCCTTTTTATCGATTAGGTTTTTAATTTCTTTTATTAATTTCTTGTTTTTCTTCTCAACTTTTACCACATAGTCCTGAAAATTACCATCTTCTCTGCTTAGTGGAGTATATTTTAGATGTGTATTTTCATATGCTAATCTCTGTGACTGGTAAAATTGAGAGATATATTTCTTTAGAATTTTGATTATTATATCTTCAATTTCAGCCAGTTTTGCAAATGAGTTAACTGCAAGAGTACTTTTATTACAGTACAATGTGTACAGTTTATTTTCAATAATTTCTTTAAGTAATTCTTTTTTTATAAGAAGATTACTAAACTGTCTCTGTTTTTTATAGTTAATCATTTCTAGATAAAGTTTATCCCAATCCACATAATTAAAGATATCCTTTTCAACCTCGTCTAGATAATATTTTTGTTCAACTGTCAATTCATCCTCTTCCTGCTTTGAAGAACTACTTAATTGTTCTAGTTTTGGTCTGAGATCAATAGTTACATCAATATCCTTATCTACTTCAAGTTGGATAAATCTATCATCCTGAAAATTATAACCCTCTTCTAGTTTTATAGTTAAAAGATCATTGCCCAGGAATTGCTTATCTGGTTTGATTGGCAAATCAATTTCTTCGTATCCTGCAGTATCGATTCCTTCTTTTTCTAGATACTCCCGGAATTTTTCCATATAATCTGCCTTAATACCAAAGATATTAAGTGTTTCCAGTAGTTTTATAAATGCAGGATGGTCCCTGTCAGTAAAGACTGTACTTCTCTGTAGAGAATTATTTAATCCTTTTAAGCGAACACCTCTACCAAAGAGCTGTATTATCTGTGAACCCTCGCTTCTACCAATATTCAACAGTCCTATGCTGGAAACCCGATAGCTATTCCAGCCCTCTGTAAACTTCCGCGATCCAATTAAAATATTAATATCTGAATTATGACTATTTATCCTGGTAAAAAAGGAATCAGAGAAATTATCTTCAAGAATAGTAATACCTGCCTTCTCCAATCGTTTAGTTAAACGGGAGACATCACCAATATTGATTAAAGCAAAATAATCTTTTCCCTTCAGCTTTAAACCAATCTCACCCTCTGCATTTTTGATCTCATATAATTCTAGATTAGCAGAGCCTATAGAAGAAGTGTTAAATACCTTCAGCAAAAGATCATTATAGATATCTTCTGCAGACAGATCTTTCTCCTTTAGATAAGAGAATCTACCAGCAAATACATCCTGGCCATCTTTATCTTTAAAACTATGATTATAAATAATATCATCAATAGAATTAATAATATCAGTTCGATTATTTAAAAAGTTATTTAGGAATTGAATAACAAATTCAACATCACTAATACTGGTCTTATCGTCAATTGTTAAACTACCAGAAGCACTAACAGTATGTCCTACAAATAGTAACAAAGGATTCTCCAGATTATATTCAGCAAGTTCCTGTTCTTCATCCTGGTATAAAAGTTTCTGTTCATAGAAAGAAACAAGATTAGCAAGCAAGAAATTATTATTATATTCTTTAAGCTGACTCTCTTTCAAATTCAAAATATCGTAATCTTTACCATACCCATCTTCATAGAAAAATTTATATGAATAATCAAAGATAATTGCCTTTGAGTATTCTTCCAGCAGATTGTTATATAAACTCTTAATACGCTCCTGCTGTATCTCTAAAAGATTATATTCCTTCATTTTCTTTTCAAGCTGGAAGAGAGACATATTGATATAGGTTTTATTTTTATTGATATTAAAGATTTCATCTCTCACATTTTCATCTAAACCTATTTCATTAACCTTTTTATTTAGATAATCAGTTTCATTGTCCCATTTTTCAGAACGATCAACACGGGAACCAACAGCCTGTCCAAAGGTAGCACTATATTCAAAGATAAATCCATCCCGGGCCAGCATCTCGCGATTATCTTTCCAGACATCACCACCACTACCTCTATGTCCTTCATCAACCAGGACTAGATTATGCCCTTCAAAACTACCTACCTCTTCACTATCACCCTCACCTGTTTTGGTTTCTACCAGTTTAGTAATTTCAATTACCTCTATCTGTCCTTTATTAAACATACTACCCTTTAAATTAATAAAGAGATCAGACTCTATGTTACTTAAACGAAATTCTTTAATATGCTGCTGACTTAGGCCACTATTTGGTGTAACCAATATGATATTATCAATTTCCCGGTCAGTATAGTTTAAATACTGTAAGTAATTAATATGCATAATCAGAGTCTTACCTGAACCAGTAGCCATATAATAGGCCAGCTTATGTAAGTCGCTTTCGTTAAAATGGGAATAGCGTTCCTTCTCTTTTTTTACCTTCTTATTTTCTTTATCAATAAAACTATTCAAGTTATTTAGAAACTTATCTCTATGATTGAAATATCTGTCCAGGTAAATTTCTGTGAATAAGACCGCCAGATATTGAAAATACTTCAAAATAATTGGATTATCTCGTTTTGTATTAATATGGTCAAGATATGATTTTATATTTTGATCATATGTCTCTAGATTATTTAATAAATTATCTTCTATTTCTAAGTTAGCTATTAGATTACTCATAAAATAGCTTTTACCCTCTTCATTAAAACCTTCATGAGAATTAATTAAAACATCCCTTAAGGTTTTATTATTAAATAAATTACTGTTTTCAATTGAAGCAAATCTTTCTACTCCAAAAAGAGAGAGCAAATATTTATTTAAAATTAGTCTGTTCTCTAGCTTCATAAAACTAAACACCTCATTATCATATATGCAACAAATAAACCTTTAAAGTCATATCTTAGATTTTACTATAAATATCTTTCACATATTTTTCTACTTCTACCAGATCCACTTTTATAGTTTCCCAGACTATTTCTAGATCAATTCCGTCATACTGATGGATTAAGACTTATATTATTATCATGTGTTCTTTTAAAACACCTTCCTTAAACTCAGCATCCCGGGAATAATTCAGGCCATTATATGTCAGTACATCGAATTCTTTATCCAGGGCCTTTTCTAAATCCATTTTTATACCGGCAATTTCAAAGAGACTTTTTTTGGCAGGTTCAATTAGCAAATCGATATCACTATTATCACTGGCATCTCCCCGGGCATAAGAGCCAAAGATGCTGGCCTTCGAAACATTTCTTTCCCTTAATACTTTCTCAATCTTATTAATCATTTCTTTAGATAACTGCATATAACTAGACCCCCTTAACTAATTAATCAAAAAGCAACTTACTAAACTGATCTTCAATCAAGATAGCGTTATTAAGATAATTATCACCATTAAGATATAGTCTATCTATCTTCTTATTTTTAATAATTTCTTTCTCTATAAATTCCTTATCTTTTTTCAGGTCAAGGTCCTCTATATTTCTCCAGATAATCATAATTTCCTGATTATCTGTTTTACCCAATATTACTTTATATTTCCTATCCTCATAACTATATATTTTATTCTGCTTAATATCCAGACCAAGTAAGTAATTAAAAGTTTCAATAAGGTTAACCTTCTTCTTAATCTTCTCTTTATTCTCTGTTATCTCCAGATAATAATTAAAGGGATCAGTAAATTTATCTATATCCAGTAGTGAATCTCTGGTTTCATAATCCAATATATAATTAATTAAATAATCATCAAATTTATTGAAGAGATTTAATTCCTCTTTTTCCTTAGCGAAACGAATATTATCAAGGGTATCTTCATATTGTTCCAGGCGTTGATATTTAAAGAAATGACTATAGCCATCATTATCCTGAGGCTTACCGTCTTTCCATTCCTGAGAATACATAACCTTTTTTATACGGGGTAACATGGTAGTATAAAAGTAATCACCTAATTCAACCTGAATGTATTTTCTCTGTCCTTCATCTTCTCGATTTAAATCCAGACAGGCATGGCCGGTGGTACCAGAACCTGCAAAGAAATCCATTACAATATCGTTTTTATTAGAACCTATCTGTAAAATCCTTTTTATTAATCTAAGTGTCTTAGGAGTATCAAATACATCATCTTCGTCTTGTAATAAATTGATCAAATTTTGTTTTGCCTCTTGGTTATGGCCTACTTCTTCATATGTCCAAATGGTCATTGGTGTAATTCCATCTTTAACTTCAGATAAAAATCTTTTTACTGAAGGAACATTATTACCATCTTCGCCAAACCAAATACGATTATCTTTGACCATTTCTTCAAACTTTTCACTAGAAACCACCCAACTTCTTCCTTGAGGAGGTAGAATTTTTCTTCCACTTGGTGTTGTTATTTCATAAATATCTTTTGGTGTTACTCTTTTGACAGACAAATCACTCGATTTCCATGGCCCTCTTTCATCATTATCAGGATTTTGATATCTTGCATTCATTTCATCAGTTCTTGGCAATAGATATGGTCTCCAGATATCTTTATTTTTACTATAAGTAAGAATAAAATCGTGATTATCACTAAAGTATCGAGCATCATTTTGAGGTGAATACTTTTTTTGCCAGATAATATTTGAAACAAAATTATTAACACCAAATATTTGATCAGATAGTTCTTTTAAATTAGAATGTTCATTATCATCAATACTAATAAATAAAATACCGTCGTCACTTAATAGTCTTTTGGCCAGTTCAAGCCTATTCTCCATCATAGTTAACCAGCTAGAATGTTGATAGTTATCTTTATAAACAAAATCATCTCCACCTGTGTTATATGGTGGGTCAATGTAGATACACTTAACTTTACCTTTATATTTTTCTAGCATAAGACTAAGGGCCTGGAAGTTTTCGCTATTAATCATCAAACCTTTTATTTCTTCTTCCAGATTTTCAAAGGCTGCTAAAAGTTCTTCTTTAAATTCTTGATCATAGTGCCTGGTATCAATGACCAGCTTCTTGAATGATTTTTCATCAAAAAGATTAGAATCATTTAGATATAGATCTTCTTTTTCACTAATCTTTTCATTATATAGATTTTCCCATTCCTCCAATTGGTTCTTGTTATTTAGTACTAAGTTTAGAATATTTTCTCGAATCTTTTCTGGAACCCTATCAAGGGTTAAACAATACTCATCCTGTAATACAAATTTTTTCTTCTCAAAAAGTTTCTTCTGAAAATTCTCTATTTGGGCCAAGAAGTTAATAATTTTTTGAGTAACAGCTTTAATTACCCTTACTCTGGTAATGTATGTACTAATATTCCTTTCAGTTGCAGAACCAATGGTATCGACATCCAATATTTCATTTTTTATAAAGAAATCCAATTCTCTTTCCAAGAAACCCTTTAAATCTTTATGAATAAAGTAGTCTGATTTGTTTTTTATTGTGTATTTATATAGATGTTTAGCCAGTATAGATTTTACTTTATTATTATCACTTAATAACCAGCTTAAATCCTGGAAAAGCTCTGTATCTTTTTTTATTGTGTTACTGATATCCTTTTCTATGTATTCTCTAATATCTGACTGAGTATTTCTAGTCTTATACTTCTTCTTTTCCTTACTTGTTAGATTACGATATTCAAAATATATATTTAAGATTTTTAACTTGTCATCATAATTGAGATAATCTTTTTCTTTAAGAACGAAATAGCGATCTTCATCAGATTTATTATTATTTTTGTCTACCTCTGCATTTTTAATTTTAAAATTCACTGTTATATTGTTTTTATTAAAACTATAGTTATTAAAATCTTCGCTTGTTTTAATATAGTATTGGTCATAATTAGCCCAATGCAAATGTACCTCTTCACCATTATAGGGAATAGCATATTTGTCTTTGCTGGAATAACGTCGTTTTGATAGGAAATCACCATTATCATAATATCTTTTGAAGAAAGTATAAATATCATTATATATTTCAGATTCCAGATTCTCCCCTATTTTATACTGGGCCATCTTTTCTTTTATATTTAAATATTTAGGGGACTGGGTATAGTCAAAACCTAAATGACTTGCTTCTTCTTTAATTTTTTCCAATTCAGTTTCTAGGTCTTCTTTATCTTTGCTTTCAATTTGGGATAATTGATCCTCTATATAATCAATTAATTCTTTATTAATAAACTCTTCTATTTCATCATGTTTTTGATTCATAATTCTATATATGCCAAAGTCCAGATCAGCATTATCAAACTGAAATAGTTCTTTAAGCAGTTTCTGTAATCTTATTTTATTCTCCATTTAATTCTGCCCCCTAAATTACAATATACATATATAAATTTATATATAAAGTGAAAAAAACCTTTACTTCTTAAATTTTAATATTAAAATTTAACCTCTACAAAATCGGAGAAAGCAGTCTGGAAACAGACTCTCTGACTTTAATTGTCCAGCCACGATTTTCAAAATCTTCCACAGTAATTTCCGAAGAATTCTCCAGATCCTGCTGAAAAATTTCATCATGGGACCGGGCCACCTCTCGATTATAGATAAAAGCATTTATCTCAAAATTAAGTTTAAAACTGCGCACATCCATATTAGTAGTGCCAATCGAAAGCACCCGACTGTCAATACAGATTGTCTTACTATGCAAAAATCCCTTTCGATAACGATAACAGCGGGCTCCTGCCTCCAATAACTGACCAACAAAAGAATTATTAGCCGCATAAACAAAAGGGTGATCACCCCGATCAGGAATCATAATCCGGACATCAACTCCTGCCCGGGCAGCCAACTTAATCGCTTCCAGCACCGATTGTTCCGGGATAAAATAAGGGGTCTGAATATAAATAGTCTTTTCGGCTTCATAAATCATCTTTAAGAAAACTGATTTAATTTCTTCCTCCCGGGAGTCAGGTCCACTGCTAATTATCTGTACAGCAGCCTTCCCACTAAACTCTTTTTCCGGAAAATACTTTTTCTCATGGACTAGATCTTTATCAGAAGCAAAATCCCAATCCAGCAGAAAGCGGTACTGCAGACTATCCACGTTCTGCCCTTTTAAGCGCAGATGAGTATCACGCCAATCTCCAAAACGATCGGAACGACCAACATACTCGTCACCAACATTTATCCCCCCCAGATAACCAATTTGACCATCAATAATTACATTCTTACGGTGATTACGATAGTTAATATCAATCACAAAAGGAGCAAAAGGAACTGCCTCTCCTCCCGCTTCTTCCAGACGAGTAATAACAGACTGAGGAAGTTTACGGCAGCCCATTTTATCATACAGCAGCCGGACCTCCACCCCCTGAGCAGCCTTTTCTGTCAACAAATCCATAAACTCATTACCCAACTGATCATCATTTATAATATAATAATTAGCATGAATAAAAGCTTTAGCTGCCTTAATATCTGCAAATAAATCAGCAAACTTATCCCGCCCACTAGTATAAATTTTAAGATCATTATAGCCAATTCTGGCCGGTAAATCATTTTCAAAGCCGAGTTTAAGAATACTCTCTTCCATATGACCAAAGCAGCATTCCTCTTTAAGCGCCTGATTAACCTGCTCAAAATTATTATGTGACACTTTATTGCGCAGCTTATCTTCTTCTCGTTTACGCTGGAACAGAGCTCTTTTCTTCGGAGTCAGTCCTAAAAACAAATAAAGAATAAAGCCCAGCACAGGGATCAAAGTTAAAATTAAAACCCAGGCCCAGGTTACTGTTGGATCTTTTCTTTCAAAAAAAATCAATAAAATAATAAAAATTATATTTAACAAAATTATCCCGGAAAGTAAAAAGGATAAAAAATTCATGACATCCCCTCTAATCTAATAAATTTAAAACAATTATCTATTAACTATTATTCTAGATTTGACCTTGATTACCTGCCTGAGCCAGAAACTTTAGTAAGCTAACCGGTTATAACTAACTCCAGGCTAAATTAGACATCCAGCAGCTTTTGAGATAAGATGATAATAAAGAAGAGCAGTTAACTCAACAATAAAATTATATTTTTAACAATTAAATTAAACTAACTTTCTCTGTAAAATTAGGTTGTACAATCTAAAAGGAGGTTTTAAAAAAATGGATTTAAAAGAAAAAACAATGAACCTGAAAAACTGGGCAGTAGTTGGAGCAACTGACAAAGAAGATCGGATGGGTTATAAAATTGTAGAACGTTTAAAAGAAAATGGCTACAATGTTTTTCCAGTTCATCCTAAATTAAAAGAAGTAGCTGGTCTGCAGTGCTATGCTGATCTCAGCCAGATAGAAGCCAAAATAGATGTAGTAGATATTGTAGTTAATCCTCAAATAGGCATTAAAGTAATGGAAACTATCCAAAAAGAAGGAATTAAATATGCCTGGCTGCAGCCCGGCACCAGAAGTGATGAAATTAGAGATTATGCAGCTGAAAATGATATCGAACTAGTCGAAAACTGTATTTATGCCAGTCTGGGAGCATAATCTAATATTTAAAACAAATAGCTAAACACAAAATACTTCAGGCAATTTGCCTGAAGTATTTTTAATTAACTAATTTATTTTTTTACAAAAAGAACCTAATCGTGGTCTCAATTACTAAAATTATACTGACAAACTTTTAATCAACAAGCTCCAGCTGTACAAACTATCTTAAATTTCTCGCCAAAATAGCCAAAATCAACTAAGTTCTAAAATAGCCTTAAGCTGCTGCCAGATCTCTTCTAGAGCCAGAAAAGCCTTACTCTCTGGTTGATAATCACTGAGCAATTGCTGATCATGAAGTGCAGCAACAACTGTGCTGTCAAAGGGTATTTTGCCAATTACCTGGTGCCCTTGCTGCTGACAAAAATCAATTATAGCAGCAGTTAGTTCCTCATTTAAATCAAACTTATTAATTACAATCAAAGCAGTTAATTTAAAATGAGTAATCACCTGCAGCAGACGTTTAAGATCAGCCAGACCAGATTGAGTTGCTTCTGTCACAATTAGAGCAGCATCAACTCCAGTCAGAGAAGCAATTACCGGACAGCCAATCCCCGGTGAACCATCAATTAAGAGCAGTTCTTTTTGACTCTCAGCTGCCAACTTAGCTGCCTGGCTGCGTACTTCACTAACCAATTTACCAGAATTATCACTCCCTACCCGCAAACTAGCATGGACCAGCGGGCCAAACTCTGTCTCAGCCTGAAAAATATCGCCTGTAATCTGTTTAACTAACTGCAGAGCCCCAGTCGGACATTTTTCTACACAAAGCTTACAGCCTTCACATTTAAAACGATTAATACTAAAATCTGCTGCAACTGCTTCAAAACGACAGACCTGATAGCAAAGACCACACTCTATACAGCGACTCTCATCTTTAACTGCCAGCTGAGCACCCTGAAAATTATCCTGGTCTTTAGTTACTGCTTTTAACAATAGTTTTAAATTAGGAGCATCAACATCACAGTCAGCCAGCATTAAATTTCCAGCCAGCTGGGCCAGATTAGCAGTTACAGTAGTCTTACCAGTTCCACCCTTCCCACTAATTACTGTTACTTTTTTCATCACTGACCCTCCTCACTATTGTCTGATAAAGTTGGCTAAATTTAGCCTGCCAGCCTGGCATTTCCCTGACAAAAGGAATTCCCCGGGCATATAGTTCAGCAATCTTACGTTCAAATGGAATCTTCAGCAGTATCGGCAGCCCAACTTCTGCTGCATAATCTATAATTAAACTATCATAAACTGGCTCCGAACGATTAATCACCAGACCCGCTTTAAGTCCCAGCTGTTTAACTAATTCCACAGCCAGCTTTAAATCGCTCAAACCAAAGGGGGTTGGCTCTGTTACTAACAGACAAAAATCACTACCAGCTGTTGCCTCAATAGTAGGACATCTAATCCCTGGTTGAGCGTCAATAATCACCTTTTTTTCTACTTTACTTAGTTTTAAAAGCTGATTTACTACCGGCACTGCCTGCTCTTCTCCAGGATTTAATTCTCCCTGCCAGAACTCTAGCTCACTATAGCCAGGAATAACTCCCTGACTTATTTTACCAAGCGAACGGCCAACTTCTTTAATTGCTCCAGTTGGACAGATCTGACTGCAGCCCCCACAGCTATGACAAATTTCGGGGAAAACAAGCAGTTGATCAAGCATTAAGGCAAGTGCATTATACTGACAAAAATTCACACATAATTTGCAGGCTGTACATTTATCCTGGTCAACAGTTGGAATCAATTTTTCTACTGACTGGGCAGGGCTTTTAAACTCTGCTCCTAAAAGTAAATAGTCATTTGGTTCTTCAACATCAGCATCAAGCAGCTGTACATTCTGCAGTGAAAGTGCTAAATTAACAGCAACTGTAGTCTTGCCAGTTCCACCTTTACCACTTAAAATAGTCAGCTGCATTTAGAAACCTGCCTTATTAGCTAACCCAGGTTTTTTACTTACAGTAAGCTGCACTAATTTGCCTGCCTCAAAAGCTGCTACAGCTTCAGCCAGAGTCTTTTCTGCTGCGGTTAGCTGATAAATGTTAAGCTGCCCCGCCTTTAATGCCTGCCAGGCTTTAGGTCCTACACTACCTGTTAACAGCACTTCTCCCTGCAGTGGAGGTTCAACAACTGCCTGAGCTGCGGCAACTCCCGCACCACTCTGCTTACTTTGACCAGGGTTAACAATAATTCTGGCTGGTGTTTTGTCTGCTTTAACCCCCAGATAACTAGCTCTCCCGAACTGTAGAGCAACTTTACTCGTTTCTCCTTCATTTTCTGCTAAACTAATTACAATTCTCATCTCAAATCCTCCTTTAAATAAAGAGGCCCAATCGGATTAACCGATCAGACCTGTTTCCAGCTTATTCTACTGTTTTAGCCTTTAAATCACTTAAACTACTGCGGGCAGCTGATAATTCTGCTTCCAGACGGCTAACTACTGCCTGTAAATAATCTTGTTCAGCCGTTAATTCTGCAGCTGAGTTGAATTCAGCTGTTTCTACTGTATAAGCAAAATGTCTATCTCCACCGCGACCATGTCGACAAAAATAACCTCGTCCAGCTCCACTACCATGTCTCATTCCAGCAAAATCAGCAGAATGATGAGAAGCAAATTTTCTTCCATCAGCACAGTAACCTCTTCTATGACCGGTCATTGGACCTCTACCAAATGGCCCTGTTTGATCTCTACCTGGCATTTCTGCCACCTCCTTAATAAGCATATGTTCATTACTGCTTAAGTATAACTCTTTTCTGAACATATGTCAATAAAATAATTAATAAAGTTAGCACAATTTAAACTTCTCTTATTTTGTTGACAAATCAACTAAATTAATTTATACTTTTATTAAAGTTGACAAATCAACCAATTTATAATAATTTTTTATACTTAATTAACTTAAGATTAATTTAATTAACATAATAAGCATGGAAATATTAAGGAAGGAGAAAATAATTATTTATGAGTAGAGATAGTATCGGTAAATATCTGGGCATTACCAGACGAGCACATATTAAACTTCTAGATCAGAAATTAAAACCTTATCATCTCTCACACAGCCAAATTTTTCTACTGGCAAGTCTTTATCAAAAAGAGGGGATTATTCAGCATACCCTCTGCGAGATTCATAATATTGATAAAGCAGCAGTAGGTAGAAGTATTGATAAACTAGCCAAACTCGGTTATCTTAAAAAAGAACCAAGTTCTAATGATCGGCGTAAAAAAAATATTTATTTAACTAAAAAAGCATATGCTTTTCAAGCTCGTTTTTTTGAGATTTTAGATGAAGTTGAGGCACAGCTGCGAGCTGATATCAGTCCGGATGCAATAGATTCTTTTCGCAGCACAATTAAGCAGATGGCAGCTAATCTTAAACAAGGAGGAGCTAAGCATGGCAAGCAAAAACAAATCTAATCGCATGGGGGAAGAAAAAATAGCTCCTCTGCTCTTTAAATTATCAGCTCCCGCTATTATCGGGATGTTAATTCAGGCTTTATATAATATCATTGATAGTATTTACGTCGGAAGATTGAGTACAGATGCTTTATCTGCTCTCTCGCTTGCTTTTCCGATCCAGACAATTTTAATTGCTTTTGGAGTTGGAACAGGTGTCGGAGCAAGTTCATTAATTTCCCGTCTTTTAGGCCAGGGCAAAAATGAAAAAGCTAATAATGCAGCTGAGCATGTCTTTTTTATTGCCATCTTATATGGTGGCCTGGGAGCAATTGCTGGTTTATTTTTCAGCAGTGACATTATTCATATTTTTACCAGCAATCCTACCCTAATTGATCTGGGTCATCAGTATATCCGGATTATTTTAATTGGTTCACTAGCAGTATTTGTCCCGGCAACCTTTAATTATATACTAAGGGGAGAAGGTAATACCTTTTTGCCAATGTTAACTATGCTGCTGGGAGCAATTTCGAATATTATCCTTGATCCTTTTTTAATCTTCGGAATTGGGCCTTTTCCTCAGCTTGGTGTCGCTGGAGCAGCCTATGCAACTATTATTTCTCGCCTCTTAGGTGGTATTTTTATTACTGCTATTTTATTTAGTGATAAAAATGAAATTAAACTTAATCTACACCGTTTTAATTTTGATTTTCAGATTATCCGGGAAATATTTACAGTTGGCCTGCCTGCTATCATGAATCGCCTGCTCTTTAGTGTTACTCTAGTAGTTATCAACCGCATTCTGGGCAGCTTTAATATCACAGCTATTGCAGTTATGGGTATTATTTTCCGACTGCAGTCTTTCTTTATGATGCTGGTCTTTGGTCTCAATCAGGGTTATCTGCCGCTAGTCGGCTATAACTATGGTTATAATAAGCCTGCCCGGATGAAAAAAACTATTTATCTTGGTGGAGCAACTGCCTTCTGTTTTGGTCTGCTAGCTTTTTTAAGTTTTCAGCTTTTCCCCGAGCCCTTAATTAGGTTGTTTAACAGCAGCCCTGAACTACTTAAAATCGGTATTCCTGCTTTAAAACGAGTCAGTCCTGCTTATTTATTTATGGTGATTAATATTATTGGAGTGGCTACTTTTCAGGCAATTGGGCAGGGTCTGCCTAGTCTAATTATTACTTTTCTACGTCAATTCGTTCTTTTGCTGCCCAGTATGTATTTACTCTCTAATTTTGGTGGTTTAATGAAAAGCTGGTTTGCTTTTCCACTGGCTGAAGGATTAACTTTCTTTTTAACCGTTGGCTGGCTTTTTTATGTAGCAAGAGCAGCTGTCCAGGAAATGCGGCAGGAAGAAGCAGGTAGTTCTTTTTAAATTTAACTAAAAAACGAATATTGAGCCAGCTTGAGGGCCTAAACTGCTTTAATTTATAGCTATTTTACTTTCAGTAAATTTAAGCGGGTTAAGGCCCTCTATTAATAAGTTAAGAGGAGTGCTATACTAAAAGTAGCTTTTTAGCTATATTTTAAAAAACAATTACCTAGGAGGAAATTATGCAAAGAATTAGAAAAAGTCTTGTTATTTTAACTATCTTAATGGTGTTAACTTCTCTTTCTTTAACAGCAGTAGCAGATAACTATCCTGGCTTAACTGCTTCAGTCCAGGAAATCCAGAAATATGGGAATCTAACTCTTGATTTAAAACCAGCTGCTTTTTATGACGCAGGTTACGAACTGGGTGATCTGCTGACAGTAACTGTTGGTAAGCAGAAACTTGAGCTGCCATTTGTCAGTTCTTACAGTGATGTTAAAACCAAAGATTTACTGCTCAGAGATGATCAGGATTCTAATCTGGCAGTTGTAGCAATTAATATGGGCGATTTTGCCAAAACATATCAGGTTAAAGTCGGTGATCGGCTAACCTTTACGCTGGCTGAAAAAGAAGGTTATCTTGATCAGTACTTACTCCATCAGCTGAGTCGTTCTAATAAACGATCTGATTACAGCACTGATTCGGTTTATGCTAACTTTAGAACAATTGCTACCACTGGCATTAAGCCCGGAGTAATCTACCGCAGTTCTAGTCCGATTAATAACGAATTTAACCGGGCCAAATATGCCGATCAATTAGCAGCAGCAGTTGGTATAAAAACTGTTGTCAATCTAGCTGATTCTCCAGCCGAAGCCGCAGATTATCTGACTAAACAGGGAGCAGATGCTGACTATTATGCCGCGCTTTACCAGCAGAATCAGGTAATTACTCTCAATATGGGAGTTGACTTCTCCAGTCCCGAATTTGAAGCTAAACTGGCCCGGGGGCTTAAGTTTTTAGCTAAACAACCAGGTCCTTACTTAATTCACTGCACTGAAGGTAAAGATAGAGCTGGCTTTACAAGTGCACTGCTGGAAGCATTTATGGGTGCCTCTGTTGACGAAATTGTTGCTGATTATATGACTAGTTTTGAAAACTATTTTAAAGTAGAAGCCGGCAGCAAACAGTATCAGGCAATTGTTAAAAATAATATTATGGTAACTCTGCATAGTATAGCTGGTCAGCCTGCTGGCAGTGATCTGAACAGCATTGATTTAGCACAGGCAGCCGAAAAATATTTGAGCAGAATTGGATTAACCCCAACTGAAATCCTTATCTTAAGAGCACGACTAAGTGTTGACCCAGCAATCTATTATAAACAACCAGCAGTTAGAGCTGAGGTAGAAAAAATTGAGAAATATGGTCATGCTTCTACAAATATCAATATTGATGATTTTTATCAATTGGGCTTTGTCAAAGGTGATTTAGTTACAGCTGTTTTTGATAATGGCTTTGTTCTAGAAGCACCTTTTTTAGATGGCTACTATGTTGATAAAGGCGATCCTCTGGTGAGAGCTTATCCTGGTCACCAAAAGATTGCTGTTTGCATTAATTATGGTAAATTGTATCAAATAGCAGACCTTAAACCAGGTTCAAAACTCACCCTAATGCTCAGTCAGAAAGAAGGTTACAAAACTCAATACGAAATTCGTAAATTAAGCCGAACAAAAAACAGAGCTGATTATAGCTCTGATGCAGAATTTGCTAATTTCCGCAATATATCTCTGGGCAAAATTGCTCCTAATTGGCTGTATCGCAGTTCCAGTCCAATTAATAATGAACTCGGACGAGCAGCCTATGCTGATCAATTAGCTCAAGCAGCTGGTATCAAGACTGTTGTTAATTTAGCTGACTCAGCTGCTGATATTACTGATTATCGCACAGCAGATGATTTTAATTCTCCTTATTATGCTGATCTATATGATCATGATCAGGTAATAACTCTGGCGATGGCAATTGATTTTAGCAGTAACAGCTTCCGCAGTAATATTATTAAAGGATTGCGTTTTATGCTACAAAATGACGGCCCTTATCTTTTCCACTGCACCGAAGGTAAAGATAGAGCTGGCTTTATGGCAGTTCTTCTTGAATCACTAATGGAAGCTGATCGGCAAGCGATTACTGCAGATTATATGCTTAGCTATCAAAATTATTATGGAGTAAAAGCTGGCAGCAAAAAATATCAAGTAATTACCGGTGATCTGAATGCTATGCTGAAGGTAATTAGTGACAGCAATGACTTAAGCCAGGTTAATCTGGCCCAGGCTGCAGAATCATATCTGCTAGCTGGTGGTATGACTCAAACAGAAATAACTCAGCTAAAAACAAAACTGAGCACTAAATAAATTATAACTAAAAACAAAAGGCCAGCTCCCGCTAATGGGACTGGCCTTTTATTTATTCATGCCGCAGCTCACTGACAACACCATAAATATTGTCTGTCATTCGGGCCAGCAATTTACGCAGCAACTTTTCCTGTTCTGCAGTAATTCCAGCTGTTAAAAGAGCAGCAGTCTCTGTCAAAATATCTGTCAGTACAGACTGAATCTCTTCGCCCCGGGTAGTTAGATAAATTTTCTTAATCCGACCATCTTCGCTGCTCTGTCTTTTTTCTATATAACCAGCTTTAACTAGCCCCTTTAACCGCTTAGTAACTGTAATTTTATCCAGCATTAGTTCAGTTCCCAGCTGCTGCTGAGAAATCCCTCCTTGATGATAAAGATGATGTAGAATTTCAATCTGATTTTTACTAATCTGATAATCAGCCAGCTGACGATCAAGATAATATCCCATACTTTTATCCAGGACTTTAATATATTTAGCAATTGATTTTGTTTTCATTTTTTACCTCCTGCTTAAAATAACTCTCTTTTAATTATATAGTTTAATTAGTTATTCTACAAACTCAAGCAATCTTATAACTGTAGAATAAATTATCTCCCTCTGATTTAAATATTTCTTCAAAAAAAGTTGCAAAAAGAAACTAATTTGTTTATAATAATATTAGTTTCTAGTCGAAACTATTTTATTGAAAGCTAACTAGCTTGATCTTGGTATGAATAAATTGACTACTCTGCTGCTTAAATATAGACTTTTAAAAGGAGGAATTTATGACTGCAATTTTTTTATATGGCTTAGTCTTGGTTTTATTTATTATCTCAACTTTTAAAGATCCTCATAAAAGTAAGCAGGCACTTAAAATTAGCTTACAGACTTTGATTAAACAAATGAGTCGGGTCATCCCGATGATGTTTTTAGTTGGTATTATACTGGCAGTTTTAAATCCGGCTGTAATTAGCCTGATGATCGGTAAGCAATCTGGTTTCTTAGGAATTTTACTAGCCTTAGTTACTGGTGCAGTTGCTCACTTGCCCAGTTTTGTTGCTTTCCCGTTTGGAGCTAGTCTCCTGGCTCAGGGAGCTGGTTATGCCCAGATTGCTGCTTTTGTCAGCAGTTTAATGGCGGTAGGAGTTGTTTCACTTGGTATGGAAATTGACTATTTTGGTAAAAAAGTAGCTTTACTGAGAAATTTATCTGCTGTAATAGTTTCACTTGTTTTCGCCTTAATTATTGAGGGGATGGTTTAAAATGTCAAAATCAAAACTTAAATCTATCCTGAAAGCTTATAAATGGGCTTTTATTTTGCCATTTATTCTGGTATTAATTTATCTTTTTAATCATGAAATGGGGACAACTGCCGCTAAAGCAACAGCAAAAAATTTCCGATCGATGCTAACTGTACTGCCACCAATCTTAATGCTAATCGGACTGCTGGATGTCTGGGTACCAAGAACAACTATGATTAAATACCTGGGCCATGGTTCTGGAATAAAGGGGATTTTAATTGCTCTTTTTCTCGGTTCTCTTTCAGCAGGCCCACTTTTTGCTGCTTTCCCAGTTGCTGCAATTCTACTTAAAAAGGGAGCTCGTCCGGCTTATGTAATTTTCTTTTTAGGTACCTGGTCAAGTTCTAAATTACCAATCTTAATTTACGAATTAGCTTCTTTTGGAAAAATGTTTACTTTAATTCATGTAATATCTAATCTAATTCTTTTTCTGGCCAGCTCATTTCTAATTGAAAAATTACTTTCCCATTCAGAAATTCAGCAGTTAGCGGCTGTTGAGAACAGCTAAGTTGTCTTAATTTATAATTAAATTTCTCACTAAAATATGTTACTATATTAAGCTAAAGCAGGCTGCCTCATTCTAAAGCAGCCTGCTCAATTAGACTATTTAATTTTAATATTATTAAACTAATTCCAAATTCTGATCTTCTCCCTGTCTGCGTTTTTTAGCAAATTCAGCTGTCGCTGTAAAGAGTACATCAGTAGATGAATTTAAGGCAGTCTCACAAGAATCCTGAATTACTCCAATAATAAATCCTACCCCTACAACCTGCATCGCAACTGCATTTGGAATGCCAAACAGACTGGCTGCAAGCGGAATTAAAAGGATTGATCCACCAGCAACTCCTGAAGTACCACAGGCACTAATAGCTGCAATTATACTCAAGATGACTGCTGTATATATATCAACAGTTATTCCTAAGGTATGAGCTGCCGCCAGAGTCATCACAGTGATAGTAACTGCTGCTCCTGACATATTAATAGTTGCACCAAGTGGTATTGAGACAGAATAAGTATCTTTATTCAGCTCTAATTCTTCACACAAATTCATATTTATGGGAATATTTGCAGCAGAACTTCTGGTAAAAAATGCAGTGATTCCACTTTTCTTTAAGCATTTGAAAACCAGTGGATAAGGGTTTTTTCTTACACTTAAAAATACAATTAAAGGATTAGTAACAAAAGCTACAAAAGCCATACAGCCCAGTAATAACAAGACTAACTTACCATAATTTTGTAAAGCACTCAATCCATTTGCAACAATCGCATTAAAAACTAAACCCATAACTCCTAAAGGAGCAAAGTTAATAACCCATTTTACCAATTTAGTTAAAGCATCTGAAAAATTAGCAATCAAATTTTTAGTTGTTTCTTTACTATTTTTTAAAGCTACTCCTAATAAGATGGCCCAGGATAAAATACCTATGTAATTAGCTGTAGAAAGAGCCTCAATTGGATTATCTACTATATTTAATAATAAGTTCTTTAGTACTTCAACCAATCCCTGGGGTGGTTTTATATTGCTAACACTATCACCAAGAGTTACTGTTACAGGAAAAAGAAAACTTCCCGCCACTGCAACTAAGCCAGAGATTACTGTACCGACAAGATATAAAATAATAATAGATTTCATATTAGTTTCCTGACCGCTTTTATGTTGAGCTATAGCTGACATAACTAAGAAAAAAACTAACAGAGGAGCAATGGCTCGCAGAGCTCCCACAAATAATGAACCAAAGATAGTCACAAATCTTGTTTGCTCAGGTATTAATACAGCTAATAAGATGCCAATTATTAAACCAATAATAATTCTTTGAACTAGACTTATTTTATTCCACTTTTTTAATAACCCACTTAAAAAATCCATAAATTATATCCCCCTAATTGTTTTATAAAAGTACTTTTCTTAAACTAACTTCCTCAATTAAATTAAGATTCTTTAACTGCCAGAGCAGCTATTTCCAGCTGAACATTTCTGGGTAAACGAGCTACTTCTACACAGATACGTGCTGGTTGCTTTGCAGTAAAATATTCAGCATAAACTCTATTAACTAACTCAAATTGATCTAAATCTGTGAGAAAGATTTCTGTTTTAACTACATCTTTTAACTGGTAACCAGCTTTTTCTAGTATAGCTATTAGATTGTCTAACACCTGTTTAGTCTGAACAATCATATCTGAGCTAACTAATTGACCTGTAGCTGGATTTATTGGTATCTGACCTGAAATAAAAAGCATTCCGTTTACATCGACTGCCTGAGAGTAGGGTCCAATAGCAGCAGGTGCCTGTTTTGAATTAATAATATTTTTTGCCATTATATTCACCTTGTCCTTGCTAAAATTATAGTATCTATCCGCTTAATATAGTTTATTGATTTTAAAATTATCTAGTCAGCAGCTTTTATTTCTTTTAAATAATTATAGATTGTATATTTGGATACTTTTAAATCTTCAGCAACAATATCAACTGATTTGGTAATCGTAAAAGCACCCCGCTGTTCTAGATATTCAATTATTTTTAGTTTATCTTCTTTAGTTAGAAAGGGAATTGGCTTATCTACCTGTGCTTTGGCCTGTTCAATTAAATTTGTGAGTACTTCATCCACATTTTTAGCAAAATTTTCTGACTGACTGGAGCTATTATTTGTTTCCTTTTTGGTCAGAGCAGTAAAATTACCTAAAATATTTTTTGCCATTAATAATTCAGTAATATCATAATTTACACAAAGACAGCCTACTACTTGCTGCTGATCATCCCGGATAAAAATCGTTGATGATTTAAAAATCCTACCATCAGCTGTTTCAATCCGATAATTGAGTAAATCAGCTGGATCAGAATTATGTTTAATTGTTCTTAAAACTAAATCAGTAACTGGAGCTCCCAGATCTCGATCGGTCAATTCTCCGGCAATAAAAATTACTGAACTCTCTGGTTCTTTTAAATTATGAATGATTATTTCTGATTTTTCGCCCAGTATTTGATGCAAACTCTTAGCTATTCCTTTAATATTTTCCAGGGCAGGATCTACTTTTCTACTCTCTGCTTCTAAAACTCTCATCCTACTCATTCCTTTCTGTTTTTAAAGAATTTTGCCTTAATTGACTTTTAATTTTACAGCCAGTTGGAGTTGTTGCCAGACCTCCCAGTGAAGTTTCTTTTAATTCACAGGGAAGAGCATCTCCTACTTTTTTCATCGCAACTATTACTTCATCAGCCGGGATTAAACTCTCTACACCAGCCAGGGCCAGCTCTGCTGAAGTTAGAGCATTACTGGTTCCAATTGCATTCCGTTTTATACAGGGTACTTCAACCAATCCAGCTACTGGATCACAAACTAACCCTAGAATATTTTTAAGAGCAATTGCTGCTGCCGAAGTTATTGCTTTATTATCGCCCCCTAACAAATAAGAAATAGCTGCTGCTGCCATACTTGAAGCTGAACCACATTCTGCCTGACAGCCTCCTGCTGCTCCAGAAACAGAAGCCTGCTGAGCAATAATTACACCAAAACCAGCAGCAACGAAGAGAGCATCAACAATTTCAGTCTGAGTACAATTGTTATGATCAGCTATTGTTAGCAGAGAGCCCGGCAAAATACCACATGATCCTGCAGTTGGAGCAGCTACTATCTTACCCATAGCAGCATTTACTTCTGAAACAGCCAGTGTATTAGCCAGAGCACGAGAAAATAAGTCTCCAACTACTGTCTTGCCGGCCAGACGTGCCTTTTCAATCCGGCGGGCATCTCCTCCTGTTAATCCACTCATCGAGCTAATATCTTCCTGCAAACCCTTTTTAATAGCAGCTCGCATAACTTCCAGACTGCTGATCATTTTAGCTCTAACCTGGGCTTCAGTTTGTTCTGCCAACTCCATTTCTCTCCTAATAACTATCTGGGCTAGAGAAACTTCATTTTTTTCAGCTAATTCAATTAATTCTGCAACTGTCTTAAAATTATACATATTACTATCTCCTTATGCTATCGGATTGACTAATTTAATGGTTTCAATATCTGGAATAGCCGTCAGCAGTTCAATTACTTGTTCAGAAGCTGGTTGATCTAAATTGATAATTGCTGTCGCCAGATGACCTTTGTGCTCTCTTAAAACTTCCATTTCAGCAATATTTAAATTATATTGCTGAAGAACTTCGGATATTCTAGCTATTATACCCGGCTGATCATGGTGCAGAGTAATTAAGGTATAATACTCTCCTTTAAGTTTAACTTTAATCCCATTTAATTCTGTTACAATAATATTACCTCCCCCCACTGAGGATGCAATTAGAACTGTTTTTTTCTCATCTTGAGCAAAAAGTTCTAATTTGAGAGTATTGGGATGAACATCACTTAAATCAATGGGAAAAAAGCTGAACTCTATTCCAGCCTGTCTGGCCAGAGCAAAGGAATTTCTAATCTTGCTATTAGCTGTTGTTAAACCAAGCAATCCACCAATAATAGCTTTATCAGTACCATGGCCTTGATATGTTTCTTTAAATGAACCGTGAAAATAGATATTAGCCTTTTTAATTTTAGTTCCAACTATCTCTCGCACCAGATTTCCAATTCGAACTGCACCTGCTGTATGCGAACTAGATGGTCCAATCATAATTGGTCCCAGAATATCAAAAGCACTTAAATTACTCATTAAAATTCATCACCTTTACTAATCACTTCAGGAGTGATTTAATAGTTAACTAAAAATCTACAACAAATCATTGGTTATTATTTAAAATAATTATTTAATTATTACAAAATTATTGTAAATTATTTTTAAACAATTGTCAACCAAATTTTCAAAAAATTTTTTAAATAATAAAATTTTATTTTAAATATAGCTGAATTTTACTGAAAAAATTAAAAACTGTCTGCACATTAAAATTGGCAGACAGTTATCGTTTAATAATTTATTTAGCTATGTAACAACGTCTAATTGATCTCTCCAGCCACTCAACATAAGCCTGTTCTCGCAAAATAGCACTTTCTAAAACTAAAAAGTCACCAAACTCTTTGCTGCCAAACTCAGGATCCCTATCCTGTTCGTCCATTTTAGCTTCCAACATTGCCAGTTTATCCTGGCGTTGTTTGAGCTGACTATTTAAAAGCTCAATTAAACGTTCTCGTTTAATATTACTGGCAAAATACATTCTGAGTCGAAATTTGTCTTTAGCAGTTGGTACCATTTCTTCGTCAGTATTTAACCAGTCAATTAAGTCTTTTTCGCCAGCTGGTTTCAGATTATAGACTTTTTTTTCCATTGTTTCGCCGGCTATTTCGATTTCATATTCAATCAAGCCTTCTTCCAATAATCTTTTCAATTCAGGATAAATCTGGCTATGTCTTGCCCGCCAGAAATTTCCTAGCTCTGCTTTAAATTCTTTTGCAATATCATAACCTGTCCTGGGTTTTCTTTTTAAAAGGCCCAGTATAGCATATTTTAATGTTCGCATTTTCTGCCAATCCTCCTATTTATAAATATGCAGCAACTAACTGCTGCAAAATAGCTGCCAGAAATAAGCAATTTATATTATTATATCATTTAATTAACAAAGTAACAGTTTTTTAAGCAAAAATTTAGTTTAATTATTTTTTAATCATGTAAACATTGACATGTTTTTAGCTGCATGATATATTTATAACAGAGATTGTGATTTTATATACTATTAATTTTTTAGTTAAGAAAGGAGTTAACATGCTTAAATACAAGAATTTATTTACCCCTACTAAAATTGGGTCTGTTGAATTAAAGAACCGTTTTGCTCTTGCTCCTATGGGACCACTGGGACTTGGAGATGCCGATGGTGGCTTTAACCAACGCGGAATTGATTATTACACCGAGAGAGCTAAGGGAGGTACTGGTTTAATTATTACCGGTGTTACTTTTGTTGAAAATGAAATTGAAGGGCATGGCATGCCCAGCTGCCCCTGTTCTACATATAATCCAGTTCATTTTATCAGAACTGCCAAAGAAATGACCGAAAGGATTCATGCTTATCAATCTAAAGTATTCTTACAACTTTCGGGAGGTTTTGGCAGAGTAACTATCCCGACTAATTTAGGAGAATATCCACCAGTTGCTCCTTCACCAATCCAGCACAGATGGCTTGATAAAACTTGTCGTGAGCTAACTGTTGCAGAAATAAAAACTATTATCAAAAAATTTGGTGATGGTGCTGCCAATGCTAAGCGAGCAGGATTTGATGGGATTCAGATTCATGCTGTTCATGAAGGTTATTTAATTGATCAATTTGCAATTTCGCTTTTCAATCACCGTACTGATGAATATGGTGGATCACTGGAGAATAGACTTCGTTTTGCCAGAGAAATTGTCGAAGAAATTAAAGATCGCTGTGGAGAAGACTTTCCAGTTACACTTCGCTATAGCCCTAAAAGTTTTATTAAGGGCCTAAGAGATGGTGCTCTACCTGGAGAAGAATTTACGGAAAAAGGTCGTGACATTGAAGAAGGTATAGCTGCAGCCAAAATGTTAGTTGATTATGGCTATGATGCTCTTGATGTTGATGTCGGTTCTTATGATTCCTGGTGGTGGAGTCATCCACCAATGTATCAGGCTAAAGGACTTTATAAACCTTTTGCTAAGTTAATGAAAGAAAATGTTGATGTCCCAATTATTTGTGCAGGTAGAATGGACAACCCTGATTTAGCTGCTCAAGCTATTGAAGATGGTAGCTGTGACATTATTAGTTTGGGACGACCTTTACTGGCTGATCCCGACTATGCAAACAAACTCCGCCAGGGCAGAACTCAAGACATTCGCCCCTGTATTTCCTGTCAAGAAGGTTGTATGGGAAGAATTCAGGAGTATGCTATTTTAAACTGTGCAGTTAATCCCCAAGCTTGTCGGGAAAGAGTCACTGCCTACAACCCAATTTTAAATAAAAAGAAAGTTCTTATTATTGGTGGTGGTGTAGCTGGCTGTGAAGCTGCTCGAGTACTTGCTCTCCGAGGTCATCAAGTTAAATTACTCGAAAAATCAAATCAGCTGGGAGGTAATCTAATTCCTGGTGGTGCACCTGATTTTAAAGAAGATGATCTTTTATTAGCTGACTGGTATGCTAATCAACTAAATAAATTAGACGTTGAGGTTGCTTATCATACAGAAGCTGATCGCGAAACAGTTCTCAAAGCTGAAGCAGATACAGTAATTGTTGCCACTGGTTCCAATCCAAGGACTATTTCGCTAGGCAATAATGAAAATGTTTATACAGCTGCTCAGGTTTTAAATAAAGAAGTAGATCCTGGTCAAAAAACAGTTGTTGTTGGTGGTGGCTTAGTTGGCTGTGAAACAGCTCTCTGGCTGGCTCAAAACGATAAAGAAGTTGCAATTGTAGAAGTAATGGATGAGCTGCTAAAAAATAATGGACCGCTCTGTCATGCTAATAGCGAAATGCTAGAAAATTTAATTCCTTATCATGGTATAGAAGTTATTACAGGTGCTGCTGCTGAAAAGTATCAAGCTGGTAGCCTGAAGCTGAAAGTTGGTAGTGAAGAGCAAGAAATAAATTGTGATAGTGTTATTCTTGCCGTTGGCTATCAAGAAGACAATCAGCTTTATGAAGAACTTAAATTTGATGTTCCAGATATTCATTTACTGGGTGATGCTAAAGAAGTTGCTAATATAATGTATGCTATCTGGGATGCTTTTGAAGTTGCTAATCATATTTAATTTCTGCATTCAATAATAATTACAAAATAAAAAAACATCTTGTATTTAGTAAAAACCGGAGTTAAAGTCTTTAACTCCGGTTTTTTATATCCAATTTAAGATAATCAGAACTTTAAAAATCATAATTCAGCCAATTCATTCTCTAATTTTTTAATCTCAACAGGGTCAACTGCTTTTTCTAATCTAGCAACTAATTCTGCTCTTTTCATCCGCTTTAATTCAGTTTCAAAATTCGGACCAGCTGAAGCTTCAATCTCTTGCTGATCTAAATACTGCTGATAATTACCTGAAAAAATTTCTAATCCTGTCTGATCTAACTGCCAGATTTTATTTACCTGATTTTTAGCAAAATAGCGGTCATGTGTTACAGTCAAAAAAGCTCCATCATACTCAGCTAAAGCTGTTTCAATACGCTGACGAGACTCAATATCAAGATGATTTAAGGGCTCATCAAGCAGTAGAAAATTAGCCTGACTGAGTAATAAGATTGTAAAAGCCACTCTAACCCGTTCGCCAATACTCAAAACAGAAATTTTTTTAAATACATCTTCACCCCAAAAAAAGCATTGCTCCCAAAAAGGTTCTAATTTTTTCTTCTGTTAAATTTGGTAGATGCCTTTTTACTTCTGTCAGAATTGAATTTCTTTGCTCAAGATTTGCTAACTTTTGAGAGAAGTAAGCAATTTCAAGTTGAGAGTTTTTAAAAATTTCACCTTTAGTTGGAGTAATTTCACCTTTAATTATTTTTAAAAGTAATGACTTACCAGCTCCATTTTTACCTAACAAAGCAATTTTGTCTGTAGCCTGAATTTGAAAATTTAATTTACTAAAAATTTGCTGTTCTGCAAAACTTTTAGCAATATTCTTACCCTGAATAATAATCTGATCTGGTAAGTTTACAGCAGAAAAATCTATTCCAATTTTTCTGGATTGGTCTGGTTTTTTCTGCTCTGTTAATTGTTCTAATTGGGTCTGGAGAGCTTTTTGTTTCTTAGCTAAATTTGCTGCTCTTTTCTTATCTCTTACCTTTAAGAGTCTAGCAAAAGAGTCAGTTTTTTTACGGCCTTTATCTGCTTGATTAACAAATTTATTTTGCTGCCTAATTGATTTTTTTAATTTCTGTTTTCTCTTTTGATATTTTTGATATTCTCTTTGTCGCTGTTTTCTAGCTTGTTCTTTTTGCTGCTGATAGCTACTGTAGTTACCGGCATAAACTTTCATTTTCTTATTTTTAAGCTCCCAGATTTGATCAACTACCTGATCTAAAAAATAGCGATCATGTGAAACAAGTAGTAGTGATCCCTTAAATTGATGATTTAAATAATCTGCTAACCAATCTCTCCCTGCCAGGTCAAGATGATTGGTTGGTTCATCTAACAATAAAAGTTCCGGTTCACTAATTAATATTTTAATTAGCTGTAATTTAGTCTGTTCTCCTCCACTGCAATTTACTATTTGCTGATCAAGTAGTTTAGTTGCAAAACCAAATTTGTTCATTAATTCCATAATAGTTGCATAATCATAACTTTCTGCAGTTAAAAACTCCTCCACAGTCTTTTTAGACTCATAATGATAGAACTGGGGTAAATAACCAGCAGAACAATTTAATTCAAAATTGCCCTGATCAGGCTCTAGTCGACCGATTATTGTTTTTAGCAAAGTCGATTTGCCGCATCCATTACTTCCCACTAGACCAATTCTTTGCTCAGGATAAACAGCAGCTGATAAATCTTGAAAAATTTGCTTTTTACCTAGCCATTTGTTTAATTTATTCAATTCTAATAACATAAAAATCTCTCCTCTTTAAAGCCATATTCTTCCAACAACCAGCTGGTTAGAATACCTTTAAAAAGCAGAGATTTAATAACAAATCCACAGCTATTTGTAAATATATGGTAATAAATATTTAGAATACTCTAACCAAGTCTGGCAAACTTTTAAATTACTATCTGGTTAAAGTATTAATAATCATCGTTTTAAGTTAAATTTCACCCTTTCTTTAAAATCAACTTAATTTTAACACAATTAGCTATATAAAACAACTTTCAAATAACTAGATACTGCCAGTAAGCTACATCAAGCCATTGCTCAAATTTATAGCCAACTTCTTTGAAAACCGCAATCTTTTGAAAACCTAATTTTTTATGAAGAGCAGCACTTGCCTGATTTGGTAAAGTTACTACACTAATAACAGAATGAATTTTCTGTTCTCTTAATAAATTTATAACATGTTTAGCTAGAATGGTTCCTACTCCCTGACCTTTCTGGTCTGGTTGAAGATAAATAGTTAATTCGGCGTTATAACGATAAGCAGTTCTGCTTTTCCAGCTTGAAGCATAGGCATATCCAATAACTTGACCTTCTTGTTCGTAAACAAACCAGGGATATCTAGCAGTTATTTTTTCGATTCTAGACAGCATTTCCGCTGCATCTATACTCTGTTCTTCAAAAGTAATAGTAGTATTTTTAATATAATAATTATAAATATCAGCAATTATTGCTGCATCTGCTTTGCGCACTGCTCTAATCATCTAATCGACTCCTATTCCTAACTGCTCATAGCTGCTCGATATTTACCAGGTGTAATTCCATATACTTCTTTAAATCGACGATTCATATGGCTCTGATCAGAAAAGCCAACCTTTAAAGCTAATTCAGCCAGAGAATTAACCTCTAAAATCTCATTTTTTACCATTTCGATCCGCTGTTGATTTAAATAATTATGTGGAGAAAGTCCAGTTACCTGCTTAAAAATTCGGGAAAAATAATAGGGAGATAGGTTGACCTTACCAGCTATATCTGCTAGAGAAATATTTTGAGCAGCATTTTCAATTATATATTGGCAGGCCTGATCAACTAAAATATTATCCGGCCTAATCTGAACTGCTTTTTGTGAAAAAACACCATATTTTAACATTAAATTACTAACTGCCTGATAAAATTTTGTTTCAATTTCACAGCTATCATTCGAAAAGCTAATTGAATTAAATAAACTTAGCAAATTTAATGCTAGTGGATAATCATATTGAACTGTATCAGGAAAATGAAAATAACTCAATTTATCTCCACAAATCTGACTGGCTAGTTCCTGCATTTTAGCCTGACTAATATAAATCATCTGATATTCTAGCCCAGTTTTCAATTCTGAATAGCCATCATGAACTTCTTCTGGATTAAAAGTAATAATTCCATATTTAGAAACTTTATAAAGAGAATTTTCACAGTGAAAACTCTGAATGCCTCTTCTCGTAACAGCTATCCCATACTCTCGATGACTATGACTTTTATAAGCAAAATCGTACATTTCAGCTTTTAAAAGTGAAGTCCCCTTTAATGCTTCTACTTCAGAAAAAGCAAAGTTTTTGTTCGGCTTTTTTGGCATTAAAATCACTCCTGACCTACTAAGACTACTCTAATTAAGACTACTCAGGTTTAATTAAGTTATTCAATACTGATTAATGCCCACTAAAACTAAATAAACGTGATCTCGGATAATTGAAAAAGCTATCCAAAATAACAAAACTGCCATCAGTTTATTATAAATATTGAAAAAAAGTTTATTTTTAATCAGTTTACTTAAAAATTTACCCAGGACTGCATAAGTGAAGGGAGCAAAAAAAGCAAGACCCGCTAGCAGAAACGAAAATATGATAATTCTAAAGCCAGTTATATTACTGGCTGGAAAATGAATTGTTGCTATCGGCAGAGTAGCCAAAATCCCTTTAGGATTTAGGCTCTGCATAATAAAAGCATCGTTAAAACTAAGCCCGACAGTTTTATCACTAGATGTAAGATCTGGATCTGGTACAGAACGCCAGAGCTTAATTGCCAGATAAATAATATAAACTGAGCCAAAGAAACTAAAATAAATTAAATACTCTTTTTTTACTATTCTTTCTCCTGTAAAACCAAGCACAATAAAATACATGAATAAAGAAACAGCAATTCCACTAAAAAAGCCAAGTGACTGTCTAATTCTATTCTGAAGACCAATGTTAATTCCCAGTAAATTAACTGGTCCAGGAGAATACATAATTCCTAATCCATATAAAAACATTGCTAACATAAGTTTTTGCCTCCTTAAGATTATAATCTAGCAGTTAAACTTATTTTTATTATATTAGATTAGAATTTTTTTTATTGGACAAAATTGCTCTTTATTTATCGAAAGAGAGTAAATTGTAGTTAAACCTTATTTTTTAGCTTTACCTGTTACATGCTGAAGTTCAATTTTAATAACCCGGGCAGCAGAACCACTTTCTGCTATGTACTCTATTCCCTCTTCAACATAGTCAGGAGAATATTTTTTTATTATTTCTAATAAAGCAACTTCTTTTTCATCTGCAGGAGCTTCAACTGCTTTGCCAAATAAAATGACACTTTCGTACTTAGTTGTAAATTTTGCCTGTAAAACCTCTGTTTTGGCTACAACTGTAAAGGATACTTTATTATTATCTGCTATATTATCTAATTTATGACCTTTAGTTGCACTATGGAAGTAAATTGCTTTATTGAAAAAAACATAACTTAAAGGTACCCCATAAGGATAACCGTCCGGGCTGATAGTTGTTAAAATACCATATTCACCATTCGCCAGAATTTCTTCCACTTCCTGGCTGGTTAATTTTCTATCTTTTCTTCTCATTTCTCTAAACAATTTTATCACCTCTAATTTATTTAAATATACAGTATTATAATATTTATATTTTGATTATAACATTGGTTATTTTGAAAAGAAAGCATAAAACTATGATTAAATAATCTTTTTAATTATAAATATAGCAATAACTGTTCCTGCTTGACTGTAAATATTTATTATTATAAAATTATTATTATAAAAATAAATAGTGATGGAAATCATCTTTAACTATTGCTAGCTAGACAGTAATTAACGGCTTTTATCCGTAATTAAAGCGGATAGTTTTTTTATTTTTAGCCGATAAATATCTACTACTTACTACAAAGAGAGGAATAATTTTATGTTTAAATTAATTTTTATTGGTTGTGGTGGCTTTCTGGGAGCAATTAGCCGCTATCTTATCTCTAAATGGGTTGAAACCAGCTTTGAAAGCATTCTACCCTTTGGCACGCTTGCTGTCAATGTTCTGGGGTCTTTTTTGTTGGGTTTTTTAATGACTTTTTTCCTGACTAAAGCTCCGGTTTATCCTGAATTAAGAACAGCTATTACAACAGGCTTTCTTGGTGCTTTGACCACTTTTTCAACATTTGGTTATGAAACTGTTATGCTGCTGGAAGATAAAAATATCTTTTTTGCCAGCTTAAATGTTCTATCCAATCTAATCATCGGCTTATTATTTATTACAGCAGGTATTATGCTGGCCCGGGCCATCAGCTAAAAGCTTAATTAAACTAAAAATAATAATCTTAGTTTAATAATTAAGCGAATTTCATAAAAATAAGCCTTGATATAACAAAGATTTTAATGATATAAAAAGGGCTTCACCCCATCTTGTCGAATTTAATAGTA
>NZ_FOTI01000004.1 GCF_900114545.1 Halanaerobium salsuginis
CCTTTGGTTTGGGAGTCTAAAAAAGATAACCAGATTTAGTCCCTGAAAAACTGAGAGTTCAACAGCCTCGCCATTAGTGTTCACCAGTAAGTTTTGAGTACAAAGGCAGCTGCCTGCTAAAGCAGCAGAAAACAAATAGGACACAGCATACGTGTTAGGAGTTCATATCAGTCTCAGGGGATCAGACTTTTAAAGTAGTCATGTAATTACATGCCACAAGGGGGATCAAAATCTACCCTGGATATCTTTAAATATCATTATATCAGGGACTAAATCTAAAATTAATGGAAACAAGAAAGTTTATATTTAAATGGTGATATATTTCAATATCACTAAGTATATTATACGAGGGGGATTATTTTGCAAAAAAAATGGTGGAAAGAAGCTGTAGTTTATCAAATATATCCTCGCAGTTTTAATGATAGTAATGGTGATGGTATAGGAGATCTAAAGGGGATTATTGAAAAAATTGATTATATCAATGATTTAGGTGTAGATGTTATTTGGTTAACTCCAATAAATATGTCTCCAAATTATGACAATGGTTATGATATAAGTGATTATAAAAAAATAATGAAAGAATTTGGTAATTTAGAGGACTTTAAAAAATTAATAAAAGAGTCTCAAAAAAGAGATTTAAAAATAATTATAGATTTAGTTATGAATCATACATCTCATAAACACAGTTGGTTTCAAGATTCAAAAAAGAAGAAAAATAATAAAGATGATTATTATATTTGGAAAAAAGAAATACCAAACAATTGGAAATCATTTTTTTCTGGTTCAGCTTGGGAATATGATGAAGAACGTGAAGAATATTATTTGCATTTATATGCTAAAGAACAGCCTGATTTAAATTGGGAAAATAAAAAAATTAAAAATGAATTTAAAGAAATAATTAACTGGTGGTTAAAATTAGGAGTTTCTGGTTTCAGATTGGATGCTATTCATCATCTTGGTAAAGATCAAGAATTCTCAGATATAAATATTGATAATTTTGATGATGAGAGTCAACTTTTTTCAGCGCCAGAGTACACTCATAGAAATAAGGTTCATGAATTATTAAATGAATTTAATGAAGAATTATTTACTCCTAATAACCTTATGACTGTTGGTGAAATTGGTTATTCAGACTTAAATACCACTTATAAATATACATGCAAAGCAAATAAAGAAGTTAATATGGTAGTTCAGTTTGATCACTTAAAACTACCTAACTTTAATGGTTGTAACCTTGATGAATTCAAAAAAATTCAACAGAGTTGGTATAATAAATTATTTGAAAATGCCTGGATAGTCCAATATTTAGAAAGCCATGATCAACCACGTTCTTTATCGAAATATGGTGACTTAGAATATCGACAAGTGTCGGCTTCACTTTTAGCAGTTATGTTGTTAACTTTACCAGGTACTCCATTTATATATCAAGGTCAAGAGATTGGAATGACAAATGTCGACTTTGAGTCTATAGATGACTATGATGATGTAAAGATGGTAAATAAGTATTATGAATTAATTGATAGAGGATTAAACAAAAATGTATTTTTTAATAAATTAAAGAAAAATAGTAGAGATAATGCACGTACACCTATGCAGTGGTCAAATGAAAAATATGCTGGTTTCAGTAATACAAAACCTTGGCTTAAAATTAATCCTAATTATAAAAAAATAAATGTTGAATCAGATAAGAAAAGTAAAAATTCTATATTTGAAACTTATAAAAAATTAATTAATTTAAGAAAAGAATATAGTGATTGCCTAATTTATGGTGAATATAAAGAAATAAATTCTAAAAATAATATTTATACATATATTAGGAATTCTAAGACAAATAAAATGAAAATAATATTAAATTTTTCAAATTCTGAAGTTAGATTAACTGAAAGTATGAATGAAAAATTCGAATTACTTTTTAGTAATTATAAAAATAAAAAAGTTGATCATTTTTACCCTTATGAAGCAAAAATTTTAATAAAAAGCATTTAAGAAAGGAGGGGATAGGGGGATAACTATTTATTTTTAGACTACTTAATTAATATATAAAATTAAAACAGGAGGATTAAAATGCAAAAATTAATTAAAACTTTAGCTTTATCACTACTTATTATTTCATTATTTTCATTACCTTTACTAGCTCAGGATAGGAAAACTGTAACTATAGCAGTTGGTGGCAATTCAGTTGACTCTGCAAAAGATCTTGCAAATATGTATATGGAAAAGAATCCTGATATTAACGTCGAAATTGTGGAAACTCCTTCTTCTTCAACAGAAAGGCTAGATCTATATTTACAGTTTTTTGAAGCAAAAAGTTCTAAAGTTGATGTGTATACTATTGATGTGGTTTGGCCAGGAATATTAGCAGATCACCTAATAGATTTTAATGATTATGGTGCTAAAAAAATTGTTGACAAACACTTTGAAGCTATAATAGAAAACAATACTTTAGATGGTCGGCTTATAGCATTGCCCTGGTATACAGATGGAGCATTATTATTCTATAGAACTGATTTATTGAATGAATATGGTTACGATGGACCTCCAGAAACATGGGATCAATTAGAAGAAATGGCTGCAACTATTCAGGCCGGAGAAAGATCTAAAGGCAACCAAGATTTTTGGGGTTATTTATGGCAAGGAAATGCTTATGAAGGTTTAACATGTGATGCCCTAGAGTGGGTTGCTTCCCATGGTGGCGGACAAATTGTAAATAGTAATAAAGAAATTACTATTTATAATGATCAGGCAATTAAGGCTATTGACAGGGCAGCTTCATGGGTTGGAAAGATTAGTCCTCCTGCTGTAACTGGTTTGCAAGAAGAAAGTTCGAGACATATTTGGCAAAATGGTAATGCTGCATTTATAAGAAATTGGCCATATATATATAGTTTAGGAAATTCTGAAGATAGTGTTATCAAAGGTAAATTTGATGTGGCTCCTCTTCCAGGTGATGAACCGGGTATGTCTGCTTCTACTTTAGGGGGATGGCAGCTTGCAGTAAGTAAATATAGTCAGAACAAAGAGGCAGCAGTTGATGTGGCTATGTTTATGGCATCAGAAGAAGCACAAAAATATCGTGCAATTGAAGAGTCATATAATCCAACAATCAAATCATTATATCAAGACGAAGAAGTATTAGAGTCTAGTCCATTTTTTGAAGATCTGTATGGAGTCTTTATGAATGCAGTTCCAAGGCCTTCAACTGTAACTGCTCCTAACTATAACGAAGTATCCACAAGTTTCTTTCAATCAGTACATTCTGTATTGACTGGAGAACAAGGTGCAAGAGAAGCATTAGGAAATTTACAGTATGAAATCCAAGATATTACAGGATTTGAAATTAAATAGTTAATAAATATAATCTTAGTTTTCCCTGGTACCAGGGAAAACTAAGATTAATTATAGGAGGTTTAAAATGTCTCAAATTAGTAATAATTTATTTAAAAAAGAACAAAGTTTAGCTTATAAAATGTTAATCCCAACAATATTAATTTTAGTAATTATAGCGATTTATCCTTTGGGCCAGGTAGTTTATACAAGTTTTACCAATCGAGTATTTGCAGGAGTTGAAGAAACAGAATTTGTTGGTTTAGATAATTATACTTCTTTATTTTCTTTAACTATAAAAGAATTACCAAAAGATAAATATGCATTCGAAGTTCTTCCAAGAGAGCCAAAAAGATATAAAGAGTTAACAACATTTTCAATTTTTAACAAACAATATATTATAGGATCTGTTCATCCGAATTTTATCGAAGCAATTATAAATACAATTATTTTTACTTTTTTTGCTGTTTTTCTGGAAACACTATTTGGGTTTATAATTGCTTTAGTAGTTAATAGTAAATTTATTGGAAGAGGAGTTATGAGGGCAATAATGTTATTACCCTGGGCAGTAATAACTGTTGTATCAGCAAGAATATGGGAGTGGATACTATTTCCAAGTAGAATTGGATTTTTAAATATGTTTTTGAGTAAATTAGGAATCGGAAATGGGCAGATCTCTTTTTTGACTGACAGTGGTTTGCAACTTCCGTCTTTAATTATGGTTGATGTATGGAAAACAACTCCATTTATGGCATTATTAATTTTAGCTGGTTTACAATTGGTTCCAAATGAATTATATGAAGCCGCCCGGGTAGATGGAGCTGGAAGGGTAAAACAATTTTTTTCTATAACCTTACCATTATTAAAACCTTCCTTAGCGGTAGCTTTAATATTTAGAACTTTAGCTTCATTAAGAGTCTTTGGTCTATTTCAAGTTTTAGTTGGACAGCAAAGATATTCAATGTCTAGTTATAACTATTATCAATTAATTGGTAATAGAGCTATGGGCTTAGCTTCAGCAATAAGTGTAGTGATCTTTATAATAATTTTTATTTTTGCTGTAATGTATATGAAAACTTTGGGGGTAGAAGACGAATGATTAAAAATCTAAATAAGATTATTCAAAATACATTATTTATTGTTGTTTTATTAACTATTGTGGTTTATTTGGTATTTCCTTTTTATTGGGCAGTTAACTCATCTTTTAAAACAGAGGCCCAATTACAGATGTCACCAACTACAATTGTTCCTCGAAATATTGAGAGTAATTCATTTGATCTTACATTTAAAAATTATATTAATATTTTTAAAAATGATCAATTTGTGAGAGGAATGCTCAATAGTACAATTGTATCTATAAGTACAACTATTTTATCTTTATTATCTGGTTCATTTGCAGCATTTGCTCTTGGAAAATTACGATTCAAGGGTAAAAAAATAACTCTATATACCATATTAGCTATGACTATGTTTCCACAGATAACAGTATTATCTGGTTTATATGCGGTAATAAATACATTGAATATTGATGCTATTCCAAGTATGATTCTATCATATATGATATTTACATTGCCTTTTACAACATGGGTAATGACTTCATTTTTTAGAGAACTACCAAAAGAACTAATGCAGTCAGCTCAAGTAGATGGAGCAACTCCTTTTCAAACATTTTATATGATTTTATTACCTTTAACTGCTCCTGCTTTAGTTACTACAGGGTTATTAGCATTTATCCAGGCATGGAATGAATATTTATTTGCGTTAACATTTACTTCTATTGATCCTGCAGCAAGAACAATACCTGTTGCAATAGCTTTATTTTCAGGAGAAGTTACACGCCAAATACCATATGGAGAAATAATGGCTGCTGCTGTAGTAGTAACTATTCCGATTGTATTGCTTGTTTTTATTTTTCAGAAAAAAATAGTTGCTGGTCTAACTGCTGGTGCAGTTAAAGGTTAAGGAGGACAAAATGAATAAAAAGAAAAAATGGTGGAAAGAAGCTGTAGTTTATCAAATATATCCCCGTAGTTTTAATGATAGTAATGGCGATGGAATTGGGGACTTAAATGGTATAAAAGAAAAATTAGATTATCTTAAAGACCTAGGAATAGATGTTATTTGGCTGAGCCCAATTTATAAGTCGCCCAATGATGATAACGGGTATGATATTTCAGATTACTATAGTATTATGGAAGAATTTGGTACAATGGATGATTTTAATAAATTACTTGAGCAAATACATAAAAAAGATATGAAATTAATTATGGATTTAGTAATTAACCATACATCTGATGAACATCAATGGTTTAAAAGATCGGCTAAAGACAAAAACAATAAATATTCCGATTACTATATTTGGAGAGATCCTGTTGATGGTGAACCACCAAATAATTGGGAATCAAGATTTAGTGGATCAGCCTGGACATATTGTGAATCTAGAGATCAATATTATTTACATTTATTTTCAAAAAAACAACCTGATCTAAACTGGGAAAATCAAAATGTGAAAAATGATATTTTTAAGATGATAGATTGGTGGTTAGCTAAAGGAATTGATGGTTTTAGAATGGATGTTATTAATTTTATAGCAAAAGAGAGGGGACTTCCTGATAGTATAAGACCAGATAGTCCAGAAAAATGGAGTAGTTTACCAAAAAGTCATGAGATCTTAAATAAGTTAAGAAAAGAAGTGATTGATAATTATAATGTTATGACTGTAGGGGAAACTCCATTTGTAACTCCTAAAGATGGGCATAAATATGTTAATAACAGTAGAGATGAGTTAGACATGATATTTCATTTTGAACATGTTGATTTAAATGATTTCAATGACAAAAACTTTATAAAATTTAAAGATATTCAGTCTAAATGGTATAAAGTACAAGAAAAAGGGGGATGGTTAAGTCAATATTTTGCTAATCATGATCAACCTCGTCCAATTTCAAAATTTTTTAATGATAACCAATATCGAGAAGAATCAGCAAAATTAATTGCAATGATGTTGTTAACACTTCCTGGAACACCATATATTTATCAGGGAGAAGAAATTGGAATGACCAATGTAGATTTTAATTCGATTGAAGAATATAATGATATAAGAACTATTAATAAATATTATGATTTATTAAATAAAAACCAAAATGTAGATGATTTTTTTAATAATATTAAGCAACTTAGCAGAGATAATGCACGAACACCTATGCAATGGTCAAATAATAAATATGCAGGATTTAGTGATACAAAACCTTGGCTTAAAATTAATCCAAATTATAACAAAATAAATGTTGAAAACAATTTAGATGATTCAAATTCGGTATATCATTTTTATAAAAAACTTATTAAGTATAGAAAACAAAATAAGGGTTTAATATATGGAGATTATAAAGATTTGTTGAAATTAGACAAAGAATTATATTATTTTAAAAAAACTTTTCAGGAGAAAGAATTTTATGTGATACTTAATTTTACTGATAAAATAATAGATTTGGAAGAAAAAAAGGTAAAATTTAATTATACTCAATTAGAACTTTGTAATTATAATAACCATAATGAATATAATGAAAAAAAATTACAACCATATGAAGCTAGATTATATAAATTAAAAAATGAACTGTAAAATTAGGAGTTGATTATTTTGCTTAGAAGTCAAAGAATTAGAAAACAGGGACCAGAAATCGATGCTTTGAGAATGGGAATGGATTGGCAAGCAGAAGATTTAGATAAAATGCAGCTGGTTATTGCTAGTACTTATGGTAATGGGCATCCTGGTAGTTTTCATTTAAATAAATATGTAGATTTATTAAAGAAAAGTTTAGAAGAAAAAGGTGTAATGGGAAGTCGAATGACTACTTCTGATATTTGTGACGGGATAGCTCAGGGCCATGACGGAATGAATTATTCACTTGCTTCACGAGAAATGATTGCCAACATGGTAGAGATTCAGGCAATGGCTGCTCCTTATGATGGAGTAGCTTTACTTTCTAGTTGTGATAAGTCCGTACCAGCTCATTTAATGGCTTTATTAAGACTTAATTTACCAGGAATTCATATTCCTGGAGGAGCAATGGCTCCCGGGCCAGATGGATTAACTCTGGAGATGATTGGTGCTTATAGTGCCCAATTGGAGAGAGGCGAAATAACAGAAGCAGAGTTTAAGCAGTATCAATATAGTGCTTGTCCTAGCTGTGGAGCTTGTCAGTTTATGGGAACAGCTTCAACTATGCAGCTGATGTCAGAAGCTCTTGGACTTGCTCTCCCAGGCGCTGCTTTGATTCCTTCTACAAGTCCTGCTTTAGCCGAAATGGCCGTTACAGCTGGTGAGTATTTAATTAAGCTGGTTAAAAAAGGAATTAAGCCAGAGCAAATAGTAACTAAAAAATCATTTTTAAATGCAATAATGGTTCATGCAGCAATTGGAGGTTCTAGTAACGCTTTACTCCATTTGCCAGCAATTGCTCATGAATTAGGAATTGAAATTAAATTAGCTGAATTTGATGAAATTCACCGCAAAATACCATTTATTGCCAATATTAAAACAAGTGGTCAGTATCCTACCCATTATTTCTGGTATGCTGGTGGTCTTCCCGCTGTACTGACAGAATTAAAAGAATATCTTTATTTAGATCAACTAACTGTAACAGGTCAGACTCTAGGTGAAAATTTGGCTCAGTTAGCAGAATTCTCTTATTTAAAATATATGCAAACAGAAGCTCCAGCAGAGCTGCCGGAGCGTAGAAAAATAATTTATCCAGCGGCAGAACCTTTAAATAAAGCAGGTTCACTGGCTGTTTTGAAAGGTAATTTAGCTCCTTTAGGTGCAGTAATTAAGCATTCAGCAGTAGATCCCGCTATGCATCAATTTATTGGGAAAGCACGTGTTTTTGATAATGAAGAAGCAGCTTTAGCTGCAGTTTTGAATGGCGAAATTGTTTCGGGTGATGCAGTAATTATTCGCTATGAAGGACCAAAAGGTTCAGGTATGCCAGAAATGTTTTATACTAGTGAAGCAATTGCTTCTGATCCAGTTCTCAATACGTCAACTGCTCTAATTACCGATGGCCGTTATTCTGGAGCGACTCGTGGCCCAGCGATTGGACATGTTTCTCCTGAAGCTGTTGATGGAGGACCAATAGCATTGGTAGAAGAAAATGATTTAATAGAAATTGATATACCAGCTCGCCGCCTGAATATCATTGGGTTTGCTGGTCAGAAAAAAACTGCTGCAGAAATTGATGCAGAACTTGCAGCAAGAAAAGCTAACTGGCAGCAGCCTAAACCTAAGTTTAATCGTGGCACACTAGGCTTATATGTTCGCCATGCTGTTCCTGCTGCCCAGGGTGCTTATCTTGGTTTAGAATAAATTATAATTTTAAAGATAGTTAGCAGAGAAAGAGACCAGTGATCACTGGTCTCTTTTTTAACAAGGGAAAAGTAATATTGTAATAATTAATTGAAAATTAAGAAATAATTTGCATTAAAATATTCAATTTTGCTTAAAAATTAAGAAAATTTGCTTGCTTTAATAAAAATCATATGCTATAATTTTTTTGTGAACAGTGATATTACATATATTATAAAGTGAACGTTGTTTTGTCAGCAGATTAAATTCTGAATATTAGATAATAACTTTCTTTAAAAATATTTTTTGCTTAAAATTTGCGCAAAAAATTGCAAAAATGGAGGGGTCATGATGGCAGTTACTCTCAGTGATATAGCATCGGCAACTGGATATTCTATTTCAACAGTCTCCCGGGTCATTAATGATAAGGGAAATATTTCAGCAGCAACCAGAGATAAAATTTTAATGACTGCTAATCAGTTGGGTTATGATCATCGCAAGTATAACCGTAAGCATAACTCTAATTCTAAATATATAGCGACTATTTTTAATAATCGCCTTGATAAACAAGGTGGTTTATTTGGTAATCCTTTTTATGCTCAAATTGCTCTAGGTCTGGAAACATTTATTAAAGAACATGATTATGAAATGATTATTAAATCAATTACTGGTCATAAATTTACCGATCGTAAAATAATCAATGAAATGTTTGATAATCAGGATATTGCTGGTATGGTATTTATTGGGTACTTAATCGATGAAAAATTAATCGGTCAAATTAAAGAAAGAGGTATGCCGGTTGTAGTTATCGATAATCATTTCTGGCAGGAAAATATTGACTGTGTATTAAATGATAATATTGCTGGGGCCAAAAAAATAATGTCTCATTTAATTAAACTTGGTCACCGCAAAATAAGTTTTATTTCTGGTCCACTTGATAATACTTCTTTTGAAGAACGTTATACTGGCTATCTTAATGCATTAAATAAATATTCATTACCAATAAATGATAATCTAATTAAAATTGGCGATTCATCTTATGGAACAGAAAGTGCTTATGAAACTGTAACTGAGATGTTAAAAGATGCAGCAATTGAAAAACCTACTGCATTTTTTGCAGTAAATGATTCCCGGGCCATCGGTACAATTAAAGCAATTCAAAAATTAGGTTATTCAGTGCCGGAAGATTTTTCAGTAGTTGGCTTTGATGACATAGAGACAGGTCGACATTTAACTCCAGCATTAACAACTGTGCGTATCTTTAAAAAAGAGATGGGTTTAACAGCTATGGAACGATTATATGAATTAATAACTGAGGTTAAACAAAAAACACGTAAGATAGTGATTCCAGTTGAATTAATTATTCGTAATTCAACCGGTCCTATAAATCTATAATATTATAAGTTTATAAGCAGATAAGAAATATTAAAATCAGTTGCTTAGTTTGCTAAACAACTAAACTTTTCTCTAATGGAGGTGATATATTAGATATAAGATAGTAGGCTTTAGTATTAATTAAAACTAACAAGGAGGAGTTTAATTGAATAATATTAAGAATAATTTTATTATTATGATGATTTTTGCTTTAATTGTAGTTTGCTCAGGAGCTGTTTTAGCTGAAGATACTGTTGAACTTAAAATGTGGCATGCCTGGACAGGGCAGGATGCTTTTGCAAAAGAAGTTTTACTGCCTAAAATTGAAGAATTTCAAAAAAATAATCCGAATATCAAATTAAAAATTCAAGTTATTCCAAATGATAACTATAGAACTAAACTAAGAACCCAGGCAGCAGGAGGACAAATTCCTGATATTATGCAAACTTATCCTGGTTCTGAAGTGCAGCCTTTAGTTGAAGCAGGTATGTTAATGCCTTTAGATGATATTATCAATTATTGGACAGATGATTTAATTGCTAAGGAAACATTAAAAGCATATACATTTAATAATAAAGTTTATGCAATTCCGGCAAAAGTTAACTACACTCACTTTGCTTTTTATAATAAGGATATGCTGCAGGAAGCAGGTTATGATAAATGGCCGGCAACTTATCAAGAATTTAAAAAGATGGCTGATAAGTTAAAAGAAAATGATATTGTACCGATTTCACTTGGTAATAAAGCTAAATGGGTTTTGCAATCAGTATATTTTTCTACTATTGCTGATCGGGTTGCTGGAGCTGATTTTCTGGATAAAGTTTTGGCCGGAGAAAAGAAATTTACTGATCCAGAATTTATTAAAGCTCTTAATATTATAAAGGAACTAGCAGATAATGATTACTTCAATAAAGATGCTAATAGTTTAAATGACATGGAAATGAGACAGGCTTTTTATCAAAAAAGGGCAGCCATTTTCTTTGGGGGGGCCTGGGATATTGGTGGTGTAATTGAAAATGCCAAAGAACAGAATATGAATGTTGGAATTGCAACTTTTCCCAGTATTGTAGGTGCTAAATCTCCTCAGGCACTCTCAGGAGTTACTGGAAGTGCTTTTTCAATTCGAGCTGGTCTTTCTGAGGCACAGCAGGCAGCTGCTTTTAAATTCTTAAAATTCTTCTATTCAGAAGAAACATATACTGACTTACTAAGAACAGGTTCTTTTGTTCCTGCTCAAGTACCATTACCAGATGATATTTCCCCACAATTTCAATCAGTAATTAATCTGGTTAATGAACATCAAATTGCTCCTGTTTATGATGCTGTTTTACCACTTGATTTAATTCAGATTATTAATAATGGTCTGCAGTCTTTAACTGCTGGTCAAATGACAGCTGAAGAATTAGCACAACAAATGCAGGATAATTTATAATAGTTTTGTTAAATTAAAGAAGGGGGGAGCAATCCCTCCTTTATAATGTACAGAGGAGGTAAATTTGTGGATCATATCTATAAACATCGTAAAAAGCTGATTTATTTTGGGATTTTGCCAGCTTTATTATTATATCTGGCTTTTGTAATTATACCTATCCTTATTTCAGCTCGATATTCTCTGGTTGAGTGGAATGGATTTTCAGCTCCAAAATTTGTTGGTTTGAATAATTATGCAGATTTATTTAAGAATAGTATTTTCTGGCGTTCTTTAAAAAATAATTTAATTGTAGTATTTGCCTCAGTCTTAGGTCAGGTACCAATTGGATTTTTACTTGCTTTACTTGTTAACCAAAAAATAAAAGGGCAGCATTTTTTTAGAACAATAATTTTTATGCCAGTAGTAATTTCAGCTGTTATTATTTCATTAGTCTGGAGTATGGTTTTTAATTATAACTTTGGTCTTTTAAATAATTTACTTAAGTTTGTCGGACTAGGTTCATTTATTCAAAACTGGTTAAGCAATCCTGATATAGCAATGTTTTCAGTGGCTGCAGTAATCATCTGGCAGTTTGTTGGGCTTTATTTTATTATTTTTCTAGCTGCACTGCAGACAGTGCCTAATGATGTACTAGAAGCAGCTGAAATTGATGGTGCTCAGGGTTGGAAAAGAACTCTCTATATAACTCTGCCTTTAGTTAAAGATACAATATTGGCAGCTATTGTTCTCTGTATTAGTGGGAGTTTAAAAACATTTGCTTTAATTTATGTAATGACAAATGGAGGACCATCCCATGCTACAGAAGTAATGGCTATTCATATGTATGATAATAGTTTTAATGCAATGAAATTTGGCTATGGAAGTGCAGTTTCTATTTTTATTGTTATTTTTGGAATTGTGCTGGTAACTATAGTAAGACAGCTATTCGCCAGGTTTGAAGATTAAGTAGATTTAGAAGGAGGTAATAATGAATAGCAAATTAAATTTAAATAAATTAAAAAAATTTTTAAGCTATTTTATTTTAGTCTTTTTTGCTTTAATTAATTTATATCCTATTTTCTGGATGGTTATGAATTCATTTAAAACAGAACAACAAATTTCAATTAACTCATTTTCCCTACCGAGTTCTTTAATGCTAAGTAACTATTTTAAAGCTTGGCATGCTGTTTCACTTGGGAGAAGTTTTTTAAATAGCTTTATAGTTTCTGGTTTAGCCGTTATAATTACAGTAGCACTTGGCTCTCTAGCAGCTTATTTTATTTCGCGCTTTGAATTTACTGGTAAAAAAATAATTTATAGTCTTTTTATTTTTGGTTTGCTGGTGCCGATTCACGGAACATTAGTTCCTATTTTTATTATGATGCGCAAATTGGGGTTAGTTAATACAAGGTTATCATTAATTTTACCTTATGTTGCTTTTAATCTGCCCTTAACAATTTTTATTTTAAGTAGCTTTATGAAAAGTCTACCCCGGGCAGTAGAAGAAGCAGCAATTGTTGATGGAGCGGGCTATTTAAGAATTTTTTGGTCAATTATTTTGCCAATGACCAGGCCGGCTCTGGCTACAGTGTCTATTTTAAATTTTGTCTATAATTGGAATGAATTTTCTTTTGCTCTTGTCTTAATTAATGATCAAAAGTTGATGACATTACCACTTAGCCTATCATTATTTTCCGGACAATTTAGTACAGATTATGGAATGCAGATGGCAGGACTTTCAATGGCTTTAGTACCAATTATAGCTATTTATCTGCTGATGGAAGATCAATTAGTTAAAGGAATGAGCGCTGGTGCTGTTAAAGGATAATTATAATTAAATAGTAATTAAATATTAGAGGAGGAAATGATTTGTCTAGTAAAGATAAAAACATAGCTGAATTATTAGCTAAGCTAACTTTAGAAGAAAAAGCAGCTTTATGCTCTGGGGCAACAAAATGGTTAACTAAAGAAGTTGACCGCCTTGAGATAACAGAGATTGTAATGTCCGATGGCCCGCATGGACTGCGTTATGTGGTAGAAGAAAATGCTTTTGGAGCGGTTTCAGAGCAAAAATCAACCTGTTTTCCTACTGCATCTGCTCTGGCAGCTTCCTGGAATAAAGAGCTGATTTATCAGGTTGGAACAGCTTTAGGAAAAGAAGCACGTCATTTGGGAGTAGATATTCTATTGGGACCAGGTGTTAATATAAAACGATCTCCTTTAGGAGGACGTAATTTTGAATATTTTTCTGAAGATCCAGAATTAGCTGGTAGTTTAGCTGCTGAATTTGTTAAAGGAGTGCAGTCTGTTGGGATTGGAACTTCATTAAAGCATTATGCCTGTAATAATCAGGAATATAAACGGTTTTCGGTAAATGCTCAGGTAAGTGAACGCGCTTTACGCGAAATTTATTTAGCTGCTTTTGAAAAAGTCGTTAAAACTGCTGCTCCCTGGACTGTTATGGCAGCTTATAATCGGGTTAATGGTCAGCCGGCAACTCAGAATAAACATCTTTTAAAAGAGATTTTACGAGAAGAATGGGGCTTTAAAGGGACTTTAATTTCCGATTGGGGAGCAATTCATGATCGAGTAGCTGCTCTGGCAGCTGGACTTGACTTAGAGATGCCAGGACCATCGCCAGTTAATGATAGTAAAATTTTAACTGCTGTTCAGTCAGGTCAGCTTCAGCAGAATGAACTGGATCAGGCTGTTAGCAGAATCTTAACTCTATTAGTTAAAGTACAATTAGCACGTCAAGAGGCCGAAAATATGGCAGCAGATCCGGCAGCTGAAAAACTGTATGAACAGAACCATCAACTAGCTTTAAAAGCAGCGGAAGAATCGATTGTACTGCTTAAAAATGAAAATAAACTTCTTCCACTTAATTTAAATGAAATAAAACAAGCAGCAGTAATTGGCCAATTGGCTGTTAAACCAAGGTATCAAGGAGCTGGTAGTTCTCAAGTAACTCCTAGTAAACTACCAACTGCTCTGGCTGAACTTGAAAAAGCTGCCGCTAAAAGTCAAACAGAATTGCTTTTTCAATTAGGTTATCAAGCAGATCAAACTGATCAAAGATCAGCTGCTCAGCTAAAAAAAGCAGCAGTAAAGGCAGCTGAACAGGCAGAGATAGCTATTATTTTTGCCGGGATCCCAGAAGAAGTTGAATCAGAAGGTTTTGATAGGCAGAGTCTAGCTATGGAAAGTGATCAAGTAGAATTAATTAAAGCTGTTGCAGCTGTGCAGAAGCAGACAATTGTAGTTTTAAATAATGGAGCAGCTTTAGAATTAACACCCTGGTTAGCAGATGTGCCAGCGGTAATAGAAGCCTGGCTGCCAGGACAGGCTGGTGCAGAAGCGATTGTTAATATTTTATTAGGTAAAATTAATCCTTCTGCTAAATTGGCAGAAACTTTTCCAGTTCAGGAAGCCCATAATCCAGCTCAGCTTAATTTCCCTGGTGTTAATAGTCAGCTTAATTATGCTGAAGATATTTATGTTGGCTATCGCTATTATGAGAAGAAAAAAATTCAACCTTTATTTTCTTTTGGGCATGGTCTTTCTTATACAGATTTTGAATATAGTGGACTTGAACTGCCAGTTCAAGCTTCAGCAGAGCATGGTTTAACTATAAAATTTAAACTGCAGAATACAGGTCAGTATTCAGGTAAGGAAATTGTGCAGCTTTATGTAGGTCAGCAAAATCCTTATTTTGATCGTCCAGTTAAAGAATTAAAAGCATTTACTAAAGTGGAATTGGCAGCTGGAGAAAGTAAAATAATCAAATTTAACTTAGATTATCGTGATTTTGCCTATTTTAATCCTGAACAGCAAAAATGGCTGGCTGAGTCAGATACTTATCAAATTATTATTGCCAGTTCAGCTGCTGATTTGAGACTACAGGGTCAGGTGAAATTAAACTCTTCAGCAGTTGCTCACTTATTAGATCAAGAAGATCCTGTGGTAGATTGGCTGGCTGCTCCTCTCGGCAAACAGGCTTTAGAGGATATTTTAAATGAAGAGCAGCTGCAGTTTATCCAGTCAGAAGCTAATAGTTATGTAACTGAACGTCCTTTATTTAGATTAGATTATCTAACAGAAAACCTAATTACTGCTCCGGAAATAGAGAAAATTTATCGACATTACCAAAAACTTATTAATAAAAATAAAACATTAAATTGATTAGTTAAAATTAAGAGGTGAGAACAATATTATTAAATGATGGTTGGAAACTAAAAGGTTTTGAAATAGGAAAGGATAATGAAGCTGAACTAGCTTCTCCTAAAATGCTGGATAGATTCTGGATGACAGCTTTAGTCCCAGGCGATGTACACAGCACCCTAATTAAGCATAAATTAATTCCTGATCCGTTTGTTGGTCATAATGATCAGCAGTGTCAATGGATTGAAGATCGAGTCTGGTGGTACAGAAAAAAATTTAACTTTAGAGAAAAAATAGCTGCTGATGAAAAGGTTGAGCTTATTTTTGATGGGCTTGATACTTTTGCTGTTGTTTATCTAAATGGACTTAAAATTGGCAGTACAGCAAATATGTTTATGGAACATAGTTTTGATATTACTGCTGATCTTAAGCAGGGAGAAAATACTCTAGCTGTTAAATTTGAACCTGTTAGTCAGCATACTGTGCATAATATTAATATGTGGGGTAATTATGGTAAAGAAAGACCATGGGCGCGTAAAGCTCAGATGAATTTTGGCTGGGATTGGGGACCCCGTCTGGTAACTGCAGGTATCTGGCAGGATGTCAGATTGAAAAAATATAAGCAGGCTAAACTAGAATCTGTTCAGGCCCAGACAGTTGAGTTGAGCAGAGAGACTGCTCAGATTAAGATTGATTTAGAAATTGATAATTTTAATAAATCAGAACAGCTTGCAGCAATTATTAAATTAAATAATCAAACAACAGAACTTGAATTCAAACAGGAAATTACAGCTTCCAGAGAATCAGTTACTTTTACAGTTGAAGATCCTGAGCTCTGGTGGACCAATGATCTTGGTCCAGCTAATCTCTATCAGTTAGAAGTAGAGCTTATGGCTGCTGGAATAGCAGTTGATGCTTATCAAAGTGAGTTTGGAATTAGAACTTTAGAGGTTGAAATGGTTAATCAAACAGGTGAGAATGTTTTTACTTTTATCTTAAATGGGATACCTATTTTTGCCAAAGGAGCTAACTGGATTCCAGTTGATAACTTTTTTGCTGCAGCAGATAATTCTCGTTATGTTTCCCTGGTTAAGTTGGCTGCTGAAGCTGGTATGAATATGCTGCGTGTCTGGGGCGGGGGAATTTATGAAAAAGATATTTTTTATCAGGAATGTAATCGACAGGGAATTTTAGTCTGGCAAGATTTTATGTTTGCCTGTGCAGTTTATCCAGATTATAATAAAGATTTTATGGATAATGTTGCCCGAGAAATTGAGTTTGTTGTGAAGAGATTGCGTAACCATCCCTGTCTTGCTATCTGGTGTGGAAATAATGAAAATCACTGGATTCATGAAAAAAAATATACAATGGGAGAAATAGATTATAGATTCTATGGTGAAAAAATATATGATCAATTAATGCCTGAATTATTGGCAGAACTTGACCCTGGACGGCTTTACTGGCCTAGTTCTCCTTATGGTGGCAATGACCATAATGATCCTAATTTAGGAGATCAGCATAATTGGCAGGTCTGGCATGGTTTAATTGAACCACGCAAATTTGGAGAAGAAGTAAAAGAAGATTTTAGTGTAGAGGGAGTTTCTTTTAAAAATTTCAAAAAAGATCAGGCTAATTTTGTTAGTGAGTTTGGGATGCATGCTTCTGCTAACAAGTATACTTTAAGCAAAAATATACCAGCAGGAGAATACTATTGGGGCAGTACTGAAATGAATTATCGTAATAAAGACGTTCATCACGAAAAAGGAATTTTGTTGATGGAAGGTTATACCGGTCGCCCAAACAATATTGTAGAATATCTCAATTATTCGATGTTAACTCAGGCAGAAGGATTAAAATATGGAATTGAACATTATCGTCGGCGCCGTCCCCGGACTAGTGGTAGTTTATTCTGGCAGTTAAATGATTCCTGGCCAGGGACTAGTTGGTCTGTAATTGACTATTATTTACTACCAAAAGCTGGTTACTATTATGCCAAGAAATTTTTTGCGCCTATTTTAATTTCACTCAATTATGACCCGGGCAATCCACTTGAGATTTGGGTTACTAATGACTTAGCTGAAGCTTATCAAGACCAACTACAGTTTCAACTATTTGACTTTGCTGGGCAAGAACTTTATCAGATAACTTTGCAGATAGAAGTTGCGCCTACAGCCAGTAAATTAATCACTAGTTTAAATTTAGCAGATATCCTGCCAGCTGGAGTTACAGCAGCAGAAGTAGTCGTTAAATTATCTGCTCAACAGCAAGGAGTACCAGCAAATCTTTATTATTTGGTTGACAATAAAGACCTGCGATTACCAGAAGCAGATTTATCATATCAAATAGCAGCAGAACAAAAAATTATTCTTAAAGCAAAGACCCAGATTCGTTTTGTTAAATTAGAAATTCCGCAAAAAGAAGTTGTTTTCTCAGATAATTTCTTTGATTTGACAGCTGGTGAAACAAAGGAAGTAACAGTCCGCCATCTGCAGAATAAAGAAGTTAAACTAGATAAGTTGGAAGTTAGCAGCTTAAACTAAGCTCTAGTTTAAGCTTTAAAAATTAAGCCTGTTTAATAGCTAAAAAACTGCTCTTGTTTAGCCTGACTGATTTTTATTAATCAGCTGCGGGCCAGGTAAGAGCAGTTTTGCTGTTAGCTAAAATTTATTATTAAAAATTTTTATTTGATTTATTCTTCATAAAGATAAAATGATTGAAATATTTTCTGCAGATTATATTGTTCAGGTGAAAAAATATACTCGGTATTACCCAGGAAGAAATAACCACCTGAATTAAGAGCAGCTGTAAATTTTTTAATCAGAGTGTCTTTCATATCTTTAGTTAGATAAATAAAAAAGTTGCGGCTTAAAATTAAATCCCAATTATTAGAAAAGCGAGAATTAATTAAATCTTTTTGTTCAAACTTAACCAGAGATTTAATAGTTGGTTTGAGCCCAAAAGTTTTTTCATCAGCACTTTCTCTGAAATATTTTTTTAATAATGAATCCGAAACATTTTTTAATGAATTTTCCTTATATTGAGCTTTTTTTGCTTCTGCTAAAATTGTGTGATCAAGATCAGTTGCATAAATTTCAAACCGGGAATTATCTATTCCCATTTCTTTTAAAATGATTCCTAAAGTATAAGGTTCAGAACCATTTGAACACGGTGCACTCCAGATTTTAATCTTCTTTTTTTGCTCAAAAAGTTTTGGCAGGACATCACTCTGCAGGAATTCAAAGTTTTCAGGATTGCGAAAAAACTCAGAAGTATTAATTGTAAAATGATTTAAGTAAGCATCTTTAAATTCACCATCATTTTTAATCAACTCAATACACTGTTCATAATCTTTGACTTGATATCTTCTCATTAAACTTTTAGTTCTTCTTTCCACTCGATCCAGTTTATAACCATCTAGATCAATATTCAAGATTTTTTTAGCCTGATCTTTAAATTCAGTAAATTTCATCCCCATATAAATTATCCCTCCAAAATTTCTGTTATTCTAGCTCCAATTTCCTCAATTCGTTTGATTTCATGATAGGCACCGGCTTTAACTGCGGCCGAAGGCATTCCATAAACTAAAGCAGTTTCCTTAGATTCGATGATTCCATAGGCACCATTTTTAACAAGAGCGCTCATTCCTTCAGCTCCGTCATGACCCATTCCAGTTAAAATAACTCCAATTAAGCGCTCACCAGCAAAATTTTTGGCCAGACTTTCCATCATATAATCAACACAGGGACGAACACCGTGTATTCTATCTTTCTGATTTAACTCAACTTTTCCCTGGGCATTAATTTCTAAATGATAATCTCCTGGTGCCAATAAACCATGACCAGGCTTTATTTGATCACCAGCTTCTGCTTCCTTTACTTTTAGCCCGGAAACTCGATCTAATCTAGCAGCAAGAGTTTTAGTAAATCCTGGTGGCATATGCTGTACAATTACAAAAGCAGCAGGAGAATTTTTGGGAATCGATTCGAACAATTTATTTAAAGCTCTTGGACCTCCAGAGGAAGAGCCGACGGCAACTATTGGGAAATCTTTGCTTTTTTTGAATTTTTTCTTTGTTTTAGGTTTTCTAGATAAAGTGCTAGTTGTCGCAGAATTTTTCTGCAGTGAAGCTTTAATTTTCATTATTAATTCTTCCTTAATAGAATCAATGTTTAATGAGATTGATCCAGAAGGCTTAGGAATAAAATCAAAAGCTCCTAATTCCAGTGCTTTAAAAACAGTTTCACTATTATCAAGTGCACTTACCATAATTACAGGTAAATTAGGATATTTACTTTTTACTTTTTCCAGAGTTTCTAAACCATTCAATTTTGGCATCTCTATATCAAGCATTAAAACATCGACTTCATATTTTTTTAATTTATTTAGTGCATCTAATCCATTGTAAGCAGTGATAGAGACTTTTAACTCGGGGTCTTTTTCTACAGTATCCGAGAATATTTTTCTCATAAAAGCTGAGTCATCACAGATCATAACTTTAATCATAAAATTTACCTCCCAATTAAACTTTCGAAGTATGAAACAACTAAAATTATTAATAAATTGATGTCACTATAACTTAAATTTAATTTATCCTTATAAATAATATATTCTTTGTTAAGTAATTAAACCCTTTTAAAAGTGTTAAATTTCTAGTAAAAATATAATTTAAACTATTTATTTATATTATTTAGTTGTAAAAGTTGTAAAATAGAGATAATTTTGATTTGGAGCCTCCTTAAGACTGTGTTATAATATAAGTGTAAATAAACTTGCTATAATATCAGTTTAATTCTGCTTAGACAACTAAGCTAAATAATTCTGGTTTTAAATATCTATTTGCAAGGAGGAGTTGTATTTAAAATGAATCTAATTAATTGTAAAGAGTGTGGTAAATTATTTGCTTCTTCAGGCTCAAAAGTTTGTCCTGATTGTCAGAAAGCAGAAGAAGAAAAATTTGAGATTGTTAAAGATTTTCTCTGGGATAACCCTAATTCAACTATAAAGAAAGTTGAAAAAGAGACAGGTGTAGAGCGAGAACTAATTATTAAATTTATGCGAGAAGATCGCCTGGCTGCAGAAGGACTTCTAGTAGACTATACTTTAAAGTGTAAACACTGTGGTAAAGCTATACAATCTGGAGTTTTTTGTGAAGACTGTCGTAATAAAATGATTAGTGAACTAAGCTATGATGAGCAGTCTGACCAGGAAGAACAAGCTAAGGGTAATCAAGAGATGTTTTTAAAAGATCGCTTTCGCAGGAAATAATAAGAGTTATAAAAGGCCTGTTTTTTTGCCAGGCTTTTTTTTGGTTATTAAAGTTTAAATTTTCAAAATAGACTTTTAATTAATTCTTTTTGTGATATAATAAAAATAGATTTTAGTTGAGAACTATTCTCTTAATCTGAGAATAAATCTACAAAATTATCAGGAGACAAGGAATAAGCTGGTCAGACAAGTTTAAATTAAAAAAACTGAAAATTTCTAAAGTGGAGGTGATTCTGACAATAATAGTAAATTTAATTTAGCTATTTATTTAAAGTCTGTCTAAAAAATAAGGAGGACATTTAAATGCTACTTAAAAAGAATATTTTTATTATAACTTTAATTAGTTTGTTTTTGCTTTTTGTCTTCAATTTTTCAGTTTTAGCCCAGGGAGAAGTAGAAGTTTTTAGTTGGTGGACAGGTGGAGGAGAAGAAGAGGGCCTGAATGCTCTGATTGAACTTTTTAATCAGAACTATCCTGAGGTTGAATTTATTAATGCAACTGTAGCCGGGGGAGCTGGTTCCAATGCTAAAGCTGTTTTGAAAACTAGAATGGTAGGTGGAAATCCACCTGACTCATTCCAGGTTCATGGCGGTGCAGAACTAGTTAATACTTATGTTGAAACTGGTATGATGGAGCCAATTACAGATTTACTGGAAGAATGGGGAGTAAAAGATAAATTTAATCAACAAATTTTAGAAATGTCTTCTTATGAAGGTGAATATTATTCTATTCCAGTTAATGTTCATCGTTCTAATGCAATGTTTTATAATAAAAAATTGTTGGCTGAAAATAATGTTGAGCCACCAACAGATTTGGTAAGTTTTATTGATGCTTTAGCAAAACTTGATCAGGCTGGTGTAGTACCACTTGCTTTAGGTGACACTAATAAATGGCCAGCAACTCAAATCTTTGAAACTTTACTTGTTGCTCACTTAGGTCCTGAAGGCTATAATGGTCTCTGGAATGGTAAAACAGCAGCTGATAATTCTGCAATTAGAGCTGCATTGGTTGATTTTGATAAAATTATGCAGTATGTTAATCAAGATCATTCTGCTTTGACCTGGCAGGATGCAACTCAATTAGTGCAAGAAGATGAAGCAGCTTTTAATATTATGGGAGATTGGGCCGAAGGTTATTTAAAAACATTAGGTTGGACTCCAGATCAGGAGTTTGGCTGGATGCCTGTTCCGGGTACTTCAGGTACTTTTATTGTTGTAACTGATACTTTTGGTCTGCCGAAAGATGCGCCAGATCCTGAAAATGCTAAAAAGTGGCTAAAGACTATTGCTTCAGTAGAAGGTCAGGATACCTTTAATCCAATTAAAGGATCAATTCCAGCTCGGCTTGATGCAGATAAAAGTAAATATGATCCCTATTTAACTTCTGCTATGAATGACTTTGCTGAAGACACTCTTTCACCATCAATTGCCCATGGATCTGCTGCTCCAGAAGGGTTTATAACTGCTTTAAATGATACAATTAATGCTTTTATAACCACTGGTGATGTAGATCAAGCTTTTGAAAACTTCCAAAAAAATCATGCTGATTATGTTGAATAATTAGTTTGCTTATTTAAACTATTATTAAGTAAGTTTAATTTATCTCCCCTCCTGTTTCAGGGGGGGAAGATTTATTTTTATGGAGTGATCAATAATGAAAAGAAAACACAAAGAATCACTTACTTCACTAGCCATTCTGTCACCATCAATCATTACTCTAGCTATTTTTGTTTATGGTTTTATTAGTAGAAGCGTTCAAATTTCGATGTTAGATTGGAACACTTTTGCTAGTTTTATGAAAAAAGCCAGAGAGTATGTTGGTCTGGATAATTATTATGAATTATTTACTGAAGCAAGATTTCAGACCGATCTCTGGAACACTTTGTATTTTACTATTTTTTTCATTGTAGGTTGTCTGGCAATTGGAATTTTACTATCATTAATTTTAAATAATAAGCCAAAGGGTGGCTATATATTTCAGAATCTTTATCTTTTTCCAATGGCAATTTCTTTTGTAGTAACTGGTACAGTCTGGCGTTGGATTTTTTCGCCTGGCAGGCTGCCAGCTGATCCAAGGGGAATTAATTTATTATTGAGTCATCTTGGTCTGGAAAAATTACAGTGGTCCTGGTTTACCAGTACTTTTAGTTTTCTGCATTTCAATGTTGCTCTAGTAGCAGTTATTATAGCAGCTGTCTGGCAGTATTCCGGCTATACAATGGCTATGTGGCTGGCCGGTCTGAGAGGTATCGACGAACAGCTTGTTGAAGCAGCTCGAATTGATGGAGCTAGTAAGTGGCAGATTTTTACTAAAATTTTATTTCCTATTCAAAAACCGATTACTTTATCGGCCATTATTGTACTGGCTCATGTTTCGCTCAAAGCTTTTGCTTTAATTTATGCTATGACAGGTAGTGGACCTAATAATGTAACAGATATACCAGCTGTATATATGTTTGAAGCAACTTTTAGATCAAATCGCTATTCTACAGGTTCAGCAATTGCTATCGTACTGTTAATGATGGTTGGTTTATTAATTATACCATATCTAATTAACAGCTTTAAGGAGGATTAGCAGATGAACGAAAAACTAACTACCACTGAAAAAATAATAAGATATGCAGTACTGCTCATTTTTGCTTTATTTTTCTTGCTGCCAATGTATGTACTGCTCTCAACCAGTCTCAAAAGTTTTTCCGAAGTTTCAATTAATACAATGTGGCAGCTGCCAACTGCTCTTTCTTTTTCTGGTTTAAGAGAAGCTTTTAAAAAGTTGGCGCCTAATATTATGAATAGTTTTTATCTGGTAATACCAGCTACTATACTTTCTGCTCTGCTTGGTTCTTTAAATGGTTATGTTTTATCACATTGGAAATTTAAAGGTTCTGACACCTTATTTGCTTTAATTTTATTTGGAATGTTTATACCATATCAAAGTGTTTTATTTCCCCTTGTCCAATTTATGCAGCAGATTAATCTTTATGGTTCTATTCCTGGATTAATTTTAGTGCATGTAGTTTATGGATTGCCAATTACTACTTTGATGTTTAGAAACTACTATCAAGATGTTCCAGAGGCTCTGACTGAAGCTGCTAAAGTTGATGGAGCAAATATCTTTAATATTTATCGTCATATTTTTTTCCCCATTTCTATTCCATCTTTTGTAGTTGTATTTATCTGGCAGTTTACTAATATCTGGAACGAATTTCTTTTTGCAGTAACTTTAACTAATACACAGAGTCAGCCAATTACAGTAGCTTTAACTAATTTAGCTGGTAGCCAGGTAGTAGAGTGGAATGTGCAAATGAGTGGAGCAATTATTACAGCTTTGCCAACTTTACTGGTTTATATAATTTTTGGTCGTTATTTTATTAAAGGAATGCTGGCAGGCTCAGTTAAAGGCTAGATACTAAAAGATTAATTTTTAAACCCAGTTCTCAATGAGAACTGGGTTTTAGTTTTATCTGCTATTAGTTAGCTATTTATAATTTTTAAAGAGGTATTTTTTAGTTTTTAACGAAATAATTACTTAGTAAGCTTTAAAAATATTAATTGTTTTAATCAATATGGTTTATTTATTAAAGTAGGGTAAAGCTAAGTCGCCAGAGTGATTTTTAATAATAATTTTAAATAGGAGTTGGCAATAATGAAAAAGATAAAATGGGGTATTCTTGGCTGTGCTAATATAGCTAAAAAAGCAGTGATTCCAGCTATTATAGCAGCTGCTAATTCAGAACTTTATGCTGTAGCAAGCCGTGATCAGGTTAAGGCAAAATCATTTGCTGCTGAGTTTTCCGCTGCCAAATACTATACTAATTATGCTGATTTGTTAGCTGATCAAGATTTAGATGCAATTTATATTCCACTACCAAATAATTTACATCGAGAATGGGCAATTAAAGCGGCTGCAGCTGGCAAACATATTTTATGTGAAAAGCCGCTTTCTGGTAAAAATATAACTGAAGCTGAAGAGATGTATGCTGCTGCCCAGGAAAATGATGTTCTTTTAATGGAAGCATTTATGTATCGTTTTCAGCCGTTTGTTAAACAGCTTAAAAAAATGATATCTGATGGTGTAATTGGAGAATTAAAGGAAATTAAAGCTAATTTTACTTTTAATATTAGTGATCAGACAGATAATATTAGACTGAGTCGGAAATTAGATGGCGGAGCTTTAAATGATATTGGTTGTTATACAGTTAATATTAGCCGTTACTTATTTGGCGAGAAACCACTTCAGGTTGCTAATTTCTTTGAAGAAGCTGAAAATGGAGTTGACTTATCAGGTAGTGCCACTCTCTACTTCAGTCAGAGTAGATTTGCCAATCTTTATTATAGCATTAATTCTTATCCAGAACAGGACTTAGAAGTTATCGGATCCGAGGGTAGTATTAAGGTACCAGGCTTTTTTTCCTGGTTGGAAGATAACTATTTTTTAATTAATAAATCTGGTCAGGAAGAAAAACTTTCTGTTGAAACTGGTCCCCAGTATCAGCTAGAAATTGAAGCTTTTGCTGATGCTATTTTAAACAATACACCATTACCACTTACAATTGAAGCAGAAACCTATCCTAATTTAGAAGTAATGGATGCTATGCGGAAATCTGCCCGGGAAGAAATTATAGTAAAACTTAGTTAAAGCTATAAAAAAAGCTGATTTTTATTTAATCATTGTTAGCTAATTGTGAGCTTTTTTAAATTAAGACTGGATTTTTTTTGTGAAATCAAATAAAATAATAAAAAAAGCGGGGGGACTGGATTGTGGAAGTTATGGGAAATGTTAATCAGGTAATAGAAGAATTGCTTGTTTATGGTGAGAATAAAGGTTTATTGGGAGAATGGGATAAAATAGCAGCACGTAACCGGATCAGAGAAATACTTGCTATAGAAAGTAGTCCAGCTGAACCTCTAATAGCAGAGGATATTAGTAGTCCACTTGATCCACAGCCTTTATTAGATCAATTACTTGCTTATGCAGTTAAGGTTGGTTTAATAAGCGATCAAATTACAGAAAAAGACTTGCTGGATACTAAGATTATGGGAGCTCTTACTCCCCGGCAATCAGAAGTTAGTCGTAATTTTTATCAAACTGCTGAAACTGAAGGAATAAAAAGAGCAACTGTAGAATATTATAATTTTGCGAAAGCCACTAATTATATTCGTCAAGCAAGAATTGCAAGGAATATTAATTGGACTGCCGAAAATAAATATGGTCAGATTGAAATAACTATTAATCTTTCTAAACCAGAAAAAGATCCAGCTGAAATAGAAAAAGCACGTAATCAGGTTCAAAGCAATTATCCCAGCTGTTTTCTCTGCCTTGAAAATGTTGGCTATCCGGGTAATTTTAAACATCCAGCTCGTCAAAACCATCGAGTCATTCCACTTAAGCTGCAAAATGAAGATTGGTTTTTACAGTATTCTCCCTATGTTTATTATAATGAGCATTGTATAGTTTTTCACCGGCAGCATATACCAATGCGGATTAATAAAAACACCTTTGCTGTTTTATTAGATTTTGTAGAAAAGCTGCCCCATTATTTTATTGGTTCTAATGCTGATTTACCATTAGTAGGTGGCTCAATTTTAAGCCATGATCATTATCAAGGTGGGCGTCACATTTTTCCAATGGAAGAAGCTGAAGAGGAAGCTTATTATCTTCACCCAACTTTTCCTGACCTGGAAATTAGCCGCCTCAAGTGGCCTTTATCAGTTATTAGGCTTAAAGCAGCTGTTCGAGAAGATATAATTAATCTAGCGGCAAAAGTATTAACAGCCTGGCGTGAGTATTCAGATCCGGAGCTTAATATTTTAGCTTTTTCTGAACAGGATCAGCAAAAAACACCTCATAATACAATTACTCCAATTGCTCGCCAGAAAAATAATCTTTACGAGTTGGATCTTGTTTTAAGAAATAATCGAAAAGATGAAGAATATCCAGAAGGAATTTTTCATCCGCATCGAGAACTTCACCATATTAAAAAAGAGAATATTGGTTTAATTGAAGTTATGGGTAGAGCAATTTTACCCGGCAGGTTAAAAGCAGAGCTTAATTTAATTAGTGATTATTTAAGTGGTAAGCTGGAATTTTCAGATTTAGAAAACAGAGCAGAACTGCAAAAACATTTAGCCTGGATCAAATTACTAAAAAATAAATATGGTACCTCATTGAGTAGTGAAAAAGCAGAGAAAGTTCTGGAAGCAGAAGTAGCGGACAAATTTAGCCGGGTACTTGAGGATGCAGGGGTATATAAAAATAATGCTGTAGGACAGCAGGGGTTTGATAGATTTATGGCCAGCCTTGGTATTGAAAAAAAGGAATTTTAAATTAATTTGAGTTCAGTTTCCTAGATTGATTAGCCGAAAAATTAAGCATAGAAGGAAGTGGTTGAGGATGAGTAAATTTAATTTATCAGCAATTGATTCATATAGTTATGAACCATTAAGAAAACAGGTTTATAAGGTACTCAGGGAAGCGATCTTAACAGGAGAATTAATGATTGGAGAAAAAATTACTGAGATGGAAATTGCAGAAGAACTGAGTGTAAGTAGAACTCCTGTCAGAGAGGCTTTTCGAATGTTAGAACAGGAAGAATTAATTAATATTATTCCCCAGCAGGGAGTTTTTATTGCCGGGATTGAAACCAGTAAAGAGATTGATGATATATTTCAGGTAAGAGCTGAATTGGAAGGCCTCGCTGCTTATTTAGCTGCTAGAAATATTGATGAAAAGCAAAAAGAGCTGCTGCAGGAATATGTAATTGAGCTAGAAGACTGTATTGAACATAATGATCACCGCGGCTGTATTAGAGTTGATGTTGCCTTTCACCGTATAATTAAAGAGGCTTCTGATAATAAATGGTTAGAAAAATTTCTAGATACTTTATTTGAGCAGGCTACTCGGTTCAGGAGAAGTAGTTTTTCTCGGGCAGGACGTATGCAGGAATTTTTAGCAGAGCATCAGGAGCTAGGTGAAGCAATTATTAGTGGTGATCCAGATCGGGCACGCAGGTGTGCTGAAGATCATATAAAAGCAGCCTGGAATAGTATTAGCAGTGTTTTTGAAAAAGAACAAAGTTAAATTAAAAATATTGTGATTGCTAACATCAATTTAACATCAAATTATCATGAAAAATTGATTAGATAAAAACTTGTCTAAATTCACCGCTGTCAATGCCTGACAGCGGTTTTTAACTACTTATTATCCTTGTATACAAGGATAGAAAAGATTTAGCTATTTACAGTTTAGAATTTTCTATCTATACTATATAGTACACCTTTAAAAATTTACATGATTTAAAATCTAATTAAGCAGTAGAGTAGCGAAAAAATTAAGAGAGAAGGAATGATATACTATGACTTTTACAAGAATGCCTAAAAAGCAGGGATTATATAATCCTGATTTTGAACATGATGCCTGTGGCATGGGCTTTGTCAGCCATATAAAAGGAAAAAAGTCACATCAGATAGTTGATCAGGCCCTGGAAGTTCTTGTCAATTTAAGCCATAGGGGGGCGAGTGGTAGTGAAGAAAATACTGGTGATGGTGCTGGTATATTATTACAGCTTCCTGATAGTTTCTTGCGAGAGCAGCTGGCAAAACAAAAAGTAAAACTGCCTGTTCAGGGAGATTATGGAGTAGGGATGGTTTTTTTACCCCGGGCTAAACAGCAGCGAGAAAAAGTAAAACAATTGATAGCAGAACAAATAACTAAAACTGGTCAGCAGTTTTTAGCTTGGCGAGAAGTTCCAATTGATTATAGTGAAATTGGTCAGACTGCTCTAGAAACAATGCCGCAGTTTGAACAGCTATTTATAAAAAAAGCTGCCCAAACGAAGGCTGGAATAGCTTTTGAAAGAAAGTTATATCTGCTTCGCCGTCAAATTGAAAAAATTATTAAAGATTTACCAGCTGAGGAACAGCTTTATTTTGCTTCTCTTTCCAGCCGGACAATTGTTTACAAAGGAATGTTAACTCCAGAACAGCTGGCTAACTTCTTTCCTGATTTAAAAAATAAAAAAATGGCAACAGCAATTGCATTAGTTCATTCTCGTTTCAGTACTAATACTTTTCCCAGTTGGGAAAGAGCACATCCTAATCGTTATTTGATTCATAATGGAGAAATAAATACTGTTTTAGGTAATCAAAATTGGATGCGGGCCCGCGAAGGGATCCTGGCTAGTGAACCTTTTGGAGATGAATTAGCTGAACTGCTGCCTGTAATTGATGAAACTGGCAGTGATTCTGCCCGTTTTGATAATGTATTAGAATTTTTGTATTTAAATGGTCGTTCTTTACCGCATGCAGTGATGATGATGATTCCTGAACCCTGGGAACATGATCCTGCTATGGACAAAAAAAAGCGGGATTTTTATCATTATCATAGTACTTTAATGGAGGCCTGGGATGGCCCGGCTGCAATGGCTTTTACAGATGGAACTAAAGTTGGGGCTGTTCTGGATAGAAATGGTCTGCGTCCTTCTCGTTATTATATAACTGCTGATGACTTACTAGTTCTTTCATCTGAAGTTGGCGTGCTTGATTTACCAGAAGAACAGGTAGTGAGCAAACAGCGGCTAGAACCTGGTAAGATGCTTTTACTTGATACAGAAAAAGGAAGAATAATTAATGATCAGGAATTGAAGACAAAAATTGCTGATGCAGAGCCCTATGGTGAGTGGCTAGCAGAAGAAATGATTCAATTATCTGAGCTGGAGAGCGACCGAGAACTGGCTGACTGTGATAGTCTAACAGCTAATGATTTGGTACAGCTGCAGAAAAGTTTTGCTTATACTTATGAAGATTTGCATAAAATTTTAATCCCGATGGCCGAAAATGGAGTAGATCCAATTGGTTCTATGGGTAATGATGCTTCTTTAGCAGTACTTTCCGATCAGCCGCAGCTTTTATATAATTACTTTAAACAGCGCTTTGCTCAGGTAACAAATCCTCCGATAGATTCAATTAGAGAAAAAATTATTACAGCTGCTAATACTTATCTTGGCTCTGAGGGTAATCTTCTGGCAGCAGAAAAAAAGAGCTGTCAGCAATTAGAATTAGAACACCCACTGCTGAGTAACAAAGAACTAGCTTTAATTAAGGAACTTGATCAGTCTGGTTTTAAAACAGCTGAACTTAAGCTTTGTTTTAAAAGATCTGAAGCAGTAGATCGTAAAGCAGCTGGAGTATTTTTAGAAAAAAAATTAGAGCAGCTTTTTGTCAGAGCAGAAGAATTAATTAATTCAGGAGTTAATATTTTAGTACTTTCCGATCGGGGAGTTAATCAGAAACAGGTTGCTGTGCCAGCTTTGCTTGCAGTAAGTGGTTTGCATCATTATTTAATTAAAAAGGGTTTGAGAACTAAAGTAAGTCTAGTTTTAGAATCAGCTGAACCACGTGAAGTACATCATTTTGCCTTATTAATTGGCTATGGACTTGATGCAGTTAATCCTTATTTAGCCTATGCTTCTTTAACTGATCTGGTTAAAACAGGTCATTTGACAATGAGTTCTGAACAAGCAGTGGCTAGTTACATTAAAGCGGCTGTAAAAGGTGTCATTAAAGTAATGGCCAAGATGGGTATTTCAACTGTGCAGAGTTATCGAGGAGCTCAAATATTTGAGGCAATTGGAATTTCAGCAGCTGTTATTGACAAATATTTTTGTCGGACTGCTTCTCGTATTGAAGGTATTGGTCTAGCTGAAATAGCCTGGGAAGCAATTTTGAACCATGATAAAGCCTTCCACGGGGTTAAAGTTGAACGGGATACTCTTGATCCAGGAGGCAACTTTGCCTGGCGTAAAGATGGAGAAGAACATCTTTATGATCCCGAAACTATTTACCTTCTGCAGCGTGCAGTCAGAGAAAACAATTATGATTTATTTAGAGAATATCGTGATAAAATAAATGATCAAAGTGAGCGCAGACTTACTTTGCGCGGCATGTTAGAGCCAGACTATTTGCCCCGGGCAATTCCGTTGGCTGAAGTAGAATCAGCTGCCTCAATTATGAAGCGTTTTAAAACAGGAGCAATGTCTTATGGTTCAATTAGTCAGGAAGCACATGAAGCTCTTGCAATTGCAATGAACAGGATCGGGGGCAAGAGTAATACTGGTGAAGGGGGAGAAGATTCGGCTCGCTTTACTCCAGATGAAAATGGTGATTCTCGTAATAGTGCAATTAAACAAGTAGCATCAGGTCGCTTTGGTGTTAATTCTCATTATTTAAGTAATGCTAGAGAAATTCAGATTAAAATGGCCCAGGGAGCTAAGCCGGGCGAAGGTGGCCAGCTGCCTGGCAAAAAAGTTTATCCCTGGATTGCAGAAACTAGAGGCACAACTCCCGGAGTTGGCTTAATTTCACCACCACCACATCATGATATTTATTCAATTGAGGATCTGGCTCAGTTGATTCATGATTTAAAAAGTGCTAACCGGGCAGCTAGAATAAATGTCAAATTAGTGGCCGAAGCTGGTGTTGGTACAGTAGCTGCAGGAGTTGCTAAAGGAAAAGCAGATGTAATTTTAATTAGCGGCTATGATGGAGGAACAGGAGCATCTCCCCGGACTAGTATCAGACATGCTGGTTTGCCCTGGGAATTAGGCTTAGCTGAAACTCATCAAACTTTAGTTTTAAATAAACTGCGTGATCGAGTAACCTTAGAAACAGATGGCAAGATCATGACTGGTAAAGACCTTGCAGTAGCAGCAATGTTAGGAGCAGAAGAATATGGCTTTGCAACTACTCCTTTAGTTGCTTTAGGCTGTGTAATGATGCGAGTTTGTAATAAAAATACCTGTCCGGTTGGAGTTGCAACCCAGGATCCAGAATTACGCAAAAAATTTCGAGGTAAACCGGAATATGTGGTTAATTTTATGCGTTTTATGGCAGAAGACTTTAGACATGAAATGGCAGCACTTGGTTTTCGAACAGTAAATGAATTGGTAGGTCGAGTTGATAAATTAAAACAGACTGCCACTCAGCATTGGAAAACAAAAGGACTTGACTATAAAGCTATTTTATATCAGCCAGAACAGGCAAAAGAAAAGGCAATTTACTGCCAGCAAAAACAGGATCATGGTCTTGAAAAAAGCCTTGATTTACAGCAGTTAATTACTTTAGCTGAAAATGCAATTGAAAATAAGCTGGAGTTAGAAGCCGATTTAGAAATTAGAAATACAGATCGAGTTGTCGGAACTATTTTGGGGAATGAGATTAGTAAAAAATATGGGGCAGCTGGTCTGCCAGAAGATACTATTAGATTTAATTTTAGCGGATCTGCTGGTCAGAGTTTTGCTGCTTATTTACCACACGGCTTGACATTTAGACTAATTGGTGACGCAAATGATTATCTAGGTAAAGGACTTTCGGGAGCCAGAATAATTGTTGAAAAATCAACTGATTCTTTGTTTAAAGCAGCTGATAATATTATTGTTGGTAATGTAGCATTTTTTGGTGCTACTGCTGGTCAAGCCTATATTGAAGGAGTTGCTGGTGAACGTTTCTGTGTACGTAATAGTGGAGTAGAAGCTGTTGTAGAAGGTGTTGGTGATCATGGTTGTGAATATATGACAGGTGGGCGAGTTGTAGTACTAGGTAAAGTTGGTCGCAACTTTGCTGCTGGAATGACTGGTGGAACAGCATATGTTTTTGATCAAGATGATAATTTTAAAGATAAAGTAAATCCTACTATGGTAGAGCTTGACTATTTAAGTGAAACTGAAGATGAACTGCTTGTTAAAAAAATGATCAATGAGCATTTGAAATATACTGGTAGTGATCGAGCAGCAGAAATCCTGGCTGATTGGCAGCAGTTAAAATATAAATTTATTCGAGTTATGCCCCGTGATTACCAGAGAATGATCACTGCGATAGCTGACTTTGAAGCTCAGGGTTTAAGTTATGACGATGCTTTGATGCAGGCTTTTGAACAGAATACCCAGGATAAAGCCCGGGTTAGCGGTAATTAAGTATAGAGGAGGAGATAAGATGGGAAAAGCAACCGGTTTTATGGAGTATCAACGTCAACTACCTGCAGAAAGACCCCCCGCTGCAAGAGTTAAAGACTGGGAAGAATTTAAGCAGAAGTTTAGCCAGGCAGCTGCTCAAAAGCAAGGAGCTCGCTGTATGGAATGTGGAATTCCTTTCTGCCATAGTGGTCTGCAAATAGGAGGAATGGTTTCAGGATGTCCTGTTAATAATTTAATTCCAGAGTGGAATGACTTAATTTATAAAGGAAAATGGAAAGAAGCTGTGCAGAGATTATTAAAGACTAATAATTTTCCCGAGTTTACTGGTAGAGTTTGTCCTGCCCCCTGTGAAGGATCCTGTACTGTAGGTTTAAATGATCCTGCAGTAACTATTAAAGCAAATGAATATCAAATTATTGAAAAAGCCTTTGCTGAAGGCTGGATCAAGCCAGAACCACCAGCAGTAAGAAGCGGTAAAAAAGTAGCCGTAGTGGGTTCTGGGCCAGCAGGCCTGGCAGCAGCTGATCAGCTGAATAAACTGGGCCATCAGATCACAGTTTATGAGCGTCAGGATAGAATTGGGGGCCTGCTTGTTTATGGAATTCCAAATATGAAATTAGATAAAACAAAAGTACTGGCTCGTAGATTAAAGATTATGGAAGCAGAAGGGGTCGAGTTTCAAACTGGAACTGAAATTGGTACTGATTTAGCCTTAACACAACTGCAGTCGGAATTTGATGCAGTAGTGCTGGCCGGTGGAGCTACTAAAGCACGTGATTTAGATGTACCAGGTCGTCAGGCGAAAGGTGTCTATTTTGCTGTTGATTATTTAACCCGTAATACCCGCCATTTATTAGAAACAGAGCCTGATAAAGCAGAAAAAACTGCTGATTATATTTCTGCTGCTGATAAAGATGTAATTGTTATTGGTGGTGGTGATACAGGTACAGATTGTGTAGCAACTGCTATTCGTCAGGGTTGTAAGTCAGTTAATCAATTTGAAATTATGCCCCAGGCCCCTTTGACTAGAAAGGATGATAATCCCTGGCCAGAATGGCCCCAGATTTTAAAAGTAGATTATGGTCAGGAAGAAGCAATAGAACTTTTTGGAGCGGATCCCCGTCAGTTTTTAATTATGACTAAAGAAATCATAACTAAAACAGAACAGGGGCAAAAAGTTGTTACAGCTGTTAGAACAGTTAAGATTAATTGGGATAAAGATGAAAATGGACGTTTTGTGCCTGTTGAAGTTGCTGACAGTGAAAAAATTTGGTCAGCTGATTTAATTTTAATTGCAATGGGGTTTCTTGGCCCAGAAGCAGCGCTTGCTGAGTCAGCTGGATTAGAGCGCGACCAACGTTCTAATATTAAAGCTGCTTATGGTGACTTTAAAACTAACTTAACAGGCGTCTTTGCTGCCGGCGATATGCGGAGAGGTCAGAGTTTAGTTGTTAATGCAATTGATGAAGGCCGGCGAACAGCAGCAGCAGTAGATCAATATTTAACTTAAATAATAAAGTAATTATCTGACTATTTTTTCTTTATTTGAATTACTTTTTATGATATTATTAATCTAATGAAATAAAAATATATCTACTAATTAAACTATTTTAAATTTAACTACTATTAATAACAAAAATCACTGTTTCTGGAAACAAATAAGAGATAGGTGGTGTTTAGACTTGAATCAGGATCTTTTAGTTGCTATTCGCCAGATAATTAGAGAAGAAATTTCAGGCATTAAAGCTGATGTAGCAGAGCTGAAAACAGATGTCACAGAGCTGAAAACAGATGTGACAGAGTTAAAAACAGATGTATCAGAGCTAAAAACAGATGTAGCTGCGATGAAACCTCAGTTATTTGAAAATACTCAGCTCTTAAAGTCACTATTAGCTAACTCAGAAGCTCATGGAGCAAAATTAGATCAACTCGATAATCGAGTTGCCAGGCTGGAAGGTAGCAAACAGAGACAAGATAAGCTTGCTGATGAATTTTATCATCATCGTCATCGGATTATTATTGAAACAGAAAAACCTGAGTCTAAAGCTGGTTGATGAAATTATTTTATCAAGTAGTACAAGCCACTACCTATTGTCAAAAGTTGGGTAGTGGTTTTTTGCTTATTCTATGATATAATATATTTATACTTGTTTTAATTATCTTTTTTGCTTAAGGGCTGTTAAAAATAGTTAAAATGTTATATAATTACAAATAATAACTAAACAGCGGGTTAAAAGGGGGCTAACCATGAGAGGTAAACAAAATATCTTACTTGAAAGCGGGACTGGTGAGTTAGAAATATTAAAATTTATTGTTGATGATACTTCCTATGCAATTAATGTCTTAAAAGTAAGAGAGATACTAAGAATTAAAAAAGAAGACATTAAGAAAATGCCTGATAAATCAGATGTGATTTTAGGCATGACCAACATCAGAGGCGATGTAATTATGATTGTTAACTTAAGCTCTTATTTAAAAGCTGAGTTAATTGAAAATGACGGAATTATTATGGCTATTTTAGCTGAATTTAATAATACTAAAATTTTATTTGCAGTTGACAATGTGGTTGGAATTAGTAGAATTGGCTGGGATGATATTCAAGCTCCTGATGACATGATGGGTGATCTGGTTAATGGTGTTATCAAAGCTGAAGATAAAGATTTAATTAATTTTCTTAACTTTGAAAAAATACTAAAAGATTTAAAACCAGAATTAGGTAATAAAGTAGATGTTAAGCCAGAAGATTCAGCTGATTTAAAAGCTAGGCGACTGGATAAAACTCTTGCTTTAGCTGATGATTCTCCTACTACTAGAAATATGATTAAAGATACTTTAGTTGCAGCAGGTTATCAAGATTTTATGATTTTTAGTGATGGTCAAAAATTATTTGACCATTTACAGGAAATTAAAGCCGAATATCCTGATGATGATATTTTAGATCATGTTCAGGGAATAATAACCGATATAGAAATGCCCATGATGGATGGTCATACACTAATCAGAAAAATTCATGAAGATCGTTATCTGCGCAAGCTGCCCACAGTTATCTTTTCCTCATTAATTACCGAGGATCTACTGCATAAGGGTAAGGACGTTGGGGCAGATGCTCAAATAACCAAACCAGAAATTGATAAATTAGTTGGAGTGGTTGATCAGCTTGTTAAAGCAGTACCACCACTGGCCGACTATTAAACTAAATTTTTCTTACTTTTAGCCCACATTGAGTGGGCTTTTTTATTGTTATTTATTAAATAACTTAAAATATTATCCACACAGTTTATAGTGAATAGGTTCACAATTTACAGACTAATTTTAAGATTTAAACTTTAAGCACTGCTATTGTAGGAAATTTAAATAAGTGGTATAATTACTTCAGGATAATTGTGAAATAATTAACAAAAATAAATAAACAAGCAAATCAAGCAAACAAAGGAGCTGAATAAAATGAATTCATTTATGGTCCCCCCTACAATTCATCATGGAGAAGGTGCTCTGGAAGAATTAAAAAATTTGACTGGTGAAAGAGCTGTTTTGGTCACTGGTGGTAGTTCGATGAAAAAATTTGGTTTTTTAGCAGAAGCAGAAGCTTTGTTAGCAGAGGCTAAGCTTGAAACAATGATAGTTGATGGTGTTGAACCTAATCCATCTGTCAAGACTATTGAAAGAGGCAAAAAAGTTATGTTAGATTTTAAACCTGATTGGGTTATTGCTATTGGTGGTGGCTCTGCATTAGATGCTGCTAAAATAATGTGGGCTTTTTATGAATATCCAGAATTAAAATTTGATGAAATAATTGCAGTTGGCTCAATGCCTAAATTAAGACGAAAAGCTAAATTCGTTGCTATCCCTTCTACCAGCGGTACTGCTTCTGAAATTACTGCTTTTTCAGTAGTTACCGATACAGAGAAAAAAATAAAATATCCAATAGTTTCTCCTGAAATTATTCCTGATATTGCAATTGTAGATCCTAAAATACCGGCTACAATGCCTGCTCATATTACAGCTAACACCGGAATGGATGTTTTAGCTCATGCTGTAGAAGCCTATGTTTCAACTGCTGCAACAGACTACACAGATCCTTTAGCTTTAAAAGCAATTAAGCTTGTATTTGAATATTTGCCCAAAGCTTATGCAGATGGTAAAGATTTAACAGCAAGAGAAGAAATGCATAATGCATCTACTCTAGCAGGAATGGCATTTTCTAATGCTTCTCTGGGAATAATTCATAGTTTAGCTCATAAAATTGGTGGAGAACTTCATGTAACCCACGGGCTGGCAAATGCTATCCTATTACCTTATGTTATTGAATATAATGCTGCAACTGCTCCAGAAAGATATCGAGAAATAGAAGAATTCTTAGGGATAGACAACTTAGCAGATGCTATTCGAGAATTAAATAAAAAATTAGCTATTAAGCCTAGTTTTCAAGCAATTGACTGGCTGGATTATACAGATGCTGATTTTGAAGCTATTTTGGTTAGAATGGCTAAAAATGCTCTGGCAGATCCCTGTACTTTAACTAACCCACGGCAGCCAGAAGCTACTGATTTAGAAAAAATATATCAACAGTCATATTATGGTTTATAAAAAATTATAATTAACTACCAATATAGATATAATAAAATAATTAATATTCTAGATAATTATAAACAGGATCCCGCAGGGGTCCTGTTTTTTTATTTATTAAATTATTAGTTTTAGTAAAATAATTTTAAATAGCCGAAAAGAGCAGGAAAAAAGAGGATAATCAGCTTAAAACTGACTGCAGGTCAAATTTGTTAAAAACAGCTGATTTACTTTTTGCTAATAATAAACGATAATAGTTATTATTAAATATAAACTTAAGTAAAATAGTCAAGATTAAAATTGCTGAGCTGAGTTAATTGGGGATGATCATTTTAGATGAGATGAATTTAAGAATTACCTAAAATAAAGGGGGAAATTTAGATGAGATTAAGTAGATTATCTATTAAGTACAAAATTTTATTGATTGTAGTATTGGGAATAACTTTGTTAACTGCCGGTACTATTTTTAGAATTAGAGAAGTTGCGGTTGAAGAAGCTAAAAATACAGCAGCAGTCAAAGCAGCAGCTGACTTAGCTTTTGGCTATCAGGTAGTTGATCTTAAATATCCAGGAGCATGGCATCTGGAAAATGGTCAGCTCTATAAAGGAGAAACTTTAATTAATGATAATAACCAATTGGTTGATAATATTTCGCAGCTTGCGAAAGGTGATATTGTAACTATTTTTGCTGATCGAAAAAGAGTAGCTACAACTGTAATTGAAAATGGCAGAAGAGCTGTAGGTACCAATGTTGATCAGAATGTAGCTGAGGTAGTTTTAAAAACAGGTGAGATTTTTAATGGTGAGGCAGATATTCTAGGAGCGCTTTATCAGACAGCTTATCAGCCAATTAGAAATTCTAATGGCGAAATAATTGGTATTTGGTCGGTAGCTACTTCGCTCGGTTTTGTTCAGCAACTAATCAGTGGTATTACAATTAATACAGCAATTTTTTCTCTTATTGCAACTATAATTTTAATCATTATCCTCCTCTTTTTTGTAGTTAGACTAATCAGACCACTTAATGATTTGAGTCAATATGCTGAAGAAATAGCAGCTGGTAATTTAAATCTGACGATTGCAGAAGCTTATCTAAAAAAAGAAGATGAAATTGGAACTTTAGCAGCTGCTTTTCAGAAAATGTTAATCAAATTAAGAACTGTAATTACTGAAATAACGACTACAGTAGAAGAACTTGGCAATTCCAGCCAGGATCTCACAGCAACTGGTGAAGAATTATCAGCCTCGGCTGATGAGGTAGGTAATTCAATTCAGCATATTGCATCTGGGGCAGAAGAACAGTCAGCTCAAGTGCAAGAGGTTACTTCTTTAATTGATACTCTAGCTGAAGATATTGATAAAATATCTGCCAATTCGCAGGAGATGGGAAAACAGTCACAGAATGTAGTGGAAAACATCAAAAGCGGTAATCAAGCCTTGACAAATTCAAAGCAGAGTTTTCAACAGGTAAGTGAAAATACCCGTGCCACCTCAGCAGTGATAGATTCACTTGGGCAGTCTTCGGAAAAGATTGGTCAGATAGTAAATTTGATCAATGACATTGCTTCTCAGACTAATCTGCTGGCTTTAAATGCAGCAATAGAAGCAGCCCGGGCTGGGGAGGCTGGGCGGGGATTTAGTGTAGTAGCTGATGAGATTAGAACGTTAGCTGAACAGGCAGCTAAGGCAACGGAAGATATCTCTCGTTTAATTATTTCTATTCAAAAAGATGTTAAGAATACAGTTAGTAAAATGAATCAAAATGAAGTTGAAGTTGACAATAGTGTGGCAGAAATAAATCGAACTGCTGATGTTTTTGTTGATGTTACCAGAGCAGCTGATAGTTTAAGCCAACTGATTTCAGCGATTGAAAGAGAAAGTATTAGTATGAATCAAAATAGTGAAACTGCTCGTTCTGCTGTCGGAGAAATTGCAGTTGTAAGTGAAGAAGCAGCTCATAATGCAGAAGGTGTAGCAGCAGCCAGTATTGAACAATCTCATTCCACAAGAATAATTGCTGAATCTGCAGAAGCACTTGTTGAAACTGCTGGTAATTTAGCTGATTTAGTCAGGCAGTTTAAATTAAATTAAGTTTTGGGAAACACAGTTTTTAATTAAAATAAATTAAACTTTACCTGTTTAAAAAATTCTCCAACTGTGTTTCCTGAAAATTTTAATAGATACTATATTTAACTGATTCCAATTGCAATTGGAATCAGTTTTTTTAGCAAGATAATTATCAATATTTTGTCAAAAAATGTAGTTCAGTTATAAATAGTAGTAAAAAAGAGTATTTTACAGTTAAAGATAAGTTAAACATGATTTTGACCGGCAAGTAGAGTTAATTTAATTAAAAAAATTACGATAATTATATTAGGTAGAGGGAAATTGTTTGTTTTAATATGGGGGAGATTTAATCTAGTAATAAACTAAAAAATTAGGGGAGGAAGCTAAATGTTAAAACTAAACAAACTGGCAATAAAATACAGAATATTGCTTATTGTAGTAATTGGACTGATACTGATGATTGGGCTAATTTTATTTCAGATTAGAAATGCGGCTATTAAAGAAGCTAAATCAGCAGCTTTAATTAAAGCAGAATCTGATTTAAATACAGGTTATCGAATTCTTGATCTGGAATATCCCGGGGCCTGGCATCTGGAGGGGGAAAAACTATATAAAGGTAATACTCTAATTAATGGTAATTATGAAATTACCGATCAAATTGGTGAGCTGACTCAGGGAAATACAGTAACTATTTTTGCTGAAGACACCAGAGTTGCTACCAATGTCCAGCAAGATGGTCAACGGGCAGTCGGAACTAAAGTTTCTGCTCAGGTAGCTGAGCAGGTTTTAAATCAGGGCCAAAACTTTTATGGAGAAGCAAATGTAGTTGGCAATCAATACCAAACAGCTTATATGCCGCTTCACAATTCAGATGGAGATATAGTTGGCATTTGGTATGTTGGGACTTCACTTGCTTTTGTAGATAGTATGGTTAAAGGTGTTACCGGTATGACAACTATTTTTGCACTTTTAGCAGCTTTAGTTTTTGCGTTAATTGTTTTTATTACTGTTTTTAAATTGACCCAGCCACTTAATGTTCTCAGTGATTATGCAGGTGAGATTGCTGCTGGTAATTTAATGATTGAAGTTAACCCCAAATATTTAAAACGTGAAGACGAGATTGGTGTGCTGGCCCAGGCTTTTGCAGATATGATAGCAAGTCTAAAAAATATAATTACTAATATTGAAGCAAGTGTGCAAGAATTAAGCAATTCCAGTCAGGATTTAACTGCTACTGGAGAAGAATTAGCAGCTTCTGCTGATGAAGTTGGTAATGCAGTTCAACATATTGCTTCAGGGGCTGAAGAACAGTCAGCTCAGGTAGAAGAAGCTGCTTCAACAATGGAAAATCTGACAGCAGAGATTAGTCATTTAAGTCAGAATACTGATCAAATGACCGCACAGTCTAAGAATGTGTTAGATAATATTATGAACGGTAATCAATCGCTGGTTGATTCTGAACAAAGTTTTAAAGAAGTAAGTAAAAATACAGAGTTAACTGTAGAAGTAATTGATTCATTAGGACAATCTTCTGAAAAAATCGGAGAAATCATCAATTTGATTAATAATATTGCTGCTCAAACTAACCTATTAGCTTTAAATGCTGCTATCGAAGCAGCTCGAGCTGGTGAAGCAGGACGGGGATTTAGTGTAGTAGCAGATGAAATTAGAGAATTAGCTGAACAGTCCAGCAGTGCTACTGAAGATATTGCAAAATTAATTGTTTCTATTCAACGAGATGTTAAAAATACAGTTCAAAAAATGGATATTAATAAAGAAAAAGTTGCTGCAAGTGTAGAAGAAATTAATCAAACAGCTGCTATTTTTGCCCAGATAATGATTGCTTCCGAAGAATTAGAACGGATTGCAACCGAAATTGGGGAACAGGGTATGAGAATGGATGAGAGCAGCAAAACAGCCGGGGAAGCAGTACAAGAGATAGCATTAGTTAGTCAGGAAGCTGCTCAGAATGCAGAAGGGGTAGCAGCGGCAACTGAAGAACAGTCTAGTTCAACTAAAATGATTGCAGAATCAGCTGAAGATCTAGTTAGAACTGCCAATGATCTGGCTGATTTAATTAAACAGTTTAAAGTTTCTTAAATAAAATTAAAAAAGCCAAAAAAGGCTAAAAAGCAGAGAAAAATAGATTTAATTTGATCTAACTGTTCTTAAAAGCTCAAAATGACTCTAAATAAGATTTAATAAAATGGCTGCTCTCCCGATATTAATAGCAGAAAGTAAAAGTAAGTGAGTTTTTTAAGGAGGGAGCAGCCATGAAGATTAATGGAATTCCAACAGGAAAAATAGATCAATATTATAAAAAAATGCAGCAGCATCAGGCAGCACAGCAGAGTGAAAGTAAAGATGATAGTACTAAAATCTCTGCCAGGGCAAAAATAATCATGACTGCTAGAGCTGAACTTAAAAATATTGCTGAGCCTGGTAGTGAAAAAATAGCTAATTTAAAAGCTGAACTTAAAAATGGTAGTTATCAGGTTGATAGTCAGCAGATTTCAGCTAAGATTTTAAAAAAATTTAAGTAGGTGTTAAGTAAATGAATGGAGCTTTAAAAAAAGATTTACTAAATATCCTGGCCCGGGAAAAAGAACTTTATCAGAGATTGTTTTCAATAGCTGAAACTAAAAAACAGGCTTTAATTGATAATGACTTAAATCAGATAGTGAAAACAGTTGAATCTGATCGAGAAGTAATTAAAGAAATTGAAGCAGCCGAAGCAGAGCGCAAGGCTAAAATAGAACTGATTAAAACTGAGTTTGAGCTGGAACTGAGTAAAGATTCCTACAGTGAGTTAATTGCTCATCTGCCAGCTGACTGGAAAAATGACTTAGAGCCTTTAAGAGCAGATTTAGTTGAACTAACAGATCAATTTCAGCAGCTGAATCATCAAAATGAACTGCTTTTAAAACAGGCATTAGAATTAAATAAACTATCTTTTGAAACTATTATGCAGAAAATTAAAGATCAAGATTCGACCTATTCACAGCAGGATAAAAACAAAAAAGAACAGCCAAGAATTATCAATAGACAAGGATAAAGGTGGGAATCAGATGAGTAATATCTTTAGTGGTTTAAATATTGGCCTGCGGGCACTGGAAACACAGCGTAAATCCTTAGATGTAACAGGCCATAATATTGCCAATGCTAATAATACAAGTTATAACAAACAGCGTGCGATTCACAAAGCTTCTACTCCCTATACCAGCCCGGCTCTGACCAATAGTAACTCAGCAGGTCAGATGGGAACTGGTGTTGAAATTTCTCAAATAGAGCGAGTTAAAGATCAATTTATTAATGCTCAGATTTTTAAAGAAAATCAGGGGGCAGGTTATTGGGAAGAACTACAGAGAGGTTTGGAAAAAGTTGAGTATATCTTCAATGAACCTTCTGAATCAGGAGTAGATACAGCAATTAATGAATTCTGGAATTCACTGCAAGATTTAAGTAATAATCCTTCTGATAGTGCAGCCCGCAACATGGTCAGAGAAAATGCCTATAATTTAATAGATTCAATGCAGAGTGTGGAAAATCAACTGCTTGATTATAAAGAAAGTATTAATGATAATTTAACTAATGCGGTTACAGATGTTAATGAACTATCAGCTAAAATAGCTAATTTAAATAAACAGATAGTATCGGTTAAGGGAAGTGGACAAAATCCTAATGATTTAATGGATGAACGCGATGCCCTTTATAAAGAAATGAACCAATTAATTAATGTCCAGGGGAGAGAAGATGCTCAGGGTAATCTGATTGTCTCGACTAATGGTTTACAGCTGGTTAATGGCTCAGATGCTTATGATCTTGAAGTTGTACCGGGTGAACCTGGTAAATTCAATGCCAGTATTATTCACAGTCGAACTAAAACTGAAATTGAACCTACTAATGGTAAAATGGCAGCCTGGTTAGAAATGAGAGATGAAAAATTAGATTTTTATAAAGGACGCCTTAATAAGATGGCTGCAACAATGGTGGAAGAATTTAATCAACAGCATCAGGCAGGTTATGATTTAAACGGTGATCAGGGGGCAAAGTTCTTTAAAGATATTAATCCCAATAGTACTAAAAGTGCAGTTGCTCAACTTGCTTTAACTGACGAAATTGCTGATGTAGCAACCGGTCTCGATAAGATTGCGGCTGGAAATGGTAGTGAATCCGACTCAGTAGTTAAAGTAAATACACTCGGTAATTCTCTAAATGGCAATTATGAAGTCGATGTTGTGCCAAATGGCAGTCAATATGACTTAATAGTTACTAATCCTGAAACTGGTAATACAACTACAGCTACAGTAGCACTGGGCGATAAAGTTGGCTTTACTATTGGAGCTAACGGTGACCTGACAGTTAATAACAGCAGTCCCGAGTTTGAACTTACAGCTCAAGGTGAAGGAGATTCTGAAGTAAGCCTGGAGTACAATAATGGTAGTGGAGCTAATGCTAATCAGCTGGCTAATCTTTTTGACAAAGGTGAAATAATAGAAGGAACATCAATTGAAAGTTATTTCCGGACAATTGTTACCTCAGTTGGAGCAGAGTCAAGTCGGGCCCAAAAGATGCAGGACAATCAAGACGTTGTTTTAAAACAGTTAGAAACTCTCGACCGCAGTGTTTCTGGTGTTTCGCTGGACGAAGAAATGGCTAACTTGATTAAGTATCAGCAGTCTTATGCAGCAGCAGCTAAATATATTACTAAAACAGATCAATTATTAGAAACACTAATGACTATAGTCTAAGCCGATAGGAGTGAATGCAATGCGAGTTACTAATTCAATGATGATCAGAAATATGCTGGATCATCTCGAAACTAATATGGGAGATCTTAACGATTTAAATGAACAGCTCAGTTCAGGCAAAGTTTTCCAGATGCCATCTGATGCTCCAATTAAAGTTTCAGATAGCATGAATTACAAATCACAGTTAAACCGGAACGAGCAGTTTCAGCGCAATGTTGGTCAGACTGAAAACTGGTTAAATACTACAGAGAGCGCTCTGAAAAGTGGAACTGAAGTAATTCAAAGAGCAAGAGAATTAACAATTAAAACTGCTAATGATTCTTTGACTTCTGGTGATCGAAAAATGGTGGCAAAAGAAATGAAAGAATTAAGAGATGAGTTAATAGATATTTCTAATGCTAAACTTGGTGATAGTTATATTTTTTCAGGTCAAAAAACAGATGCAAAACCTTTTGAAGTTGTTGATAATGGCATTGATAATTATGTGAAGTATAATGGAGATACAAGTAAGGTAGCCAGAAGATTAAATGAAAATGTAGAGATGGATATTAATCTTAATGGGCATGAGGTTTTTAAAGATGAAATAGAGAGCATTAATAAAATATATACTCAACTAGAAGATGAGAGTATTTCAGGTGAGGATATAGGTAATAACTTATCTGAAATGGATGATTCAATTAATAAATATGCTGAGTTAAGAGCAGAAGTTGGTGGAAAACTTCAGCGGACTGGAAATGTTATTGATAGATTAGAAGCGAATGAAATTCATATAAAAAGCTTAAAGTCTAAAAATGAAGATGCTGATCTAGCAGAAGTAATTACTAATTTAAAAATGGAAGAAACAGTTTATAGGGCTTCCTTAGCCTCTGGCTCAAGAATTATGCAGCAGTCTTTAGTAGACTTTATTAGATAAAAGTCATAATTTTAGTGGCTTTTATAACTATGGTTTAAAGATGACCATAGTTGTAATGGTTACTAAAACACCGTTGCTGGCAACACTATCGGCCGAAGTGTTGCTGCGGAGGTGCTCATATAACCAAAACAAATTAGAACAACTGGCAAGGATGCCAGGAACAACACAAAATTTCAAGGAGGAATAAAAAATGAGAATTAACACAAATGTAGCTGCGTTGAATTCATACAACCAGCTAAAAAACACACAGGGTAACTTACAAAAGTCTTTACAAAGATTGTCCTCAGGTAAAAGAATTAATGGTGCTGCTGACGATGCTGCTGGTCTTGCAATTAGCGAAAAGATGAATGCACAGACAAGAGGTCTTGCTCAGGCACAGAGAAACGCTCAGGATGGTATCTCAATGATTCAGACTGCTGAGGGTGCTCTTAAAGAAACTCATTCAATTCTACAGCGAATGAGAGAATTATCAGTTCAGGCTGCTAATGATACTAATACATCTGATGATCGTGCTGAAATTCAAAAAGAAATTTCTCAATTAACTAGTGAAATTGATCGTATTTCAAATACTACTGAATTTAACACAAAGTCTTTATTAAACGGTGATTTATCTTTTGAGTCTACACTTACTGCAGGTTCAACTAATATTTCAGAAGCAGAAGCTGTAGATAATTCCTTAACCACACAAACTTATGGTATAGAAACAACTTCTGTAAGTAGGACTACTGCTAATGTAACTGGAAAAGCAAGTGATGGAGTTAGTATTGCTGCAACAAATAGTGCTGAATTAGGCGAAAATACAGTTAAGCTTGAATCTGCTACCGATGGCACATCAGCTTTTGATGCGGTTCTTTATGATGCAGAAGGTAATGAACTTGCTAGAAATATTAATCAATCAGCAGGTGCCACAGCGACTGTTGGTGGTGTTACAATTGATAATACTGGTGATGGAACAAATTATGCTCAGGGAGATGAAGTAACATTTGATGCTCAAATGACAGCAACATTTGAAGTTACTGATCAAGCTGGTGACACTGTTGGTAATACTGTAACTGTAACAGATGATACAAGTGGTGAAGTAAATGTTGGTGGATTTAAACTTTCATTTGATGCCGAATTAGCTGCAGCTGCAGATGCAACAATTGATTTTGATGATGAAAAGGCTGCGAGATTTCAAATAGGTGCTAATTCAGGTCAGGCTACTAAAATGTCAGTTTCCGATATGTCTGCTTCAGCTCTTCAAATTGATAATTTAGACCTTACAGATCAAAGTGGAGCATCTTCTGCAATAAACACACTTGATGATGCAATAAAATATGTTTCTGCAGAGCGTTCTAAACTAGGTGCAGCACAAAATAGATTAGATCACACAATCAATAATCTGAATACTGCTGAAGAGAATTTAACAGCTGCTGAATCCAGAATATCTGATGTTGATATGGCTAAAGAGATGATGAGCTTTACTAAATCTCAGATCTTAAGTCAGGCTGGTACTGCTATGATGGCTCAGGCTAATCAGTTACCACAGGGAGTACTACAGTTACTCGGTTAATTTCTTGAAGAGAATAATATAGATATAAACTAACAATTAAGCCGGCCGGTTTTCCGGCTGGCTTTTTTTAAAGAAAGGGTGGAAGCTATTATGAAAGTAGATAGTGTTGAATCTCTTTCCAACCGTCAGATTCATAATAACAACAGCAATAATCAAAACACTAGAGTTAATAGAAATAATAATAGTGATCGCAAGCCTGAATCTCTTCGAGAAAAACAGCAATATTCAGAACAAGACCTTGAAGATGAAGTCAGAGAATCAGTTAAAGATGTAAACGAAATAGTAGATAAAGTTAAAGAAGGGCTTTCCTTTCAGATTCATGAAGATACAGAAAAGATGATGGTTAAGGTAGTTGATTTAAATACAGATGAAGTAATTAAAGAACTGCCACCAGAAGAGATGCTTGATTTACAAGCAAGAATTCATGAAATGGTAGGAATCCTGATAAATGAGACGGTTTAGAAAGAAGGTGTTATAAATGAGTGATTTAAGTCTTGGTGGTTTAGCCACCGGTATGGATACGGATTCAATAATAAAGCAGTTGGTTCAGTTAGAGCAGCGTCCAATATATAATTACCAGCAAGAAATATCAGAACTGGAGCAGACTAAAGGTGCCTGGAGAGACGTTAATAGCAGACTTGATAAGTTAGAGAATAGGATTACTGACTTAAAACTTTCTGCAACTTACAATTCTAGAACTGCTAATAGCAGTAATGAAGATGTAGTTACAGCAACTGCAAGTAATAGTTCTGATGAGGCTACTTACTCTGTTACAGTTAAAAGTACTGCTAAAGCTCAGCGTCTTGCAGGAAGCAAACTAGATGATTCTGAGACTGCTATTAAAGATCTTACAGGTTTTACTGGGATTGCTGCTGAAAATAATATTCAGATTAATGGAACTGAAATTACCATTAGTGAAAATGATACTCTGAGAGATATCAGTAATAATATTAATGATGCTGATGCAGGTGTTAAAGCTTCTATAGTCGATAACCATCTGGTATTAGAAACTAATGATACTGGTACCGAAAATGAATTGGTTGTAAATGATAGTATTGTTGATTCTAATGGTGTTTTAAAAGGTTTAGGTATTATTGAATTAGATGTTGACTCAAATGAAGTATTAGCTAATGAAGTTCAGACAGCTTCTAATGCAGAAATAGATATTAATGGGATTACAGGTATAACTAGTTCTAATAATACTTTTTCTGAAGCAGTAGAAGGTGTTACCTTTAATATCAATCCAGATGCTGTTGCTAATGATGGAACAGATACTGCTTTTTCCAGTGTTTCTGTAGCTAAAGATACGGGTAAAGCTACCAAAGCAGTTCAGGCATTTGTAGATCAGTATAACAGTGCAATGAGCTTTCTTGATGGTAAGACAGACTATGATGAAGAAACAGAAAAAAGTGCTGTTTTACAAGGTGATAGTACTGCTATGCGCTTACAGATGCGTTTAAGAGAACTTGTAACTTCCAAAGTAAAAGATAGTGGAGACTATAATACTTTAACTTCTGTTGGTATAGAAATCGATAGAGATGGAGTAATGAGCTTTGATAGTTCTAAGTTTACTGAAGTTCTTGAAAATTCTCCAGAAGAGGTAATGTCTATCTTTAATGCCGAAAGTGATTCTGATGGCTATGAAGGAATGGCTGTTAGAATGGATAGCTACCTTGATCAATTGATGCAGTCCAATACTGGTTTGATACCAAGAAGACTTGACTTCTATGATACCCGGATAGATGGATTAAATGATGATATAGAAGATGTACAGCGAAAGGTAGAAATGACTCGTCAGCGATATGTTGATCAGTTTTCTGCAATGGAAGAAGCTATTTCAGAAATGCAGAGTCAGCAGAGCTGGATGATGAGTCAACTTCAGAGTATGGGAGGATCTACTGCAACTAGTATGATGTAAATATGATAGTAATTAGTAAATTTTGAGGGGGTTGGTTAGCTAAATAGATACTGATCTCCTCTAATTGTTTCGGGAAGGAAAATATATTATGGAAATTTATATAAATGAAAATGTAATAGCAGAAGCTGTAACAGATAAAAACGATATTTTAAAATTGGTAGAATCAAAGCTAGAAAATGAAATAGTAGATACAATCCATCTGGATGAAGTTGAGGTTTCTTTAGAATATTTTCAGGAAAATGAGCTTGATCTAGAAAGAATAGATAAGATAAAGTTTGAAAGCAAAAAAGTTGAACAGCTAATAACTGAAACCCTTAAAGAAGCAGAAGACTATCTACCTAAATTAAAAAATGCTTTGAATAACTCAGCTGAGCTTTTCAAAAATGGCAAAGAAGCAGATGCTTCTGATCTGCTGGATAAGACTTTAGAGGGCATCCAGTGGTATCTGGAAGTAATCAATGGTATAATGTCCTTGATAGATAATGAAGAACTGAAGGATAAAAGTAATAAGATACTATCTGATTTTACTCAGGCACTAAATAGAGCTATGGTATCTCTACAGAATGAGAACTATGATTACCTGGGAGATCTATTAGAAGTAGAAATGGTAGAATATATTGATAAGTTAAGTGATTTTAATCAGGAATTATTAGAAGAATACTAAAAGAGGTGACCAAAAATGTCTGCTGTAGAAAAAACAAACTCTGTCCTAACCCAAATCAAAAATCTCCTTGTACAGAAATTAAACCATCCTGAAAAAAATGAAGCTCAACCAGAAAAAGGTGACAGATTTACCAAATCACAGCAGCCAGCCAAAGTCACCTATGACTTAGAAGACTTTGCAGCTTCTGATTCGATTAAAAGACCAATTAAAATCAACAACAGCAATAATATCTTTTTTATTAACCATAATAACCGCAATAGAGCTGTAAAAATTGATCCGGGAGAATATAATTTAACAGAGATTCAGGCTGCTATTCAGCAGCAGGTTAACGAAGAATTTGGGATCGGTAAGGTTAGTGTCAAGATGACTGCCTCCGGTTCAGATCGCTTTATCTATGCTGAAGATAAAAAAGAGGAACATGTTTTGGATGAGCAGGGTTAGACATACTAGAAGTTAAAGTATGAATAATTAGGAATGATAAAAATGCAAATAAAAGCTCATGAGCTGTTGAAGATAATAAAGAAATTGAAAGATGAAGTAAAGTCTAAACTAAAAATTTCTAAAAATAAAAGAACAGAAGTGAAAAGAAGGAAGAGCAAACTCACTGAAATAGAGTGGAAGCTGAGAAATATGAGAGCTACAGCAGTAAAAATAAGAGATGAAGAACTAACAGCTGAAGAGGAAAAAGAACTGCAGGAGTATTTTAACTATCTTAAAACTAAGGTAAAGAAATGTGAAGTTTTAGGTTAAGCTAATTATAAAATTTTATAATATTTGATAGATAAAGATAACCCCATTTTTTCAGTATAATTGCTGAGAGAATGGGGTTTTCTATGTCATGAAAGCCTTGAATGTTAGCGTTAGGGGACAAAAAATCTCACCTATCTACAAAATCCTACTTCTGAAATTCTTTTCTTGATCAATCCTCAATTCACCTAAGAAATCCAACCCAAACATCACTCTCCAGTTCAAACACCTAACTTTCCAATCCGCTCCACCAACCTAATTCTCTCTCCTAACAAAATAATAAAGTAAACGTAGACGTAAACAGTATACGTAGACGGTCTACGTAGGGAGAGGAGGAAAAGCAGTGCCTAAAAAAATAATAACAAATAAAACTGAAAGTAAGCTCGGTCCAAAAGTAATAAGTATTTCTAACAGGAAGGGTGGAGTTGGAAAAACTACTCTAACCACAGTCATGGCTGAGGAACTGGCCAATGCAGGATATTCAATAGTAATGCTGGACCTTGATTCACAGACTGACCTGACAGACATCAACCTGAGCCAGAATGAGGATAGTAATCTTTTCGATCTGCTAACCGGTCAGAAAGCATTGGAAGATGTAGTAACTGAGCTGCCCGGCAAAGGAGACAAGAAAATCATACCTGGGTCAGCTAGAGTAGATGAAATACAGACCGGTGTCAGCAACACTCTGGCAGAAATAGTAAAGAAGCTGAAGGAGACCTATGATTTTGTTCTCTTGGACCATCCACCGAGTCTGACTGAACTTTCTAGAGCTGGCTACATTGTCAGCGATGAGTTGCTAATCATTGCAGAAGCTCAGCAGCTTTCACTAAAGAACCTGATCAGTTTCCTGGTGGAGATAAAACAACTGCAGCTGGAGCCAGAAACTAAGCTAGAAGTTCTGGGAATAGTGGCTAACAAAGTGGATCTGAGAAGAAATCTGACTGAAAGGATGCTTGCAGAGTACGAAAGAACCTACCCGGATCTCTTCTTTAAGGAATACATCGGAGTAGATACAGCAATTCCCAATGCTCAATTCAACCAAGAAACAATGAGAGGGTTGCCCTGGAGAGCCAGAACATTGAGTCAATTTGAAAGAGTGATTGAAGAGATGATCCAGCGGCTGCAGTAGAAAAGACTAAAATTCTAGGGGGAGTTCTGATGCCTAAAAAAGTGAAGGTAAATAAACTAAAGTTGAAAAAGAAGTCGAAATTAAAAAACAATGATAAAGAAGAGGAAAAAGAGCTAGATTTGAAGGAGAAACTGAAAAAGCGAAGGGAAAAGAAAAGTTTTGAGGAAAAACACGTGAGAGTAACTACTTACCTTGAGAAATCACTCCGAGAGAAGATGGAGCTGCTGAAAGATAAAAATGTGATCGAGAGCTACACTCAGCTAGTGAATCTAGCCATAAAGCACTACATTGCAAAACATCTAGAATAAGACTAATGACCTATGCCTTTTTGATGAGGGCATAGGTCTTTTTTAGTAATAAAAAGGGTTTAGTAGATATTTCAAGAATTATATTATTGGTAGACTAAAAATAAAAGATCTAAGGACGATGTTATTTATGAGTTTAAATTATAGAGTGGGTAATTATTATAAAGCTAAAAATTATCTGGAAAGTGGATTCAATTTTCCAGAGGGAGAATATAAATTAAAAATTATAAGAGAAGGGTTCCCAGAAGATAATGTTAATGATGAAGATGAGCTAGTTATAGCAGAAGAACAGTGGTTGGAAGGTCTAGAAGGTAGTGATCAATATAAAACTGATTTAAGGGGTAACTGGTACTATTTTGAGTTTCCAATTAATGATGAAGGAATTGAGTATATGTGGGTGCCTGAGTCAGTTGTAGTGGAAGTTTTTGAGTGATACTAATAAAAATATTATGAAAGTAAACTTGAATTATTGGAGAAATTAATTTAGTAGCCTCTGACACTATGGTGTCGCAACAGTATGATATTTTATTATTGAATATATTTTTTATCTAAAAAGTAAAACTTAAATTTATTGAGAGAACTTTTTGATTATTAGAGTAGGTAATGAAATAAATAGTTAAAAATAACCAATGAAGAAGACGAGCAATTATAATATTATCTTAGGATGATTTTTAAAGGAGGAGCAAATTTAGAATGAGAACACTTAATGAAGCGGTCAGAGTTAGAGAAAGTGTCTTCGATAGAACAATGAAAGATGAGGTCTTGGATCTTTCAGACTTAAAAAATGGTAACATTGATCCTGAAAGATTTTTTAAAGAAACATTTATCACCGACAACATGGAAACAGTTTTTGATACTGCAATGAATAAATTTAGAAACAGATCAGGTAACAGTATTATTAAACTAACCCAGGCTATGGGTGGCGGTAAAACCCACAACATGATTGCTTTGGGATTATTAGCTAAATATCCTGATTTAAGGAAAAAGACTCTTGACGGTAAATATAATGATGTAGAAGGTGAGATTAGAACAATATCTGTTACAGGTAGAGAATCTGATATGAATTATGGTACCTGGGGAGAAATTGCAAAACAGCTGGGCAAAAAAGAGCAGTTTAGTGAATACTATTCTCCACTTCAGGCGCCGGGACAAACTGCTTGGATTAACCTCCTGGAAAGTTCTACACCTACTCTTATATTATTAGATGAGCTGCCGCCATATTTAAATAATGCTAAGACTAGAACTTATGGGCAGGGTACACTATTAGATATTGAAACAACTGCAATAGCAAATTTATTAAATGCTATAAATAAAAAAGAATTATCTAATGTCTGCTTAGTTATATCTGATCTTGAAGCTACATATGAGGAAGAATCAGAAATAATTCAGGGTATGTTTAAAGAACTCGATGGAGAAATAAATCGTTTTTCTTTAAATCTAGAACCTGTATCGAGCAACAGCAATGACCTTTACGATATTTTAAAAACTAGAATGTTTGAAGGCTTACCAGAAGAAGCTGAAATTAACAAAGTAGCTAATGGTTTTAAGAACAGCGTTAAAGAAGCTGTAGAAATGGGATATACAGATGAAGTTCCGAGTGAAATTGCTTCAGCAGTTAGAGATACATATCCCTTCCACCCTTCTTTTAAAGATTTAGTCGAAAGATTTAAGGAAAACCAGGGTTTCCAAAAAACTCGTGGTGTTATCAGGTTGACTAAGAAGATGCTTAAAGGTATTTTTAGAGAGTCAGACAAAGCTGATAATCTATATTTAATTAATCCTTATGATATTGATCTGAACAATTCTGAAATGGCTAATGAAATTAAATCAATTAAACCAGAGTTTACAAATGCCATAAGCCATGATATTGCCAATAACGGCCACTCTGTTGCAGAGAGGATCGACAAATCTACTGATTCTCAAGATGTTCAGGATGTTTCAAAACTGATCTTAATGTCCTCCTTATCAAAAGCTACTGAAGCAATAGTGGGTCTATCAGTGAGTGAGATCTTTACTTATCTTGTCGCTCCAAATAGAGATATCACAAAAATCAGAAGCGGTATTGAGGAATTACAGGAAAAAGCCTGGTATTTATATAAACACCATAACAAACTGTTTTTTAGACAGACGAAAAATGTAGTTGCAGAAATGCAGGATGAAATAAAAAATCTAAGCCGAAGTCAGGCTAAATTATATATTAAAGATTTACTCGAAGAGGAGTTTGAACCTAATGATAATGACTGCTATCAAAACTTAATGGTCTTCCCTTCAATTGAGGAGATTGAGTTATCTAAAGAAAAAGTTTCTTTAATAATTTCTGAACCTAGTGAGGGTAGTGATGGTCTAAAAAGTGAATTAAAGCAGTTTTTTGAAGAAGTTGAATATAAAAATAGAGTTATGTTTTTAACTGGTCAAAAAAATGTTATGAATAAGCTTTTAGAAACCGCGAAAAAAGTTAGAGCAATAAATAATATAATTGACAGAATGCAGGCCGATAATGTCAGCGACAGAGACAGTGAAATGCAGCAGGCTATGGATTTAAAAGATAAAACCGGAAACAGGCTTAATTCCAGTTTAAGAGAAACCTTTACTACTTTATATTATCCCAGAAATAATGTATTAAAAAATACTAATTTAATTATGAAGTTCTCTCAAAACAACTTTAATGCTGAAAAAGAAATTAAAAACACTTTAATCAGTGAAATGAAGTTTACTAAAGATATTGAGCCAAAGAAATTGCGGAAAAGATTTGATAAAATTATCTTCACTAGAGATAGAATGACCTGGAATGAATTAATTGAAAGAACTGCTACTGAAACAAGGTGGCTGTGGCATAAACCCGATGCTCTTGAGGAACTAAAGGAAGATTCTCTGCAGAAAGAAATCTGGTTTAAAGACGGCAACTATATTGATAAAACTCCTCCCAAAAAAGAAACTAATGTTAATGTTACTAAAATGAGCACTGTAAGTGAAAATGGTATTTCTACACTGCGCATTACTCCAGTTAATGCAGATGAAGTTTATTATGAGATAGGTCAAGAGCCGACTAAAGCTTCTAAAAAAGTAGAAAACTATAACTCATTTGAAGCAACTGATTTAGTATATTACTTTTTAGCAGTTGATTCAGATGGTGTTAATGAAACTGGGGATCCTGTAAGATGGGAGAATGATATAAATCTGCAGTATAAAGAGCTAACAATTAAAGGGAAAGATGCCCTAAAACTGCAGGCAACACCAAGTAATTGTGAAATCCGATATACTACAGATGGTGCTTCTCCAAAAGAAAATGGAGGCGTTTATCAAGAACCAATTATTATACCTGAAGATGCAAAATATATTCAGGCAGTTGCAGTAAATGAAGAACATGATATAACATCTGAGGTGCTGCAGTATAAAGTTTCAAATAAAAAAGTTACAGTTGATAAAGATAAGCCTGTCAAATTAACAGAAGCTCAAACTCCAAAAGGAACAAAAGCGACATATGAGGAACTTGAATTTTTAAATGAAACCAATGCCAGCTTTAAGCAGGCACAGTTTATTATCACCGGCCGAGGTAAAGCTGACTTTTCTTTGACTTTCATGATAGATAAAGTAGAAATAGATGATATGAATATGTTAGAAGATCAACTAAAAAATATTAAAGATAATTTTGTTGGAGAAAAGCCACATGATTTAACTGCTAACATAACTGGTATTAAATTTAAAAGCGGCAGAGATTTTTTAAGATGGCTTGAGAAAAATGAATTTAACCTAGAAATGTATAAAAATAGATTTAGTCAACATTAAGGAGATGATCTTTTGAGTCAAGTAAAAACCTATGGATTTGGTTTTAATCCGAAAGAAACCAATCATCATTTCCTCATAGAAATACCAACTGGAAATGCGAAAATAACAGTATATGAGAGATTTAATTGGGATCAAGATGAGCAGGTTAGTGATTTAAATGATAAAGATAAAAAGGTAATTTTAAGTAAAACCAAATGGAATAAAGTTAAAAATGTAATCAAAAAAGAATTTAATAGGCGTTTAAAAGGTGAAGGTCTTTCAGCAGGAGATTTTGACAGCTATTATGTACCTTTAGAACGTTTATACGGTAAAGAATTAATGCTGCTGCTGTGGGCTATAGAAAATGCTGAGGTTGGAGTTATTGATTTAGCCATCAAAAACTGGTTAGGTTTATCACCTGAAGAAAGATGGTGGCTTTTTACCATGACTAATGCTTCAACAGGTCACTACAGCGACAACCGCGGCTGGAGAATAGCTTTAAGATATGCACTTACAGAAAATCCTGTAGATAATAAATTAGCAGGCAGTTTTGTACAGCGATTATTTTAAGATAAATTTGAGAAATGTCAGAGGAGGATTATTTTGTTAGATTACAATAAATCATTTATTGAAGTACAATTTCCTGTATCAAGAATATCAAAAGAAAGTTACAAAGAAAGGAAAGCTGGTGCAAGTCAAACACTTACTGGATTAGGAAAATGGTGGGGCAGAAAGCCACTGGTTATGGTTAGGGCAGCCTTATTAGGAACATTAATGCCTGTTTCTGATGATTACAGTAAAGATAGAAAAATATTCCTTAAAATTATGACTATGGATGAAGAAGGTCTTTGGTTAAGAAAACATAAAAATATTTCTAAAAAGAAATTATGGCAGTTAACTACTGAAGAAGAAAGAGAAAAATATTTTCGAGAGGGTTCAACTGCAAAAAAGCCTAAATATCCTAAAGGTATGTCTAGGGAAAATAAGAAATCTATGAAAGAAGAACTTCAGAGAATAGCTTTTGATAGATTGTCTTATGATGATAAATTAAGCTACTGCAGAAGACCGGAAGAGGTAGAATTGACTAGTGAAAGTGAATGGGGAATTATTAATGATCATTTAGAAACTAATGCTTCTAGTCTGCAGGAATTAATACAAGAATTAGGGAAAAAAAGATTTGGCCATATTCCTAAAGTTGGTGATTGTTTTTCTGGTGGCGGTTCTATACCTTTTGAAGCAGCTAGAATGGGAGCAGAAGCTTATGGATCTGATTTAAATCCAATTGCTGCTTTATTAACATGGGCTTCAGTAAATATAGCAGGAGCAACTAATGAAAAAATTGATGAATTAAAAGAATTTCAACAAAAAGTTTATGAGAAAGTTGATGAACAAATTAAAGAATGGGGAATTGAACATAATGAAAAAGGACATAGGGCAGATGCCTATTTATATTGTAATGAAGTTGTTTGTCCAGAATGTGGTCAACATGTTCCATTATTACCATCTTTAAAAATTGATAAGAAAAATAGGGTTGGTGTAAATTTAATTAAAAATGGCAATAAATATAATTTCAAAATTATAAATAATTATTCTAAAAAAGAGTTTAATTCTATTAATAACGATGCAACTATAGAAAATTATAAATTGGTATGTCCTAATTGTAATATGAAGACCCCAATACCAGCAATTAGAGGTGATAATGATGATGGTGTTAAAAGAGACTATAGATATAATATACCTAATGATTTAAGAAAATGGAATAAAACTGATTTCGTTAATAGAGAAGATGACATTTATAATGAAAGAATTTATGCTATTAGATATTTAGATGATAAAGGAAATAGATATTATAGAGAGCCTTTTGAGAAAGATATTAATAATGAAAAAAAGGTAAATAACTTATTAAACGAGAAGATTAGCAAATGGCAAGAAAAAGGCATTATTCCAAACCAAAAAATAAAAAAAGGCTGGAATACTAATCAATTAACATATGAACGCGGTTGGAGTTATTGGCATCATATATTTAATTCAAGGCAATTATTAATAAGTGGTTTAATTTCTATGAATATAAGAAAACTATCTAAAAATAAAAAAGAATTAGCTTTTGGTATTATTAGTTTAAATAAAATTATACATTTTAACTCTAAATTAAGTCAATGGTTATCGGGCTCTAGAAATGTTAAACATACGTTTTATAACCAAGCTTTAAATACTTTTTTTAATTATGGAACTCGAGGATTAAAAAAGTTAGAAAATATTTGGTTTTTTGATATTAATAATGATTTAATCCAAACTAATATAAATGTGGATTTAGAAGATGCACGCAACATAAAAGTTAATAATGATATTTGGATTACTGATCCACCTTATGCGGATGCAGTTAATTATCACGAATTATCTGAGTTTTTTCTTGCCTGGGACAAACCATTATTAGAAGAAACTTTTCCTGAATGGTACACTGATTCAAAAAGAGTGTTAGCTGTAAAAGGGACAGGAAAATCTTTTAATGAGAGTATGATTGAAATATATGAAAATTTAGCTGATAATATGCCTGATAACGGCTATCAAGTTGTAATGTTTACCCATCAAGATGTAAAAGTTTGGTCAGAACTAACTATGATTTTATGGTCTGCTGGTTTAAAAGTAGCTTCAGCTTGGAACATTTCTACTGAAACAGGTTCTAGTGGAATTAAACAAGGTAATTATGTTAAAGGAACTGTATTATTAGTTCTTCAAAAACAAACTTCTAATGATTTTGCTTTTCAGGATGAAGTATATGATGAAATCCAGATTGAAGTTAGAAATATGATTGATTCAATGAAAGGAATTGATTATAAAGATATTCCTGATTTTACTGATGCTGATTATCTATTAGCATCTTATGCAGCAGCTCTTAAGGTATTAACAGGTTATGGAGAAATTGATGGTATAGACATTGATTATTGGCTTTCCGGTGATAGAAACGAAGAAAGTCCAGTTGAAAAATTAATTAAAAAAGCTCGTGATGTAGCTAATAGCTACCTTATTCCAGAAGAATTTGAAAAAAATCACTGGTTTGAGCTATCTAATGCTGAACGATTCTTTATTAGAGGTTTAGAACTTGAGATGAATAATGAACATACTATTGGAGCATATCAGGAGTTGGCAAAGGGATTCGGAGTTAAAGAGTATAAAACAATGTTCCATAATTTTGAAGCTAATAATGTCAGACTTAAAACTCCTTCAGAATATAAGATGAGTTATCTTGAGAATGAATTTAATGAAAAAGATTTCAGCGGCTCATTGTTAAGACACCTGCTGGTTGCTATTTTAGAATCCGCTAAAAATGATTCTACTAACTCAGGCAGAACTTATCTTAAAGGAGTATTTAATCAAAGCCAAGATTACTGGTATAAAAAACCTTTAATGCGCGAAATATTAACCTTTATTTCTAAAATAGAAATGGTAGATCATATGGAGCACTGGCATGAAGAAGCTAAATATTCCAAATTATTAAGAGAAGCATTAAAAAATGAAGGTGTATAGGTGAATATATATGATAAAAAGATATTCTTCAAGAAGAGAGTCTATTTCGGACTCTCTTCTGAATAAAAAATTAAAAAAAGCAAAATCATATGATAGAATTGCAGGATATTTCAGCAGTTCTATATTTGAAATTGCAGGTGAAGCTTTAGATAATATTGAAGGAAAGATTAGAATTGTCTGTAATTCTGATCTGCTGCCTGAAGATGTAAAGACTGCTAAAAGAACACAAAAAGCAATCAGAAAAGAATGGTGTCAAAGTGAACCAGAAAAAATTGATAATAAAAAATTTCGCTTTAAAAAATTATACGAATATTTAGTCTCCGATAAATTAGAGGTCCGGGTGCTTCCTAATAAAAAATTTGGATTAGTTCACGGTAAAGCTGGAGTAATAACTTTTAAAGATGGTGGACAAACATCATTTTTAGGCAGTGTAAATGAATCTAAAAGCGGCTGGAATATAAACTATGAGCTAGTCTGGGAAGATGATTCTAAAGAAGCTGTTGAATGGGTGCAGGAAGAATTTGACGCATTATGGAACAGTTCAACAGCTATTTCCCTACCCGATTTTATTATTAAAGATATTAAAAGAATAGCAAATAGAGAAGTTATTGAGAAAGTTGATGATTTTGAGGAAGAAGATAATGTACCGGCAGCTGCAAATATTGAATCTCCAATTTATAGAGAAAATTTAGGGCTGTGGGAGCATCAGAAATATTTTATTGAAAAAGTTTATAATGACCACAAAAAATTTGGGGGAGCTCGATATGTGTTAGCTGATCCTGTTGGTTTAGGTAAAACACTTCAATTAGCTGTCAGTGCTCAGTTAATGGCTCTATATGGAGATAAACCTGTCTTAATAATAGTGCCTAAAACCTTAATGAAGCAGTGGCAGGATGAATTAAATGACATGCTCAATCTACCTTCAGCAGTCTGGGACGGTACAAACTGGGTTGATGAAAACGGCATAAAATATCCCAATAGAGGTAGAGAAGATATAGTTAAATGCCCAAGGAAAATTGGTATTATATCACAGGGCTTAGTTACAGCAAAATCTGAATCAGTTGATTATCTGCTTTCAAAAAATTATGAGTGTGTAATAGTTGATGAAGCTCACCATGCTAGAAGAAAATCAATTGATCAAAACAACAACTTTTATTCTTTTCAAAAAACAAATTTATATGAATATTTACTGAGAATAGCTACAAGAACAAAGAGCTTGCTGTTAGCAACAGCTACTCCAATCCAGTTACATCCAGTAGAACTCTGGGATCTTTTAAATGTATTATCTCAAGGTTCAGATAGAGTTTTAGGGACGAAAAGTTCTTTGTGGAGAAAAAAAGGATCTATCAACCAGGGATTAGAATTAATTAAAAATAGGGGTAGAAACTTGTCTGCGACTGAAAAATGGCGCTGGATTAAAAATCCTTTTCCTCCTTCTGATGAAGGACCTAATTATTCAATATTAAGATCATCAGCAGATATGAATGAAGAAGATGTTGTATATCCAAAACAGTATAATGAACTAAAATATCAAAACAAAGCTGCTGCTGAATTTTTAATGAATGATTTTTTTGAAATTCACAATCCATACATACGTCATGTAATAAGGCGGGAGAGAGAGTATTTAGAAAAGAAAATTAATCCTAAAACCGGAGAACCATATTTAGATACAATTGAAGTGGAGATAATAGATGAGCCACCTTTAAAATTAACAGGGTATATGAAAGATGCTTATGATTATGCAGAAGAATTTTGCCAGTTAATTTCTAACCGTGTAAAAGGTGGAGGTTTTCTTAAAACACTGCTTTTAAAAAGAATAGGAAGTTCTATTGAAGCAGGTAAAAAAACTGGATTGAAGCTCAAAAACAATTGGGGCGAAAATTTGAATGAAATTAGTGAAGAGGAAGATGAGGAAGGAAGCAGCGGAATTAAAGATTTAACAGCAGAAGAGCAGAAAATGCTTGATAAATATGTTAATGCTCTTTTATCTAATGAAGCTGAAGATCCAAAGTTTGAAAAGTTAGTTAAACTCTTAAAAAGAGAGAATTGGGTTGATGAAGGAGTTATTATTTTCTCTCAATATTATGATACTGTTGAGTGGATAGCATCTGAATTATCTGAAATATTTACTGATCAAAAAATAGGTATCTATGCAGGCAGCGGTAAAGCAGGATATTATATTAATAATAAATTTTATAAAAAAACAAAAGATGATATTAAAGACATGGTAATGAGTTATCAGCTGAAAATCTTATTAGGAACCGATGCAGCTTCAGAGGGCCTAAATCTTCAAGCTTTAAGAAGGTTAGTTAATATTGATATGCCTTGGAATCCAACAAGATTGGAGCAAAGAAAAGGACGTATTCAAAGAGGTGGGCAGAGATTTGATAGAATTTATTTATATAATATGAAATATAAGAATTCTGTTGAAGATAGAGTGCATGAACTGCTTTCTAAAAGACTTAAAAATATTACTGCTATCTTCGGCCAGTTGCCAGATGTACTGGAAGACGCCTGGATTAATGTTGCTTTAGATCAGAAAGAAGAAGCTAAAAAGATGATTGATAAAGTGCCTGAGAAACATCCTTTTGAGGTTAAATATAACGAGAAGGTTGAAGCCTCTGATTGGGAGAACTGTACTAAAATTTTAAGTGAAGAATCTAAATTAAAAAAATTGAGAAGTTCATGGTGATATGGGTCATTTACCTATTAAAATCAGATAAAGAGACTGAAGATTAACTAGTATTTAGAAAAATGTCATAACTCTTAAAGTAAAAAATATGACTCAAAATGTTTCTGTTTAAAATCAATATTCACTGCATTAAAATGAGTAAACTAACTGCATTAAAATGTAGATGTATACCGTATACGTAAACTTGTTGTGACAGCAAAAATTTTAGCACTTTTTACAATCTCTAATTCACTGCATTATTTATATTATGCAGTGAATATAAATAATTGGAATAAAATGGTAATAAAAATTTATTTAAGAATATATTATAATAACGATAATAGATTATCATTATTGCTTATAGCTCCCTTCGGGGAGCTTTTCTATTTTACTTTCAAAAAAAAGGAGATGATGTGTGTGGAAAAAGTGTTAAAAGATTTTAAGCAGTGGCTAAGGCTGGATGGTAAAAGCAAAAAGACTATTGAAAACTACTCATTGGATATAGGCCAATTTCTAAGCTGGATCACAGAAAGAAATATTAATTTAAGTGAAATAAGTAGAGAACATATTTTAAATTACAAAGTGGAAATAATGAACTCCGGGCTAGCTGTTGTTACTGTGAATAAGAAAATCAATTCTTTAAGGTCGCTCAATGATTTTTTGATTGAGAAAGAAATCAATATTAAAAGAGTGATTAAGCCAGGAAAAGATAGGATTAAAATTGCTGGTGGTAGCGAAAATAATGTAGACGTATACAGCAATGAAGAATTGGAGAAAATATTGTCTGCAGTTGATGAAGAAGAAGTTTCCACCAGGAATAAGTTAATCGTGTACCTTCTTTTGTATACTGGAGTTAGAGTTAGTGAATTAGTAAATATCAAAATTTCTGATTTTGAACTATTAACTGGTGAGTTAAAAATAGTTGGCAAAGGAAATAAGTATAGAGAGATTCCAATGAATCAAAAACTAAAAAAAGCGTTAAAAAAATATATTAATACAGAGAGAAAAGAAAATAAACATGCTGAAGATAGTCCCTATTTACTATTAACAGAAAGAAGCCCTAAAATGCACCGAGATACAGTAAACTATGTACTACGTAAAATTTGTAAAAACTTTAATTTCAAAGCTAATCCTCATAAATTTAGGCATACTTCTTTTTCAATATTACTTTCGAAGGGTGTTGATATAACAACTATCTCTCAGTTAGCTGGCCATAATAGTATCGAAACTACTAATAAATATTACTTGAATACAACTAAAGAAGAAAAAGCTGCAGCAGTCTCACTGTTGTAATAATTTTAATCCGAGGTACTTCCTTAATTGGGGGGTACCTCTTTTTGATTTCAAAAAAATTAGGAGGTAGAGAAAAATGAGAATTATAAAAAATATTTCTGATCTAAGGACATTGAAAAAAGATGAAGCACTGGAAAAAGAATATTTAGATTTAATAAAAAGATACTTCAATCAGCTTCATAAAGCGTTGGGAGATGGCTGTATCGTTGAGGAATTTAGCCTTAAAAATCACGGTTATATTGTGGTTCTTGAAGCTGAGGACAATCTTTCTGGAGAATTAATGGGAAATGTAGGATTGAATCCGGAAGGGGGAATTTATGTTAGTTGGCCAGAATTCGTAGAAGAAATAAATTTAGACTCAATTGTAGTATATAAGATAAATATTTTATATACTAATGATTTTATGATGAGCTTTTACATCAAAAAAGGAATTAATAAAAAGCTTGAAAAGTGGCTTGATGATAAGGTAGATATTGATAAGTATGATGGAGAAATAGATATAAATAATGATGAAGAAGTACCATTTTAGGAGGTGGAATTTTGGAAATTATAATTGGCATAATAATAAAATTGCTAAATCAATAATAATTGATGCTAATAAGCTGGCTTGCCAGTAAAGCTGGCTTTTGTGGAATAAAAAAGGAGGTAAACATTATGGTCAAAAACTACAAGAATAAGATTTTGAGAACTTACAGAAAAATAAACAGTACAGAAAGGGCAGTCCATCTTTTCTGCTCTGTAATTCACTTTGATAGAAGAGATAGTAAAATGCTAGCAGCTGTAGCTATAGATCCAGATAAAAAACTAACTACATTAAAAATTATAGATCAAAGTTTTGATGCTAAGAATGCTGCCCCGGGAGAAATATTCAGCAAAATCAATATAGATCCAGGCAGCAGGTTGATCTTTGCTCAAAACAAGTTTGATTTACCGGAACCATCACTTGCAGAAATTCGCTTTGCTAAAAATTTAAAAGAAGCAGCTGAATTAATGGGTATACAATTTATAGACTATTTAAGTATAGCAGAATATGATAATTATTTAAGCTTTAAGGATAGTAAATACATTAAATTTTGAAGGAGGTTATTTATAATGACTAAAGCTGAAGAACTGGCTAGTATATTCAGAAAAAGCAAAAAAATGATAATAGAAAAGCTGGAAGATGAGAGCTATAACATTACCAATACTTATGTAATGGCAAACCTAGGGGGAGAAGAATACATGAATTTCTTCGATAAGTACAATAGTTATATTACAACTGCAGATATTCCGCTGGAGTTTGAGGGTGTAATTTCAATAGATAAAGATGATGATCAATTTAGTGAGGATAGTCTTAATACAAGAATTATAACTGATAAATTAGATGAAGCTAATTTAGAGGTAGAAAATACTCCATTTTATTTAAACAGAGGTAAAAAAGAAGAAGTTAAGTTAATGAAACTGGAGAGCAAGAAATTGGCCATCTTCGACAGGGAATATGAGTATTTATTGAGCTTAGGCAATGAATATAGAATCAAAAATACTGAGTCCCCATTATTTGTATTAAATAATGAAAAAATAAAAGCTGTGATTATGCCGGTAAAATATATTTGCGAAAATTCAATTAGAAATAAGGTGAAAAAATTAATCGCTTAATCAGAAGTTAGGAGGGAAAAAGATGTTCATAGATATAGATGAATATAACGACGGAAAGACGGCATTAGTTGATATTGAAATTGACCAGGGGAGCAAAATACATCGTTCATTTTTGAGCAATGATGGCAAAATTATTGCCTACGAAATGATAGCTGAGAATTATCCTGCCTGGGCATTAATTGTGTTCGAGTCTATCTTTGAATATTATAATGAGATCAAAGAGGTAGACTGGATAATATCAGAAATAAAAATATCAATGTTGGATACTATTAAAGAATTATTAGTAAAGGGGCTGAATTAAAATGATAATGGATATAATATATGGCAATTGTGGTATCAATTTCGAAGAAGTTCCTAAAGGTAGTCAAATCGATAATAATAAAGTTATCGTTAGACCCGAAGTTGAAGAAAAAATAATAGTTGAAATTAGAGAGGAATATCCTGATCTTACAAGATTGGAGATACTCCTCTTTTTATTGCAGTATGGTCCAATGACAGAGGTGGAACAAAAGGAAGATGTAGTTTTAGAAGAGGGATACATTACTAAGAATGGGAGGACAGTCAAATGATCAATATTCAGAAGTATAACTTACAGGTAGTAAAAGAAAAAGGCGGGAGATATGATTTGAGTAGAACTATCAGAAGTGCAGCTGCAGCTAGAGATGTTTTTATAGAAGTTTTGAACCTAGATAAGAGGTCAGAAGAGGTTTTTGCGATGATAACTTTAGATGTAAAGTCTAAAATCACAGGTGTATTTGAAGTTTCAGTTGGTTCGCTTTCAGGAGCACTTGTAACTCCGAGGGAAGTATTTAAGAGAGCAATTCTGACAAACAGTAAGGCTCTAATTTTTGCTCATAACCACCCTTCAGGGGAACCTGAACCTAGTGCTGATGACATTAGCATTACAAAAAAGCTGGTGAAATCTGGAAAGATACTAAATATTGATGTATTTGACCATTTGATATTAGGAGATAATAACTTTGTAAGCTTAAAAAGTGAAGGGTATATAGATTAAGGAGGGATATCAATTGAAGTTATTAACCGAAGAGTTAAAAAAGCAATTACCTACTTTATCTGAAATAGATGAGGACCCGCTAGTTTATATTAAATATTTCCACCCGTTATCTAGCTGGAGCTGGTATGTATGTGCATTTGATCCTGAAAGAGAAGTGTTCACAGGTTTAGTGGATGGATTTGAAGTGGAATGGGGAGATTTTTCTCTCAGAGAAATGGAAGAAGTAGAGGTTATGGGTTTGTGTATAGAACGAGATTTGCATTTCAATAAAATAAGATTATCTGAATTAAAAAAATCAATTAATCGATATAAAAGAAGATAAAAGATATCGTAAATAATAAATAAAGTGAAGAAAATAAGGAGTAAATAATAATATGATAGAAGTGAAAAAAGTTGGCAATTTAGGACTAGAACACAAAGTTTTGATGGGAGCAGAAAACTCATTAGATGACCAATACCTGCTAATTTATCTAACCAGAAAAAAGGAGTTTGTCACCTATTTTTACAATACTGAATTCGATTCAGTGATTATGGGCCACTATCTATATTCAGCAGTAGATGGGTTGAAAGATTTGTTGAACAGGGCTGAAAAAAAGATAGGGGAAGAAAAAGTTGAGATATATGCAGTAAAAGAAAATATCCACTTCTTAAAAGATGGGAAAGTTAAACACTGGAGAGGAGGCTAAAATTGAGCAAAACTATAAATTGGGCTTGGTTACTTTATTTGGTTATTAAACTTATAATAGAGAAGCATTTATCTGCTGCTGATGCTGTAAATGTGGTGGCATCTACTAATAATGTAAGTGTTGATAATCTGCTTAAAATAATTCCAGAGAAATACCTATAATGACTAAAATCCTGTTCAGGGTAATTCCTTTGAACAGGATTTTTTTTAATTTTAACTTTTTTTATACAATTTCATAATCAAATTATGATGGTATATTTCTCGCTTTCTTTAATACGAATTAATGATATTTTTTTTAGTAGCTACTAATATTTTATTTCCACTTACAAAAGTAGCTAGGACTTCTGGCTTTGCTTGCTCCATTTCATGAGCTATCATTTCTGCATATCCTTCTTCTACTTTCAGAATTTCAAGATCGAATTCGCTTTCAATTATTCTTTTTCTAATATTTTTTTTACTATCTTCAAGTCGTTTTTTAAATCGTAATTGTTTAGTCTGTTTAGTTGGCCTGTAGTATCCACCAATTTTTTTAATTTTTAAATCTTTAAAATCTCTATGGATGGTTGTTTTACTCGTAATACTTTCTCCATCCCCATATTTTTCATTAATCGTATCTGTTAATTCTTGCTCTGTAGCAAAGTCACCTTCCGACACTAATTTTTGAATAAGCTCTCTTCTTTCTTTTTTAGACAAATAATTTGACAATTTTTTTGCCCCCTTTTTTATGAAATAAATTTTTGATACTAACAAGAAGATTCTTTACATGACAATGATAAAGCTGTTCCACTGGATTGTCAAGCAAATGAATGCTAAAAAGCTGTCGTTTTTGAAACTCCCAGAATCTCATTGGAATATTGAACTATATATGAAATAAGTATATCATAATAAAATTATAATATAAAGAAAATAAAGCTTAATCTCCGCAATAAATGTCTAAAAAGCTTGACTTAACAGTAATTTATCTTTATAATTGAAAAAAGTTAATAATTGAATTTAGTTTTATTTATTGTAACAAATTAAGTTAAACCATGGAAAAAATTAACGACAACACGACGGCAAAAATATAAAAAATGTAGGTGATATAAAAAAAATAAAAAATTACACACAAAATTTGTAGGTAGCAAATTAATTAAAATAAGTATATATTTATCATTTAATAACTTTAAGGGGGAATAAAAAATGAAGTATGAAAACGATTCTAAATTAGATGACTTAAAAGAAAAGTTGAATGTTACTAAGGGTGATCTAGAATTAATTGAAGAATTTATTGTGGGAAATCAGTTATCTAGAATAAGTTTTAATATAAATAATTATATAAATGATCCTTTAATCAAAATTCAGCCCGATTTTAGATGGAGTATTATTAATGATATAGAACGTCAACTACAAAGATTAAAAGTAATGCCGGACTTGATTACTTTTAACAGATACCCAGAAGAAATGGTAATCACTGCTGATTGGTATATACCGTATAAAATAATTATTGAAAATGCAGAAGAATATCTCAAGATAATAAATAATTTTAGTGAGTACTTTAATAAAATTGAAGATTTTAATTTAGAATTGAATAAAGATATGTTTTTAAATGACAGAGATATTAAATACCCACGTGCAGTAATATTAAAAAAATTGCTTGAATAAAGTTAAAACCAACTAAACCTCTATCCAGTATTATATATTCATTCTGGATAGAGTTGTTATAAAATTGCTAAAATAATGTAAACGAAATAAACATAGGGGGCTTAAAAATGACTGAGAAAAGTTATAGCTTAAGAGAAATAATTGATGAGTTGAGACAGGAAGAACTGGAAACCGCATTATTTAAATTGAAGAATAAATTACGAGATGATGGTGTAAAAGAAGAGAATATAATAGAAGAAATTGAAAAAATAGGTTTTGAAGATGAAAGGCTTTCTAAATTTGAGAAAGAAAAATTTATCCGAAAAAAGATGAATCATTTTGATAGCTTTATAGATGGTGATTTTATTGATTTGGAATCTGGAATATATCAAGAGAAAAATGGAAATTATCATTTCCCTGAAAAAATGAAAGGGCCTATTAAAGAAACTTTAAGAATAACTGATACTGATAAAGGCAATTTCTTCAAAAAATATCATGAAAATATTGAAGATATACAAATGCTTGAGGAAAAACATTTAGCTGCCTATCGTCATTATATTGAATCAGGACGTTCAAAAAAATCAAAGAAGCAACTTGGAAAAATTAAGGAAAAGCTTGATAAAAAGAAGCGGAAGCTTGATGAACTTAATTATGAAAAAATGAAAAGTATAGCTGAAAATAAGCTAAATAATCTTAAGATGAGTTATGATAATGAAGAAAAATTAATTGATAAAACTATGGGGATTTATTTTATGACAGACCAATTGTTTAAGCATAGAGCTAAAATAATGAAAAATAGATTTATAAATAATTGTGAAGATAGAAATAATGATTTTCTAAATGAAATTGAATCTTTAAATATGGAAGACAGGTTCGAAACTTTAGATTCATATTTTAATGAATTAAATAAAAACATGGATATTACTCAGCGTAAATTAAAAATGGAATTAAAGCTAGCAAATAAGGTGGATCATAAATTTAAAGAACAGGTCTCTTTATATAAATCAGTCATAAATAAACTAGACTAGAAGTAAGAAAAGAGAAAAATCACCAATCATACTAACCATACTTGATTAGCCTTGAAATGTGGGCATTCTCTAACATCTTAAGTCATTCTAAGTCCCAATTAAACAAAACTATCTTCTGGGATTTCCCTTTTATGACGGGGATAACAGAGTACGAAAGCATTAAATATTCTAATCATGGTAAATATTTTTAAGACTGATAGAATTAAGTTAAGTAAGTTGAATCACAAAAAATTTAGGAGGTAATATTTATGCCAGAAGAAAGAAGATTATCTGAAGTAGGAACCGAGAATATACACTTGGAGGCTTTGCTGGAGGAGTATAAGGAGCTTGGGTTAGAAATAGACGACCTAAAGCAGATTCAATCTCAGATTGATAGAGGGGCGGTGTACCGTTTAGCAGCTCAGATAAAGGATTTTAAAGGACAGCCCCTCAAATATTTCAGCAAAATTGGCTTAAATGCTGCTTATGACTCAATCAAAAGCCGGTTGGATTCTCTGCCTATAGAACCTGATAGGACATTTCTGATTAATGAATTTAGTGAATTTGAAACAGTTATAATAGCTGACTGGAATCCACCTTTTTTACTGAAATGCAGCAGTAAAAAGGAGCTATTAGATATCTTGATCAAGTTCCAAAAATATCTAAATAGTGAAATTGATTTTTGTGATGCCTCAATAGATTTGGGGATACTGTCTGATGATCCAGCTGTAGAGACTAAACGAAGCTTAAAATTCAAAGAGTTATTTTTAGACTAATTAATGTTTGAATTATTAAGATAAGAAATGAATAACCACTTCCTGGACCCATAATATAAGTAGTAAAACAAGTGGCTCCAGGGAGTTATAATTAAAGACAGCAACGACGGTAAGACAGCATAAATTTCAAACTGGAGGGTGATAGAATTGGGGAAAGTTAATGAGATTAAAGTTGAAAAAATACTATTAGATTTTACAGATTTAAATATACAAAAAGATAGAAAGTTTAACTGCCCATCTCATGATCATAAAGATGAAAATCCTAGTGCCAGCATTAACTATGGTCAAAATATAGTTAAATGCTGGTCTAAATGTGGCGGTATGGGCCCGGTGAAGTTATTATCGAAAATAAAAGGTATTTCTGAAGATCAAGCTAAGTCGATATTAATTAAAAAATATGATGTGGAAGTTAAGCCATTAACTGCTGAAGAAGAAAAACGGCAGTTTAGAGTAAAATTACTAAATAAATATCTGGGTCAATGTAATAAGATGCTGCAACCTGGGCAGAGGAAAGCTCTTAAAAATCGTGGATTAACTGATGATATGATAGATGATTTTAAAATAGGATATCACGAGCCAAACAAGATTGACTTAAGTGAAGATGAAATGATAGAGCTCGGGCTAGCCCGAAGAACTAAAAATGTAAAGCTTTATTCTAACTTTGCAGATAAGGTCATTATCCCACTCTATGAAGGAGACACTCCAGTATATTTTATGGCCTGGGATTATAAAGATAAGAGTGAGATTAAATATTGCTTTCCAAAAGGCTGGAAGAAACCATTAGCTGGGGAAGTTAAGAATGGGGTTATTTTAGTGGAGGGTGTTTTTGATTACCTCATCTTAGCCCAGTCAGGATTTGACAGCAGCCCAATTTTAGGATCTTCCTTAACAAAAAGCCAGAAGAATAAATTATCGAAACTAGATAATTTTCATCTAATGCTGGACAGTGATCAGGCTGGTAAAAAAGCTGCAGATAAGATAGCTGAAGAGTTTCCTGCTAAAACTAAAATAGTTGAGTTAGAAGATAAGCCTGGAGCTGACCCAAATGATTTATTCTTACAAATGCCGGAAGATGAATTTAAAGATACAGTAAAGAGTAAGCTTGAAAATGCTCAAAAACTAGTTGACATCAGAATAAATAAGTTAAAACAGCAGGGCAAGTCTCTTAAGTCAGTGGGGTATTTTAAAAATAAGATAGCTCCTATGCTAAATAAACATGGTCCAGCTGAACTTGAGTATTACATCTCTGTTTTAAGTGATATTAAATCTGAAACTGGTTTGAGTGTTGGTGCAATTCGATCAACATTAGATAGCCTTAAATCTGATAAAAATGACGACGGCAAGCCAGGTAATTTACTAGAAATATATAATGCCTACAGAAATAATTTTAGATTATTTCATGACCAACTCAATGGGAATTATGCTCAATTTGAAGATGATGAGAAACAACAGCTTTTTAATATAAGAAGTGAGAAATTTAAAAACTTAACTTTTATTAAATTACGAAAATTAACGTCAAAGCTGCCTTCTCAGGATTTTGTAAAAAGATTTATCGATAATTTAAGTTCTGAGGCTGAAAGAACAGGTCTTGAAGTTAGCTTAAAAAATAGAGTGGCTTTAAGGGATGGTAATTTCTTTTATGATATAGCTAATAATGAAGGTGAAATAATAAAAGTGGAAGATGGTAAGTGGGAGATAATTAATAAAGCAAGCCCGATATTTTTAACTGAAGATCATCAGCTGCCTCAGGTGACCCCTGATCCAGCAGGAGAAATAGCTGAAATGTTTGAACTCTTTAGTCAGTTTGATAAAAATCAACAGATCCTACTCAGCTGCTATCTTCCCTTTGCTTTAGTTCCGGAATCGCCTAAACCCATACTCTATATTCAGGGGGAGAAGGGGGCTGGTAAGACAGATTTTACTAGATTTCTCCGTAGCTTAATCGATCCTTCTATCTTAAAATCACTTAAAGAACCGAGGAAGGAGAAAGATACAGTCCAACAGATGGCCCATCATTACTGCTGTCTTTATGATAATGTAAATCAAGTTAAAAATTGGTTTATTAGATTAGCCTGCACAGCTGTAACTGGAGAATATGACGAAAGAAGAAAATTATATACTGATCAAGGGTCCCAATTTTTCTCATTTAAGAGAGTAATCATTATCAATGCCATTAACAGACTGGGTATGGATTTCTCAGATTTTCAGGATCGAATGTTGCTTTTGAAAATGGAAAGAATTAAAAGCAATCATAGATTGACCGCAGCTGCAGTTAAAGAAAAAATGGAGTCTTTAAAACCGAGAATTTTTGGGGCTATGATTAAAGTACTGGCTGAGGCTAGAGCAATTGTTAAGGATATTGAAATAGACGAACTCCCCCGCATGGCTGACTTCATGTTTTTTGGCGCAGCTGTAGCTGAGGTTTTAGGTTTTGGTAAAGAAGCTTTTATAAATGCATATAAGAAAAACATGGCAGATATCAACCGAGAAATGCTTGAGAACCAAAGTCTGGCACTAACAGTTTTAGAATATTTAGAGAAAAATGAGCAATTTAAAGGTCAGGCTTCTGAACTATTGCAGGAATTAGAGGATGTAGCTATTGACCTGCATATAAATACCAGGAAGAATGACTGGCCTGGTTCACCCTCTGTTCTGTCAAGAAGATTAAATGAGATAAAGTCCAATTTATATGAGCAGAATATAATTTTTAAGAAGGGCAAAGAGAGTGGTAAAAATGCTTCCAGATATATTGTCTTAAAAAAAGAAGAAGAAAAAACAGAAAATCAGGACTTGAAATTAGTTAAAACAGGTGGGGAGATTTAAGTTTATGAATATAGCCGTCGTTGCTGACTTACCCGCCGTAAAGATGATTGTAGCTACGAGAAGTCAGCTGCGACGACAATCAAAATAAATTTGAGGTGATGATTAAATGAATGCTTCAAGATTAATTAGAGAGCCGAGAATGGCCGGCTTCAGGATTAAAACAGATGGTACAAAAATACACTGGAAGTATTTAGAGGGTGTACCAGATCCTGATGAAACTAAAAAGTATTTAACTTTGCTGAAAGAAAATAAGGAGGAGGTGATTGCAGAACTAAAAAATGAGGTTAAGATGAATTTAATGGCTGTAGATATTGAAACTACTGGGCTTAACCCACAAGAGAATTCAATTAAATTAATTTCATGGGCAGACTCTAGTGAAAGTGGAGCCTCAACTAATGTAGATGTCCTTAAAGATAAGCTTGCTGATTCTTCTCTGCAGAAGGTGTTTCATAATGCTGCTTTTGATGTTCCTTTTTTAGAGACTAAAGGATTTCCAGTGAATAACTATACAGATACAATGATTATGTCACAGATTATGGGAAAGAAGTACCAGCGACATTCTTTAAAAGCTGTGCTTCAAAGAGAGTTGAATCTTAAAATCTCAAAAAAGCTGCAAAAGGCTTCAAATTGGCAGGGTGAGCTGACAGAAAAACACTATCAGTATGCTGAAAATGATGCTAAGGTGACTCTTAAATTAGCAGAGCATCTGCTTAATAAGATCACTGATAAAAATCTTTATGAAGTCTTTAAAAGAAACGAAAATGCTTTACCACAGCTGATACGGCTGATAAAAGATGGACTTTATGTTGATGCTAAACAGTGGGCTGCAGAATTAAAAAAGTATGAGCTTAAAAAAGATAAGGTGGAAAATAGTATTCTTGAAGAGTTAAATTCAACTATAAACTTAAATTCACATCAGCAGCTCAAGTATGCACTTAATAATAGAGGAGCAAAAGTAGCAAATACTAAAGATGAAACACTGGCGAAATATGAAGAAGACTTTCCAGTAATAGAAAAGATCAGAAATTACAAGAAGCTGCAGAAATTAACTTCTTCAAATGCAAAACTTATTGGTTTTGCTGATGCAGATGGGAGAGTAAGAGCTAACTGGAAGCTTTTTGGGTCAGTCACAGGCAGGATGTCCTGTTCAAAGCCCAATCTGCAGCAGTTGAGTTATCAATTTAGAAAATTTATTAAACCAGAGGCAGAAAATAAATTTGTGGGCTGTGATTATTCTCAGGTTGAGCTAAGAGTAGTTGCCTCATTAGCTCAGGACAGGCAGATGATTAATGCCTTTAAAGATGGTAAGGATCTGCATCTTACAACTGCCCAGCTAATATATGGTAAAGAAAATATATCTAATGAAGAGCGACAAATTGCTAAAACATGTAATTTTGGCCTTATTTACGGGATGGGAGCAGATGGTCTAAAAAGAAGATTAAAGCAGATGGTAGGGATGGATATTAAACTGGGTGAAGCCAGGAGACTTAGAACTAAATTCTTATCCTCATATAAGGGGCTTAGAAGATGGCAGGAGAAGTTACTGCAGAAAAATTATATTAAGACTCTTGGGGGTAAACGCTGGTCTACTAAAAGGTTAAATACCCAGGAGTTATTTAATTATCCTGTACAGGGATCAGCAGCTGAAGGACTAAAAGAAACGATGATTGTAATGAATAAGCAGCTTCCTGATAATTGGAGATTAGTTGCTCTGATACATGATGAGATCTTATTAGAAGTTCCGGAGGCTGAAGCTAAAAAAGCTTTAAGAGAACTGAAGAAATGGATGGTAGCTGGAATGGAGAGGATTGTTAAAGATGTACCTATTAAAGTTGATGGGATTATTGCTGATTACTGGAAAAAATCTTAAAAATAGAAGGAGATGGTTTAATTGATTATTTCACCACCGAAAAAGAGAGCTAATAATAGTGAAGGCTGGCATGAGGCAAGTATATATTCTATAGATTATCTGCAGGATGTAATCTATTTTGAAAAGATGACCGATGTTTTGGATATTACTTTTGAGCTATCTAACGGTAATTATATTACACAGCGTTATAATTATTCGTTTCATTCAAAAAGTAATTTGTATAGCCTCATAGTATCATTAACTGATGAAAAACCAGATTATGATGCTGGTTTGAATACTGATGAATTATTGAATCAGGAATGTCTGATTAAAATTGAGCACAATGAAGATAGTAAAGGTAATGTTTGGGAAAATGTCAGAGAAGTTAAAAAGGTTGATGAGGAAATGCTGGAAGGAAACTGTTAAGCAGTATTGATGGTTTAAGCTTATAAAATCTAATGAAATTAACCCGTCAATCATATTTTTAGTGATTGACGGGAATAAAATGGAGGAGATTTATTATGGAAAAGTATGGTGCTGGTGAATTGTTTTATGACTATGCGGAAAGTGATTCTTTTAGAAAGTCAAAAAAGATCCATGAACTCAGAGAGGAAATGAGTGACTATCCTAAAGTTCTTAGTGTTATAGATTTATTTCATTACGCACCTTATGAGCTGAGAGATGGGATTGGTGAAGCTGTTGAAGCTGGATCTTTAGCTTCAACTTTTAGCAATGGAGAAGAAATGGTCAAAAAAGAAGACTTTATTTTATGGTGTGCAGAGAAAATGATAGAAAGTTATTTACAACCATTGTATTTATTTTACTGACTTATTTGCAGGAGATCAATTGATAGTGGGAAAGAATGTGAGGACCGAACTTTATATTATTTATTAATTCAGGGGCATTTTTCCCCATTTTTCTGCTATGTTTATCTGTTGAATCTTTTTAGAACTGGCATAGTCCTAACTCCAAATTCAAGTAACTTTTTTGTTTTGTAAAGCTAATAAATCCGCACATTACAGAATCTAACAAATATTTTTGTGGATTTGTACTTTTTTTAAATATATATTATTAATTTAGAGGGGGTTACCTTATGCTTATGAATGAATGCTTAAAAAAATTCGAGAAACATCTGAAGTTTAATGAGAAGAGCAAGTGGACAATCACAGGTTACTTAAATGAGATGGAATATTTCAGTAAATATTTGGAGACAAAATATAATGGTCCAGCCTATGTTGAAGATATTACCAGGGAGGAACTTAAAGATTACCTCAATTATATTAGAGAAAATGGCTACAAAGCATCATCACGTAACAGAGTACTTTTTGTCTTTCGCTCATTTTATAATTTTACTCAGGAAGAGCATATTACAGAGGAACATTTAGCCAAAGATTTAAAGCCAATTAAGACTAGAAAAAAGGAGAGGGTTTACCTAACAGCAGAAGAAGTAGCAGAATTAGTAGATATAATAGATCATCAGATTGTAAAAACTGCAGTTCAGACTATGTATTATTCCGGGTTGCGTGTTTCAGAATGTACTAATTTAACTTTTGAGGATCTGGATCTTAAAAATCAGGTTTTACATGTTCGCCAGGGAAAAGGGAATCGGGACAGAGATATTCCAATCTGTGATGAGCTGCTTGAGATACTAACTAATTATCTTAAAAATATACGGCCCAATATCACTTCTAATTACATTTTTGCTACAAAAAGATCTGGAGAGTTATCAGGAGCTTATATTAATCGGAAACTTAAAGAAGCAGTTGAAGAATTAAATTGGAATAAGAAGGTGACAGCTCATATTTTAAGGCACTCATTTGCTTCAAATCTGGTTAAACATGATGTAAATATTTATAAAATCCAAAAACTATTAGGCCACTCAAATATCTCTGTGACAAGTCTTTACGCTCATAGTAATATTGACGATTTAAGTGAAGCGGTTAATGTGCTTTGATACCAAAATCCCCTGCTATTATAGGCAGGGGAACCCTAATGAAAGGAGGTAATACATTTATGGCTGATACAAAAAAAGAACAGCCTATCTATGATGAAAAGGTCAACTATATTTTGACAGCTTTAAAGAACGGAAAGTCCAGAGAGGAGATAGCTGATGATTTGAATTATTCCAGCTACAAATCGATGGACATGTATATCAGAAGAAAAAACTTCCTCTGGGATGCAGATCGTGGTACTTATGTGCCAAAAGTAGATGACCCTGGATTTGAAAATAAGAAGTTAACTGGCATATCTTCAAAAGCTGATTTAATTATTAGTTTGTTTGCTGATGAGGGTAGTGATCCAAAATCTGTAGCTAAAAAAGTAGGGTTTAATGACCATAAAGATTTAGCGGATTTTATGAAGCAACAGAATTATATCTGGTCCATAGATGAGCGGAATTATATTCATCAATCTGAAATGGAAGATGATGAGGAAGAAAAGAAGAAAGCTGCTCCAGAAACTAATGGGAAAGAACTTGCCACAGAGATTAGAAAACAGGTTGAACGTCAGGTCAATGTTGCAGAAAGACTGGCTAAGTTTACCCCAGTGATGGAATTTTTAGAAGAAAACATGGATTCCTTAAGGGAACTATTAGCAGCTACAGAGGATGGAGAAGAAAGTGATGGAGAAATTCCACATTTCGCAGTGCCAGGAACAACCAAAACCAAAAGTGTCTATATGGCTGATAGATTAGCTGAATTAGTTACAGAATTCAGCAAGGTTAGGAATGTATCTCAGAGAGATATTTTCGAAGCTGCAGTTATTGAGTATTTACGAAAGTATGGTTACAAAGATGCAGTTAATTCTCTTCTCAAGTGATATATAATAGATTTAATAGTAGGAAAAAATTAAGTTTTAACGAATTAGTTATTAAGGAAATGTTTTTCTATGATGATTAGTATGATATAATAATTATACAGGAAGTTAAAAGAGATGGAGGGACTACATTGGATATTATTAAAAATCCACATGATTCTCTTTTTAAGAGAACTCTTGGTGATAAAGAAGTGGCAGTAGATTTTTTAGAAAATTATCTACCTAATAGTATTTTAAAAGAAATTGATTTAACCGATATTAAGGTAGCCAAAGATAGTTTTATAGATAAAGAGTTGGAAGAAAGTTTTTCTGATATTTTATATAATGTAAGTATAGATGGTAAAGAGGGATTTGTTTACTTATTATTTGAACACAAGAGCTATTTTGATAAAATGACACCAGTCCAGATGCTTGGTTATATAGTAGATATCTGGAAGCTTTATAATAAACAGAATAAAAACGAGAAACTACCACCAATTATACCTATTCTTATTTATCATGGAGATAGAAAATGGAAGTACGGAAGCAGTTTATCAGAATTACTTGAAGCTACTTCAGAGGCTATTTCAGATTATATACCTGGTTATAATTATTTGCTTTATGATTTTTCTAATTATTCTGATGCAGAAATAAAGGGACAGATTAAGCTGAGGCTATTTTTAAAGTTGATCTCTCATATTTTTGATGATGATTTTGATAAAGGACTGCGGGAAGTTCTGCCTTTGTTAATTGAACTAAGCAAAAAAACAACCGGGCTGGAGTATATTGAAACTGTTGTAAAGTATATTTTAAATATTGGAGAAGAAATTTCTTTAAATGAGTTGGATCAAAAGGCAAAAACCATTTCAGCTGAAGGGAGTGCTGTAATTATGACTATAGCAGAAAAAATCTATCATGATGGAAAAGAAGAAGGTATTGAAGAAGGAATAGAAAAAGGAAAAGTAGTTGGTAAAGAAGAAGGAAAAGTTGAAAATATGCATGAAATGATTGAGTTTGCTTTAGATTTGAAGTTTGGAATGACCAGTAAATCTCTCGCAAAAGATATTAAAGAAATAGATGATTATGAAAAATTAAAAGAAATTAAATTAGCTATTAAAAATTATGATTCTTTAGATGAATTAGTTAAGAGTATTGGTATTTAAATTTTAAGATTTAGCTTAGTTTTTAGACCAACAGAAAAATATGTTTTCAGAAACTGTTATCTATTCTATTATAGATAGCAGTTATTTTTTTGCAATCGTTACTCTTCTTACAGGAGAGAGCGGTTGCTTTTTTATTTTCAGCAACAAAATCTGTTCCAAAACTAGAGGTTTACTATCATTATTTTATACTTAGGTTTCCAAATGGTAGCAACATTTATCTTTATTTTATCTTTAGAACAACAAATGGTATTTATTCCTCTTTCACCATGAACCCATGTGTGACATGGGATTATAGAGATGGTTATTTCTTCAAAAAATGGAATATATTTAGTAATGGTTACTAAAACACCGTTGCTGGCAACACTATCGGCCGAAGTGTTGCTGCGGAGGTGCTCATATAACCAAAACAGATCAGATTTAACTGGCAAGGATGCCAGAAACAACACAAAATTTCAAGGAGGAATAAATAATGAGAATTAACACGAATGTTGCTGCGTTGAATTCATACAACCAGCTAAAAAACACACAGAGTAATCTAAGTAAGTCTTTATCAAGGTTGTCTTCAGGAAAAAGAATTAATGGTGCTGCTGATGATGCTGCAGGACTGGCTATTAGTGAAAAGATGAATGCTCAGACCAGAGGTTTAGCAATGGCTCAGAGAAATGCTCAGGATGGTATTTCAATGATTCAAACTGCTGAGGGTGCTCTTAAAGAATCTCACTCAATCTTACAGAGAATGAGAGAGTTAGCAAACCAGTCAGCAAACGGTACAAATACTGCTGCTGATAGAGAAAATATTCAGGATGAAATTTCTCAATTAAAAAGTGAACTTGATAGAATCGGTAATACAACAGAATTTAATACTCAAAAATTATTGAATGGTAATTTAGCTGGTACTGCGGGTGTATCAGGTGAAAATACTACCACTGGTGCAAAAGTGTTAGATCAGACTAAGGCAAGTTTCACTGCAACGCAAGATTTTGGGTCTGTTACTGGTACTGCTTTAGATTTTGATGCTGGTGAATCAGAAACAATAACTATTGATGGACATGATGTTGATATAGATTGGAGTGCAAAGCTGGATGACTCTGCTCAGGATCTACTTGACTCAGATTATGGTACTACTAATATGACTGATTCTGAGAGAGCTGATGCAGTTAAAGCTATTGAAGATGCCATAAATTCATCTATTGATGACTATAATTCAACTAATGCTGCTGGCGCCAATGTAGAACATGTAAATCTTTATGATACAACAGGTACTAGTGGTGGTGCTATGGTTATTGAAAGTGGAGTTGAAGGTGAAGAGTCAGAGATATCTTTCTCTGCAGATGGATCAGTATTAGATACTTATGTTGGTGAAGCAGATAATACAGATATAAGTGAATCAGGTGATAATGAAGCAGTAGGAACTGTTGCTGCGACAGGTCTGAAATTTGAAATTAATGGAGTGAAATTGCAGACAACAGACGGTTCAAATGCTGCTGCTGACATTGTTGCAATAAGTGCTGGTGATAGCGGAGATACTATTGCATCTGATATTGAAACTAAAATGAATAACGGGATTTCCGATTATAATGATAATGCTGGATTATCCAAAGGTGATGAAGGTTATATAGAAAATGTGACAGTTGATGCTAAAGATGGAAGATTTGAAATCAAAAGTGAATCAGGGGCAGTTTCCTTCATTAAAGAAGATGGTGATACTGCTTTAGAATCATTAGGATTAACAGAAGCTCAGACTGAAGCTTCTGATAATGGGGCTTTAAGCTTTCAGATTGGTGCTAATAGAGGACAAAGTATGAGTATTGGTATTAATGATATGAGAAGTGGAGCTTTAGGAGTTAATAATATAGATGTTTCCACACAAAGTGGTGCTGAATTAGCTTTAGATGCTTTAGATGATGCTATTTCTAATGTTTCTAAAGAAAGATCTAAGCTTGGTGCTGTACAAAACAGATTAGATCATACTATTAACAATCTGAGCACTGCAGAAGAAAATTTAACAGCTGCTGAATCCAGAATCTCTGATGTAGATATGGCTAAAGAAATGATGAGCTTTACTAAGTCACAGATCTTAAGTCAGGCTGGTACAGCAATGTTGGCTCAAGCTAACCAGTTACCACAGGGAGTACTACAGTTACTCGGTTAATTTCTTGAAGAGAATAATATAGATATAGACTAACAATCAAGCCGGCCGGTTTTCCGGCTGGCTTTTTTTAAAAAGAAAGGGTGGAAGCTATTATGAGAGTAGATAGTGTGGAATCTCTTTCCAACCGTCAGATTCATAATAATAATAGCAATAATCAAAGCACTAGAGTTAATAGAAATGATAATAGCAATCGTAAGCCTGAATCTCTTCGAGAAAAAGAAGAATATTCCGAGCAAGAACTTGAAGATGAAGTCAGAGAATCAGTTAAAGATATAAACGAAATAGTAGATAAAGTTAAAGAAGGACTTTCCTTTCAAATTCATGAAGATACAGAAAAGATGATGGTTAAGGTAGTTGATTTGAATACAGATGAAGTAATTAAAGAACTACCACCGGAAGAGATGCTTGATTTACAGGCTAGAATTCATGAGATGGTAGGAATCCTGATAGACGAAAAAGTTTAGAAAGGAGGCTTAATATGAGTGATTTGGCTTTAAGTGGATTAGCAACTGGCAATGATTATGATGCAATTATTGACAAATTAGTTGCACTCGAGCAGCAGCCTATTTTACGTTATCAGGATCAAATTTCTGAGTTAGAATCTGTTAAGGGAGCCTGGCGTGATGTTAATAGTAGATTGAAAAATCTTGAGAATAAGTTAACTGATTTGAAGTTGCCTTCAACTTTTAATTCACGTACAGCAACTAGCAGTAATGATTCTGCAGTAACTGCAACTGCAAATAGCGATGCTATAGCAGCTAAATATAAGGTAGAAGTTAACAGTGTAGCTTTAGCTCAGAGAGTAGCAGGTTTTGATATGGTTGATTCTGATCAAGAGCTTGGTTCATTTGATAGTTCTTTACCAGCTGAAACTACTGTTAAAATTAATGGTGAAGATATTGTATTAAAAAATACTGATACTTTAAAAGATGTTGTCAATACAATTAATGATAGTGAGTCTGGTGTGCAGGCTTCAATTGTTGATAATCATCTAGTTCTGGAAAGTGAGGAAACTGGTCTAGATAATGAAATGACTTTTTCTGACAGTAATGGAGTATTAGAAACTCTGGGGATTATTGACAGTGGGGGAGCTGTAGTTAATGAGCTTCAGGCTGCTTCTGACGCTGAAATAACAATTAACGGTATTGACAACATTACAAGTTCCAGTAATGAATTTAGTGAGGCAGTTTCAGGGATGACATTTACAGTTAATCCAGCAGCTGAACTTAATAGTACAGCAAATATTTCAGTTGCTAGAGATGATGGTAAAGCTGTTACAGCTGTCCAGGCTTTTGTGGATCAATATAATAGTATTGCAGATTTTCTTGACACCAAAACTGATTATGATAAAGATACTAAAAAAGCTGGTATTTTACAAGGTGACAGTACAGCCAACATGCTGCAAACTCGTCTGCGTGAGTTTGCTACAAACTCAATTAAAGAAGGCGGTAAATATAATAACTTGATGTCAATTGGAATTGAGATTGACCGTCAGGGAGAAATGACACTGGATAGTGATAAATTTAAAGAGGCGCTGGCTGAAAGTCCAGAAGAAGTTACTAGTCTCTTTACTGCTGATGCTGATGAAGAAGGTTATGATGGGATGGCTACCCGGATGGATAGCTATATTGATAAATTATTGCAGACAAATACAGGTGTTATTCCAAGTCGAATTGATATGTATGATGAACAGATTGAAGATCTCAATGATGATATCACAGAGGTTCAGGATCGTGTTGAAATGGTTAGAGAGCGTTATACAGCTCAATTTGCAGATATGGAAGAGGCTATCTCAAATATGCAGAGTCAACAAAGTTGGATGATGAGCCAGCTTGCCAGCCTTAATAATACAAGTGGCATGAGTTCAGCTAGTTAATTTATTAACTCCAATAAAGGAGAAAGATAGCTAAAAACTATCATTCTCCTTTTTATTCAGAAGGGATAGATAAATGAAAATTTATTTAAATGAAGATTTAATAGCAGGAAAAACTAAAATAGAAAGTAAAGCAGATTTAATTGCTTTATTAGCTGAAAAATTAGAGAGAGAAATAGTTGATCAAGTTTATCTAGATGGTGTAGAAGTTTCCTATGACTATTTTCAGGAAAATAAACTTGATTTTGAACGATTAGATGAAATTAAATTTATAACTAAAGCAGTTACAGTTTTAATCAGAGAAACACTCAGTGAAGCTGCCAGCTATTTACCTAAGTTAAAAAAAGCAATAATTAATTCGGCTAATCTCTTTCGCCAGCAGCAAAATCAGGCAGCAGCTCAACTGCTTAATCAGACACTGGCAGGGCTAGAGTGGTATTTAGAGATTACTCAGGCAATAATAACTTTACTTGAGGATGATCAACTATCTATAGTTGGGAAAGAAAAGTTAGAAAATTTTAAACAGGCTTTAAATAGAGCTATGATTGCTCTTCAAAATGACAATTATGATTATTTAGCTGACTTGCTAGAGGCAGAAATTGTTGCTAAACTTGAAGAATTAGCTGAGTTTAATCAAGATTTGGCTTAATAAATTTTTAATAAGTTAATTTATATAGGGGTGATAAGATGTCTGATCTAGAGAAAATTAATCCAATACCTAATTATTTACAGCTAGAATTGGCAAAAAATAAATCTAATAAACCAATTAAAATTACCAGTAAAAATAATAGCTTTTTAATTAACTACCAGGAGCATAAAAAAACAGTTAAAATAGATCCAGGTGAATATAATTTAACTGAATTACAGGCAGCTTTAAAACAAAAAGTTAATGAGAGCTTTGGGATTGGGAAATTGAGTTTACAGCTCAATGCAGCTGGTTCTGACCGCCTTATTTATGCAGAGACCAAAGAAAAAGATCAGACTATTGGTCAGGACAGACTTGATCTAAAAGCATAGTATATTTAATTAGTTGATTTAAGCAGTTAAATAGTTAATGAAGCCGTTGCCGTTTTAATTGGTAATGGTTTTTGTTTTTTAATCTACTTTTAATCAATTTTTAAAAGTAATTTAATAATCTGCTGATATTATAGAATCAAGCTAAGAGATAAACTTTTTATCCCCTTTAAAAGCTGTTAATTAACAGCTTTTAACATAAATTAAAGTACTAGATACTTTTCTCCTTGTTTTAACCGTCCTTTCCCGGGACGGTTTTTTCTTTTTTGCTGAGTAAATTTCAAATAAAACTTTTGCTTGCTAAAGGATTATGGTATAATATGTGTTAAGATATTTTCTGCCTGATTAATTGTTTCTAATCGAGATTAGGTAGGAGTGAGCAGCAGATTAAACAAAAATTTAAAGGAGGAAGTATTTAATGAAATTTAAACAAGGTTTAATTTTAATTCTTTTGGTAATGACAGTTTTTGGAGTGACAGCAGGTGTTCTGGCCCAGAGCTATGTAGTGGGAACCAATGCCAGTTTTCCTCCCTTTGAGTATGTAGAAAACGGTGAAATTACTGGTTTTGATATTGATTTAATGAAGGAGATTGCAGCTTTAAAAGGATTTGAAGTTGAAGTTAGAGATATTAGTTTTGATTCTTTAATTCCTGGTTTAGCTTCTGGCAGTCTTGATATTGTTGCTGCAGGAATGACAATTACTGCTGATCGAGAAAAAGTAGTTGACTTTTCTGATCCCTATTATTCAGCTAATCAGTCTGTATTAGTTCATCAGGATTCTGATAATAATTTAACTGTTTTATATGGTAATCATGATATTGGTGTACAGACTGGTACTACTGGTGATACCTGGGTGAGAGATAACTTAGTTGAACCAGAAGTTATGACAGGTGAATTAAGAAATTATGATTCTTATGTTTTTGTAATTAGAGATCTGGCTAACCAGAACATAGCTGCAGCTGTACTTGATAAACCAGTTGCTGAAACCTATAGCAAAAATAATCCAGTTAAAGTTGTAGCAGAAATAATTACTGGTGAGGAATATGGGATTGCAGTTCAAAAAGGAAATCAGGAACTGCTCACTCAAATTAATGAAGGTCTGGCTGAGTTAAAAGCAAACGGTACAATTGATAAATTAATTGAAAAATATTTTGACTAAAGATTAGTAATAACTTCCCCGGGCCAGCTAGATCAATTGCTCTTAGACTAAAGAGTATTTTGTACTGGCTGCATCAGGGGGAGTTTTTGTTCATTTGAATAAAAAAATTTATTCTTTTTAGTTAACTTAATTATATAAAATATATCTAAACAGATATTAGAAAGGACAGACTATGGATAATTTAGATTTAATTCAACAGGCTCTGCCTTATCTATTAGAAGGTACTGTGGTGACTATAGAATTAACTTTCTGGAGCTTATTGATTGGAATTGTTATTGGTTTACCACTTGCTTTTGGACAGGTTTATGGGAATAAAGCACTTAAATTTGTGATTGCAATTTATGAGAGGCTGGCCCGCAGTATACCACTTTTGGTGATGCTATTACTGTTAAATTATGGTTTGCCGCGATTAGGACTTAGAATCCCTGTTTTTCGAGCCGCTGTAATTGGGATTGGGCTGCGTAGTGCAGCTTATCAATCGCAAATTTATCGGGGTGCTATTCAGTCAGTAGGTGGGTCTCAGCTTAAAGCAGCTCTTTCACTGGGAATGAGTCGTTTTAAAGCATTTTTTTACATAATTGCTCCTCAGGCAATCAGAATTGCTATTCCACCAGTGGCAAACGAATCAGCAATTGTTTTAAAAGATACTTCACTTGCTTTTACAATTGGAGTAGTCGAATTATTGCGCCAGGGTGAATACTATATTGCAACTTCAAATAAACCAATGGTTATTTACCTGACAGTCGCTTTTATTTACTTTGTGCTGACTACATTGGTTAATGGAGGACTTTCACTTTTTGAGCGGAAGTATCAGATACCTGGAATTGGAATTGAAGGAGGACATTCAGATGCCTACTAAACACTTATTAAAAATTGAAGATCTACATCATAGTTTTGGCAGCAATCAAGTCCTGAAAGGAGTTTCTTTTTCACTTAATAAAGGAGAGACTAAGGTTATAGTTGGCCCCAGCGGAACAGGCAAAAGTACTATTTTAAATAATATTATTCGCTTAGTTCCACCAGATCAAGGCAAAATTTATTTAGAAGATACTGAAATTACTGCAACTAAAAAAATCAATGAAGTTCGCCAGCAGATAGGTTTTGTTTTTCAGGATTTTGGCCTGTTTAACCATTTAACTGCTTTAGGAAATATTATGGTTGGCCTGACCAAAGTAAAAAAAATGACAAAACAAGCGGCAGCTGAACTTGCTTTAAATGAATTAGATAGAGTTGGTTTAAAAGAATTTTCAGACTCATATCCTTCTCAGCTTTCTGGAGGACAAAAACAGCGGGTTGGCATCGCCCGGGCACTTGCTATGCAGCCTAAATTAATTTTATTTGATGAGCCAACATCTTCTTTAGACCCAGAGCTGACTGGAGAAGTTCTGAAAGTTATGCGTAATTTAGCCGAGGATGGTATGACTATGCTGGTAGTTACTCATGAGATGGGATTTGCTCGCAGTGTGGCTGATGAATTAATTTTTATGGAAGGCGGCCATATTATTGAACAGGGTGATCCAGAGCAATTATTTACTGAGCCGGTTCACCAGCGGACCAGGGAATTTTTATTTCAGCTAACTGATCTTTATGGTGAGGGGGGCGCCTAATGGGACAGATTTTTTCGCAATATTATCCATTATTTTTACATGGCCTGGGAGTAACAATTTTTGTAACAATAATTTCCTGCTTTTCCGGCACAGTCCTGGGAACCCTGCTTGCTTTAGGCAAAATTTATGGCAATAAATTCACTTCGCGTCTGGTAACTATTTTTATTGCTATTATTAGAGGTACTCCGCTTTTAGTGCAGCTTTTTATAATCTATTATGGTCTACCAGGTTATGGGATCAGATTAGATCCTATTTTGGCTGCTATTATAAGTTTTATTATTAATAGTGGTGCTTACCAGGCTGAATATTTACGGGGATCTATTCAATCAATCAGTGCCAATCAATTAAAAGCGGCACTTTCCATTGGGATGACTAGATGGCAGGGGATTATCCATATTATTTTACCCCAGGCCTTACGCAGGGTTATTCCTGCCTGGACTAATGAATTTATATATATGATAAAATATTCTTCGCTGGCTTATGTAATTGGAGCCCGGGAGTTAATGACAGAAGGAAAATTATTAGCCAGCCGCAACTATCAGTTCTTTAATGTTTATTTAGTTATTGCAGTTATTTATTTACTGGTAATTGTTATTTTTGTTTATTTATTTAGACAGCTGGAAAAGAAAGTAACTATTCCTTAAATTTTTTAATTTAAAGCCGGTGTCTCTTTTTCAGGGCTTATTTTTAGTCTTGTATTTTAAAATCTTGAGTGCTATAATTAAACTATAGGAAATAATTGTAAGTTATTTCTACTATTAAAGCTAATTTATGGAAACGATTAAGAGCAAGGTGGTGAATAGTTTGGATCAGGAATTTCTTGCTGCGATTCGAGAAATGATTGTTACCGAGACTAAAAAAATAGTTCAACAAGAAACGCGTAAAATAGTTAAGGAAGAAACGCGTAAGATAGTTCAACAAGAGACACGTAAAATAGTTCAACAAGAGACACGTAAAATAGTTCAACAAGAAACGCGTAAAATAGTTCAACAAGAGACACGTAAGATAGTTAAGGAAGAAACTGCTAAAATCAGCGCTCAAGTGGAAGAAAATACCAGAATTTTGAGAGCTCTAGAAGCGAATAAAGATATTCAAAATGCTAAAATGGATCGGATGGAACATGACCTTGCTGAATTGCGGGGCAATAATAAAAAGATTAAAAACCTGGAAGATAAATATATTCATCACAGTCATCGGATAGTAATTGATACTAGTGAAGCAATAGAAAGAGTTGTAAGTTAAATAGATTTGCCAGGGCAGTTTCCGTCTGGAAACTGCCTTTTATTACATTTTTGAGGAGTTTAGATAATCATATTTTAACTAATTTTGAGCCGAGAATAATTATAATTTAGCGGTAAGAAGAGAAAGGAGTATAAAAATGAAAATCTATACTAAAAGTGGAGATAAGGGTCAGACTAGTCTTTATGATCAAACAAGAGTTGCTAAAGACTCATTAAGAGTTGAGAGCTATGGTACAGTTGATGAACTTAACTCAGCACTTGGCTTTGCTAAAAACTTTATTACTGAACCAGAAATTGTTAATAGTATCAGGCAGGTTCAGCGTCAATTATTTAATGTAGCTGGTCTGCTGGCAACACCTGACTGGCAGGATTTTCCTGAACAAATTACTGCTGCTGAAATTGAAGAACTAGAGTTAAAAATTGATCATTATCTGGAGCAGATGAATAAAAAAGAAAAGTCAATGTTTGTAATTCCGGGTAGTTCTAAAGCAAGTGGAGCTTTGCACATGGCGCGTACAATTTGCCGGCGGGCAGAAAGAAGGATTACCGCTCTGGCCCGAGAAGAGGAAATTAGTGAGTTAGTTTTAAAATATATTAACCGTCTTTCAGATTTGATTTATACTCTAGCGCGTTTTCTGGAAGCTGAGCTGGATTATGTAGAATTTAAAAAGGGGTAATTAGATGCGAATTTTAGTTGATGGAGATGGTTGCCCTGTACTTGAAATTACCAGCCAAGTTGCCGCAGAATTTAGTCTTGAACTACTTGTTTATACTGATCTTAATCACCGGCATCAGCTAAGCTATGGTAAGTTAATTATAGTTGATCAGGGTTTTCAGTCAGTTGACATGATTTTATATAATAATTTAAAAGCAGGTGATTTAGTAATTACTGGTGATTATGGACTGGCAGCACTTGCTCTGGGGGCAAAAGCAAGGGTGCTTAGCTTTTCTGGACGAGAATTTAATAATCGAAATATTGATAATCTATTGGCCAGACGTCATTTGCAGCGCCAGCAGCGTAAAAAAACTGGCCGTCATACCAGTCATCATAAACGTACTTCAGCAGATGATTTAAGGTTTAAACAGTCTTTGCTGGAGATTATCCGGGAGATTGATTAAACTAAGTTTTGCTAAGGAGGATACTGATGCAAGCAGAAAAAAAGACTATTTATGCCTGGGCTGCTTACGATTGGGCTAACTCAGCTTTTGCTACTGTGATTTTAGCTACAGTATTACCAATCTTTTATCGTGATGTAGCTGGAGTTAATTTACCCGGTAATCTAGCTACTTCTTATTGGGGATATACTCAAACGATCGCAATGCTAATTATTGCTCTTCTTTCGCCTCTCCTTGGAGCAGCAGCAGATTATTCAGGTGCTAAAAAAAAGTTTTTAAAGACTTTTGTTATTTTAGGAGTTACTGGTACTGCATTATTATTTTTTGTTGGTTCAGGAAATTATTTAATAGCTTCCTGTTTTTTTATTTTGGCTAATCTCGGTTTTGCTGGTGGTAATATTTTTTACGATAGTTTTTTACCGGAAATTAGTAAGTCTGTTTCGATTGATCATGTTTCTAGTCTTGGCTATGCAGCCGGTTATTTGGGAGGAGGTCTTTTATTAGCTGTTAATTTAATTTTGATTTCAAAACCAGCTTTATTCAAAATCTCTTCTTCAATTAGAGCTTCTCAAATTTCTTTTTTAACTGTTGCCATCTGGTGGCTACTTTTTTCATTACCAGCTTTTAAATATTTACCAGAACCAGAACAGGATTTAAGTGACCTTTCGGTAGTTAAGTACTGGCAAATTGCTTTAAAGAGACTGCAATTTACCTGGACCAATCTGCATCAGTATCAAGAATTATGGAAATTCCTCCTGGCTTTCTGGCTTTATAATGATGGAATTGGGACTATTATCAGAATGGCAACAATTTATGGAAGAGAAATTGGGATAGCACAATCAGATTTAATTGGTGCTCTGCTGCTGACGCAGTTTATAGCTTTTCCCTGTGCCTTGTTGTTCGCAAAGATTGCAGCTAAGATAACGGCCAAAAGAGGTATATATTTAGCTTTAATAATTTATATAATCGTTACCCTGTATGGCTATTTTCTTGATTCAGCTTTTGATTTCTGGCTGCTGGCAGCAGTAGTTGGCCTAGTCCAGGGAGGTGCTCAGGCTTTGAGTCGTTCCCTGTATGGCAGTATGATTCCAGCTGATAAGTCAGCAGAATTTTTTGGATTTTTTGGTGTTTCAAGTAAATTTGCTTCGTTATTAGGTCCAACAGTTTTTGCTTATACAGCTCAGTTAACCGGAGATAGTCGCTATGGAATTCTCTCTATAACTATTTTCTTTGTACTGGGGATTATTTTGCTGAGCAGAGTTAATGTAGAAAAAGCGAGGGAGGAGTACTAAAATGCCAGATTTTTGGGCTCATATTATAGCGGGTGAAGAAGTAAAAAATAGATTAAAAGAAGATTTCATTCAGGAATTAATTAATAATAATTATCAGCTTTTTAATTTTGCTTGTCAGGGAGCAGATCCTTTCTTTTATTATAAATTTTGGCCCTGGCAGCACAACAAAATAGGCTGGCAGCTAGCAGAGGATATTCATCAATTAGCTGGTCAAAAACTTTTTGCAGCACTGTTAACTGCTTATAAAAAAGCTGATATTGTAGGAGCTCATAAATTAGACAGCAGCCAGTCTAAAAAATTAATTTATCTGTTAGGTTTTATTGTTCATTATACAATTGACCGAGAATGTCATCCTTATATTCTGGCTAATGGTGGACAAGGTAAGCAGCATAAATTAATTGAGTCGATGCTTGATGTTTATTTAATGAAAGAATACTGGCAGCAGCAAGCAGCTGAACTTAATCCGCTGCCCTATTATAAATTAACGGGAAAAGATCAGCAGGCCGCAATTTATTTTTATAAAATTATAATAGCAGATGCGCTGGTAAAATTTTCTGATCAATCCAGGTTAGAGAAATTACTTGCTGCAAGTTATCTTGCCTTAAAAAAGTATCATAAATTTTTTACTACAACTTCTACTGCTCAAATTTATTTATTAAAGACATTTAATTATATGCTACCACTTAATTTAGCTCAATATAATTATCAGCTGGCCGAAAAACAGCAGCAAAGTCTCTGGTCTGACAGCCAGTTTGCTGAACTTAACCAGCTTTATAAAAATGCTATTTTAAAGGCAGTCCACTTAGTTAACGTTACTCTTGTTTATCTGCAAGGATCAGAATCTTTAAGCAATCTTTTACGTCAATATGGTAAACAGAATTTTCTGGGCCAGTTTGTAGAATAACTGCTTATTCTAGCTATTTTAAACTGTTTTTAAAATAGCTTTTTAGCTTTAATTTAATTATTTTCTTCTGTACTAATAGGTAAATCACTACGAAAACTCCAGCCTGTCCAGCCAGCATCAGCTAATTTAAGATTGTTATAGCCAGCATAACTTAGAGCCAGAAAAGTTAAGGCAGAATTATAGCTTTGATCAGCTAAAATAACAATTTTTTGGCCACTAGACCTAAGATTAGCCTGTTGAAAAAATGATTTAAGTTCTGAGCGTCGCTCAATTAGTTCACTAATTGAGAAGGGTATTTGTAAATTAATAGATCCAGGAAGATGTCCTTTTCTAACGGCAGCTTCCGACTCAATCTCACCAGAAAATTCAGCTGCTGGCCTTGCATCAATGATCAAATAGTCTTGATTGTCTAGATTTTCTGCTATAGTATCCAGACTGATAAGCCATTTATTATTAACTGACTGGACTGTAAAATTCCCCTTTTCTATCTGGGGAGGAAGTTTATTGTTATCATAGCCTGCCTGCTGCCAACTCTGATAACCGCCACTCAGAATCTGAACCTGTTTTTTCCCGTAAAAATTAAATAACCACCAGAGTCGTGCTGCTAAGGCACTGCTTTCTTGATCAGCATAAATAATGATTCGCGAATCATTATTTATGCCTTTTGCCTGCATCAGATTGCTAAAAAACTCTGCTTCAGGCATTAGTCCTGCTACCCAGCCATCTGGATTGCGCAAGTTTTCGGGCTGAATATGCACAGCATTTGGCAGATGACCAAATAAATAACTCAAACTGCTGCGCAGATCAATAATTTTTAAATTTTTATTTTTTTCTTGTAGTGCAGCTGTTTTTTTAGCTGTAATAAAATAATTTTGAGATTCAGCTTGTGCCAGTACGGAATCTGATAGATAAAAGCTATTGAATAAAATTAGACTGAAGCTCAAAAAAATTAAAATTAAATAATTATTTAATGATAAAGCTTGTCTTATTTTGGGCATAAGTAAGATTCTCCTTTCAAAACTAGGCTAGTTATAATTATTATACAGGTATATTAAGATTAAATCACTATTTATGTTTTATTTTTTTAATTTTTATTTAAAATTCCGTCTTAAATAGCCTCAAAAGCAGGAATTTTTCTTTTTTTGTTGAAAATAATTTTAAGAGATTAAAAATATATTTAACTGCTAGGGTGATAAAATGAGAAAGATAATTTTAGATTGTGACAATACAATTGGACTGGAGAAGAAAGATGTTGCTGATGGGCTTGCTTTTCTTTTTTTATTAGGAAAGCAGGATGTTGATTTGAAAGGGATAACCAGTGTTTTTGGAAATAGTACAATTGAACAAACTTCAGAAATAATGAATAAGATGCTGGCTGATTTTTCTTTAACAGAAAAAATCCCTCATTATCGTGGTGCTGCTCAAGCTGGCGATTATGATACAGAAGCTGCTCATTTTCTAGCTGAACAAGCTGCTGCTCATAAAAATGAACTAACTTTAATTGCAACAGGTCCCCTTTCAAATTTATATGCAGCCTGGCAGATTGACCAGGAATTTTTTCATAATTTAAAAGAAATTATAGTTTTAGGTGGTATGGTAGAAGAAATTAGTTTTGGGGAGTATGAGGTTGATGAAGTTAACTTATCAGCTGATCCAACAGCAGTAGAGCGAGTACTTCAGGCAGAAGTTCCAGTAGCTCTTATGACCAGAAATCTTTGTCTGGCAGCTCGGTTTGGTGAGAAATCATGGCGCAGAATTAATCGCTCTAATACCAGACCAATTAGAGCTTATATTAAAGATAAAATTTCCGATTGGTATAAATATTATTCTGAGGTAATTGGCTTATCCGGTTTTTATATGTGGGATGTAGTACCAGCTGCTTATATGCTCTCTCCAGAAATATTTTCTTATAATAAGCGTAAAATTACCTCCACAACTGCTGATTTAAAAAAAGGTTTGATAAAAACAGAAAAAGCAGCTGGAATGCTGCAGGATGCTGGTATAATTAATTTGCCAACTACAATTTTGGATACAAAAAGATTTAAAGATCTTGTTTTTACTGCCTGGGATGATATTAAGATTATTCCAGCTGGATATAAAAATGATTAAGTTTTATTTGGTTTTTGGAATTAAAATATCATAATTTAATAGGTAATATTCAGGAGGAGATTAATTTGCAGGCTGCTTTAATATTGATTAGTAAAGCTGAGTCAGCTGTGATTAAGCCCGGGCTAAAAAGTCATCTAACAGACTCGGAATGTTTTGCTTTTTATCAGGCTTTACAGAGAGATAGTATTTTAAATTTGCAATTGCTTAAGCAGAAGTATCAACAGTTAGAGCTTTTTTTGAATCTGGAACCACAGCAAAGCAATTCTAAATTTACTGATTTTAAAGCGGATGGATTTACTTTGCTTTCAGCTGTTGATAAAACGAGAGGAGAATTATACTATCAGCTAGCTGAGCAGGTTTTTAGGAAAATACAGCATCCTTTAATTTTAGCTGCTGCAGATTATCCTTTTCTAGATAGCGAGGTCTTGTTAGAAACAGCAGCTGCTTTAAAGGAACGTGATCTAGTAATTGGACCAACCAGCTGTGCTAATTGTTATTTGCTGGCTTTAAATAAACCAGAAGATTTTTTACTTTCCCTGACTGCAAGAAATTCTATTTCTTTTTTAAAAAAAGTTTTACAAACTGCAGCTGAATTTAACTTAAAGAGCCATTTCTTGCCTGAACAGCCAGAGATTAATACTTTTAAAGAATTTTTATATTTGCGAGGGCGTTTATTAAAATCAGCCGAATTAGCTCAGAAATTACCAAATACATTAAAATTCATGCAAAACATTTTATGTTAATTAGTTTTGCCCCGTCATGTGGCGGGGCTTTAATTTTATACTTTGAGAAAGGATGGACTTGATGTTAGCACTAGAAAAATTAATAGCTGCTTTTGTGCTGCCACCTGGTTTATTTATTTTGATTAGTCTGGTTATTTTAATTTATCTTTTCTGGACTCAAGCAGGCTCAAAATTAATTAAACTGCTGGCCCTCTTGTTATTTTTTACTCTCTTTTTTCTTTCAACTGCCTGGGGGGTTAAGATTCTTTTACTGCCATTAGAAAATTATGGAGCTGCTATTTCTAAACCAGTTAGTTCAGCTTATCCGCTTGTAGTTTTAGGAAGTGGAATTAATTACAATAATTCAGGAGCAGAACTTTCTCTGCACAGCAGACAGCGTCTCAGTAAGGCTTTTATTTTACAGCAGCAGTTAAAAAGTAAAATAATTTATTCTGGTGGTATAGCTCTTGATCAATCTCAAATTAGTGAAGCAGAAGTAGCAGCAGATTTTTTGGCCAGTTTAGGGTTAGATAATAAGGATTACATAGCTGAAACAAAAGCGCGAACTACTTTTGAGAATGCTTTTTATTTAAAACAATGGTTAACTAAAAAGCAAGTAGGACAATTTTATCTATTAACTTCTGCCTATCATATGATGCGTTCAGCTGCAGTTTTTAGGTCACTTGATTTAAATTTTATTCCAGTTCAAACTGGTTTTATTTATAATCATAAATTTGGCTGGCTTGATTATTTACCTAATCAGAAAGCACTTAATGTTAATCTGATAGCACTACATGAATGGCTGGGTATAATTTGGTATTATCTCCAGGGGAGAATTTGACTTTTAACTAACCCCATCTTTTGATTTGTTTTACTAGTAAGCAGAAAAATGTGGTTAATTTAATGATATTTTAAGTTCTTTTTGATAAACTAATAATTGTAAGTTAATTTAAACTTATAATTAGGATTTATTTAAAGGAGAATGATAATAATGGCAGCAAAAGCGCGTAAAAAAATAGATCTACATATGCATACTACTGCTTCTGATGGTGCTTCAACTCCAGAAGAATTAGTAGATAAGTGTGTGGAATTAGGTTTAGAGATAATTGCAGTAACGGATCATGATAATGTAACAGCGGTTAAGGAGACCCAGGCTGCTGGCCGAAAAGCTGGTTTACAAGTAGTTCCCGGGATTGAAATTTCTACTTATCGTGGAGAAGCAGAATATCATATCTTAGGTTATTTTATTGATCTGGAGAACGATTCACTGCTGGGGTTGACAGAAGCAATTCTTAATTCTCGAGTAGAAAGAACTCATAAAATGATAGCAAAATTAACTGAAATGGGTTATCCACTTAGTTTTGCTGATGTTAAAAAATTTGCAACTGGAGTTAGTCTGGGGCGGCCACATCTGGCGAGAGCTCTGGTTGAAAAAGGTTATGTACCGGATCTTAAATCAGCTTTTACCGATCAATTTATTGGACCAAATAGTGAGGCTTATGTAGAAAAAAAGAATGTACTGCCGGCTGAAGCAATTAAAGTTATTTTAAAAGCAGGTGGAATACCAGTTATTGCGCATCCACAGCTGATTAACCATGGCCAGCCCCTAGATAGGGCAGAAATTGCCCGTTTGCAGGAGCTTGGTCTGGCTGGCATTGAAGTTTATCAGACTAAGCACAGTAGTAAAGTAACTGCGAAATATAAGAAAATTGCAGCTGAATTAGACCTTTTAATTACAGGTGGATCAGATTATCACGGTGAAAATTCCCCTGATATTTTACCAGGTGATAGAGGAATGACTGCTGCAGAATATAGAGAGCTGGCACAAAGCGCTAATTCTGTGCTATAATATGAAAAAACATTAAAGGAGTAGTGAGCAAAGAGGATGACTAAACATCAAGTTACAATGATTGCTGGGGATGGAATTGGACCAGAAATTTCGGCTGCAGTTGCCAGGATAATTGCAGCAGCAGGTGTTGAAATTGCCTGGGAAGAAGTGGAAGCTGGAGCAGGAGTGATGGCTAAGTATGATACTCCGCTTCCGGAATCAGTTTTTGCATCAATTAGGAAAAATAAAGTAGCACTTAAAGGCCCAATAACGACTCCAGTCGGGAGTGGCTTTAGAAGTGTTAATGTTGCAATTCGTAAAGAACTAAATCTTTATGCAAATGTAAGACCACTGCAGGTGCATGCTCATCAGTTTGCCCGGGCAGAAGATATTGACTTAGTGGTTTTTAGAGAAAATACCGAAGGTTTATACGCTGGTATTGAACATTATGTTGGTGACCAGGCAGCAGAAAGTATTAAGATTATTACCCGGAAGGCTTCCCGGCAAATTGTTGAAAAAGCCTTTGCTTATGCAGTTAGTGAGGGACGTACAAGAGTGACTGCTGTACATAAAGCTAATATTTTAAAATATAGTGATGGCTTATTTTTGGAAGAAGCTCGTCAGGTTGCTGCTAAATATCAACAAAGTAATCCAGAAATTAAATTTGATGAGAGAATAGTTGATAATATGTGTATGCAGCTGGTTCAGTATCCGGGCCAGTATGATGTGCTGGTTATGCCTAACTTATATGGAGATATTATTTCTGATTTAGGAGCAGGTTTAATCGGAGGACTAGGTCTGGCTCCCGGGATGAATCTTGGTGATGAAATAGCTGTTTTTGAGGCTGTCCATGGAAGTGCCCCTGACATTGCTGGCCAGAATAAAGCCAACCCGGTAGCACTGCTGTTTTCAGCTGTTTTAATGTTAAGGCATTTAGGCGAAAAAACGGCAGCAGACAGCATTGAAAAGGCAGCCAGTAAGGTTTTAAATAAAGGAGAAGTTTTAACTGCTGATCTTGGTGGTACTGCTAGTACTGATCAAATTACAAAAGCAATTATTGCAGAATTATAATCATGATTATAAATAGTTAAGTAAATAGAATTGTTAATAATTTAGAATTGAGTAGGAGAGTTTATTTAAAACTAGTTAATTCTAGTTAGTTAAGGAGGAGAATTTATTCTAATGGAAATTAAATTAATTGATTTAAAAAGCTGTCTAACTGATTATAGGAGGAAAGCAGAGCATAGAAAAGCGAGTTATAATCTTGCTCCTCGTCCGCTTAATGCAGCTGAGGTTAAAGTACTTACTGCAGCTTTAAAATTACCTTGTCTTAACACAGAAAAAATGAGTCTGCTGCCAGGAGAGAATGAAGCATCACTGGCTGAATTGGTGATTAGGCTGCTCAGAGAGGAAGTTAAACGAGGAACTTTCCCGGCCTCTTATGCTAAAGCAGAAGGTCTGGCTGAAATTATCAAAACAGCTCAGCTGCGCCAGAAAGAAAACCCTTATCTTAGCTCAACAGAGGCTCTGGAGCTTTTGTTTGCTATGCAGGGAGGAGCTGCAGTCAGTAGTTTAATTGATTTGTTTGCCAAAGAAATATTTAGTCAAAAGATAGCTGAAACTTTAAAGACTACTGTTTTAATTACTAAACAAGATTTCCAGCAGCTGGTAGATCTTGCAGCTGAAAACCCACATTTTAAAGAAAAAATTGATCAGCTTATGTTAAGTTGGGCTCACCGTGAGTTTGCAGCTGGCTGGCAGCTATCCAACGATTATCAGGGCTTATCACTGCGGGTAGGAGATAATATCACTACAGGTCATTTGAGTCCTTCCAAAAATGCTAATAGCAGAACAGATCAGCCTTTACATGCTCAATTTGTTATGGACGGTCGGGATGATGAAGCAGATTTAAGAGAAAGATTAGCCGAACTAAAAGCAAAAACTACAGCCAAACAGACAGTCATTTTTACTGCGGGTAAAGCTCTCGGAGAAGGTTCATCTCGTAAGTCAGCTACTTATACTATGCAGCAGCTTTTAGGTAAGCCAGTTGCTGGTGAACCAGAAAAAAAATCAGGAGGAGTAGTTATTGCCAGAAGTTTTGCTCCTATTTTTAAAGAATCACTGATTGCTTCCGGAATGCTTCCTCTAGAAGCTGATACTACAGCCATTCAGGAAGGAGATAGTCTGATAGTTAATTTAGCTAAAAAGGAGCTGCTGGTTAATAATGAGCTGCAAATAAAACTCAAATTACCGATTGATTATAAGTTAAAGAAAATTGCAGCTGGTGGTATGACTTATTTTGATGCTGGGAATGAACTCCAAACAATGGCACTTAATTATTGTCAGCAGGCAGAACTTGACTGTGCTGCTATTAAAACACCAGCAGCTGAAAATGTTAGTTTTGAGGCTGAAAAACCAGCTCAAACTTTAGCCCAAAAAATAGTTGCTTATAATCGACTTGATGGTAAGGATACAATTTTACCGGGTGAGACAGCTCAGGTTAAGATGAGGGGAGCTTTTTCACAGGATACAACTGGTCCAATGACTATGGATGAATATCAGGCAATGGCAGGAGAAGATTTTGGAGCTGAATTTGTAGTTCAGTCACTCTGTCATACAGGAGAATGTCCTTCCAGTGTAGAACGTGATAATCATCAATTTTTAGCTGAGTTTGTTAGTGCCAGAGGAGGAGTTTGCCTGCAAACTGGGGAAGGCATTATTCACACTATTGGTAATCGTTTTGTTTTACCAACTGATGTTATTGTAGGAGGAGATTCACATACCAGAACTCCCCGGGGAATTTCTTTCCCGGCTGCTTCTGATATTGTAGCTGGAGTTATGAAATATGGTAAACAAGATTTAACTATGGATGAGTCAGTTAAAGTTACTTTTACTGGTCAGCCGCCAGCTGGTATTACTGCGCGTGATCTTGTCTCAGCATTGGTAGTTTATGCTGAAAAAACTGTTGGTAAGGATATTTATAATGGAAGAATTATCGAAATGGAAGGTCTTGAATTTCTAAGTCCAGATGAACGTTATATCCTAACTAATGCTGTAGCAGAAAGAAGTGCTTCTGCTGGAGTAATTCCTTCTGATAAAAAGACAATAGCAGCGATTAAAGATAATCTTAATTATCTGCAAAGCAGACCAGATGCAGCTATTTCTCCTGCAGTGAAAAATACAATTGCTGCTATCAAATCTTACCTGGCTAACCCAGTACTTTTCCAGGCTGATCCAGAAGCTGAATATGCAGCTGAAATTGTTATTCCACTGCCAGAATTAACTGAACCTCTAGTAGCTAAACCACATCATCCTGATAATGTAGCTACCTTAACTGAAATTGCTGGTGAAAAATTAACAGATGTTTATATTGGCAGTTGTGTAGGAGGAGATCTGCAGAGTATTCAGTCAGCAGCTCGTATTATTGCCGGTCACCAGATTCCAGCTTCAGTAAATGTAGTAGTTGGACCAGCTTCACGAGATATTTACCAGGAATTAATTGTTGATGGTAGTCTGGAAAAGCTGACTAAAGCTGGTGCAACTGTTATTATGCCGGGATGTGGTCTTTGTATGGGTAATAAGCGGCGGATTGGCCATGGAGCAACTGCTTTTACAACTACTACTCGTAATTATCAGTCCCGGATTGGACCTTCAGATTCCCGCACTTTTTTAGGCAGTGCTCAGGTAGCAGGCTGTGCAGCTGTATTGGGTCATATTCCAAGTTCAAAAGAATATTTTGCCTTATATAAAGAGTGATAAATTATTAATTAAACAGTTTTATTTAGATTAAAAAATCTTTTAAAGCTGAATAATATCAAATAGCTCAGTTGTAAAATAAAAAAAATAATGATATAATAGCTTCTAGTTAAATAATTAACAAAGTTAAATTCTAAATAATAATTTGAATTTGTTGATTGGAACAACTATCCTGAAAAATGAGATTATTTAAGATCTGATTTAAGGGCCTATTAAAATTTTTTAACAGCTATTATTAGCCCTATTCTGGCCAGGATAGGGCTTTTTGATATTTAGAAATAATATTTTAGAGCTGATAATTAATTGTATTTTATTATTATGATAATTTAATCCGGGGAGGTAAAGCTATGTTTAAACAAGCTGTTGGGCGGAAATTAAAAGCATTACTGCTGCCTGCTGTAATTTTCATAATCTGGTGTTTAGGCAGTAAGTTACAGCTTTTTAATAGTTATTTAGTGCCACCACCAGCTAAAGTATTTACAACTGCGCTTTATTTGTTAAAAAAGGGAATTTTATTGCGTCATTTAGTGGTTAGTTTTTATCGCGTTTTTGTGGGTTTTGCGATTACTTTCTTAACAGCTTTTTTATTAGCTGTGATTATTGCTCTAAATACAAAATTATCTGCTTATATCTTACCTCTGCTTGAATTTATTCGCCATATTCCTCCAATTGCTTTAATTCCACTTTTAATTCTCTGGTTGGGTATTGGCGAAGAATCAAAATTAATGGTCATTGTATTAGCAACTTTTTTTCCCGTCTTTTTAAATACTTTAAGTGGGATTAATAATTGTGATCCTAAATTAGTTGAGGTAGGCCATGTTTTTGGCTTAAGTAGGCGAGAAAGATTTTTTAAAATTGTCTTACCACAAGCTCTCCCGGCAATAATTGTCGGGATGCAGATAGGACTTGGTTATAGCTGGCGTTCTCTAATCGGAGCTGAGTTAATTGCTGCTTCTTCTGGAATAGGTTATATGATTATTGAAGCTGAACAGCTTTCGCGTCCAGATATAATTTTAGTGGGAGTTTTTACAATCGGGTTGTTTGGTTGTTTAATTGATTATCTTTTTTTCAAATTAACAGCTCATTATCTGGAAAGGGGTAATAACCAAAATGCAGCCAGTTTTAAAAATAAGCAATTTAACTAAAGAATATCAGCTGGATGGAACAGCTTTTAGAGCTTTAAATGAAATTAAATTAACTATTCCGGCTGGCAGTTTTACTACTGTTGTTGGTAAGAGTGGTAGCGGAAAAACTACTTTGCTGCGTATTATTGCTGGTCTGGAAAAGGCAACTACAGGAGAAATTAATTATTTAAGTGGCAGTTCAGTTCAGCGTCCAGCCTTTGTTTTTCAGGAAGCAAGATTGTTACCCTGGTTGACAGTGGAGCAGAATATTGCTTTTCCTCTCCAGGGTAAATTAGAGCAGGTTGAGCTTAGCCAAAGGGTTAAAAGGCAGCTGCAGCTGCTTGGATTGACAGAATTTGCTGCTGCTTATCCAGCTCAAATTTCTGGTGGGATGGCTCAGCGAGCTGCTCTAGGAAGGGCACTGATCTATGAGACTGATTTAATTTTAATGGATGAACCATTGGGGGCATTAGATGCCTTTAATCGGCGTAAACTGCAGGAAGAATTGCAAACTATTTTTGCTGCTAATCAGAAGACAGTTATTTTTGTAACTCATGATGTAGAAGAAGCAATTTTTTTAGGTGAAAAGGTGATAGTTCTTGATGAAGGGCAAATTTTAGCTGAATTTAAAGTGCCAATTACAGCAGAAAACAGTCAGCTTTTTACTCTTAAAGAAAATATTATTACTTCTATAAATAGCTAAGGATATACAAAATTAAAGTTAAAAGGAGAGAAAAATATGCAAAATAAATTATTTAATTACTTAATTATAGGCAGCTTAATTATTCTGCTGCTCTTAACAACTGTTAATGGGGTAATAGCTAAAGAGATTGAAGAAATTAATATTTCTTATGTTAAGTTACCGCTTAATGTACCTTCAATAATCGAAAAAAAGCAGCAGTTATTTGAAAAAGAATTCAATCCAGATGGTATAGAGGTTAACTTTCCTGAAATAACTCAGGGATCAAAAATGACTCAAGCAGTTGCAGCTGGATCGCTAGATTTTTGTAATGCTCTGGGAGGAACTTCTCTCATCTTAGCAGCTGCTAATGGTGTTGACATTAAATTAATAGGGATTTATAGTCGCGCTCCCCAGGCTTTTACTATTATGGCTAAAAATCCAGAGATTAAAAGTACTGCTGATTTAGCTGGTAAAAAAGTTGTCGGCCCCAAGGGTACAATTTTACATCAGCTTTTATTAGCTTCGCTGTTAAAAAATGATTTAGATTTAGAACAGGTAGAATTTGTTAATTTAGGAATTGGGCAGGGAGTATCTGCTTTATTGGCTGATAGTGCGGATGCTGCCCTGGTTGCTGGCCCAGCAGTCCCTCAGGCTCTGGCTCATGGAGCCCATATTATTGAAACTGGTCAAGACCTACTTGCTGCAACTATTGTTATTGCTGCTCGGGGTAAATTTTTACAGGAGCATCCTGATCTAGTTAAACGTTACTTAGAAGTTCACCAGGCAAGTCTTGACTTTATGGCAGCTAATCCTGCTCAAACCTATCAATTGGCTGCTGCAGAAACTGGTATTTCTGTGGCTGATGTTAAGCAGATGTACAGCTGGTACGATTTTAATCCCCAGATTACTGATTCTGATCTGCAGGACTTAGAGCAAACCCAACAATTTTTGCTTAAAAATGGAATGTTAAGTCAGACAATTTCTATCCGAGATTTAGTGGCAGAATTTTAAATTTTAAAATTTATAAGCGAAAAAGACGAGCTGCTGTGATAAAAAGCAGCTTGTTTTTTTGTCTTATTTTAGATATAATTATAAATCGTTATTGATTAATTTAGCTGTCTGTCAGGTGAGTTTATGCTGCCGCGCAGATAGCTATCTTTATTTTAACTTTTGCTAATTAAGCTAGAAAAGGAGTTTTAAATGAAGTATTTATTAGATGATTTAAATCCTAAACAGCAGGAGGCTGCTCAAACTCTTAAAGGACCAGTATTGGTTATTGCAGGTGCTGGTAGCGGTAAAACAAGAACATTAACCTATCGGACAGCTAATTTAATTCAGCAGGGTGTTAAACCGGCTAATATTTTAACAGTTACTTTTACTAATCGGGCTGCTGATGACATGCAGGCTAAAATTGCTCAGTTAGTTGGGAATGAAATTTTAGCAGAAATGAATTTAGGAACTTTTCATAGTATTTGTTTAAAGATTTTAAGGGAAAATTTAACTAAAATTAATCGGATGGAAGGTTGTTTAATTTATGACACAACTGATTCTGTTGCAATTATTGAAGATATAATTTTTGAATTTGGTCTAGAAGAAACGGAATATGATCCTGCTTTAATTTTTAATATAATCTCTAAAGCTAAAATGGAATTGGTTAAACCAACTAATTTAACCAAGAATTATGCTAAAGCTGGTAAGCAAGGTTCAGAGCATTTTTATCAGACTGCTGCTCGAATTTATCGCGAATATGAGCGAGTTCTAGCTAATAATAATTCTTTTGATTTTAATGATCTGATTAAAAAGACAATTGAATTATTTGAGACTGATCAACAGCTGCTGCAGAAATACCAGCAAAAGTTTTGTTATATTCAGGTCGATGAATATCAGGATGTTAATCACTCGCAATATAAATTAATTTCTCTGCTGGCCAAACCACAGAACAATATTTTTGTAGTAGGTGATGACTGGCAGGGTATTTATGGTTTTAGAGGAGCAGACATTGGTAATATTCTGGAGTTTGAACATGATTATCCAGCTGCCAGAGTTATCAAATTAGAACGTAATTATCGCAGTTCAAATAATATTATTGAGTCTTCTAATCAGCTGATTAATAATAATACCCAGAACAAAGTTAAGGCTGCCTGGACAAGAGCAGACGATGGAGCTCCTATTTTTCTGGCCCGGGCTGATAGTCCTCTAGTTGAAGCTAAATATGTTTGTAAACGAATTAATCATTTAGTTGACTTTTATAATTATAAATTCAGTGATATCGCAGTCCTCTGTCGCAGTCATTTCCAATCAATGCAGCTACAAAATCAGCTGCCTAAATTTAGAATTCCACATCAACTAGTGGGAGGCGTTAGTTTTTTTGATCGACAGGAAATTCGCTACTTTGTTAACTATCTTAAATTATTAGTTAATCCTAATGATAAATTAGCTTTAAAACGACTATTCAGAATTGAAGTTCATGGAGTGGGAGAAATTTTATTAAGTGAGATCAATAAATATGCCCGGGAAAATAAGATGGAGATTACAGATGTTTTTGAAAGTCCAACTGTAGTAAAAGGGATTGGTAATAATAAGGCAGCTAATATTATTGAGTTTCAGCGGCGAGTTATTGATACTATTTATGATCTGCGGGAACAAAAAATGGGCATGTATCAAAAAGCGCTTCAGCTTTATGAAGAAGTAGCTTTTGCAGATAATGTATTGGCAGAACTTGATAATCCTGCTGAAAGAGAAAAGTACATAAATATGTTTCTGGAAGATATAGCTAATTTCCAGCGCTATCATCCCGGTCGTGGTCTTTATGATTATTTATTATTAAATAAATTGATTGCTGATAAAGATTTAGCTGATAGTGATCAGGAAGATCAAGTTAAGATAATGACAGCTCATGCTGCTAAAGGATTAGAGTTTCCGGTAGTGTTTATTATTGCAGCTGAAGAAGAGGTATTTCCTCATTTAAAAAGCCTGGAAGAAGAAGCTGCGGGCCGTAATCCTTATGCAGTTGAAGAGGAAAGGCGTCTGTTTTATGTAGCTATGACTAGAGCTGAAAAAATATTATTTATTTCTTTTGCTCATCGGCGTGTCCAGAATAATGATGGCCAATATAAACAGCTTCTGCCTTCTCGCTTTTTAAGTGAGCTGCCGGCAGAAAGGCTTGACTTTACAAGTGTAGAAAGTAAAAAAGGTGGTTCAGGAATTCAACTCAGAAAAAATGTACAAATAATTTAATAGAATAGAGGCATCTTTATTAAGCAGCTGCTTATTATTCAGCAGTTAGATCGAACTGTTCTTTTTGATTGTATAGTTCTTCTATTTCATAAGCTATTTGCAGCTTTAGACGATCCTGGTAATCATCAAGATTGATGGCCAGGATTTCTTTAATTCTATTTAAGCGATAAGTTAAAGTATTACCATGAATATGAAGTTTGTTTTTAGTTAAAGTCCAATTGCAATTGCTCTGCAGATATATCTTAAGTGTCTGATTAAAATCATTCTGAGAAGAATTACCATAATTTTTGAGTGGAGCTAAAATTTTATTAGAAAATTTTTTGAGTTCTTCTTCTTTATTGGCACGCAATAAACGTTTTACTTCTAATTCTTCATAGTAAGCAAAATTTAATTTTGCCTGCTGCTTAATCATTTCCAGAACCTGTAGTGCATTAAAGTATGATTTTTTAAAATCAGCTATTTTAGCAAAACTATTACTGACTCCTATTTTGAAATTAAAGTTTTCTTTTTTAAAAGGTAAAATAGAACTATAAATTTGTTCAAGCTCAGCAACATATTTTTTGACTATGCTTTTTCTTTTCTGCTGATCTGCTTCAACTATAATAACAATCATATTTCTTTTAATTAAAGAAATTGCTTGCGGGAAAAATTCTTTAGTTTTTTTGTTAATAGATTGATAATATTTTTTTAATAATTTTTTAGTCTGATGTTCCGATTTATTATTAATATCGAGTTTAATAACTAAGATTCGATGCGTTTTTTCGAAATTAAAACCATAACGATGAGCACATTTATTGATATATTCTGCATCATTATTATAAATTAGACTATCCAGGAAGTCTCCTTTCAATGATTGTTCCATATCATTGATTTCTACTTTCTTAATTAACTCTAAAGCAATAATTGTAGTGGCTCTTTCTGCAGCTATAATATCCATTTCTCCCAGCTGATGATTCTGTTTACTTAAGATGCATAACCAGCCCATAATCTCTTGATTAACAATAATTGGAAAAATAGAATATTTATTATTATTTTGAGAATCAATAAAGATTGATTTAGTATTGCGCAGATGTTTAATTAATTTACTAAATACTTGACTAATTTCCGTTAATTTTTTACTTGATAGATGTGAATGGTGATTTAGATTATAGAAGAGATCAACAATAAAAAGATTATGTTCAATGATTTTTTTAAGTTCACTTAAAATATCATCGATTGAACTGCCTGTTAAAATCATATTAGTTAGTTTATTATGGATTGCATAAGAGTGTTCATATTTATCTTTTTGATGCTGAATAATTTGATTATATTTTTTTAATTTCTGGTTAGCCTGACGCTGTTTTTCATAATTGCGAGCGTTAATAATAGCTATGGTAGCCTGGACAGAAATATCTGTTAAAAAATCTACATCTTCTTCTTGTAACGAATTAGCTTTATTTGTATTGTCAACTACCAGTACTCCGATTACTTTATTTTTATAGATTAAAGGACAGCAAATTGAACTTCTAATTTCAGCTGCAATTACATTACCGGCAACTGCTAATTTTTGATTACCAGGTCGCATCTCGCCCATTATCTGCTGCACCATCTGGCTGTCTTTAAAAAAAATAGTTTCCTGCTTTTCAAAAGCAATGCCAGTCATTGATTCCCCGACCTGCAGACTTACTCCTTTAACCTCATCTCCCATTCCCCTGGCTGCAAAAATTTCTAATTCACCTGTTTTTTCATTTTGTAGAAAAATGGCTCCCATGTCTCCCCCGGGAGTTAATTCTAGAGATTTATTTAAAAGAGTATCTAAAATAGTTTTAATTTCAGTTTCAGAATTAAGCAGTTTACTTGTCTCAAGTAGTGAATTTGCTTTTAGAAGTTTTTTATTGTTTATTTTAGCTTTCATGCTTTGCCTCCTGATTTATTTATCCTACTATATTTAATTATAATTAATAAAGTTACTTTTTACAACTGTTACCACAATTTTTTATTAAAAAACATGGTGTTAACAACATAGTCACTCAGGATGATTATTGTTATAATGGTTGGAAAGAATAGAGAGTAGTATAGGAGGAGAAAAATGACATTAAATGTAATTCAGGCTTTTAGTATTGTTTTATTGATCTTAGCTTTAGGGGAATTTGTTTCGACAAAAACAAAGGCTTTTGTGCCATCTGTTTTTGTATCAGCAGTTTTGTTTTTAGTTGGCTATTGGACTATTTTACCAGCTGATATTGTAACGCAAAGTTCATTTGCTAAACCAATTGTTTATCTCTCAATGTATCTTTTGTTGACTCACATGGGTACTTTAATGAATTTAAAAGAACTTTTAGGCCAGTGGAGAACTGTTTTAATTGCTCTTTCGGGAATCGCTGGTATCTGTTTAATGACATTAACAATTGGGAAGCTTTTCTTTGGCTGGCATACTGTAGTAGCCGCCACCCCACCTTTAACTGGAGGTGTTGTAGCCTCAATTTTAATGTCTACTGCAGCAGCGGATCGTGGTTTAACTGCAGTTGCAGTTTTAGCTACAGCAATGTATGTTATGCAGGGCTTTTTTGGTTATCCAATCACTGCCTTTATGTTAAAAAAGGAAGCAAAACGTTTAGTAGATAAGTATAGGAATGGAGAAGTAGCAGCAGTTAATAATCCAGCATCTTCAGTAGAAGCAGAAGATAGTAGATTTAGGATTTTTTCACCTCTGCCTGCTAAATATCAGACAACTTATGCAATTTTACTGAAACTTGGTTTAGTTGCTATGTTAGCTGTAGCAGTTGCACCTTTTTTACATCTTAATCAATTTGTAGTTTGTCTGTTATTTGGGGTTATTGGACGAGAAATTGGTTTTTTGGAGGAAAAAGCACTTGTAAAAGCTAATGCTTTTGGTTTTTTGATGACAATTTTAATGGGTTATATTTTTGCTGGTTTATCAAAAGCAACTCCAGCTATGCTGGCCCAAATTGTAGTGCCACTTTTTGGAATTATAGTTTTAGGGATATTTGGAATGGCAGTAGTTTCAATGTTATTAGGAAAGTTATTTGGTTATACTAAAGAGATGGCTTTTTCAGTTGCAATGACTTCCCTTTATGGTTTTCCAGCTGATTATATTTTGACTATAGAGTCAGCTAAGTCAATGACTAAAACTGAAGCAGAAAGAGAGTATGTACTGGATGAAATGCTGCCTAAAATGTTAGTTGGTGGTTTTACTACAGTAACTATTGCTTCTGTAATTATAGCCGGTATTTTTGTTAAATTAATTTAGTTAATTTACTGAGCAGGCATCAGATTTGGTGCCTGCTAATTTTAATAGTAAGAAAGGAGTAGCTAGTAGGATGAAGACAAATTTAAAGAGAATTAAAAATCATATAGAAAATTTAAGTCAATTTAATTCTAATCAGGGAGCTGGTTTAACTCGTTTTTCTTTTACTAAAGCTGAACAACAAGCCCGCAGTTATTTAAAAGCTGAATTAAATAAATTGGGCCTGGAAGTATCCGAAGATCCGGCAGCTAGTATTTTAGGGCGTTTGCCAGGTAATAATCCTGAAGCACCTGTTATTATGATTGGGTCTCACTATGATTCTGTAAAAAATGGCGGTAATTTTGATGGCCCGGCTGGTGTGGTAATGGCCCTGGAAATTATGACTGTTTTAGTTGAGAATGATTTTCAAAATGATTATCCAGTTGAATTTATAGCAATGATTGAAGAAGAAGGTGGACGTTTTGGCTCAGGTGTTTTTGGCAGTCGCGCTATGACTGGTCAAGTTAGTCAGCAAGAACTTTTAAATAACAAAGACCAGGCTAATATTTCGATGGCAGCTGCAATGACTAAAGCTGGTTTTGATCCAGCTAAAATTGAGCAGGCTGTTCGTCGTTCTGAAGATTTAAAAGCATTCATTGAACTGCATATTGAACAGGGACCAATTTTAGAAAGCGAAGGTCAGGATGTAGGATTAGTTGAATTTGTGGTTGGTATCAATGAATTTAAGGTTAAGCTGAGCGGCAGACCAGATCATGCTGGAACAACTCCGATGACGATGCGACAGGATGCTCTGCTGACTGCCAGTCAGACTATTGCTCACTTAAAAGATCTGGCGCTTACAGTTGGTTCTGAGACTGTTGCTACTTGTGGTCAGCTAACTGTCAAGCCAGGAGCCGCTAATATTGTGCCAGCAGCAGTGGAATTTACAATTGATTTACGCTCAAAAAGTGCAGAAGCTTTAGCTGAAATTAAGACAAAATTTATTCAGCTTTTGAAAAATACAGCAGCAGCTAATGATGTAAGCTGGGAACTGGAAGAAATGCTGCAGGTAGAACCAGTAGAACTGTCAGCTGAGATTAGAAAAAACTTTGCCCAATTAGCTGCAGAACATGATATATCTTATCGTCGGATGACTAGTGGAGCTGGTCATGATGCAATGATTATGGCTGCCTTAACTGAAGTTGGTCTTATTTTTGTGCCCAGCCATAATGGCCGCAGCCATTGTCCGGAAGAATGGACCGATTATGCAGATTTACAAAAAGGAATTGAATTAATTTATCACACAGTAGAGAGGATGGCAAAAGTAGATGAATAAAGTAAAAGAATTAGCAGAAAAATATTTTGCAGAAGCTGTTGCATTGCGGAGGGAATTTCATCAATATCCTGAGCCAAGTCTGCAGGAAGAAAGAACTTCCCGGAGAGTTAAGGAAGAGTTAGAAAAGCTTGGTTTAAAACCATATTCAGCTGCTGGTACAGGAGTAGTAGCTGTTATTGAAGGTAAGGCAGCGGGTAAAACAATTGCTCTGCGGGCTGATATGGATGCACTGGAACTAGTAGAAGAAAATGAGATTGATTATAAATCGAAAAAAGAAGGTTTAATGCATGCCTGTGGTCATGATGCTCATACAGCTGGTCTGTTAACAGCAGCTAAAATTTTAACTGATTTAAAAGATGAATTTAATGGTAAGGTTAAACTTATTTTTCAACCGGGAGAAGAAGTAGCACTTGGGGCTAAAAATATGGTTGCTGATCATGTTCTAACAGATGTGGATGCTATCTTTGGAATTCACGTCTGGAATGAAGTTCCAGCGGGTAAAGTTGCTTTAGGAGATGGCCCGCGGATGGCTGCAGTTAGCAAATTTGCAATTGATGTTACTGGCCAGGGAGGACATGGATCAATGCCACATCAGGGTATAGATGCAGCAACTACAGCTGCCGCTATTGTAATGAATTTACAGACTCTAGTTAGTAGAGAGATTGATCCTCTAGAAGCAGCTGTAGTAACTGTTGGTGTGTTTAATTCAGGCAGTCGTTTTAATGTTCTACCAGGTAAAGCTCATTTAGAAGGAACTACAAGATGCTTTAATGCTGAAATTAATGACAAATTACCTCAGATGATAAAGCGGGTTGCTGAAGAAACAGCCAGGGCTTATCGAGCTGAAGTTAAAGTTGAGTATGATAAATTAACTTTAGTTGTGAATAATAATGCTGCATTATCGAAATTAGGTCGTCAGTCAGCAAGCAGTCTTTTTGGTGAAGATACTATCTATGATTTGGAAAAAACAACTGGTGGAGAAGATTTCTCTTTCTATACTGAAGAGGTACCTTCCACTTTTGCTTTTGTAGGCGCTAAAAACCAAGCGGCAGTAGAGTATTACCCTCATCATCATCCTAAGTTTAATATTGATGAAACAGCTCTTAAAAATTCTGCTGCTCTTTACGCAAAATTTGCAGTTGATTATTTAAATAATAATTAAAATTTACTATTGCTAACCTTGTCTTGAGCAGAAAGGAGTTAACTATGAATTTAAAAGATAGTGTTACCCGTCAAAAAGATTATTTAATTAAGCTGCGGCGTGATTTTCATCGTCATCCTGAAGCAAGCTGGCAGGAAACGAGAACTTCAAAGCGAATTAAAACAGAATTAAATGCAGCTGGTCTTGATTTTAAAGAATATGCCGGAACAGGTGTAGTGGCTACAATTACAGGCAGTAAAAATGTTCCAGATGGCAAAAAATTATCTACAGTTGCTTTGCGAGCTGATATGGATGCTCTTGCAGTAACTGAATTAAGAGAAAGTGATTTTAAATCAGAAAATGAAGGTTTAATGCATGCCTGTGGCCATGACGGCCATACAGCAATGTTATTAACAGCGGCTAGAATTCTAAACAGCTTGCGAGCAGAGTTTTATGGTACTATTAAGCTGATTTTTCAACCAGCTGAAGAAATGGTAGAAGGAGCAGCTCAGCTGGTCGCAGAAGGAGCTGTAGAAGATGTTGATGCCTTGCTTGGAATTCATCTCTGGAGTGATTTAGAGACAGGCCAGATTAATGTTGAGCCAGGGCCTCGAATGGCTTCCGGTGATTATGTGCTGGTCGATTTTATTGGTAAAGGTGGCCATGGATCTCAACCGCATCAAACAATTGATCCCATACCTGCAGCTGCGGCTTTTGCTCTGGAATCACAGGCAGTTATTAGTCGCGAAATCGATCCTCTAGATCCAGTTGTATTTACTCTGGGAGAGATTAAAAGTGGAAGTAGATTTAATATAATTCCCAGTCGGGCTCATCTGGAGGGCACTTTACGCTGTTTTAATGAAATAACAAGAACAGCAGCTTCCCGGGCCATTGAGCGTTATGCTAATCAGCTAGCTAAATCTTTTAGATTAGATGTTAAAGCAGAAGTAAAACAAGGTACTCCTCCAACCAGCAATGATCCTGAAATTGCTGATCTGGCAGCAAGCAGTGCAGCAGATGTTGTTGGGCAAGTCAATTTAACTAAGCTGGCTGCCCGGACTGGGAGCGAGGATTTGGCTTATTATTTGAAAGAAGTACCAGGCTGTTTAGCTTTTGTAGGAGCAGGCTTTGCAGATCCTAAACAAAATTATCCCCACCATCATCCGCTTTTTCAAATTAATGAAGCTAGTTTGCTGATCGGAACAGAATTGTATTTGCGCTTTGCCCTTGATTATTTAGACAAATAAGCTTTAATTATTAATTAAAAGATTTTTGCTTGGCAGTTAAATAATTTTTTAAAAGAAAAAGGCCCGGTCTAATTATTGATATCAATAATTAGACCGGGCCTTTAAGTAATTAGAGATTTTTTTGAACTAAGCTTCACTCAAAAATTCTTTAATCTCAGCTGGACTTGCTACTCGGCCTTTAACTTTAAGCTGATCATTAACTGCTAAAGCCGGGGTGCTCATTATCCCGGCTGCAGCAATTTCTTCGATTGCTTCAACTTTGATAATTTCAGCCTTAACGCCAAGTTCGCTGGCTGCCTGCTGAGCATTTTTGGCTAATTTAACACATTTTTTACAGCCTGATCCATAAATTTTGATTTCCATTCTAATCATTCCTTTATTTTTAGTTTAGTAATTAATAAAACTATCCGGGTTAATTATAAAATTTAATTAAATAAAGTTGATAATAAAATTAAATAAATAGCCAACCCCAATAATTGAAAGACCAACTACAGTTATAAAGATAGCAATTAATTTTGGTTTAATAACTTTACGCAGAATTATCATTGCTGGTAGTGATAAAGCTGTTGTTGCCATCATAAAACTTAAAGCAGTTCCTAAGGCCACACCTTTAGCGAGTAATGCTTCTACAATTGGAATAGTTCCTACTGCATTTGAATAAAGAGGAATTCCAATTATAACTGCTGCAATTACAGCCAGGGGATTATTATCACCAGCATATTTAGCCAGAACCGCTGCAGGAGCGTAACCATGAATAATTGCTCCCAGTCCAACTCCTAGGAGGACATATTTCCAGACACGGTTTACAATAGTTTTAACTTCATTTTTAGCGAAATTAATTCTTTCCTGCCAAGTTGATTTTTTAAGCTGAGTTTTAGTTTTTTTAATTTGATAAACGTATTCTTCTACATATTTTTCTAGATTTAGTTTATCAATAATTAGACCACCGATTATGCCAACTGCTATACCGCTAATTAAATAGAGACTGCCAATTTTCCATCCAAAAATTGTATAAAGCATTACTAAAGCAACTTCATTTACAATGGGAGAAGTAATTAGAAATGAAAATGTTACTCCAAGTGGAATGCCTGATTCAACAAAGCCAATAAAGATAGGGACAGAAGAGCAAGAACAGAATGGAGTTACTACTCCAAGCAGAGCTGCCATTAAATGGGCAGTAGATTGTTTATATTTACTTAAGACAGCTTTAGTTTTTTCCGGGGGAAAAAATGATCGCAATAAAGCTATAAAAAAAATCATCACTGCCAGTAAAAAAATAATTTTAATTGAGTCATAAATAAAAAAGTTTAAAGCCTCACCAATTTGACTTGTGGTATCTAATCCCAGCCAGCCAAAAACTAGCTGATCAGCAAATAACTTAATCATTTGCAACACTGTCCTGATAATGATTCTCCCTTGATTTCTGCAGCAGAAGGTAGATCTTTTAAACAAGCATCCAATTTAGTTAGACCAGCTTTTTTAAAATCAATAGAAGTAAATTTAAGCAGTTGGGCTAAGTAGTTATCATATTTTTGCCTGTTGAGTGTATAATAAATCCACTTGCCGGATTGTCTTTCTTTCAGTAAATCAAGTTCTTTAAAATAACTAAGATGTTGAGATACACTAGATTGTGATCTATTTAATAATTTTTGCAATTGACATACACAAAATTCTCCTTCAGCTAACAGACGCAGTATAATTAGTCTGTTTTGGTCTGAAATACATTTTAAAAATACTAATAAACTTTCCATTTTAAAATCACACCACCTATTTCATATTAATAAAAACTAATATGATTATATAATTTAATCTTTTATATTGCAAGTAATTATTATTTTATATTAATTTATATTAATAATAATATTTATTTAATCATTCTTGCTGAAAAAGATGGAGTTAATCAGAAATATATTGCTGCTATTTTATCTTTAGGATTGGGTTTCTTTTTTCTTAAAATTCCTTTTAAAGTAGAAAATTAGAGCGGAAAATAATTAACTTGTAACTAGTTTTCTTAGTTTAAACTAAAAAAGCTATAGAAGTTTTTTGAATTTAAACTTGACAGCTTCAATATTGAGTGATAAACTTTTATATAAATTAAAATAAAGATAAGAATCATCAAGAGTGGCGGAGGGACTGGCCCTGTGATGCCCGGCAACCTACTTAAATAATCTCTAGTAAGGTGCTAATTCCAGCATTTCCAGTTGGGAATGATAGATGAGAGGTTATATAAATCCTCTCAGGAGGATTTTTTCATTGCTAACTGCCTTTTTTAGGGCAGTTTTATTATTTTTTAGAGGGTGATCGATAATTGATTAAAATTAATAATTTAACTAAACATTATCAGGCAGCTCAGGGTAAGGTAGAAGCAATTAATGGGTTGAACCTGGAAGTTAATGATGGTGAAATATTTGGTATGATTGGTCCCAGTGGAGCTGGAAAAAGCACTTTAATTCGTATGCTTAATCTGCTTGAAAAGCCAACTTCTGGCTCAATTACAATTAATGGAACTGATCTAACAGCTTTAAGCTCGCAAAATTTGCGAGCAGCCCGCCAGAAGATAGGAATGATTTTTCAACATTTTAACTTACTTTCTTCCCGGACCGTTTTAGAAAATGTTGCTTTTCCACTTGAAATAGCTGGTGTAAGAAAGAAAAAGAGACTTAAAAAAGCGGCTGATTTAATTGAATTAGTTGGCCTGGCTGATCGGATTGATCATTATCCTTCTCAGCTTTCGGGGGGCCAAAAACAGCGAGTTGGGATTGCTCGTGCCTTAGCTAATGAACCTGATTTGCTTTTGTCTGATGAAGCTACATCTTCGCTTGATCCAGAAAGTACCCGGGCCATTTTGGAGCTGCTTGCTCGAATTAGAGAGAAAATGAATTTAACTATAATTTTAATTACTCATGAGATGGGAGTAATTAAAGATATCTGTGATCGAGTAGCTGTTCTGGAAGCAGGTAAAATAATTGAGACTGGTTCAGTTATTGAATTATTTTCCAGACCTAAACAATCTTTGACTAAAAAATTTATTAGTTCTGTGATTGACTTTAATATTCCTTCCCGGGTTGCTAAATATATGAAAGCAGAAAAAAGGGGAGAGCTAATCAGAGTTTCTTTTGTAGGAGAAAAATCACATGACCCTTATATTTCTCATTTAGTTAAACATTATTCAGTTGATGCAAACATTTTATATGGGAATATAGATGAAATTCAGGGAGTTCCTTTCGGCACTTTGATTCTTGGTCTGGAAGGCGAATTAGATAAAATAGAAGAAAGTACTGCCTATTTAAAGAGTCAGGGTCTGGCAGTGGAGGTGTTAGATAATGTTTGAGACAATTATGGGATTAAGCCGCTATAATAATTTAATGTGGAGTGGTTTTCTGGAAACCATGTATATGGTAGGCATGGCACTGCTTTTTGCAATTATCGGTGGTATACCATTGGGAGTTATGACAACAATAACTCGTCCAAATCATATTTTACCAAATAAATTTATTAATTTTATTTTAGATGGAATTATAAATATTGGTCGTTCTATTCCCTTTATTATTTTAATGGTAGCTGTAATTCCTTTGACAAGATTAATTGTTGGTACTTCAATTGGAACTACAGCAGCAATAGTTCCTCTTTCTCTGGCAGCAATTCCATTTATGGGCCGGATAACAGATAATGCAATTCTTGAAATTGATCAGGGTGTTATTGAGTCAGCTCAGTCAATGGGTGCCAGTCCTTTTCAATTAGTTTTTAAGGTACTACTGCCGGAATCTTTACCAGCTATAATATTGGGACTTACTTTAACAGCAATTAGTTTGGTTAGTTATTCTGCGATGGCAGGAGCTGTTGGAGGCGGTGGCCTGGGCGATATAGCTATTCGTTATGGATATCAGCGCTTTCAGTTAGCTATTATGCTCGAAACAATAGTTATTTTAGTAGTTGTAGTACAGTTAATTCAATATTTTGGTAACAAAATTGCTGGTTTATTTGATCACCGCAGTTGATTTTAGTTAGCTATTTACTATTTTTCTAATAAAATACTATTTATGATAAATATATATGCATTTTTTGTATATAACTGAATTAGTTTAAGTTTATTTAATTTAAATAATTATAAAATAAAAAGTAGAAGAGGAGAGATAATTATGCTTAAAAGAACATTATTTATTTTAGTAGCATTATTTTTAGTAGCAGGTGCAGTGCAGGCTGATGATCAGGTTTTAAAAATTGGAGCAACTCCAGTTCCTCATTCAGAGATACTTAATTTTATTAAAGATGATCTGGCGGCAGAAGGGATTGACTTACAGATAGTAGAATTTACTGACTATGTAACACCTAACTTATCTTTAAGTGATGGCAGTATTGATGCAAACTTCTTTCAGCATGTTCCTTATTTAGAACAGTTTAACGCTGATCGTGGTCTTGATCTTGTTTCTGCAATTAAAGTTCATATTGAACCAATTGGACTTTATTCAAATAAATATCAGACTTTAGCTGATATTCCAGCTGGTTCTACTTTAGCTGTTCCTAATGATCCTTCTAATGAAGGGCGAGCTTTAATATTACTGCATAATGAAGGAGTTATTACTTTAGCTGATCCGACTAATCTAAGTGCAACTCCAATTGATATTACTGAAAATCCAAAAGATCTTAAATTTGAAGAATTAGAGGCAGCCCAGTTGCCACGTGTTTTACCTGATGTAGCAGGAGCTATTATTAATACTAATTATGCTCTAGAAGCAGATCTTAATCCACTCGAAGATGCTTTGATTATGGAAGGCAGTGACTCACCTTATGTTAATGTAGTAGCAGTTAGAGCTGAAGATAAGGATAGTCAGGCTATTAAAACTTTAGCTAAAGTTCTGCATTCTGATCAAGTAAAAGAATTTATTCTGGACAAATATGAAGGTTCAGTTGTACCAGCATTTTAAAGCTTAGTTAGATTAATATTTTTCAAATTAAAATAATTTACAAATTTAATTTTATATATTAATAAAAACAGTTATGGATAATTAAGCTAATTACTTATATTTCCAGCGGTAATTTAAGCTATTTATTTTCCTGGCTGTTTTTTGTTTTATAAAGTATTTTATATTATAATTAAGTTAGTTTAAATTTTAATTTTAAAATTAATTAAGTAGAGAAGGTATACTTATGAAAAAACTACTATTAACAGCTGTTAATGTTTTACGACTGCTTAAAGATTCTGATGTTAAATTAACCAGGAAACTGCTGTTTTTAGTTCCCCTGGCTTATCTGCTGCTGCCTTTTGACTTAGTAGGAGATTTTTTTCCTGTTTTGGGTCAATTAGATGATATTGCTGTTTTCATATTAATGTGGCCAGTTTTAAAAGGAATGCTTGCTAAATATAAACAAGCTGATCCTGAAATTAGGAAAAATAAGATGGATCCTGATGCAGTTGATATTTCACAGGATAATTACACGGTTGAATAAAAGAAAAATATAAATTACTTTTTTAGAAAAAATAAATAAATTAATTTAGTTAAAAATAAGTTAAAATAGTCACATATTTTTAACATAAAATTCATATAATTCTTTTAGTTTAAATAATTAAATTATACTAAGTTTAACCTTATAGTAAAAGGGATCTTGCTGTAAATTATTTTATTTTAAAACATTATATTTATTTGTTGACAATTTAATTTTTTGCCTGTATAATTAATAACTACATGACCGGTCAGTAGAGAGGAAAGGAGGGCTTTATGGAAAAAGATACAAGATCTGAAATTATGAAGTCAGCTATAAGACTTTTTTCAGAGAATAATTATCATGCTGTTTCTATGAAAGAAATTGCCCAGGGAGCAGGAGTGAGCAAGGGGACTCTATATTGGTACTTTGATAGTAAGGATGAGCTCTTTAAAGAAATTGCCTTTATGGGAATAGATTATTTTAATCAAGGATTTAAAAAAATTTCGGAATTTGATAAAAGACCTGATAAAAAAATTTATTGTTTAATTGAATATGTAGTTAAGGCCATTACTAATCATTTAAATATGTTTAATATTTTTAGAAATAATGTTGAATTATTAGATGGAGATTTTAAGGATAAAGTACATCTAGTTAACAACGAAAACATTCAGATTATCAGTCAAATATTGAAAGAAGCACATTCTGCTAAGTTAGTTAAAGCTGAAAATCCTACTGAGATATCAATGTTGATATTATCAGTTTTATTTAATCCTCATTATGGAGATATATTGAATAAAAAAGAAAATGTACAGAATAGAATAGACTTTATTTATAATTTTATAATGCATGGTATTAGCAGGAAGGAGAATTAAATTGAAAAAAAGCAAAAAAATTTTTAGTTTTATTTTAGTAATAGTATTTCTCTTTTCAAGTTCAGGTATTATAGCAGCTCAGGATTTATCTTTAAAAGAGGCTGTTAAAATTTTAGTAGCTAATAATAGAGAACTCGAAAATGCCAGGAAAGATATTGCTAATGCTGAAAAAGATGTAGAACTTACAGTTAGATCTTATTTTCCAACTCTTGATTTAAGCAGTTCTTATACTAAGCTTGATGAACCAAGTATGGGGCTTAACCCTGCCTATCCTTCGGGACCGCTTTTTGTAGAGGGTTCTGATGATAGTTATACAAGTTCAATTAGCTTAACTCAACCACTCTGGTTGGGAGGAAAAGTAGCAATGCAGAAAAAAATTGCTGGTTATAGTCTAGAGATTAGTCGGGCTGATTATGAGGCTGCCTTAGAAGATCAGCTTTTTAATTTGATTCAGTCTTATTATGGTGTTCTACAGGCAAAAGCACTAGTTGATATTCAGGAAGAAGCTCTTGACATAGTTAATGAACATCTAAGAATTGTCAAAAATAATTTAGAGGCTGGAGTAGCAATCAGACAAGATTTACTGCAGAGTCAGATTGAACAGCGTAATGCAGAAGAAGATTTAACTGCTGCCCGTAATGATTTACAGATAGCAAGACGTAGATTGAGTCAGATGCTGGTTATTAAACAGGATTATCAAGTTAATGATCCTCAACCTGATCTAAACCTAAATCTTGTTCAGCAGCAGCTTTATCAGACCGCTCTGCAGAATGATCCAGACCTTTTAAAATTGGAATTAAATAAAAAGATAATTGAATTAAATCAAAAATTAGCTGGTCAGTATTATCGCCCAAATATTTCTTTAAATGGTTCCTATGACTGGACTGGTGATGATTTCCCAGGTGATGATGAAAGCTGGTCAATGACTGTAGGAGTAAATGTACCATTATATGATGGTGGTGAAGGTGGGATTAATGCCGATAAACAAGAAATTCAATTAGAACAATTAGCCAATACCCGTCAAAATTTATTGGAGAATATTGATATTGACGTTGAAGATTCTATTCTGACAGTTAATGAGACAAAAGAATCTTTAGAATTGGAAAAACTATCTTTAGAAAATGCCGCTGAAAATTTAGAGATAGCTAATACCAGCTATGATGCAGGAGTCTCAAGTAACTCAGATGTAATTGATGCCCAGGGAACTTATAATCAGGCAAAGATTTCTTTGATGCAGGCTCGTTACCAATATGAAATAGAATTATTTAGAACAGTGTATAAAACAGGACGGTTAAAAGAATTTTTTGAGGATGTGATAGCTGATGAAAAATAATAAAATACTAGCGTTTACTTTACTGATAATTTTGCTTAGTGCTGTTAGTGTTGGTGTTTCTGCACAAACTATTGAAGTAACAGAAGCAGCCAAGACTGATATTAGCTTAAATGAAATTATAACTGGAACTATTGCTCCTATTGATGAAGTTGATATACCAGCTCAAATTAGTGGGATTGCAGACAAAGTAAATATTGAAATTGGAGATCAGGTAAAAAAAGGTGATCTTTTGGTTAAGATAGATGATGAATCACTTTTAATTCAGAAGAGACAGGCCCAGGCAGCACTAGACAGTGCTAGAGCAAGTTATGATGAGTTGAAAAATGGAGCAACTGCTGAAGAACTGGATCGAGTAGAAGCTTCCTATGAACAGGCTAAAACAGCACTTGCAAGTGCTCAGACTAATTATAAATTGATGCAGGAATTATTTAATGACCGTCGTTCTCTAGAACAACAGCTCGTTAGTGCAAAGCAGCAGCTTGATAATGCTCAACAATCTTTAAATCAGTCCCAGGTCAATTATGATCAGGCTGAAAGAAATTATCAGCGTTCCAAAAAGTTATATAATAATAATGTTATTTCCGAAAAAGATTATGAAGATGCAGAAGATGCTTTTGATAATGCCAAGACATCTTTAAATCAGGCTAAATCTACTCTCCAATCTGCAGAAAAAAATTACCAATTGACAAAAGCTACTTATGATAATCCAACAGAATTAAAGCAGCAGCTTGAAAATTCCCGCAGTCAGGTTGAAAATGCCAAGAGTAGTTTGGCTGTTGCTGAAGCTAATTTAAAAGAAACTAAACGGGGCCCCAGGGAAGAACAGGTAAGAGCAGGTCTGGCCCAGGTAAAGCAGGCAGAAGCTACTTTAGCCGAAATTGATGATAATATTTCAAAAAGTAAAATAGCAGCTCCATTTACCGGTTTGATTGCTGAAGTTAATGTCGATGATGGTGAAATGATTAGTGCCGGTCAAACAGTGGTTCGGCTAATTAATATTGATCAGCTTTATGTAGAGGTTAATCTCACTGCTAGTACAGTTTCAGCTATTCAAACTGGTGAGAAAGTTGAAGTTAAAGCAGAATCTAGCCAGAATTATGTAGAGGGAGAAATAGCAAATATTAGTCCTGCTGCTGATCCTTCCAGCCGCACATTTTTGGTTAAGGTAAAGCTTGCTAATCCGGATCACAGACTAAGAGCCGGGATGTTTGCTGATGTACAAATTGCTAAAGGACAGACTGGTGATGCTGTTGTAGTTCCGATTGACAGTATAGTTGGTCTTAATTCAGATCAACCCTATTTATTTGTTTTTCAGGACGGTAAAGCTGTCAGAAGAGAAATAACACTGGGGGTCAATAATAATAGCCAGGTTGAAGTTAAAAGTGGTATTGAAGCTGGAGAAAAAGTAATTGTAAGAGGTCAAAGTGATCTCACAGATGGGCAGGAGGTTGAGGTGAAAAATCAATGAAAATATCAGACTTTTCGATTAGGAGATCAGTAACAACTGCCATGATAATTTTTATTATCCTATTATTGGGTGGTGTTTCTCTCTCCCGATTAAGCCTTGATCTCTTTCCTGATATTACTTTTCCAGGTGCAGCTATTATTACCACCTATGAAGGAGTAGGTTCAGAAGAAATTGAGAATTTAATAACCAAACCAATTGAAAGTTCAGTTGCTACTGTTGAAGGAGTTGAAGGTGTTACTTCAACTTCTTCTATGGGAAGTTCAACTGTTGTAATTGAATTTAATTGGGGACGTGATATGGATTTTGCCGTTCAAGATTTAAGAGAACAGGTTGATTTAATTAGAGATGCTGTTTTACCTGATGGGGCAGATGCACCTTTGATTTTCAAATTTGATCCTTCAATGATGCCAATTATGAATTATGGAGTTAGTTCGAGTGAACTATCTATTTCAGAACTAAAAGAAGAAGTTGATGATGATATAATTCCGCGTCTGGAAAGAATCAGTGGGGTAGCTCAGGTTAATATGCAGGGTGGTTTAGATAGAGAAATTGTTATATCTGTTAAACGCCAAAAACTTAAACATTATAATCTTGATTTTAGTACAATAAGTAATTTATTAGCAGCAGAAAACGTTAATGTATCTGCTGGTAATGTTGACCAGGGAACAAAAGAACTTCTGGTCAGAACAATAGGTAAATTTTCTAATTTAGATGAGATTAGAAATATTAATGTACCAGTTGGTAATGGTCAGATAAAATTATCAGATGTAGCTGATGTTAAGGATGGCTTTGCTGATCTAGATACTTTATCCAGGACCGATGGTGAGCGCAGTCTTTCTTTATCGATTCAGAAGCAGACAGATGCTAACACTGTAGAAGTTGCTAAACTGGTCAGAGAAGAAATAGAAAAAATAAAACAGGATTATCCAAGTTATAGTTTTGCTATTGCAATGGATCAGTCAGAATTTATTGAAGACTCAATTGCCAGTGTTAGTCAAAATGCTATTCTGGGTGGTATTCTGGCCGTAATTATTTTATTCCTCTTCTTACGTAATGTCAGAAGTACTTTAATTATTGCTACAGCAATGCCTATTTCAATTATTGGAACTTTTGTTTTAATGTATTTTGCTGATGTTAATTTGAATGTTATTTCTTTAGGTGGATTAGCGCTTGGAGTCGGGATGTTAGTTGATAATGCGGTGGTAGTTCTTGAAAATATTTATCGTTATCGAAGTCTTGGTGAAGGTAAAATAGAAGCTGCTAGAGAAGGATCTTCGGAAGTAGGAATGGCAATTGTAGCTTCTACTGTTACTACAGTAGTAGTATTCTTGCCGATAGTCTTCGTAGAAGGTATGGCTGGTGAATTATTTAGAGACCTTTCGCTGACTGTAGCATTTTCTTTAATTGCTTCTTTATTGATAGCTTTGACTTTAATTCCTATGTTATCATCTAAAATTTTGAAAGTAAGTAAGAAAGAACTTGAGCGTAGTAAAAAAGAAGGAATGGTAAAACGTAATTATAAGAAATTACTGCAGCGTGTTTTAAAACATCGTTGGGTAGTAATAGTAGCTCTAATTGTACTTTTAGTTGGTAGTTTATTACTTGTTCCCAGGATTGGTTTTGAATTTATGCCCAGTACTGATAGAGGAGAATTTACAATTAATTTCAGCCTTCCTGTTGGTACCAATCTTGACCGGACAAACGAAGTCTCGAGTGAGATAGAAAAAACCTTATTTGATCTACCAGAGATTAAAACAGTTATCGCTAATATTGGTTCTAGTAGTCAGATGCAGACTGATCAATCAAGTCATGCTGGAGTTATTAATGTTCAGCTAGTTGATTCTGATCAGAGAGAGAGATCAACTTCTGATGTAATGGAGGAATTACGACAGACAATTAAAATTCCTGATCTTGACCTGACTATTCAGGAACAAAGTGGTATGGGAGGCAGTGAAAAACCAGTTAATGTTAAACTCCGGGGTGATGATCTAGATGTCTTAAAAGAACAGGCTGCACGCGCAGTAGCTGCTATTCAGGATGTTGAAGGTCTCCGGGAACTTGAAGATAGTTTTGATGAAGGCCAGCCAGAATATCAAATCAAGGTTAATCGGGCTATTGCAAGTAAATTTGGTCTAAATGTAAGCCAGATTGCTAATACTGTCCGGGCTGCTATCAATGGTACTACTTCTACTAAATATGAAATTGATGGAGATGAATATGATATTAGAGTTCGCCTGGCTGAAGATCAGATAGAAAATTATTCACAGGTGCCTAATCTAAATGTTCAAACTCCAGCTGGAGAAATGATTCCGCTAAGCAGATTAGCTGAATTAAATGTAACTGAAGGACCAGTAGAAATTCTGCGTAAAGATCAAGAACGCTATGCTTCAATTGAAGCAGATTTGCATGGCACTGATTTAGGAACAGCAATGACTCAAATTAGACAGCGCCTAGATAAACTTGATCTACCAGATGGTTATCGCTTTACCTATGAAGGTGAGTTTGAAGATATGCAGGAATCATTTACCAGTCTTGGTTTTGCTTTTGGTCTTGCGATTATCTTAATCTATATGGTAATGGCGTCACAGTTTGAATCGTTGATCCATCCTTTTACAATTATGTTTACAATTCCGCTGGCTATTATCGGAGTAATTTTAGGAATGTTTATTACAGGTAGTGTAATTTCTGTTTCTTCCTTGCTCGGTTTAATTACTCTAGCTGGAATAGTTGTAAATAATGCAATAGTGCTGGTTGATTATATAAATCAGTTAAGACGCGATGGTACAGAAAAAATTGAAGCAATTATTACTGCTGGAGCTACCAGAATGCGTCCTATTATGATGACAGCTTCTACTACTATTTTAGGGTTAATACCAATTGCCCTAGGGATTGGTGAGGGTTCAGAGTCAACCCAGCCAATGGGAGTTGTAATTGTTAGTGGACTTACTTTTGCGACATTCTTAACTCTGTTTGTAATCCCAATTGTATATTCTTTGATTACAGACTTAAGAGAAATTATAGTCTCGAAAGTGAAAGGCATTTCTAGGGAAGAAGCAGCTAAACATGTTTAAATAGTTTAATATAAAATGAGGATAGAAGAATTATTATTAATTTAAACTCTTCTATCCTTTTAAATTTAATAATTATATATTATATTGCTATTTATATATGATAATTTATTAATCTTAATATAGAAGTGCTTGAATTGAGGTGTTAAAATGAAATATATTTATAGTTCATTATTATATTTTTTAAATGATTTTGATTTAAAAGAAGCTGAGTTTTTAATAGAAAATAATTTCAAAAATGGAATTAATAATTTCTATTTGAGTAAAGATAATTTTAAAAATAATTTATTAATTTGTGATAAAAGACTTAGTTTTTATCAAGAAATAATTAAAATGATTCCTGATAGTAAAGGTGAAATAATTGTTGATATTAGTTCCTGTAACTTTGATTCTAAACTTAAAACGATTGATAAATTAAAGTATTCAACTAATGTAAAATTTGTTTTTGAGATTCCTTTTTCTTATCATTATTACAATAGGAAAGATAAAATATTAGCTGATTACAATGATTATTTAACCAGATTAGAGAAATATGGAAATAAAGATTTTTATGTTAAGATTAGCAGTAGATTTTTAGATGAGAATAATAAAGATAATTTATTTCAAGAGTTAGCAGAATTTAAACAAATTAAAGGTCTGCTTACTATACCGGAATATCCTTATGACTTTGATCTTGAAGAGATGAGTCAGTATCCAGCTGTTTACAAAGATAGATTTTCTTTTTTTTCTTTAAGTGATGATTTTTATTATTTAAATCTTAAACATAAGCTTAATACAATTAGCCGTTATGTAAACATAGTTCCTGATTATTTTAAACAGATAACAACTTTGTTTAAAAAAAGCAACTATTTTGGTGCACGGGATAAACAAGCAGAACTAAATGAAGTTATTAAAAACATAGAATTAAAAGAAAATAAATTTAATTATGATGAATTGTTAGCAGAATTTACTGATAAGGTCTAGTTCTTAAATAATTAAGCGAATTTCATAATACGCTTAATTTAGTTTAATTCAAAAAAATATTGTCTGCGAATCATAAAAATAAGCCTTTTAACTTGAAATTGTAGATTTTAATGATTTGCCATAGATTTACTGCTAAATTTAGACGCACTTAGCTTGGGTAACTTAAAATCAAGCTTTAAAATGCTTTTTAAGCAGCTAAAACCTGATTTTGGAGCTTGATTTTCTCGGCTGCGATTCTTGCAGCTATCAAACTGATAGAACTTAATAACAAATGAGTTTTAACTTTTTTGGCTCCCATTACAGTTAAGTTCTCTAAATTTAGATGCTCTTTTAGTCTGGAAAAAGTCCTTTCAACACTGGTTCTTTTGTTGTAGATCTTTCTCCAAGTTCTAGAATCTCTAT
>NZ_FOTI01000014.1:0-10092 GCF_900114545.1 Halanaerobium salsuginis
CTAATAACTGTTTTTTTATCTCGAAGAGAAGTATCCTGAATCATTTGAGTTTTTCTATCATGAATCTTTTCTGCTTTTTTGCCGCAGACAGGACATTTAACATGATCTATTTTATAGTCAGCTACAAAAACTAAATATTCCTCCGTTTTAATTAAATCTGTTGCAACTAGGTCTGGTAAATCCATTAAATCTGTGATAAGATTATTATGCATTTGCTTGACTCCTTTATTGAATTTTTGGTGTTGTAACTATTTAATTCAACGGAGCCAGGCAAATGCCTTTTTTATTTAGATATTTTTAGATTTACAGTTTTTTCTTCACAACATTAATTATACAACCAATATCTTTTTAACTTTGTATTCTTCTCCAACAGACATCTAACTCCTCCTAAAATTAAAAAGAAAAAAACAACTTAAACAAAAAAAGAAAAATCTAGAAAAAAATACAAAATTGCCCCTTAAATTAAAAATTAAGGGATTTATACTCTCTTCTAGATTATGCCTGATTTAACAGTAACACTCACTAAGTCTTCTATCAAGTTTTTTTAATTGTAACACTATTAAAGCCTTTTTGCAAGATATTTATCTAATTTTAAGAAGTAAATAGCTTGCCTATTTATTTTAAAGATCTAATATGCTATTATATTATTAATCTCTAGAATGTCCAATTTATTAACCTTATTAAAAACTAAATCAAATTTTTTAAAAAATACTATATGAATTTAGAGAGGAGAAAATTATGCTCTATGACTATCATCTCCATTCTCAGTTTTCAGCTGATTCGGAAATGAGCTTAACTGAAATCTGTGAAACAGCAATTAATAAAGGCCTGACTGAAATTGCCATCACTGACCACCATGATCCCGATTACAAAGATCCTACAATTGAATTTCTGCTAAATAAAAAAGCATACTTAGCAGAAATCAGGAAACTCCAGCAAAAATACAAAGGAAAATTAAAGATAAAAAAGGGAATTGAAATTGGTCTTCAGCTACATATTTTAACTGAATGTAATAATTATCTAACTGATGACTTTGATTTTATTATTGCTTCTTTTCACACCGCAGAAAAAGCTGATTTATATAATGGGGATTTTTTCCGTGATTATAACCAATGGGAAGCTTATTTAAACTATTTAAAAACTGTATTAGCTGTTGTTAAAGTTTATCAAAATTATAATGTGATTGGTCATCTTGATATTATTAGACGCTATGGAGAGTTTGTTTCTAAACCAGACCTACTCACTAATAAAACAGCAGTTGAACTTATCAGTGAAATCTTAAAAATTATTATTCAAAACGACAAAGGTCTTGAAGTTAATACTTCAGGTTATAGAATTGATCAAAAAAATCCTCTGCCAAGTTTTTCAATTTTAAAACTTTATCATGAACTAGGAGGAAAAATTTTAACTATTGGCTCAGACAGCCATCAACCGGAACAAATTGCTCATAAATTCAAATTTACTATTAGCAAACTAAAAGAGATTGGATTTACTGAATTAACCACTTTTACAAATCGCCAGCCAAACTTTCATAAAATATAGATTTAACAAGCAGAGCAGCTAGCAGAATTTAATAATTAAATTTTTAAAATTAAAGGAGATTTTATAATGAAAAGTAGATTAAGCAGCCAGGAAGAAAAATTGATCCAAATAATTTTAGATTTAAAGCAGGAAATCACTGCTCTCAGTGATTTTATTGCCAAAAATCCAGAGTTAGGTTATCAAGAGTTTAAAGCAAGTAATAAGTTAAAAAAAATCTTAGCTAAAAACAATTTTAAGATTGAAGAGAATCTAGCCGGAATAGAAACCGCCTTTCGAGCCAGCTATAACTTTCGGCCTAAAATAAATAAAGCAAAAACAGGATTAAAAATAGCCTTTTTATGTGAATATGATGCTTTACCAGAGATTGGACATGGTTGCGGCCATAATATGATAGCAGCTATGAGTACGGGAGCAGGTATTGCCTTAAGTAAATTGAAAATAGAAATTGGTGAAATTCAGGTAATTGGCTGCCCGGCCGAAGAAACTGGGGGCGCAAAAGTTCAGTTAAGTCAAGCAGGTATTTTTTCTGATTTAGATGCAGTTATGCTGCTGCATCCTGCTGATCAAAATCAAGTTTTTGCAACTACACTGGCTATTAAAGCAATTCAGTTTAATTTTCATGGTAAGACAGCTCATGCAGCTGCTGCACCTGAAAAAGGAGTTAATGCACTTAGTGCTGTTATTCAACTTTTTAATGGTTTAAATGCATTACGTGAACATCTTAGAGATGATGCCAGGTTGCACGGAATAATTAGCAATGGTGGAGAAGCAGCTAATATAGTACCTGATGAAGCAGAGGCCAAATTCTATTTTCGAGCTCGTGATAAAAAATATTTAATGGAAATTGTAGAAAAAGCTCAAAATATTGCCCAGGGAGCAGCCTTAATGACCGGCTGTACACTTGACTATCAGGAATATGAAAACTCAAATGATAACTTAAAACCAAATAGATTATTGGCTGATATCTTTAAAGAAAAAATGATAGCAATTGGTATCAAAGATATTAAAGGGCCAGAAGATCATAGTGGATCTTCAGACATGGGCAATGTAAGTCACATAGCTCCTGCAATTCATCCTTATATTAAACTCGGTGATTTTACAGGTCATACTAGAGAACTACGTGATGCTACTCTAAGTTCCCAGGGCCATCAAGTTCTAATTAAAGGTGTTCAATCACTTGCTTTAACAGCCTTAGCTCTGTTTAATAATCCAGAATCTGCTGCAGCAGTTCGCCATGAATTTGAAAAACAAAATAGCAAGGCTTAAATAGCTGCATTAAAAAATCCTCTTTCAAAAAACTTTAATAATGAAAGAGGATTTTAAGTTTCTACCAATTCTTTTAGAAAATCAGCAACTGCTGCTGGATCAGCTAAAAAATATTCTGCTGCTGTTTTTAAATTTGACTCATTTTTAATATAAATAGTAATTCCCTGCTCAAGCTGACAAAAAACATCTTCATCAGTACTATCATCACCTAGATAGATAATCAAATAATTACTCAGCTTATCTCGAGCTACTATTTCATCTTTAATATATTCAACAGTTTTGCCTTTATCCCAACCAGTCAGTCTAATTTCAATAACTTTTCTACCAGGCAAAACCTGATATTTTGTTGATTTAAATTTCTGTAATAAATCAGTCACTATTTTATCCTGATTCAAAGTAGTTTCAAGATGAATTGCCAATCCAAAACCTTTATCTTCTACTCTAAAACCAGCCTTTTTTTCATAATTTTTTTTAACGTTTTGATAAAGTTTTCTGCTCTGCTGATCAATTTTCTGTTTAGCTAAAGGATAAATAATTTCTGCTGCAAAAGTTAAATCAATCTCCAGGCCATGACTGCCTGCATAATTAACTCCCTCTAACTTCAGCATTTTTTTTAAATCAGATAGCTTTCTTCCTGAAACAAAATTAAGAGTATATTTATCCAACTGCTGTAAAATTTCGAGTTGCTTTAGAGCTGCTGGCAGAGGGTATGCCTGAGCTGGATCAGGCTTAAAAGGAGCTAGAGTGCCATCATAATCAAGGAAAAGCAATACTTTATCCGCTGCTGTAATTTTATCTTTTACCTCAGCAAGCTGAGTTAGTTCTAATAAATTTTTTTTATTCATAACAAGCAAGCCAACTATCTATAAAATGATCCCGCCACCAATTTATATCATATTTTTTCAGTTTAGTTTTAGCAGCCTGAAGACGATCCTGTTTGGCTTTGGAAGGCATTTCTAGAGCCTCAAAAATAGCAGCTGCTACTTCAGCAGTATGATATGGATTAATTTGAATTGCATTTGACAAATACTCAGCTGCCCCGGCAAATTCTGAAAGAAGTAGAACACCATCTTCCTGTACTGCTAAATACTCTTTAGCAACTAAATTCATTCCATCAATTAGTGGAGTTATCAAAGCAAGATCTGCAGCTTTATAATATGGTAAAAGATCAGCCTGCGGAACAATCCCATAAAAATATTTAATTGGGATCCAGTCATCCTGTTGATATTTACCATTAATAGCAGCTACTTTTTCATCAATTTGCTGTTTCATCTGCTGATATTCAGCTACCTGAGTCCTGCTTGGAGCTATCCGCTGTACAAAAGTAACTTTACCTCGATAATCAGGATAACTGGCAAAAAATTCATTGATTGCATCTAATCTTTCTTCAATTCCCTTAGTATAATCGAGTCTGTCAACAGCAAAAACTAGTTTATCTGTCTGATAGTCATTTTTTATTTGAGACACTTTTTGGCAATAATCAGGACTGGCAACTAAATCTTCAAAGCCCTGGTAGTCTATACCTAGTGGAATACTGGTGACTTTTAATCGGTGCCCCTGATTAAAAACTAACTGTTCTTCAAAATCAACCTCCATACCTAATTTTTTTGCACACCGTAAAAAATTATCTACAAAAGATTGCGTATGAAAAGCAATAAAATCAGACTCAAGCATTGCTGATAAAATCTCATTTCGCCAGGGTATAGTTCGAAAACTATTCCAATCTGGCCAGGGAATATGCCAGAAAAAAGCAAGTTTTACTGATTCAGACTGCTTTTTCAATATATCTGGTACTAAAGCAAGATGATAATCATGGATCCAGACTAGATCATCTGCCTGTAGTTCTTCTAATATACTAGCTCCATACTTTTTATTTACCTGCTGATAGCTTTTCCAATATTGAGGTTTAAAATTAGCCTTATCAATAAAACCATGACAAACTGGCCACATAACTTCATTAGCAAAACCATAATAAAAATTATCTCTTTCTGCTTCTGCTAATTCAACCCGTTTAAGGGTATAACCAGTTTTATCTGGAACCTTAACTTTATTTTGCTGATCCAGAACTTCAAAATCTGCTTCTCCTCTTCCCCAGGCAATCCAGATACCTCCTTCAGCCTGCATTAGAGGATCAAGTCCTGTTGTTAAACCACCAGCTAATTTTTGCTGTTCAATTTGCTTTTTCCCGTAAACATGCTGATAAGGCTCGCCATTGGAAACTAGAATAAGTCTCTGCTGATCAAATCCTGCTTCCATAATTTTATCCTCCTTAAATAATTCATAAATACAGTTAAATCTTTAAATTTAAATTTTTATAAAGTTAAACTACTACTTATATTATAAAATATCAGACTCAAACTAAAAAAAAAGTAATTAATTAACATTATTTTTCATAAATCGTAAAGCTTCTGGATTAATTGGATAAATTCTCTCACCAAAAAAGGATCAAATTGACTACCAGCACAGTTATTAACTTCTCGTAAAGCAAACTCAATACTGGCAGCTCTTTTATAGGGACGTTCATGGGTAATTACATCATAAGTATCAACAATAGTAATAATTCTAGCTAAAAAGGGTATCTCATCTCTACTTAAGCCACCAGGATAGCCCTTGCCATCCCAACGCTCATGATGTGATAAGACAAGACTTGCTACCTCAGCTAAAACTGGAATAGATTTGACAATTCGGTAACCTATTTTAGCATGAGTTTTTACTACTTCATATTCTGAGTTAGTTAATCTACCTGGTTTGTTTAAAATAGAATCATCAATAATTATTTTTCCAATATCATGAAATCTGGCTGCTATTTTGAGTTCATCAATTTGATTAAGACTGAGTCCTAATTGTCTGGCCAATCTAACAGACAGAAATTCTATTCTTCTGGCATGAGCTCGAGTTTCACCTGCTTTTTCTTCTAATATTTTTTCTAAAGAAGAAAACACCTTATATTTATGACTAACATCTCGGGCTATTTTATTTCTATACATCCTCTCTTCTGCTAATCTAAATAATTCGTATAGTGAGTATTGAGATCTATTTGCGGTCGCAACCCCAATACCAGCGGTTAATCTTGTTGGCAAATCATTTGATTTAAAATAGTCAATAATTTCTTTCGCAACTTGTTCAGCCTCTCTTTTACTAACTTCAGGCATTAAAATTACAAATTGATCTCCATCAATTCTGGCTTTAATATCCTGCTCTCTGCTAAACTTCTTAATTATTTCAGCTGTCATTTTCAAGAAGAAATTTGCCTTTTCGTAGCTGTAAGTATCATTTATCTTTTTTAAATTATTTAAATCAATCGTAATAATGCTAAATGGAGCAATATGTTTATTATTCAATTCTGGCAATATTCGTTCAAAATAAAGGCGATTATTTAACCTAGTTAAACTATCAATATAATGCTTTTTTGCTATATTTTGCATTTTCTCACCTCAACTTAGCTTAAAATACATGCTTATTTTAATAAATCGGGTAGTGATATATCCAAAGCTTTTGATATCTTCTCTAAATTTTTTAGGGAAGGACTCTGCAAATCATTCTCAATATTACTCAAAAAAGATTGTGCAATTCCTGCTTTTTTGGCCAGCTTAATTTGAGTTAAATTCTGCTCTTTACGCAATCTTTTTATTTTCTGGGCTAACTTTGCTGACATTTTATTGCCTCCCTGAATTATTTATCTATTCATATAATATATTATCATTATAATAGATTATATTCAATATTTATAATGATAATATTCTTCTTTTACTGACAATTAGAACAATTTTACTGATTAAGATGATAATATTAATATTATCACTATTTTTTAGTAATAAATAATTGGTATAATAGTAGTATATTATCATTATAGTGATATAATAATTATTATAGAAATATTTAAATTTTTAGGTATAAAATAATTATTATATGGGGGTAAGTAATATGGATATTGGAAAGCGACTAAAAGAATACCGTAAAAAAAGAGGCCTGAGCCAAAAAAAATTATCTTACCAGACTGGTATCAGTCAATCATTTATTAGTTCAATTGAGGCAAATAAACAATCACCAACAATAACGACTTTAGAAAGACTATGTGAAGTTTTAGGAATAACCATGGCAGAATTTTTTTCTAAAAGAAGTCGAGGAGTTCCCGAGTCACTTAAACCACTGCTTGAGAATGCTAAGGATCTTAGTCCAGAACAGAGAAAACATTTAAGTAACTTTCTGGAAAGTTTAAGAGCTTGATATTTGTTTAAAATTTAGTAATTAATCTACACAGAAATTTATTGGAAAAATAAGACCAGGCAAGTTAATCCCCTGGTCTTATTACTTAAGTAAATTTATTTATAGCAATCAAATATTTAGCTCTCTAACATGTTCTTCATCACCTGCAGCAACTTTTTCGCCAATTTCCGAAGTAATCGTACTGCCACTTTTAATATTTTTAGCAGCAAAATCAGCTACTCCAACATAAGAAAAAACTCGGCAGTTACGTTCAATAGTTGTTCCAGCAGGAATAATAGCTCGTTTAGCGATTACATTTAAACCGCTACTTAACAGATCAGGTTTTGCCTGGTTTGAAGTAAGGTCTTCACCCCAACCTATTTTACAGTCTGATTTAATCTCTACCTCTTTATCAATGATAGTTTTTTCAATAACTGTATTACTCCTAATAATAGTGTCATTAAAGATTATTGAATCACGAACTACAGCCCCCTCTTCAATATAAACACCCGGGCTAATAACAGAATTTATTACCTTGCCATTTATTATTGAACCATTTGAAATTAAGCTTTTAGAAGCGCTTCCTGAAGGTCCAAATTTAACTGGAGGCTGTTCCTGACTCCTAGTATGAAGACGCCACTCTTTGTTATATAAATTAAGACTAGGTACGGGTGAGGTTAGTTCTAAACTCGATTCCCAGTAAGATGATAAAGTACCTACATCCTTCCAATAGTCAGCAAACTTATAGAGATAGACACTATCTTTTGCTATCATAGGTGGGATAATATGATGACCAAAATCAGAATCTTCTTCACTACAGTATTTTTCTAAAACTTCCAGTAGTATATCCGTTTTAAAAACATAAATACCCATTGAAGCTAAATTACTGGGAGGATTTGCTGGTTTTTCAACAAAATCAGTGATTTTATTGTCTTCATCACAGGCTAAAATGCCGAATCTGTTGGCATCTTCATAAGCAACTGGTTGAGCAGCTATTGTCAAATCAGCTCCTCGCTGCTGATGGTATTCTATCATTTTACTATAATCCATCTGATAAACATGATCACCTGAGAGAATAATTACATTTTCTGGGGCCTTATTTTTAATAAAACCAATATTTTTGTAAATAGCATGAGCAGTCCCCTGATACCAATCTGTAGAACCTGGTTTGCCTCTAAATGGCTGCAAGATTGTAACTCCTCCCAACCGGCGATCAAGATCCCAGGGCTTACCAATTCCAATATGATTATTTAACGAAAGTGGTAAATACTGAGTCAAAACTCCTACATTATAAATTCCAGAATTAACACAATTACTCAGGGCAAAATCAATTAATCTAAATTTACCAGCAAACGGAACACTTGGTTTTGCTCGATGAGCAGATAATATATCAAGCCTTGTCCCACGACCACCAGCCAGAATAAGTGCTAAGTTTTTCATTAACAGCCCTCCTCAGTTAACTTAGTGAATATATTTAATTTTCAATCTCCTGTTATTAATATATTAAGCAAAATAAGCAAAAATCCTTTAAATAGATTTAACTATTTTTAGAGTAGAAAATAATCTTTATCTTCAGGAAAAGTACGCATAAACTCTACTGCTTTTTTGTTTATTCTAAAAAATTCTCCCCGCTGTCTTTCTCTAAAATAACTGCTTTGTTTAAAGCTAACATATTCCTCTTCTGCTAGCTGATAAATTTCCATTAGACTCCATCCCCAGTCGAATCTATTCCCAATCTCCTGCCGATAGATTTGAGGAGAGTTAATGATAGTAGCTACTTCATAATTGGTATGATTAAACGGTTTTACCTGCTCATCTTGATTATAAGTAATTAGTTTTGTTATTTTATTTTTATTTTTAGTAAGCAGCTTTTCAAATTCAAGATGAGCAGGTTTTTTAGCTTCTTTTTCAATAATTTTGTTATTCAAATAATATAGATTGAAATCATAAATAATCTTCATTTTAAGATAGCTATATTCTTTTACATCAGAGAATCTTCCTTTTATCTTTTTAACTGGATAATAAACTAATTTTGGTAGCTCATATAATTCATTTAAACTTCCAGTAGATCTTAAAACTAGATCACCAACTGCTATTTCTTTTAAATTTCTTGCAGCTGATTTTGTTATTTTTTGTTCAACTAACTTTAGCTCTTTTCCTTCACTAAGCAAAGCTCTTAAGTTAAGCAATTTATTTTCTGCTTTAATTTCAGTAACTTCATATAAATTAATTTTATTTAAAATATTCACCGGTCCACCTCTTTTTCTGATTAAAATTTAAAGTACTAATTAATTACTATTCTAATTTAAATTATAACATATAAATCAGAAATATTTGTATACCATTATATAAAAGATAAAACCCTTGCTTTATTAAGGGCTTCTAAACTATAATTTAAACATGCATTATTTACATCTACCTAACACAAGGAGGAATTATCATGAGTAGTAGAGAAATGAGAAGTAGATTTTTTAAGACATGTTTAACAGCAATAATAATGGTTATCTTATTTAGCGGTTTTGCCCTGGCACAAGACGATTTGGCTGCTGCTAATTCAGTTGCTATTGATACAATCTGGACTTTAATTGCAGCTTTTCTGGTTTTCTTTATGCAGGCCGGTTTTGCTATGGTTGAGGCAGGTTTTACCAGAGCTAAAAATGCAGGGAATATCATTATGAAAAATATGATGGACTTTGCTTCTGGTTCTTTGGTTTACTGGATCTGCGGTTTTGCCTTTATGTTTGGGGCTGGTAATGGCTTTATTGGCCAGACAGGTTTTTTTCTCCATGATACTTTTGCTAATCTAGGACTTGATATTCCTGTAGCAGCATTTTTTATTTTCCAGACAGTTTTTGCAGCTACTGCAGCCACTATTGTTTCTGGAGCTATGGCTGAAAGAACTAATTTTTCTGGTTATCTAGCTTATAGTGTTGTGATTAGCGCCTTTATTTATCCTGTTGTTGGTCACTGGATCTGGGGTGGCGGCTGGTTAGCAAATATGGGAATGGTTGATTTTGCTGGCTCTACTGTTGTTCACTCTGTTGGTGGCTGGGCTGCTCTAGCAGGAGCTATTGTTTT
>NZ_FOTI01000014.1:11097-66090 GCF_900114545.1 Halanaerobium salsuginis
ACTGAAGTTGTCAAAGCTATCAAAGAGGCTGCTCAAACTGGTGAAGTTGGTGATGGCAAAATATTTATCTCTGAAATAGAAAATGCTATCAGAATTAGAACCGGGGAAGAAGGTACAACAGCCCTTTAATATAAATAACTAATAATATACTAATAACTAATTATTTTTTTCTTAACAATTGCAATTAATTTTGCAATACCCCTATTTGTAAAATTAGCTCCCTTTAAAGGGAGCTAATTTTTTGCGTTGTCTGTTTAATTATTTCAGTCAACCTGGCAGCTATTTGCTGATCAAAAGTAAAATCTATTTTATAAAAATAATTTAAAGCTTTAATTAATTCAAAAAGATTAGTATTGCCAGCTCTTTCTCCAATACCGTTAATTGTAGCACTAATAAATTCTATTCCAGCCTGAAAAGAGCTTAAACTATTGGCTACTGCCAGGCCAAAATCATTATGAGCATGAAATTCGATTGCAATAGCTAATTGACTGCTTAAGTAAGTAAGTTTGGAAAGTGTTCTTGCTGGAGTTAAAACCCCAACTGTATCAGCATACCTAAATCTAGCTGCTCCAGCTTGTTCAGCAGTTCGGGCAAATTCTACTAAAAATCCAGGGTCCGCCCGGGAAGCATCTTCTGCACCAACCGAAACCTCTGCTCCTGCCTGGACAGCAAATTTAACAGCCGACTCCATTTCTGCTAATATCTGATCTTTGCTTTTTTGTAGTTTTTGACTTAAATGAAGCTCTGATACAGGAGCTGATAAATGAAGATTAGTAGCACCACAAGATAAAGAAGCTTCAATATCTGACTTTTTAATTCTATTCCAGACTAGAAGTTCAGCTTTTAAATTTAATGAGATTAATTCCTTAATTACCGAGCTTTCTACTGCTCCCATAATTGGAATACCCGCTTCGATCACTGTAATTCCTAACTTATCCAGCAAAATAGCTAATTCAATCTTTTCTGCTTTAGAAAAGACAACTCCGGGAGTTTGTTCTCCATCCCGGAGTGTTGTATCGACAATTTTTATTTTTTTCATTTAATTTACTCGCTCCTCAAATATTTACTTAAATTAAATAAGTTTAAACTTCACTAAAAATATTAATCACTATTTAACTTTAGTTCTAGAATAATTAAAGGAATCGCAAAAGTCATAATTAAAACAACTGCCAGTGCTATTGACTGACCTAAATCTTTCTGAGCCATTGTATAAATTGCAGTTGATAGAGTTTGCGTTTTACCAGACAGATTACCAGCAAACATCATTGTTGCTCCAAATTCACCGGCAGCCCTTAAACAGGCCATAATAATTCCAGTTAGCAGTGGTTTAATACTTAAAGGCAAAAATATCTTAAATAAAATATCTTTTTCTTCTGCTCCAAAGACCATTGCTGCTTCTTTTACTTCACCATCAATAGCCTCAAAACCATTTTTTAGTGATTGAGTAAATAAAGGCAGCATTACAAAAACCTGTACAATTACCAGAGCCGCAAAACTAAACGGTAAATTTAAATTTAATCCATTAATGATATTGCTTAATATTCCCCGATTACCAAAGGTTAATAACATAGCCAGTCCAGCAACAGTAGGTGGCATAACTAATGGAATTTTAATAAACATATTAACAATCTTATTAATTTTACTACCATTCTGACTGACAACATAACTAAATGGCACACCAACAAAAATTGTTATTATTATTGAAACTAAGATAGAAAATAGGGATACCTTAATTGCCCGCAGTGTATTTAAGTTATCAACAGTTCGAGCCAAATCAGCGGGGGAAGTGCTTAAGAATAAAGAAGCAATAATTAAGCACATAAAAACTACATTTAAGCTGGCCAGAAAAAAAAGCAAAGACCTTGTTAAATCAAAGCTAAAATCAAAACGATTGCGAAAATAAGCAAGCAAACTATCTTTTAATTCAATATCTGGTGAAATAATTCTCTGATTTTGTTTTGGACCAGCATCATTTCCCATTTTAATCACTATCCATTCCTGGCCTGCTAAAGCCATATTTAACTAAAATATTAATCCCCTCATCAGAATGGATATAATCAATGAATTGTTGAGCAGCTTTTTTATTTTGACTTGATTTAAGCAAAGCAATTGGATATGAAGCAATTATGTTGTATTTATCAGCTATCTTTAACATTGTAACTTTCTTTTTAGTTGTAGGAGTTAAATCAGTTTGATAAACTACTCCTGCATCAGCCTCTCCTAAATAAACCTTATTAACAACACTTTTAACATCAAGTTCTTTTGAAACTACATTTCCCATAAACTCAGCTTTAAAGTTTTCTCCCAGATCAGGATTACTATTTTCTTTAGTCAGCATCTTGATCGTATAACCTCCAACGGGAACTGATTCATCAGCAATTACTATTTTGATATCTCCAGCAGTAAGATCAGCTATTTTAGCAATCTTATCACTTGCTTTACTAACTGCAATTATTAACTTGTTTTTAGCAAAAATAGCCGGTTCAATTACCATTTCAGCTTCTTCTAGCTGGTTCATATACTTAATATTTGCTGAAGCAAATATATCAGCATTGACACCTAATTTAATCTGACTATATAAAGCCTGACTGCCAGCAAAATTACATTCTACTATAATTCCAGTTTTTTCAGTGAAAGTCTGCGCTAATTCTGTAAAAACTTCAGTTAAACTAGCTGCTGCCATAACACGAACTGGTTCCTCTGCCTGTACATAATTATAGCCTAAAAAAATAACCATTAATAAGAGAACTATTCCCAGAAAAAATACTTTTGGCATTAATCTTTTATACATAATTTATCACCTATTTTCGCTATATTTCTAATCTACTAACAATCTGATCATTAAGTAAATGTGAGTTTACTATTTCTGCTGCATCCTCAGGAGTTACTCCTCCATACCAAATAGCATCAGGATAAATAATTACAATTGGTCCTTGATTACAAATCCCTAAACAACCAGTATTAGTAATTATTACCTCTGAACTCAAATCTTGTTCCTGAACTTCCCGCATCAGGTTTTGAATTAATCTTATTGAATCTTTCTTTTCGCAGAATCCTCTCTGCTGGCCGTTAATACGGGAACTGCTGCAGACAAAAACATGTTTTTTAGGTTTATTCATTACTCTCTACTCCTTACTCATTTTAATAAATTATTTAAATAAAGTTTAATTTTCTGCTTTTATACAGGTTGAACTGTTAAACCATCAGTTTGATTTAAATTAACATTTTCTGATATTGATCTGCTTTCAGCCATAATTTTCTGATTTGCATAATTAATGGCTGCTGTAATCTTATCGTAAACCATGACTGATTTAATATTATGATCAGCTAATTTGCGCTGGGGAATAGCCCCAATCCTCACTGATAATACAGCCTTACAGTCACTAATAACTTTGATAGTTCGGGCTAACTGATCTTCCTGATCAACACATTCTTTGTCAGTACAGTACTGGGCAACATTTCTCTGCTCTACTAACTCTACTTCTTCTCCACCCAGAATTCGATAAATATAAAATTTCTTTGCCTGACCAAAATGAAGATCAACAATCTTCCCAGAACTAGAAGCAACAGCAACCAAAACTGGTTCAGATTCTAGATAATAAGTTCCTCTCAATATTTTTTGATCATCTTCTTTTAAACGAGATAAACCAGCCTTACTTGCTGCTTCTAATTGTTCTTCTTCCTGTTTAAATTCAAGTGATCTATCTTTACTTAGACAGCCAACTGCATCAGAACGGCACTGCTGGCAGTGATACATCTGCTTTAGATTAGCTTCACACTTACCTCTTAAATAATCAAGCTCTACTTTACTGGTTAAAGGTAAATCAGCAAAAGGAGTACCTGCTACTGGAATTAGCGGCATAATATTAGTCATATAGGCGCCTGCCTGTTTTACAGTTTTAACAATATCTTCAATATGATTTTCATTAATCCCTTTTAATAATACAATATTAACTTTACAGATAACACCATGCTCTGCTAAATATTTAAGCCCTATTAATTGATTTTTCAGCAAAACTGCAGCTCCTGTTTCTCCACTAAGGGTCTGGCCCCGATAATTAACTCTTTCATAAATTTGAGCTCCAATTTTAGGTTCAACAGCATTAATAGTTATTGTCACATGACTAATGCCCAGCTCAACTAATTCTGCTTGATATTTAGGCAGCAGTAGTCCGTTTGTAGAAAGGCAAAAAGTTAGATCAGGATCTTCATTTTTAATTAAGGAAAGAGATCTTTTAGTTGAATCAAAACTAGCCAGTGCATCTCCAGGGCCAGCAACTCCGACAACCTGTAGTCGATCAACTTTAGATTTCACCAACTTAAACCGAGCTAGAGCTTCCTCCGGGCTGAGCAGTTTACTGGTTACTCCTGGCCTTGTTTCATGGACACAGTCATATTTGCGATTACAGTAATTACAACTAATATTACATTTTTCTGCAACCGGAATATGCATGCGAGCATATTGATGAGCAGATTTGCTATAACAGGGATGTGTTTCTGTTTTTATTTTATTGCTTTCCTTCATTATTGATCACCTACACTTAATTCTGCTGTCTGAAAAGATTGTTCAGTAAAAGATTCTGCTGCAATTGACTTACTTAAAGGTTGATAATATTTTTGATAAAGATTTTCTCTAAAATTATCATGCTTTAAAGCAAGCAGCTGATTAGTAATTCGATCTAACAAAGTATTTGTTCCCTGATAGCCAATATTCTGCTGTCTGGCTGCCCCAACCCGATCATGGATTGGAAAGCCAATCCTGAGTAATGGAATTCCATCTTTTTCTTCAATAAAAGCTCCATCTGAATTACCAAGCATTAAATTAATCTTATACTCACTAATATAATTTCTTATTTCTTCAAAATCTGTATCATTCAAAATTAAACTTTGTTCTCTATTTGCTGCAGTAATTTCTCTTAATTTGTTATTAAATGTAGCAATATTTGAACCAGTAGCCATCAATATTGTTTTAACTCCATTTTCCTGACAGAGTGAGCTGACTGCATAAACTATTTCTGGGTCACCAAAAAGTGCTGCTCTACCCTGGCCATTATATTTATGAGAATCGATCATTGTATCAATTAATCGGCCACGTTCTTCCTTTAATACAGCTGGAATTTCCCTGCCGCTAATCTCAGCTAATATATTTATTAAAAGGTCACTATTCTTTAATCCAATTGGGAGGGGCAAACGATAAACAGGAACAGCAAATTTATCTTCTAAATAAGCAGCTGCCGATAAACTACTGTCTACTAAAGCTCCTAATTCAATAGTAGCAGCCGCTTCCCCCATCTTTTTTATAGATCGCAGTCTTGTTCCTCCAGCAGGTATTTTACTATAATCAGCAGTATAAGGAGCTGCTAGAGTTTGAGCAATATCTGGTAAAATAGTATAGTCTAATTTAAAAAGCTCTAAAATACGTTTTAGTTCTCTAATTTCAGCTGGACTAATATTGGGAGCAATTAGATTAATCTTTTTAGTCTTATGAGCAGGCTCTTCTACTAGCTGCTCAACGATTCTCCTCAAGCTAAGATAATATCCCTCAAATTGAGATCCTCCATAACCAGGTGTAGAAACTGTAACTAAAGCTAAACTACCAAGTTCATTATTCTGCTTGAAATCTGCTACAATACGTCTAATATCTTCGCCGATTGTTTCAGCCAGACAAGTTGTCACAATACCAATCACTCCAGGGGAATACAACTCAATTAAGTTTTTAAGTCCCTGTTTCAAATTATCTTCTCCTCCATAAACGGTACCCTGTTCGTCAATGGAAGAGGATGCTATATCAATTGGTTCTTCATAGTGAGTTGACATATGCCGTCTCATGTAAGTACTACACCCCTGTGAGCCATGCATTAACAACATACTATTTTCTATACCTTTAAAAGCAATTGCAGCTCCAATTGGCATACACATTTTACAGGGATTAACATTCAGTTTTTTTAATTCACTCATTTTTACCACTCCCAATTACTGACCAGATTGGACTGTTTATTGTGAGGTCAAGTTCTTTAGCTAAATTTATTACCCCTTCAAAACCAACTAAAGGATCTTTACGCTCATGATTATGATCAAAAAAAGCTAGTCCCATCTTATAGGCCAGTGCTCGATCTTTAACCCCTCCGACCAGTACATCAGCTCCTTTTTGGCGCATAAATTCTTCTAATTCAGATGGATTAGCATCATCCAGAATAATAGTCCCGGGATCAGTTAATTTCTCTAACTTCTGGTAATCTGCCGCTTTACCATTTTGAGTACCTACCATAACAGTTTTCATTCCAAGCTGATTAAATTGTTTTACCAGTGAAATTGCCTTAAAAGCACCCCCAACATAAATAGCTGCTTTTTTTCCAGCTAAATAACTTTTATAAACTTTTAATTTAGCCAGAACAGGGGGGAGTTTCCGGGCAATTAAACGTTCTACATTTTCAATAATTTCAGGATCTTTCAGCTGAGCAGCAATTCTGCGCAGTGATTCTAAACTATCTTGCAGTCCTAAAAAAGATATTTCTAAAAAAGGAATGCCAAATTCCTCTTTCATTCTCCGGGCCAGATATTTCATTGAACCAGCACACTGAACTATATTTAAATCAGCTGTAGGTGCTCGTCTAATATCATCAATACCGGCATCACCAGTAAAACCAGCTACAACTTCAATTCCTACTTCTTGTAAATAACTTTTTATAATCCATCCTTCTGCTGCTAGATTATAGTCACCTAACAAATTTAATTTCTTACGAGTTTTACTTCGCTGCTTTTGTTTTATTAGTCGCCGGGCCTGTTTTAGATTTTCATAACTATTAATTCCAGAGCTAGTTTGAATCTCACTTAAATGATTTAGTTTTTTAACCAATGCATTTATTTTAGCTTTGCGGGTATCAGATTGACTAAACTTAACTTCTGCTTGCCCATTAGCTTTATTTTCTTTATTTGACTGTTCCATAATTGCAGCTTGCTGCTTAAAAACATTTTTTCCACCTATTTTTTTGGTTCTACTACTCTGCTGCTCACTACTTTTTTCTTTAAAGTCTTCCATTAAATTTAATAATGCTTCACAGGCTGCTTTATAGCCTTTTGACTTAGTCCCAGAAAAACCAGATGACTCAACTGGAATCACTCTAATTCCATATTTCTCCTCTGCTCTTCTAGCTACTGCCTTTAAATCATCACCAATTACACCTACTACACAGGTAGAATAAATAAAAATAACTTCCGGTTGATAATTATCATTTTCAATTAACTCTGTAATTATTGTCGTTAGTTTTTTTTCTCCACCAAAAACAATATCTTTCTCTCTCAAGTCAGTTGAAAAACTAGTTCTAAAAATATCAGAACCTGAGGTTAAACTACCTCTAATATCCCAGGTATAGCTTGCACAGCCAATTGGGCCATGGACAAGATGATAAGCATCTTTAACTGGATTTAATACAACTCTAGCTCCTGAGTAGACACAGGCCCGCTGACTGACAGCTCCGGCCAGACTTTGTTGATCACATTTTATTTGTTGATTACTGCCTTTAGTCATAATAAAATCTTCTCTGGCTTTAAGTGTTTTAGTTTCAATTGAATTTTTCATGGTTTTCACCTCCATAAAATAAAAAGTTAGCCCACCTGTTTATTAAAAGTTATCACAACCTAACACTGGTCTCTCTACTAATGATATGCTTAAAAACAGGTGAGCTAAATATAATTACTATACTACTGCCTAAAAATAATTTAGTAAAAATTAATCATTCAATTAGAACAGTTTTATAGTGATTTCTTATTTAAAATATAATTAAATTAATCTAAAGCACAAACTCTGTTAATTCAAAGTCTGTATCCCTGTCCTTTCTGTCAAGTAAAGCACTGCTGATCTTTTCAACCAACAGCATTGCCCCCTTATAACCAATTTTAGGCAAATAAGAGTGTACACTTCTATCTAAAATAGGGAATCCAACTCTAACTAGTGGAATATCTTCCTGCTTGGCAACTAATTTTCCATAAGAATTACCAATTAAGAGCTCAACTGGCTCTTTTTTTACCCACTGGTGCAGCTGGAATAAATCTCCCCCAGCAGCCACATTACTTTCCCAATCAGCATCTTTAAGCATTTTGTTAATTTCTGCTTCAAAGTCTTTACCCGGAGTACCGGTTAAAACATGAATTGGTTTCATACCCATACTAAGTGTAAACTCAGTTAGAGAAATTACTATATCAGGATCACCATAAATAGCTACTTTTTTACCATGAAATTGATGATGAGTATCTGCTATAATATCAACTAACTGACCTCTTTCTTTTTCAATTTCAGCTGGAATTTCCTGCCCTGTTATTTTGAGCAACTGCATTAGAAATTCGTCGGTAGCTTTAATTCCAACAGGTGTTTTTAGTGTATAAGCTTTAACGTCATGCATTTTTTCTAGTTCAAATGCCGCTGGTTGAGAAGCAAGTGCTCCTAGAGCGATTGTTGCTTTAGAGTTAGCTGTATCTTTTAATTCGGGAATTGTTACTCCACCATCTGGATACATTTTATAATTGCCATCAAGTGGTGTATCTAAAACATCACTTTGATCCGGAAATAAAATATAGTCGATATCCATAGCTTCTAGTATTCTCTTCATCTCGCGAATATCTCCGGGATCGACAAAACCAGGAATTAAATTTAATTTATTATTAGTTTGAGCTGGCTCTCTTTTTTCTGATAGCTGTTTTACCATTGCTTTAACCATATTAGCAAAACCAACAACATGTGATCCAACATAACTGGGAGTACTGGCATTAATAATTGTTTTACCAGGTGGAATTTCCATGCCGCTAACTATCGAAGTAACATCATCACCAATAGTTTCTGATAAACAAGTCGTGTTAATTGCTACTACTTCTGGATCATATACAGCAAATATATTCTTTAAGGCGGTCTCTAAATTAGCTCTTCCGCCAAATACTGAAGCTCCTTCCGTAAATGAGCTTGAGGAAGCAACTACTGGTTCTCGAAAATGCTTAGTTAAATGCATCCTATGATAAGAACAGCATCCCTGAGAGCCATGACTATGTGGTAGACAGCCATGAATACCTAAAGCAGCATACATTGCTCCAATTGGCTGACACGTTTTAACTGGGTTAATTACCAGTGAATTACGTTCTTTAAATTCTTTCGGTACTAAATCCTGCATTATTCTCCACCTCCAAATGAACCTTCCAGAGTTGTTTTTTCTTTCCAGGGAGGAGTTATATAACTCCAACTGGGATTTAAGATTCCGGCTGCAATATCTTCTGCAAACTGAAGATGTCCTTTAAAACCAGCATATGGGCCGCTATAATCGTAACTATGCAGTTGTTTAGAAAATATCCCCATTTTATGTGAGGTATATTTATCTTTAATCCCGGAACAATAAATATCTGGTTTTAATGCTTCAGTTAACTTAATTTGCTCATGATGATTTAAATCATCGATAGCAACACTGCCATCTTCCATTTCTTTGATCATGCCACCATAATAATCAAGCGGCATCTTTTGCTGCAATTCTTCTTTTTTAGCTTGTGAAATCCTCAGTCGATATTTTTTATCATCTTTAGTTACTTCTAGTTCAGGAATATTTCTATCATCTGCAGTCATTTCAATATCTGGTATAACTTCTCGCCCTTCATAATCATCACGATGTCCAAATTCATAACCAGCTACAACAGTTTCAATTCCAATTCTTTTAAATACATTCTGGTAATGATGAGCGCGCGATCCTCCGACAAAGAGAAAGGCAGTTTTACCAGTAAAAAGTTCTTTATAACGGTTGAGAGGAGCTTCAATTTGGGCTAATTCTTCGGCAATGACTTTTTCAGTTCGCTCTTGCAGTTCTGGATCAGCAAAATATTCTGCCATATTACGTAATGATTCAATTGTTGCATCTACTCCCAAAAAGTTTACTTTCAACCAGGGAATACCATATTTTTCTTCAAACATTTCTGCAATATAATTAATTGATCGATGACATTGAACAAGATTTAAATCAGCTTCATGGGAATACTTTATCTGGTCTGCTGTCCCATTACCAGAAAAAGAAGCTACTACATCATAGCCAATTTTATGCAGTATTCTTTCTATTTCAAAAGCATCTCCACCAATATTATATTCTCCCATCAAATTGATTGGATATTTATAATCAAGTTCTTTATCTTTTATTCCAACTAAATTATCCATTATTTCATTGTTTGCTATATGGTGACCAGCTGACTGGCTAACCCCTTTATAACCCTCACAATTAAAGGCCATAACAGTAATTCCATATTCTTCTTCAGCCTGCTTAGCAATACTATTAATATCATCACCTATTAGTCCAACTGGACAGGTTGCTGTAATCATAATTGTTGATGGATTAAAAATTTCTACTGCTTCTTTAATCGCTTCTTTTAATTTTCTCTCTCCACCAAAAACTACATCTGAGTCCTGCATATCTGTTGAAAAAGTATAATTAATAAAGTTTTTGCCACCTTCAGCTGCCAGACCTTGGTGCCTTCTCATTCCCCAGGCATAATAACTACAGCCAATGGGACCGTGAACAATTTGCACTACATCTTTTAAAGGGCCAAGTACAACACCTCTACAGCCCGCATAAGCACAACCACGATTTGTAATAATCCCTGGAATTGTCCTAGTATTAGCTTTAATTTTTAATTCAGATTTATTTCTATCTTTAACCAGAATATGTTCTTTCCTGTTTTTCATTGATTTAGCTGGATATGACTGTAAAACATCATCTAAGATCTCTTCAATTCCTGCTTTACTATCTTTCATTATTTGCTCACCTCTTTTCTATACTGCCGCTTTTCCTTCTTCACCTGTTCTGACACGATAAGCTTCTGCAATTGGCATTACAAAAATTTTGCCATCACCAGGATTACCTGTCTGATTAACACTCATAATTGTTTCGATTACCTGCTCTGCTTCTTCTTTTTTTACAACAATTAGCAAAAGTCTTTTTGGAATTAAACGATGACCTTCTGTTATTGCTTCGGTAACCTCTTTTGACTTTACAATTTTTTTATCTCCATCCAGAAGATCTTCTATTAACTCATAATTTACTTTCTTTTTACCCCGTCCAGTTACTTTAATACAGGTCAGGGAACTAAATCCTTTAGCTGCCAGAGCTTTTTTAGTTTGGTTAATTTTATCCATTCTGATTACAGCCATTATTTCTTTCACAAAACCACCTCCAGTATTAAAGTAATCTCTATAGTCCTTTAGTTTGTGAGCTAATTGTATAAGCTTCTTCTACTTCACTGACAAATATTTTACCATCTCCATAACTACCATCTTTACCACTTTTTACTGTTTTCATTATTATTTTAACTACATCTTCTTTATCCTGATCTTCTAATACAATTAACAGCAGTTCTTTTGGTAGTTCATCGTAATGAATATTACCAACTTTCACACCTCGCTGTTTCCCTCTTCCTGCAACATCCAGCTTGGTAACTGCTGGAAAGCCAGCTTCTTTTAATTCTGAAAGCACCTCTGTGCTTTTTTCTGGTCTAATTATGGCCTGTAATAGTTTCAAGTTGATCATTCCTTCCCGCTCTAAATTTACTTTTTAGCTACTTTACTGCTAACTACTCGGAGTAAATTTATCCTAAAAATATTAAACCTTATTTGATTACTTTACTTTATTTAAAAATTAAAGTTATTTTTTATTTATCTCAAAATCAGGCTCCATCTTCTGGATAATTTTAAATCATAAGATTAATTAAACTTCTAAAATACCAAAGTCCATCATTAATTGCTCTAATTCATCTTGCTCCATTGGTTCTGGAATTACAAACTTTTCATTATCATCAATGGCATGAGCCAGAGCTCTGTACTCACCAGCCTGTTCAGAATCTGGATCATAGGCAATAACTACTTTTCTATTAATTTCAGCTCTTTGTACTATATTATCTCTTGGTACAAAGTGAATCAGCTGACTACCTAGTTTTTCCGCAAATGATTTTAAAAGCTCTAATTCTCCGTCAACTTGACGACTATTACAGATAATACCGCCCAATCTTACTCCACCTGATTCTGCATAACGTTTAATTCCTTTACAAATATTATTAGCTGCATAAAGTGCCATAAGTTCACCACTAGCAACAATATATATTTCCTGAGCCTTACCTTCTCTGATTGGCATTGCAAAACCACCACAAACAACATCTCCTAAAACATCATAAAAAACATAGTCTAATTCATCAGTATAAGCACCCAGGGTTTCTAACATATTAATAGAAGTGATTATTCCCCGTCCGGCACAACCTACACCAGGTTCTGGTCCTCCTGATTCTACACAGCGAATATTGTTAAAATCTTTACCTCTTTTTAAGATATCATCAAGATCAATATCCTGGCCTTCTTCTCTTAAAGTATCAAGTACTGTCTGCTGGTCCATACCTCCTAATAACATTCTGGTTGAATCTGCTTTAGGGTCACAGCCAACAACCATAATTTCTTTTCCCATCTCAGCTAAAGATGATGTGAGATTCTGAGTTGTAGTTGATTTACCAATTCCACCTTTTCCATAAATCGCAACCTGTCTTAATGTTTCTTTCATTGCTCTTACCTCCTAAGATTTGAGATTATATTATAAACTATTTATTTAATTAACAAATAGTTATAATCTTATTTAATTTATTTCTTCTTGTAGAGAGCAAAATTGAGTTTAAAACCAGCATTTTGTGTTAGGTTATATATTTATTATGATTAGTATAACATTAAAAAAGCTATTTTCAAGTGTATAATTGTATATAACGCCTTTAGATAACATAAAAGTGACATAAATAGCTGGATACAAAAAACCCTGGATATTTTTTAATTATCCAGGGAATGAAGATTTAATAATTCTGCTGTTGTTAGGGATCTTTTTAATTTAACAGCTTCTTTCCTAATTTTTACTAATCTATCAGCTGCTTCTGGGTAAGTTAATTCAATACCTAGTTCTTTATATTTAGCAATTACTGCTTTAGTTCCTGAGTGTTTACCCAGAACAATTTCTCGCTGCTGACCAACCACCTGCGGAGGAAAAGCTTCGTAAGTTTCTGCATTCTTTAAAACACCGGCTGCATGGATTCCTGATTCATGTTTAAAAATATCAGATCCAACTAAGGGCTGGTTTGCCGGTAAATTTTGCTTAAAAACTCGAGCGGCATAAATTGCCAGGTCACTTAAATATATGGGTTTAAAATTATCTGTAAAAATATTTACTCCAGAATTATTTAGATATTTAGCAATCATGATTAGTTCTGCTAATCCTGCCCTCCCCCAACTATTATTGTAGTTGTAAGAATTAATACTAACTCCCAAGGCATCTGCTCCAGATTGAGCAGCCAGCCAGGCAGCAGCTGTTCCAGTAGCAAAGCGATTACTGCTGATTACTTCTAACTGTAATCTATAGTTATCATTGCTATTATCGCGAGCAGCATCTGCTAAGTTAGAGCGCAGCTGACTAATCCGTTTTGCTAGAACAAAAGGCGCAGCTGGCTTTGCTGCTTCATGATAAGAAAACCGATCTACTTTCTTATTCTGACAGATTTTAATTAGCTGCTGCAGCTGATTCTGGCTGGCCCGGGCTGTTTCCTGAAGTTCAACTATTAAATAAAACTTAGCAGTTTTAAACTCTAAAATATAATTACTCTGCAGATAAGTCAGACATTCCTCCAGCTGCTGCAAACGAGCTCTAGAGCAGCTGGCCAGTGAAATAACTACAGTTTTTGCTCCTACTGCTAGAACCTTTTTTAAGTCAGTAATTAAAGGACGACTCCAGACTCTTAAGTTGGCTTGATAATTATCCTGCAAGAGCCGAGCAATTATCGCTGCTTCTCTAGTATTTAAAGCCGGGCTGCCAATCTCTATTTCAGATACACCAAGCAATTCTAAATATTTAATTAGCTGACGGCGAGCAACCAGAGGAATCGGCTCTGCTGTTGGTACTATATTTCTTAAACTAAGATCAACAATTTTAACTATCGGCATCATAATTCTCCTTTCCAATTTTGCCAATAGAAATATGCTTATTTGTATTAATAAAATAATTTTAAAAAAGAAAAGTCCCGGGACTGGCCCGGGACCTGGTCTTCATTATTCAGCTCTTAATTAGCAATTTTTTTAAAACTAATCTATAGAAACTAAGCTGACAATTAAATTTAAGCACAAAGCTAAATCAACCTAATAACCTACTGTACTTCTACACTATCATTAACAATATCGCCATCTTTAATTTTCCAGATACCAATAGCTCCCATACTATCACCGGCCTGATTAAATAAAACAGGTCCAGAGGCACCTTCATAACGTATTTTTTGACCAGCTTTGATTAAATCTTTAGCTTTATTCCATTCATTAATATTAACTACCATACCATCTTCAGATAAGACTTCACCTAAAGCGTCCCTAATTGCAGTACCATCTGTACTACCTGCTTTTTCAATTGCAAGTGCCAGCACAAAAGTTGCATCAAAGCTAGTATCAATGTAAGGTTTCGGTGGTATTTCGCCAAACTCTTTTTCATAAAGATTTTTAAATATCTCGGGTCCATTTCCTCCCGGCATAGACGTTGGAGCTGTACCATACATTCCTTCTAAATACTGTTCAACTCCCTCTGTAATTTCTGGAGCTTTTAAGCCATCTGTAAAAATAAATTTATCAAAATAACCATTCTCTAAAGCCTGTCTAATAATTGTAATCCCACCATCATCAGTATAAGCAACCAAAAGCAAAGCATCTGGACTATCTTTGGCAGCTTCCATCAATTCACTACGATAGGAAACTTTATTGGGCTCAAAAGCAATTGAAGCTGTTATTTCGCCACCATTTTTTTCAAATTGCTCAACAATTGCATCATTTAAACCCTGACCATAATCATTGTTAACATAAATAATAGCTAATTTGTCGTAATCTAACCTATTTGAAGCAAGATTCGCTGCAACAACTCCCTGTAAACTATCAGAAGGAACTGTTCTAAAAACATAACCATTATCATCTAAAGTAGTCAGTATTGGTGAGGTAGAAGCAGGAGAGATCAAAACTACCTCACCTGGAACTGTAACACTCTCAGCAACAGGAATTGTAACACCACTTGATAAAGCCCCTACAATTGCATTAACTCCACTTACAGAAACTAATTTTTGAGCTCCATCAACACCAGATTGAGGATTGGTCTGGGTATCAACATTGACTAATTCTAACTTTTTACCACCCAGGATTCCTCCCTGATCATTAATTATTTTTTGGGCTAATAGTGTACCATTTCTGGTAAACTGCCCATAAGAAGCCAGGCCTCCAGTCATTGGAACCAGAGTTCCAATTTTAACTGTATCCTGAGCAAAAACTCCGCTTATACTCAAACTAACAAACATTAATATCATCATCACTACAAAAATTCTCTTTTTAAACATTATTTTTCCTCCTCTTATTCTCTCTTCTTATATTTAAAATACTCATTTAAGAGCAAAAACAATCCTTGTTTTAAACTACTCGCTACTAAATAATTAATCAAATTCTAGCAAAGAAAGCAACTTTTTTAAAATTAGCTTTTACTACTAGAAGCACTATATTTTTTCTCTCCAAATAAGCCCTGAGGTCTGCTAAGTAGTATTATCTCCAGAAAAACACCAATTAAAATAACTCTTAGAGCAGAAGCTTGAGTCGTATATGCTGCTGGCAGCATCCCAGTTAAAAACTCAGTTCCTGTCCAGATACCCCAGGTTAATAAAGCACCGACTAAAGAGCCAAAATTATTAGCACTTCCACCAATAATCAGCATAATCCAGACTAAAAAAGTAGCCTGCATCGGTTTAAAAGCTTCCGGAGAAATAAAAGAAGTAAAATGAGCATACAAAGCTCCTCCAACTCCCATCATAAAAGCTCCCAGTACAAAAGCTTCCATTCGATAACGTACTACATTCTTACCAGCTGCTTTAACTACTTCCTCTTCCTCCCTAATAGCTCTTAAAACTCTTCCCCAGGGAGAATTAATTCCCTTTTCACTTAGATAAAAGAAAATCGCTATAATTAAAACAACAATCAAGAGGAAAAAGATATTGTAATTATGGCCTAAAAATCCAGCCATAGGTTTTGGAATACCAGCAATTCCTCTCACACCATTACTCAGCCATTCTTCATTTTTAATTACCAACCTAATTATTTCGGCTATTCCAATTGTGGCAATTCCAAGATAATCTTCTCGTAATTTTATTGTTGGAATACCAATTAAAAAAGCCAATAGAGCAGCTACTAATCCAGCAGCTAAAAGGCCTAACACAAATGGCAAATTATAGCCACCTAAGTGTTCAGCTGAAGGTGGAGTTGTCATAATTGCAGATGTATAAGAACCTACTGCCCAGAATCCAGCTATTCCAATATTAAATAAACCTGCAAAACCACGCTGCATATTTAACGCCAATGTCATAACTGCATATATTCCGGTGAAAATCAAGAAAAAAACTAGATAAGAAAATATTCCTCCTAATGTCATCTAGCTCACCTTCTTTCCCATTAAACCAGAAGGCTTAATTATTAACATTAAAATCATAATCGTAAAAGCAACTGCTGGCTTGTAAGCAGCTGAAATAACTAAAGTTGACATTTCCTGTGAAATACCAATTACCAGCCCGCCAAACATAGCTCCATAAGGACTCCCTATGCCACCAAGAATTACTGCAGCAAATAGGGGCAAAAGTAAATTCCATCCCATAACTGGAGTTAGATGCGTATCAAAAGCCAGCAATATTCCTGCTGCTGCTGTTAAAACCCCACTCATAGCCCAGGTCCAGATAATAACTCTCTCAGTATTAATTCCGGTAATTTGAGCTAAGTCAATATTATCTGCCATAGCCCTCATTGCCTTACCTAGTTTAGTCCTAGTTAAAAATAAATGTACTGCAATTACTAAAATTAAAGCCAGAATTAAAATTACAATTTGATTTTCTTTAATTCTTAAAAATCCGTCACCTAAAATAATAGGCATCTGGATTGCTTTATCATAAAACTTATTCTGGGGACCCCAGAATAGCAAAATAATATTCCTAATTATTAAAGCAGCTCCAACTGAAGAAATCATCACAATTACTGAATCTCTTTTCCTCAAATGACGATAAAGTACAAAATTCAAAATAATTGCTACTAAAGCAGTCAGCATTGCTGCTAAAATAAAAGCTAGCCAAAATGGTAAGGCCAGCTGTACTTTAAATAAAAAAGCAAAATAAGCACCAAGTGTCATTAAATCACCATGAGCAAAATGGCCAAACTTAAGTATTCCATAAATTAATGATAATCCAATTGCACCCAGAGCTATTATTGATCCGAGTATTACTCCATTCAAAAATAACTGTACGGCCATAAGTATTATCCTCCCAAAAAGAGCTGCGCGACTTCTTCATTCTCAAGTAAGCCTTTACCGCTATCTTCATATTTTTTCTCGCCAGCTGCCAGAACATAACCTCTATCTGACATAGCTAGAGCTTTTTTAGCATTCTGTTCCACCATTAAAATAGAAACTCCAGTTTTATTAATTTCTACTACTTTATCTAAAATTAAATCAATAAACATAGGGGCCAGCCCAGCAGTTGGCTCATCTAAAAGCAACAGCTTTGGTTCCATAACCAGAGCCCTACCAAAAGCTACCATCTGCCGCTGACCACCACTAAGAGTTCCTGCTTTCTTTTTACGCTTCTCAACTAAAGGTGGAAAAAGACTATAGATTAAATCAAATCTATCTTTTAAATTTTTATTACTAACATAGGCTCCTAATTCCAGATTTTCTGCTACAGTTAAAGTCGGAAAAACATTGTCAGTTTGTGGAACAAAGGATAGACCTTGTTCAATCATCTTATCTGTACCTAATTTAGTCAAATCAGTGCCTAGATAATCAATGTTTCCCTTCATAATATCAACTAAAGAAAAAATTGACTTTAAAAGAGTAGATTTACCAGAACCATTTGGACCAACTATTGAAACAATTTCTCCCTCTTTTACTTCCAGAGAAATACCGTGGATTATCTCTATCTCACCATAACCGGCATAAATGTCATTAATTTTTAACAAAAAGACCACTCCTTAAGCTGTTTTCTCTCCCAGATAAGCTTCTAAAACCCGGGGGTTACTCTTTACTTCAGCGGGAGTACCATCAACTAAATGCTTGCCATCATTCATTACAATTACTCGATCACAAATATTCATAATTAAATCCATATTATGCTCAATTAATAGAATTGTTTTTCCTTTTTCTTTTAATTTAAGTATATTTTTAGCAATTTTATTTAACAGGGTAGGGTTAACTCCAGCTCCTGGCTCATCAAGCAAGATTAGTTCTGGATCTGCCATTAACGCTCTCCCTAATTCTAATAATTTTTTTTGTCCCCCTGACAGATTAGCAGCTAGTACATCAGCTACATGGGTCAGCTCCAGAAATTTTAAGACACGATAAGCACGGCTTTCATTTTCTTTTTCTTCTGCCTTAACTTTACTACTTTTAAACCAGCTATTCCAGATATTCTCTCCACTCTGTCCTCCTGGAACTAACATCAAATTCTCTAATACTGTCATTTTCTTTAAAGTCTTGGGAATCTGAAAAGTCCTGGCCAGGCCAAGTCTGGCAATTTTATAAGCAGCAAAACTATTAACTTTCTGGTCAGAAAAATATACTTCTCCCTGATCTGCTTTTAAAGAACCAGCAATTAAATTAAACATTGTAGTTTTACCGGCTCCATTGGGACCAATCAAACCAGTAATTGTATTCTTTTTAACTTCAAAAGAACACTCATCTACTGCACGAAAACCATTAAACTCCTTTACTACTTTATCTACTTTTAACACAAAACATCTCTCCTTTCTTCTCTCCTAATTGTTAGTTTCATGTTAACTTGCATTAATTTTAGTCTTTTTTTGGACAGGTGTCAAGTAGTCCACTTACAATAAGGGTTTTAATACTGCTATACAGTAATACAAATTATATATTTTAAGCTATTATATGTAATTTATTGTAAAATATTAATTATAATATATAAATTAACAATAGTAGCGTTTACGATACTGACGTGGTGTCAAACCAGTTTTTTGTTTGAAGACCCGGCTAAAATAATAAGGATTATTGTAACCAACTTCATAAGCAACAGTGTAAATTTTACAATCACTCTCAGTCAGCATCTGTTTTGCCGCAGTAATTTTTACTTCATTTAGATATTCAGAAAAACTTAAACCTACTTTTTCTTTAAATAAAACACTCAAGTAACCATAGCTAACATTTAATTTTTCAGCTAACTGATCAAGTGTTATTTCTTTTTTATAGTTCTGCTTAATATAATTTTTAGCTTTAGTTACCAGATGGTTATTGTCTTCCTGCTCTATAAGTACCTGCTGTAGTTGTTGATCTAATGAATTAAGCCAGTTAAATAAATCAGCAATATTATTTATTCTAAGCAGCTGCTGATAAAAGTTTGCCTGCTTAGTTAAAATTTTATCGGCAAGCCGGCCTGAAAGTTTGGTACGTATAATAAATAAAATCTCAAAACAGAGACTATAACACTCACGCGCAGAAATATTTTCTGTTTTTAATTTTTTAGTCAATTGTTTAAAATTATCTTTTAGATCTGAATAATTTAGTTTTTCTAGACCAGCTGCAAATCTATCAATAAATATTTTTAAGTCTGCTTTACTGGTTGATCTTGTTTTATATTTAGCTAAGTCTTTATAATAAACTGCCTGACCAGCTGGGCACTGAAAACTATACTGTAAGGCCTGTACTGCTTCTTGAAAAGCAGTACTCAGTTCAAAAAATTTATTTTTACTGTTACTAACTGCTAGTTCTATTTCTACATCAAAATACTCGCCCATCATTTTAGTTAAACGAACAGTTAGATTTTTAAAATTTGGTATAACTTCTTCTTGCTGATTTAAAAGTTGATCCGGCTCCAGAGAGAAAAAGCAGATAATTTCTCCCCAATTATAACTAAAAACATGGGCAGGATAAAAATCACTAACTATTTCACGCACAATATTAAGCACCGAAGATTCAAATAACTGCTCCCCTTGACTATCATTATTTTGAACTTGGTCAATATTTTTTAATCTAATTACAAGACAATAAAGCCTAGATTCAACCAAATCAATTTCTAATTTTTTAAATAAACGTTTTATTTCATTTTGATTTACAAGCTGTTTATTAATTATTTTTTTAAAAGTACTGGTTCTTAGTTCGAGTAAGGACGGGAAATGCAGCCTGGAATGATCAATTTCTCGTTCGCTCTTTTGCTGCTTTTTTATTGCTTTTCGAGCTGTGTTTAAACAATTTAATAGCTGTTCAGATTCTAATTCTAGCTTTAATAAATAATCCACTGCTCCTAATTGTAAAGCTTGTTTTACCAACTTAAAATCATCATAACTACTTAAAACTATAAATTTTGTCTGCAGCTGCAGTTTATTAACTTCTTCAATTAACTCTAGCCCATCTTTAACCGGCATTTTAATATCAATTATAACTATATCCGGTTTTTGGGCTTTAATCTTAGTCAGTGCATCTTGACCATTACTTGCTTCTGCTATTATTTGATATCCATGTTTTTCCCAATTGATTAGTGATTTTAAGCCTACCCTTACCAATACCTCATCATCAATTAAAATAACTTTAAACACTTGCCGTCCCTCCAGATAATATATTAATTATGAAAACGATGTCCATTAAAATAAAAAATTAGTAAATATTTTCATATAATAATCGCTTTAGCAGTCAATTTTAAACTTATCCAGTTAACTAATTAGATTAATAGTTATTATTTATAATATTCTATTATTTTGGCTGATTACCTTTATTTTGCTAATCTAAGTTATGCTTTAACTTAATGTTTTACCAAATTTTGATATAATTTAAATCAATAAGCGCTTATTATTTTATTTCTAAAAGGAGGAGTTTAAATTGTCTAATAGTTTAAAAGCACCATTTAGAGCCGATCAGGTGGGAAGTTTATTAAGACCAGAAAAATTACTTAAAGCCCGGAATGAATGGAAAGATAAAAAAATATCTAAAACTGAGCTTGAACAAATTGAAACTAAAGAAATAAAAAGAATTGTGGATAAACAAATTGAAATAGGTCTGCAGGCAGTAACAGACGGGGAATTCAGGCGGGATTGGTGGCATCTTGATTTTCTAGAAGAATTGAATGGACTAACAGGCTATGTTCCTGAACATGGCTATAAATTTGCCGATCTAGAAACAGAGGCCTATGATGTTAAAAATACAGACCGGATATCGTTTAATCCTGAGCATTCTTTTCTAAAACATTTTAAAAATTTCAAAGAAATTGTAGCAGGTAGAGCAGTAGCCAAACAGACAATTCCCAGTCCAAATCAATTATTTCATCCCGGGATAAGAAATCAGACAATTTATCCAGAAATTGAAGATTATGCAGCTGATATAGTTAAAACCTATCAGACTGCTGTTCAGGCTTTCTATCAGGCTGGTGTCCGCTACCTCCAGTTTGATGATGTTTATCTTGCCAGCCTGTCTTCACCAGACATTTCCTATCAGAATAGTAAATATTCCCGGGAATATTTAATTGAACTTGCCGTTCAGATAGTCAATGAAATTTTACAAGACAAGCCCAGTGATCTAACTGTAACAACTCATCTCTGTCGGGGAAATTATCAGTCAAGCTGGGCTTTTGCAGGCAGTTATGATTTAATTGCTCCTATTTTGTTTGCGCAAGAAAAAGTAGATGGTTTTTTTCTTGAATATGATGATGAAAGAGCCGGAAGTTTTGAACCTTTAAAATATATACCTACTGCTGGTCCAAAAGTTGTACTTGGTTTAATAAGTTCTAAAACAGGTACCCTTGAAAATAAAGAAGAAATAAAAGAAAAAGTTGAAGCAGCTTCTCAATATATAAATTTGAAACAATTATGTTTAAGCCCTCAATGCGGCTTTGCGTCTACCCATCATGGCAACAATCTGACTGAAGAAGCACAGTGGCAGAAACTAGCATTAATTACTAAAATTGCGACAGAAATTTGGAATTAAAACTAAAATTTAAATAATTAAGCAGGAATTTTAAGATATCAGTAGAATATATATTTATAAAATATAAATAATTAAATGGAGTGATTAATTTATGAAAAAAGTTGTAGTAATTTCTCTTCTCTTAGTTTTAGCATTTTCTTTTAACACTATGGCAAAAGACAGTTATTTTAGCACTAAATTGGGAGTCAGCTTTAATGGTGACAGTATATGGGAAATGCCTGACAGTGATACTAATATTAGCTTAGATACTGATCCAGGTGCTGTACTAGCAGTAGAATATTTCAGACCAGTTACTGAACATGTTGACCTGGGAGTTGGGCTAGCGTATCAATTTAAAAAAGATCTTGATTATTCAGCTGATTCTGATGTAAGTGATCTGAAAATAACATCTATACCTGCTTATTTAACCTTAAAATATAATTCAGATCAAGTTTATCTAATTAGCCAGCTTGGTTATAGTTCTTTCGATCTCGATTATAATTTATCCGGAGATGGTGACATTGATAGTGATGGAGGCCTCTATTACGGTTTAGGAGCCGGTTATAAATTTGCTGAAAATAAATTCTGGGAACTGCTCTACAGTGTCAGCAATGGTGAAATAAAAGATAATGTAGGTGATCACACAGAAAAAATAGATGTTGAAAATTCACAGCTAACTCTTTCTTTTGGTATGTCTTTTTAAATAATTAAATCTAATAAAAAATTAGCTGCTAAATTTAGTCAGCAATTAAACGGAGTGATTAATTTATGAAAAAAGTTGTAGTAATTTCTCTTCTCTTAGTTTTAGCATTTTCTTTTAACACTATGGCAAAAGACAGTTATTTTAATACCAAATTGGGAGTCAGTTTTAGCAGCAATCAAAATTGGGAGATTATAGATGATTTTAACATTAATCTCGACCTTGATCCTGGCGCTGTGTTTGCAGTAGAATATTTAAATCCAGTTACTGAACATGTTGACCTGGGACTTGGGCTAGCTTATCAGTTTGAAAAAGAATATGACTCATCTATCTATGGAAATGATGATTCTACAGCAAGCTTTATACCTGCCTATTTAACCTTAAAATATAATTCTGGTCAAATCTATCTTGTTAGTCAATTTGGATATAGTTCCTTCGACTTAGACTATGATGGTGATGATGATATTGATATTGATACTGATGGTGGTCTTTATTACGGTTTAGGAGCCGGCTATAAATTTGCTGAAAATAAATTCTGGGAACTGCTTTACAGTGTCAGCAATGGTGAAATAAAAGATAATAGCGGCAGTGATACTGAAAAAATAGATGTTGAAAATTCACAGCTAACTCTTTCTTTTGGTATGTCTTTTTAAATAATTAAATCTAATAAAAAATTAAAGCCGTGCTTATAAGCACGGCTTTTTTAACAGGCTGAAACTTGATTTTTTCCATTATTTTTAGATCTATAAAGAGCCTGATCAGCTCTTTCAATCAAACTTCCAATATCGTCATCAGGCTGTAGTTCAGTTACTCCAAAACTACAGGTAACATGGTCTACCTGTTTAAAATAGTAGGTATCAAGGTTTTCCCGCAGCCTTTCCGCCAACCTGATCGTTGCTGCCAGATTTGAACTAGGAGCAAGAACAAGAAACTCCTCTCCTCCCCAGCGGGCCAGAATATCACTTCTTCTAATTGATCTACTTACCAGATCAGCCACTTCAATTAAAATCTGGTCTCCTACATTATGACCAAAAGTATCATTAATCACTTTAAAGTCATCAATATCAAACATAATTAAACTTAAAGATTGATTATTTTTATAAGCTTCTTTAATTTTAATTGACATTAGTTTACCTAATTTTTCTCTATTATAAATACTGGTTAGATTATCTATGCCAGATTTATAAGCAATCCGATTTGATATTAAAAGTGTAACCAGAATAATAATAGTTCCTACTACAAAAATAATTAGCTGAATTAGTAAAAATAGATTTTTAATCGATTTTTTTTCATAAAGAGAAATTAATCTATCTGTTTCATTTAATAATAACTGATTATTAGCTATTATCCAGGCAACAGCAGACTTTTTCTGGTTATAAGTATTTCCATCATTAATCAAAATTTGAATCTGTCGTTCAAACTCAAACCAGGTCTGTCTGATCTCCTGCAGCTGAAGAGAAATTCTTTCATCTTTTAAAATAGGAATACTAAGTTCTTCACTTCCCTGACAGAGAATTTGCAAATTACTCTGAAACTCAGCTGTCGTATTAAGCAGTTTTTCTGGTGGATAATTAGTATAGATTTTTAGCAAAACTTCTTTGCTAATTTTTTGGGACAGCATCCGCTGTCTACCTGCTATATCAATAACTCTATTCTGAACCTCATTCACTTTAACCATACTATAAATAGTCACTAGATTAATTAATAAAATAATTATGCTAATTAGAGCCAACAGCCCTAATAAAGTACTTGTTTCGGTTTGCTTAAAAAGTTTCATCTGTTCAAACTAACTCCTGAATTTATCATTTTCTTATGCAATCTTAATTCTTTTTAATTCTATCATAAAATGAGAAATAATACTAATAAAGAAACTGTAAATTTATTATCTCAGGAGTATATAATTTATATTTTTTTATTAAAACTCTCTTTCCAGACCTAAATAAATATTTCGTGCTGGCATAGCATAAGCACCTGGATATACCCAGCCACTATCCCCACTGCTTCTAACTTCATAAGCTTCATTAGTTAAATTATTTGCTTTTAGATAGAGTCTAGTCTTATTATTAAGATAATAATTAGCTGCAAAGTTAATTGTTAGATAAGAAGAAGAACTAAACCTTTGCTCACTTCTGCCAGCAGCTCCCCGGAGAGAAATCCCTGCATCCCAGAGATCCTGCTGATAATTTAAATTAAGATGATACGAATTAGGCTGATTATTATTTAAATCTTCATGATAATCATTATCAGAACCATCTTTATTTTCAATTTCTAAATAGGAATATCCTACAGCAAGATTCCAGCGATAAGAAAGCTGTTTTTCCAGACTTAAATCAAGCCCATACTTTCTTTGCTTGTCAATATTAACAGCAAGTGTTCTTCCATCACTACTAGTTCCATAAGCAATTGCATCTTTTAATTGGCTATTAAACACACTAGTAGTTAATTTCGTTCCCTGAGCAAATTCTGTATTAAAACCAACTACAATTGTAGAACCAGTTTCAGGTTCTAAATCAGGATTACCAACCATCCAGGGAGTATCAGAGAATAGATCTTCAACTAAAGGAGCTTTAACTACTTCACCCCAGGAAAAATAAAGATTAGTAGTTGGGCTAAATTTTCTATTGATTGTGATTCGGGAAGTAGTATTATTACCAATTATACTGTGATCATCATAACGAAGTCCACCAGTAACAGTCCAGAGTTGATTTAGCTGCCACTGATCTTCAAAAAAGATAGCTCTATTTGTATAAGAATTATCAATTCCCTGGCTTTTATAATCAGTATCTTCCTCCAGCCAATCTATTCCCATTAATAAACTGTGTGCCTGATTTAACTGCCAATTTTGCTGCCATTCACCACCTAAAATACTGCTGTCAACATAATAACCAGAAGTAGCATCATAACTTATATCTTTTTCATAACTATTTTTATAAACTCTTAGATGATTATTACTACCGTATTGGTAGGTTAAAGCCAAATTTTGAGCTGTTGAATCCCCAGATCCGTCAGGATAATAATAAGTGTCATTAAGCGAATAACCAGGTGGAGTCCAGCTAAAGCCGAAATCACGCTGACTATAATCAAATTGAAACTGAAGAGAATTATCTGTCTGGAAATCTTTGGTTACTTTTAAAGACCAGAGATCTTGATCATAATAACTTTGATCCATTGTTTTTATGTCACCAGAACTTGCTTCTTTATATTCAAAATCATCTCTTTCTTCCAATTCTCCACTTAAGTAAAAGCCAAGATCTTCTGTTAATTTATTAGTAATAGTTAAAGAACTTTTCTGAAAACCCCAGCTGCCTAAATCCTGGGAAATTGTTATTTTTTTCTGTTCTGGATTGCGAGTTATTATGTTAATTACTCCTCCAACTGCATCACTACCATAGAGAGAGGAGCCAGCTCCCTTTACTATTTCTATTCTTTCAATATTTTCGACAGGAATGCTGCTAAAATCAGCTCCACCTTTACTTCCACTTTTAATTATGTAATTCCAATTCATTCTCCTACCATCTACTAATGTTAACACCCGGCGATCTCCATTTAAAATCGGGCTTGTGCCTGTGCTATCTGTTTCCATATTAATACTGCTCTGCCTTAGTATTTGCTCTAAACTAACTGCCTGCATTTCTTCAATATCCTTACTGCTAATTACCTTTACATCAGCAGCTGTATCTGCTTTAGCAGCAGCTACTTTATTAGCTGTAACTAAAATTGTATAAAGACCACTGTCATTATCTTTTTGGGCATTTACTGGTATGGTAATTAAGCTTAATAGAATTATTGTAATTAAGATGGGTCCAAATTTATGCATTAATTTAAACAAATTGTTTCCTCCTTGAATATTTTTATAAGTTTCAATTTTATTTTTAGTTTGATAAATTGATAATTTTTAACTCTTGGTATAATTAAACCATTCTTATTCTAATTCAAATACAATCGCCATTTTTATAGATAGCTGTTCTTTAACAATTTCTTCTGTAAAAGCTGGGAAAGGAGCAGCCCTCTTTAAAATTGCTAGTGCCTGTTGATCAAGGCTATCATAACCAGATGAATCTGCAATTTTTGCTTTTTTTAGATCTCCATTTTTTCCTATTAAAAATGAAACTACTACATTACCTTCGTATTCTCTGGCCCGGGCAAATTCAGGATAGGTTTTATGCTCAGCAATTATTGCTGCGACTTTTTGTAAATAATTCTGGGGCAGTTCTTCAGCTGACTGATTATTTTTGTCCTTGTTTTTAATTGATTCTTCCTGAACAGGCTCAGGATTATTTTTAGACAGTTGTTTATTATTAGTTAAAGTTGAATCTGACTCACCTGTCTGAACTAGACTATTCTCCAGACGGCTATCTGCCTCCGCTTTAACTTTATCAGTTGAGCTAGAATTATTATTTAAACTGTTTTGAGCTGAATTTTCTAATTCTTCATTTTCATTTTCCTGCCGAATATTATTTTCAGCTTTAAGCTGCTTAATATATTCTTCAATATCTGCAGGCTGGGAATCATTTTTTTCTTCAGTTTCTTTAGTTGGAGAAATTTCTTTTTCTGCTTCTACTACCTCTTCTGGAGATTCTGTTCTAAATGATTCTTCGACTTTAGACTTGGATTTTTCTGTCTCAGCTGCTTCTGTTTCAGAAGCGGACGCTAGAGAAGCTTGTTTTTGCACCGAATTAGCTTGACTCTGTTTTTCTCGCTTAATCTTTTTTAGAGGCTTTTCAGTTGGAGATTTCTGCTGCTTTTTAGCTTTCTTTCTTTTTTTTACTACTTTTTTAGCAGCTGGAGCCGGTACCTCGTTTTTAACAATGCCTGAATTAACCGAATTATTTGAAGCTTCTTGTGCTGGCTTAATTGACTTTGGTGCCTGAACAGGTTTGGCTGGCTTAGTAAATCTAATTACTACTTCTTTTGGAGGTTTTGCTTCTGCAGCTGAGTGCCAATCAAGCTTAAGCCCAATTGAAAACAATAGAAAATGCAGCAGAATCGCTAGTAATAAGGCCGCTATTATGGATTTACTGTGTTTCATTAACTCCACCCGCTAGCTTCTCAGTAGAAATAACCATCTTTTCTCCATTTATTTTTCTAACTACATCCATTACCTGAATCATAAAGCCAACTGGTACTTTCTCATCAGCTTTTAAAGTTACCAGTGCTAAATCTCCAGCTGTCTCTTTTTTTAACAACAACCTATTTAATTCGCTAAAATTATACTGGTTTTCTCCCACAAAAATATGCTGACTTTGATCAATAAATATTACCAAATTATTCTGGGTGTTTTGCGTTTGCTCATCAGCAGTAGTTGATTTTGGTAAATTAAGCTCTAAACCATTTTCTACTATAAAGTTTGAAGTAAGCATAAAAAATAGCAATAGTATAAAAACAACATCAATTAAAGGAGTAATGTCCAAACCTGTTTTAATAGTTTTTGGCCGCTTAAAATTCATAACTAATTCCTTTCTAATTTATTATGTAAAAAGCTCTAACTTTATTTTTCATTTAGCCATTCAGTCAGCAACTGGGTTTTTTCTGTCATATTATTATAATGATGATCAATTTTTCCTTCAAAGTATTGATAAAAAATAGAAGCAGGAATTGCAACAGTTAAGCCAACTGCTGTGGTTATTAAAGCCTGTGATATCCCCCCTGCTAAAACTATAGGATCAATGTTTCCTCCCAGCTCATAGATTTTCATAAAAGCTTTAATAATTCCAGTAACAGTTCCCAATAATCCAATTAAAGGAGCAATGTGGGAGATTATTCCTAATCCTCTTAAATATTTGCTCATTTTCCGCAGTTCTTTTGAACCAATTCTAGTTAATATTTTTTCTCTTTCCCGGGCAGATTTTTGATGATTATTAATGCCAATTTTAATCAGCTTTAAAACAGGTGAGTTATTTACCCGGGCCAAATTAGCAGCTTCTCTAAAGTTTCCTTGCTCAATTAATATTTTTATTTTAGTCAGCAGCTTTTTGGGAGATTTTTTTAAGCGCAGAAAAAAATATGATCTTTCAATTACAATTGTCAAAACTAAAATTGAACATAACAAAAGTGGGTACATAAAAACTCCCCCACTCTTAAGTAGTGAATAAAAATCCAAATCTATTCCTCCTTTTAAATTAAATAATTTAGTTATTAGTCGACTTAGTTGATATTAATTATCAATTTCAATAAATAGTATACATATTATGAGTAATATTGTCAAGATTAAAAACAAAAAAAGTGGCAGCTTACAGCTACCACTAAAGATTTCTATCTAAGATTATTAATTATTTTTATTTAATTTTAATATACCTGGAGTAGTCATCTGTTCTGCTTTTAGTATCTGAGATAATTCTTCCTCACTCAAAATATTATCAGCTAAAATTAGTTCTTTAAGACTTTTATCCTCAGTTAGAGATTGTTTTGCTAATTGGCTTGCCTTTTCATAGCCTAGATAAGGAACCAGACAAGTTACAAAAGCTAAACTATGATTAACTAAGTTACGACAATGATCTTGATTAGCCTCAATACCCGTAATACATTTATCAATAAATATTCTCATTGCCTGCTGCATCATTTCAAGCATATTTAATAATTTATGGGCTATTAGAGGCCCAAAAGCATTTAATTCAAGCTGCCCATCTCGAGCAGCAAGAGTTATTGCTTGATCACTGCAGATTATTTCAATCGAAAGTTGATTTATCATTTCACAAATAACAGGATTAACTTTTCCAGGCATAATTGAAGATCCAGCCTGCACAGCCGGTAATTTTATTTCTGCCAGACCACCTTGCGGACCTGAAGCAAGCAATCGCAAATCACTTGCAATTTTATTTAAATTAACTGCTGATGCTTTTAATAAACCTGATACCTCAACAAAGATATCCATATTCTGCGTTATATCAATCATGTTTTCAGCATGAGACAGGCTAAGTCCACTTAAATGCCTCAGATGCTTAGCAATTTTGAATATATAATTATGTGATGTATTAAGCCCTGTTCCAACTGCAGTTCCACCAAGATTAATATTCTTAAGACGATCAGTTATTTTATAAAGGCGCCAGCGATCTCTGTTTATGGCTTCCGCATAAGCTGAAAATTCCTGTCCCAGAGTAATTGGTACCGCATCTTGAAGCTGAGTTCTTCCCAGTTTAATTATATTGGCAAACTCTTTTTCTTTTTCCTGCAGAGCTTGCTGTAATTCCGCTAGAGTTTCAGTCAATGGTGCTAGCAAATTTAAAACTGCCATTCGCAGAGCAGTTGGATAAACATCATTAGTTGATTGTCCCCGATTAACATCATCATTGGGATGAATAAACTTATAATCACCTTTTTGCTTCCCGCTTATTTCAAGAGCATAATTAGCAATTAGTTCATTCAGCATCATATTAGTTGAAGTCCCTGCTCCTCCCTGATAGGCATCGAGATCTATCTCTTCTAATAATTTTGACTCAATAATTTGCTGACAGGCAGCCAAAATAGCTTCCTGCTTAGACTCATTCAACAAACCAAGTTCAAAGTTTGTAATTGCTGCTGCCTGTTTAATTATAATGATAGCTTTTAATAATTCTGGATGAACTCGCGAGCGACTAATCTTAAAATTTTCCTGAGCTCGAACTGAATTAATGCCATAATAAGAGTCAACTGGAATCTTTCGGCTGCCGATACTATCCATTTCTAGACGATAATCACTCTCATTGCTTAACTTAGACATAACTAGGCTGACCTTCTTCCTGAGCAGCCAGCCACATCCTATAGGCAGCTGGAAAAGGTTTTAAAGCCCGATCTAAAATACCATGCAGCTGGGCAATTGCCATACCGTAATTAATTACCGGTACTCCTGCCTGTTCTGCTTCCTGTAGACGTGAAAGAACTTCTTTACGATTTAACATACAGCTCCCACAGTGAAGAATAAGATCATAATCAGTTAAATTGGCAGGATATTCTCTGCCCGAAACATGAGTAAATTCTAATTCTCCTCCCACACGACTGCGCAGCCAGCGTGGAATTTTAACTGTCCCAATATCATCAGCTTGACGGCGATGAGTACAGGCTTCTGCAATTAATATTTTATTACCAGGTTTTAATTGTTCTAATTTTAAAGCTCCTTTTAAAAATATTTCTAAATCACCTTTATAACGAGCAAATAAAATAGAAAATCCTGTTAATAGAATATCTTCTGGAACATCAGCGTCAACTTTCATAAAGGCTTGAGAATCAGTAACAACTAGTTTAGGTGGCTCTTTTAACTTGGCCAGAGTAAGTTTAAGTTCTCTTTCTTTACAAACCATTGTAATACCATCATGATCAAGAATATCTCTAATTGTCTGCACTTGTGGTAAAATCAATCTCCCTTTGGGAGCAGCTAAATCAATGGGAGTTACTAAAACAACTGTCTCACCAGGATTAACTAAGTCACCAACTATAAAAGCTTCTTCTGTGTCAGCTGGCATTTTTTCTACAATTTTAGTTCTCAACTCATCAATTCCTGTTTTTTTAACTGTACTTACCAGAACTGGTTCTAATTGATACTCATCTTTTAATTTATTAGATAAAGTATTTGTCTTAAATTCAAGATCAGTTTTATTAATTACAGCTACAACTGCTGTCTTTGTTTCTTTAAATTTTTCTAATAAGTCTGCTTCATATTCAGCTATTCCCTGTTCAGGATCAATCACTAAAACAGCTAAATCTGTTTTTCTAATTACTTCTAAACTTTTTTTAACACGTAATTTGCCAAGTTCACCAGTATCATCTATACCAGCAGTATCAATCATAATTACTGGTCCCAATGGTAAAAGTTCCATTGCTTTATAAACTGGATCAGTTGTTGTCCCTGGCACACTAGATACTAATGCTAAATCTTGATTAGTTAAGCTGTTAATCAAACTTGATTTCCCAGCATTTCTTCTCCCAAATACACCAATGTGAGGACGATTTCCTCTGGGTGTTTCCTGCATAAAATTCACCTCTTTAATAAATTAACTAATTACTATAATTTAAAGCTTTAAAGATTAGAACTGGTACTGCCTCCATCAATTACAATTGTTTCCCCAGTAAGATAAGCAGCTCTTGGAGAAAGTAAAAAAGTAATTAGATCTCCAATTTCTGTTGGCTGACCTAATCTCTGAAGAGGGATAGACCTGCTTTTTTCTACTAAAGCAGCCTGATAATCTTTAAATTGTCCATTTTCTACTTCATTATTTAAAAGTTCTTTAATTCTAGCTGTTTCATGAGAACCTGGCAGAACAGCATTAACTCTAATCTGAGGTGCTAATTCGTTAGCCAGAGTCTTCATTAAACCAATTACTCCCATCCTAACTGAGTTAGAAAGTAATAAATTAGGAAGTGCTTCTTTAACACTGGTTGATGTTATGTTTACAATGGCTGCTTGATCACTTTCTTTAAGATAAGGCAAAGCATATTTAACTAATCTAACTACACTCATTACTAAAAGATCAAAAGCTTGATACCAATCAGATTCTGTAAGATCTATAAATTGCCCTGCTGGCGGTCCACCAGCTGAAGTAACAAGATAATCAAGCTGACCAAATCTATTAATTGTTTCTTGAACTAAGTTTTTTAGATCTTCTTTTTTAGTTAAATCTCCCGGAACAGCAATTATTTCTCCTGCTGACAGCTGCTTTAATTCATTTAAAGCAGCCTGAAGCTTAGTTTTATTCCGTCCATTAATTACAACTCGAGCACCCTCTCTGAGCAGTGATTGAGCTGCTCCCCTGCCAAGCCCACTGCTAGAAGCTGTTATAATTGCAACTTTATTTTTTAAATCTAAGTCCAAATTTAGCACTCCTTTCTTGCTAATTCATTTAACAAAAATATAAGCTTTTGCTATCAAATACTCTTAAATTTAATTTTATTATCATTTTTCTTTTTAATTAAAAAACTATCATCACTTAAAATATGATTTAAAATTACTGCTACTCCATCTTCATCATTACTCAAAGTTTCTAGATCACTGGCAGCTTTTAAAAGTTCCGAACTGCTGTTAGCCATTACCACTGCTGTGCCGGCCTTTTCAAAAAGCTCTAAGTCATTCTCTCCATCTCCAAAAGCAATAGTCTCTGTTATTGGAAAATCAAGTTCTTGACATAAATATTCTAATGCTTTACCTTTGCTAACTCCAGCTGCATTAATTTCAATATTATTTTCTCCAGAACTTGAAATATTAAGTTCCCTTAAAAATTTATTCTGTAATTCATGGCTGGCAATTTCAATTTGTTTTTTATCACCTAAGACAAATATCTTATGCAGACAAAACTCATTTTTATTTAAATAAGCGATTAAACTATTTACTCCTTTTATATCCATTAATTTAAATTTACTTATTATCTTAAATAATGAGGCTAATAATCTTTTCCGATATTTTAGTTTATGACGAGTAGCAAAGAAAAAATTTTTATATAAATTAAACTTATTATCAGTAATAATTTCTTCTCCCGAGGAAATATAATAAGCAATTTTTTTATATTTAGCTAAAAGTTTTAAGACTTTTTTAGCAGAAGAAAGTTTAATTTCCTCACTTAAAATAACATTACTATTCTTATCTATAATATAACTGCCATTACTAGTTATATAACCAAGATTATCAATTTTACTAGTTAGCTGTCTTGCTTCACTATAATTTCTACCAGTTGCTATGATTACATAATGATTTAAACTAATTAACTTTTCAATAATCTCCTTATTACGTGATGATATTTCTGATCTGGAATTTAATAAAGTACCATCGAGATCAATTAAGATTAGCTTTTTACTGGCTGGCAATAAATTCACCTCTTACTATTATAAAATATCTAGCTTAATATCCATATAAAATCTCTGTTTTATAGTCTGAATTATCCTTATCAGCAAGCTCATCAAATAGTTGCGCAGTAAAGCCGCCTAAGTCATAATTATTTATTTCTGATAACTCTGCCCAGCAGTAACTCTCTGCTTCCTCATTTAAAATTACTTCTGTTGAGTCAGTTCGACAGATATAATCCATAAAAATAAAATGTTTCTTACTGGCAAAACTTTCACTAAAGATACTCTCTTTAATGCTAAGCAATTTAATATTATAAATATCCAGGGCCGTTTCTTCTTTGATTTCACGCTGCAGAGCTGCTTCCAGACTTTCTCCTAATTCAACATGACCACCTGGAATTACATATTTATCATTCCATTTATGAGATTTACAGAGTAAAATTTGATCTGCTTTATTTAAAATAACAGCACCTACTGTTAATTCTGGATAATTCATTTACCTGTCAACTCCTGCTATTTATTATTACTTTGCAATTTATTTTTTCTGAACATATTTAAAAATCAACTTACTTCAATAACTCTTGTTTGATAAAGTTCTGCATGCTCTGCTTTCCATTCTTTGAAATTATCTATTTCATCACTTAACTGCTCAAACACAAGTTTAAAGGCATAAAGATCATCTAGAAAACCAAAGCCAGCTATCATATCAGGTATCAAATCAGTTGGTAAAATAAGATAAGCTAAAGCAGAAATGATTAGTCCCAGAGAACCATCATCAATCTGGTATTCTTCTTTTGAATAAGCTTCTAACATTTCAAGCAGAATTATTACTTTTTCTAAAAATTTAATTTTATCTTTTTTCTCCTGTAGAAAAACTTTTGTTCTCTGTAAGATTTTACTAACACTATCATGTCCTGTTCCCCATTTGTTAGCAAGTTTACCTAAAAATCTTATTATTTCATTTTCAGTAAAATTCTTATGCATTTTTATTCTCCCTTCACTTCTAAAAGCAAATTAGATTTAAAATATAACATGAAAATTCAACTAATAAAAAAATTTTTCAAGATTAATTTATTACTAATTTAATTTTAGCACTCCTGGGTTAATAAAACAAATATTTAATGGTCTAAACTAAAAAACCTGCCATAAAGACAGGTTTAAGCGGTTATTTAGTTTATTATTTTAATTTTAAGCATAAATTTTATTAAATCCATAAATCCCTGCGCCTAAACAACCTCCAAAGGTTTTCTGCTTTGTAGTCATAATTTGTAATTGTTCTGCAACAAATTTATTTCGCACTCTATTTTTTATTTCTTTTATTAAATAATCAAGTGGAAAAGCTCTCATTCCAAAAACTCCTCCCCCTAAAATAATAACTTCAGGATCTAATATATTAACAGCAACTATAATACCAAATAAGATATTTTCAATTATTGCCTGACTTTCTTGCCGGCCAGCAAAATCAATAAAAAAGTTTTCAATATTAGTTTGATATTCTTTAGTTAAATGACTTATCTTTTTACCTGCTGCATATAGTTCAAGACAGCCTTTATTACCACAGTTACACTGCTCTTTTGCTCCGGGAACTGGTATATGACCTAATTCTCCAGCAAATCCTCTTGTCCCTGTATATAATTTCCCATTTAAAATCATACTAAAACCAAATCCAGTTCCAATAAAAAAACCTAACACATTTTGAGGATTATCAGCTAAAAAACTATATTCTGCCAGCATAATTAAGTTAACGTCTTTTTCTATATAAACTGGTACTTTTAGCTTTTTTTCTAATTCAATTTTTAGATTTGCTTTTTCAAGCTCAATTACATTTGGGCAAGAAATAATTTTATTTTTGTTTACTATGCCTGGAATACCAAATATAACTGCTTTTATATCTTCTGCAAAATTTTCTCTAATTATTTTAAGTATACCTTTAATAAAATCTTTTTTTAAATTTGCTATTTCAGTAATAAATTCATTGCTGAGTTTAAGCTCTTTATCAACTAAAGCTAATCTTATATTTGTACCACCAATATCTATTCCTAAAATATATTCTGTCTTCATATACGTTTACTCCCATTCCCGTATTTTTATAAAGATAAGTTAACTTATCTTTATCTAAATGGTAAATATTTATTAGTTGCAGTTATTGCTTTTTCAATAGTATCTCCTTTTGAAAAGAAACCAGAACTTCCCAAAATATAAATATCTGCTCCAGCATTATAAAGCTGATTAATCGTTTTATCATTAACACTACCATCAACTTCAATTTCAAAATTTAAGTTATTCTTTTTCTTTACTTCAACTAATTTTTTTATTTTTTCCAACATTTCAGGAATAAAAGTTTGCCCTGCAAATCCAGGATCAACTGTCATAACAGTTATAAAATCAAGTTTATTATATAAATGATCTAGCAAATCAATCTTTTCAGATGGATTTAACACTATTCCAATTTTAATATTGTTGCTTTTTAATTTGTTAATAATTCTAAATGCCTGGCTGCTGATAGTTTCAAAATGAAAGGAAATAGAATCAACTTTAAGTTCAATTAAGCGGTCAATATAATCAGCTGGATTTGTAACCATCAAATGAACATTTACTGGTTTTTTCATCACACTATTTAATCTTTTAATAATATCAAAATTCAGGCTAACATTTGGTACATAATGACCATCCATAAAATCAAAATGAAAAAGATCTGTAAAGTCATTTATTTTAGAAATTTGTTCGCCAAGGTTATTATAATCTGCACACATAACTGAAACGGAAACTTTTTTCATGAAATCAACTCCTAATTTGTTATTCAATAGTAGAATTATTTTCTAAATCACTAATCATATCCAGCCGAATTTGATGTCTACCTCCTTCATAAGCCGTTTTTAACCAATGATCAACAATCATTTTGGCCAGTTCTACACCAACAACTCTTGATCCCATGGCCAGTACATTAGTATTGTTATGAAGAGCCGAGAACATTGCTGAATATGGTTCACTACAGGCACAAGCTCTAATTCCTTTTATTTTATTAGCAGCAATAGAAATTCCAATACCTGTTCCACACATGATTACAGCCTTATCAACTTCTCCAGTTAAAACCTTTGCTGCTGCTTTTCTGGCATAGATCGGATAATGAGTTCTTGCTTCACTATATGTACCAACATCAATTACTTCTTTAATATCTGATCTAGCTTCAAGATAAGCCAAAATTTCTTTTTTCAAACACAGACCAGCATGATCACTTGCTACAACGATTTTCATATTTTGCCTCCCAAATTTATTCTGTTCCCAGAAATTTATCTAAAGTAACTGATCCAATAATCAAAGCACCCATTAAAATTTGCTGATAATAAGTCTGCACATTTAATATATTTAAAGAGTTATTAATTAAACCAATAATCAAAGCACCAATAACCACTCCAAAAACTTTACCTTTTCCTCCAAAAAAACTTGTACCACCTATTATGGCAGAGGCTATCGCAAAAGTCTCATATCCAGAACCAGCTAATGGTTCAGCAGCACCCATTCTGGCTACCATTACTACTCCTGCTAGACCAGCACAAACTCCAGAAATTATGAAAACAATTATTTTTAACAATTTAGTATTTATTCCTGACAACCAGGCAGCTTCTTCATTACCACCAAGAGCATAAATGTTTCTGCCCAATCTTGTTTTTCTAGTTATAAAAGCTAAAAATATGGCTACAACTACTGCAATGATAATTGGAGTAGGAATCCCAAAAAAATCACCCGAAATAATACTGCCAAAATCTCTCGGTATATCATAAATAGGTCTTGCGTCAGAAATCATCAGAGTTATACCTCGATAAATTGTTGTTCCACCTAAAGTTACTATAAAAGGATGTAATCCAGTAAAAACAACTAAGTTACCATTAATTGCACCAATAAGTGCTCCTAAAACTACTCCTCCTAATAAGATTGAAAGAAACATATTAACTCCATGGCTTAATAAATAAGCAGTCACCATACCTGTCAACCCAAGTACAGAGCCCACTGATAAATCAATTCCAGCAATTAGTATAGCAAAAAATTCTCCCAGAGCAATTAAGATAGTAATCGCTGACTGCAATAATATTTGAACAAAATTATCAAATGTAAAAAAATATTCTGGAGATAAAATACTCATAATTATAACCAGTAAAATGAAAATTCCTAAAGTACCATATTTTTGCCAATAAACTCTTCTATTCATTAGTTATTTACCCCCATTTTTGATTTTCCAGTAGTTGCTGCATACATTATGTCTTCCTTATTAGCAGAACTAATTGGAAATATTTCTACAATTTTTCCTTCATGAACGACAGCAATTCGATCTGATACAGATAATAATTCTGTTAACTCAGATGAAATTAACATTATTGACTTTTGATGATTAGCCAATCTTTCTATTATACTGTAAATATTATGTTTAACACCTACATCAATTCCTCTAGTTGGTTCATCAAATATAAAAAGATCAATCCCTGCCTCTAACCATTTTCCAACAACTACTTTTTGCTGGTTACCTCCACTTAATTCTAGTACACTTTGATTAAGTGAACTGCATTTTAGATTAAGAGCACTAACTATATTAACAGCAATTTGTTTCTCTCTTTTTTGATGAAGAAGACCTGTTAAACCACTCAGAGAAGATGTTTTTAATAAATATGGCAGAGAACTATTTTGCCAGATTGTTAAATTATCACAAAATCCTTCCTCAGTTCTATTTTCAGGAATTAAACCAATTCCTTTTTTTAAAGCATGATAGGGATTTTTAATATTTACTATTTTATTTTTAAGCTTAATAGTACCTGAGTCTTTTTTATCTGCTCCAATTATGGCCCGGGCTATCTCAGTTCTGCCAGCTCCAATTAAACCAAAAAACCCTAGTATTTCACCTGTATAAATCTCAAAATTTATATTACTAAATCTATCTTTTTTATTCAGATTTTCAACTTTTAATTGAATTTTATCGCCAGCTGTACTTTTTTCTTTATGCTTATAACTAGATGAAAGTTCTTCTCCGACCATCATACTTACCAACTGATCAGGATTAGTATTATTTATCTGAACTGTATTAATATATTCACCATTTTTTAAAATACTAACTCTGTCACCAACTTCCATTACTTCATCAAGCTTATGTGAAATAAATACTATTCCAACACCATCTTTTTTGAGATTATTAATAATCTCAAATAATTTATTTATTTCTTCAAAGGTTAAAGAAGAAGTTGGTTCATCCATAATTATAATATCTGAATTTAGTGATAATGCTTTAGCTATCTCAATTAGTTGTTTTTGAGATATTTTTAAATTTTCAACTGTAGTTTCAGCGTTAATATTTTTCAAACCTACTCTTGCTAGAACTTTTTCAGTATCTTGATATAATTTTTTATTATCAATTGTATATTTAGTCTTAGCAGGCAGCCTGCCTAAAAATATATTTTCTGCAATTGATAATTCATTTATTAAACTTAACTCCTGATGAATAATACTAACCCCTTTTGCCTGGGCTTCCTTAGGTTGAATATTAGTACATTTTTTTCCTTTAATAAAAAACTCCCCAGCAGATAGATTATGTACCCCGGATAATATTTTCATGAGAGTAGATTTACCAGCTCCATTTTCTCCCAGCAAAACATGAACTTCACCTGCTCTTAAAGAAAAATTAACATTTTTTAATGCCTGCACACCACCAAAACTTTTAGAAACATTTTTCATTTCTACTAAAAAAGATTCAGCCATAATATCCTCTCCTTATAGCTTGACCAGCCTGCATAGGCTGGTCAAACTATTTTTACTAATTTATTTCACCAATAAAGAAGGTACTTCTAATTGTTGGGGAATATTTAAAGCCTGAATTAACAACCTTAAACCTGTTACCCCAATGTTATAAGGATCTTGTTTAATAGTAGCATCTAGCCTACCTTCTTTTACATACTTAATAGCTTCAGGAATACCATCAGTACCTACAATCAAAATATCACCTGATTTATTTTGATCTTCCACAGCTCTTACTACTCCTAAAGCCATTGTATCGTTAGCAGCATAAATAGCTTTAACATCAGGATATCTAGTTAAGATATTTGTTGTAACATCAATTGCTTTAGTTCGATCCCAATCAGCTGGCTGACTGGCAACAATTTGAAAGTTTTTGTTTTTAGAGATAGCTTTAGTAAAACCTTCTTTTCTATCTTCTCCAGAGGCATTTCCAGCTTTACCTTCAATAATAGCAATTTTTCCACCTGAAAGACTGCTTTTAACAAATTCTGCCGCCTGCATACCTACTTTAACATTATTAGTAGTAACAAAAGAATAAATATAACCACCAGATTTTCTTAATAAATCATTAGGAACTCTTTCGTCTAAATTAACCAACGGGATTCCTCTATCATTAGCTTTTGCAATAACATTAACTAAATTTCCTGGTGTAATCGGAGCAAAAGCTATCCCATCATAATTTCTATTTAACAAGTTTTCAAATAGTCTTAACTGCTCATTGGAATCACCTTCAGAAGAAACAGCATAAATATCTACCTGAACTCCCTGCTTTTCAGCTTCAGCTTTTATGCCTTCTTCCATTTCTGCCCAGAATGGATTGGCCAATGTCTTTAATAAAATACCAATTTTATAATTATTATTTGCTTTAACATTAGCCAATAAATCAGTATCTTGAGCTAAAACCAAACCATTAACCGAAATTAAAAACATAACTAATACAAAAAACATAATTATCTTTTTCATTTAAATCCCCCTTAGTAATTTTATTGATTAAATTAGCAAAACTTAAATTCTATTTAACCTCCTTCCCGATATAATTTAGACTCAAAATAAATTTTTAATAAAATAATTTACTGATTCACTTAAAACCCTAGATAAATCCCAATATTTTCTGAAATCGTTATTACAAATACCCAAAAAAAATAAACATTTTCTGAAATCGTTATTATATTTTATCAAAAAAATATTTTAAATTTATTTGATTTAAATTATAGCACTAAATTTTTTAATTGTCAAATTATTTAGTAAAAAAAGATTAAGCTGTTTATTCAGAAAATTAGTTCGAATTTTTAAGTAGTACTTTCCCGCTTAATTAAATATACCGGAAAATAAAAAGAATCTGCTTGACCCATGTTTTTATTATTAATTAGCTCAATTATTAGCTCAGCGCTTTTATGCCCAATTTTATCTATCTGCTGAGCAATGGTTGTAATACTAGGATTATAATATTTAGCAAACGGAATATTATCAAACCCAACTATTTGAATGTCAGCTGGTATTTGATAGCCTAGCTTACTTAAAGTTCTGATAGCACCAATTGCTAGTCTATCTGCTCCAGCAAATATACCATCAAATTTTATCTTATTATGTATTTTTAAAATTTTTTCTTTTATTTCTTTAAGATCAATTTTACTTTTTATTATATACTCTGGTCTAAAATCTATATTATAATCACGCAAAGCCGCTTGATAGCCTAATAATCTTTCGTTCATCGGAGAAACCAGTTTTTCATCTTTCAGCATTAAAATATCTCTACAACCATTTTCAATCAAATGTTTGGTAGCTAAATATCCTCCCTTTTTATTTTCACTTGAAATAAAATAGATATTTCTATCAGCACTAGGGCGTCTATCTATAACTACAACTGGTAAATCTTCAGGAAAGAGATCAAGATTTTCGTCAAAACCACTGCTAATAAAAATAAGACCATCAACAGATTTATCTAATAAGGCTTCAATATAGTTTTTTTCAATTTTAGGATTTTCATTTGAATTACATAATAATAAATTTATATTGTGCTCATTTAATTTTTCTTCGATTGACTTAGCAAGTTTACCAAAAAATTCATTAGTTATATCTGGCAAAATAAGTCCAACAGAGTTAGTTTTCTGAGTTCTTAATCCACGTGCAATTACATTAGGGCGATAGTTGAGTTTTTTAACAGCTGTATTTACTTTATTTTTAGTTTCATCAGTAACATATTTACCATTATTTAGTACTCGAGAAACAGTAGATACTGATACTCCAGCTTCTTTTGCAACATCTTTCATACTTATTTTAACAGACACCTTTTCCACTCCCTCAGATTAATTAAGCTCTGGCTAGTTAATAATTCAGACAATAAATATACTTAATTTATAAAATAAGTATATCATTACCTGATAAATTGAGCAAAATAAAATTTATATATAATCATCTCAAATAATGCCTTTTAAAAAAAACCGCCTTAAAAGGCGGATTCTTATTTAGTTAGCTTATATTTAATTATAGTTTAAAGTCAGTTATAAATATTCTATAATATAACTTTTTTACTACCAGCAGAAGCTGATTTATAAGCAGCATCTAAAACTTTTTGCACCTGATAACCAGCTTTAAAATCTGGTGTACCTGCAAAACTCCTTGACTCAGCTAGAGTAAGTAAAAACCAGACCAAACTTACTGTATGCAAATCAATCATTAACCCTTGTGATACATTGATCGCCTGATGAATTTTCAAAGTTCTATCTGTAAAATCATCACCTAACATTAATTCAGGGTTTATTCTGACCATTGCAGGACTATTATCATAAAGGGTTGGCATCTCAGGCTGATTAAAGTCAATATAAATTGCACCCTTATCACCAAAAATATGAAGCCTTAGTTCTTCATTACCTGGTGAAACTCGAGAAACTTCAGCAGATACATTTATTTCATTTTCTAATTGAAGCATTAGCAAAGCCCAATCATCAACATCTACTTTAGTTGATTTTCCATCACTATTCTTCCTTGTTTTTAGAAAAGTTTTGGTCCAGGCATTTAAACATTTAACTTCCCCTAACAAAAAATGAACTAAATCAATCACATGACTGCCTAAATCAACTAGTGCTCCACCACCAGATTTTTTATTTTGCAGACGCCAACTTATACCTACTTCTGGATTTAAATAGCGAGAATGATAATATTCTATTTTTGCAAACTTTATTTCTCCAATGGCATTATTCTGCAATAATGCATGAGCTTTAGCCACAGCTGGTAAAAATCTGTAAACAAAGGCTAATTGATTTTTACTATTTGATTTATCTAATGCAGTCATAATAGATTCTGCTTCTTTTAGATCTAAGCTTAATGGTTTTTCAGCATAAATATTTTTATCTGCTGCTAGAGATTTAATAATCTCAGGATGATGAATAAAATTAGGTGTACAGAGATCAATTAAATCAAGTTCTTCAACTTCTAAAAGTTCGTCAAAACTAGCTACTACATTCTCAAAGCCCAATTTCTTAGCGATAGTTTCTTTATCTGACTTATGAGTTGTTGCAAGAACTTTAAAATCAACTTCTAACTGCTGAGGAAGATCTAGCAAAAATAAATTTTTCAAACCTAATAAATGTGTTTTAGAAATCCCTCCCAGACCACTTAAACCATAATTAAATTTCATAAATAACTCCTCCATTTTCTTGATTTATTGCTAACGAATAAAATTCAGAAAGGTTTTGTCTTCTTGTTGCGGCCTTTCTACTTTATTTTCACCAGCTTCTACAAGTTTTAGAGCCCAACTCATATTTTTAGCTAAAACACGCAAAATTTGCTTACCTTCCTCATCCTGACTAATGTCTCCTGGAGCTGTACCATAAATGATATTCCAGTAATTAGCTAAGTAAAACCTGGGCTGTATTCCCTTTATTTTTAGGGCTGCCGTTAACAGCTACTATTTTCATCTTTAATCCCTCCCCTTATTTGATATAATTAATTACATCTTCTTTTCTGGGAGAAGGACCAGCAATCTTACTAGCTTTATAACCTACTGCAACTGCATAAAAGGGCTGATAATTTGTTGGTAAGTTGAGCTTTTCAACTTCTTTCTCCAGCTTAAATAAAAATCTAGCTAAACCAATCCAGACAGTTCCCAGCCCAATACTCTCTGCTGCTAAGAGAATATTTTCAATTGCCGCAGAACAATCAACTAGAGCAGATTGGACAGATTCTTTACCAGAAACTATGATTATTGTTGGCGCTTGATAAAACACGCTCTCCATATTTTTACTCATTTTAACTAGCTGTTTATTATCTGATTTTATCATTTCCGACTTTATTTTGTCACTCATTTCATTAATCATTTCTTTATTTTGAATAACTGTAAAGTGCCAGGGCTGTATATTATTAGCAGAAGGAGCCTGGATTGCTGCATCTAATAAGGTCTGCAGTTCAACATCTTTAATCTGCTCTGCTTTATATTTTCTAATACTACGCCTGGACTTAATAACTTTGAGAACTTCATTTTCCATAATTAAGCATCTCCTTTATTAATACTTTTTAAAAATATTAACTATCGACTATTCACTCTAGTGATTATCTTAACATTTGCTTAATTTATTGTCAATATTTCAAAATAGATTTATTTAAAGTATATTTTATGCTATAATTTATTTATATAAGTTTATTTAGATTTTATATATAGTTATATATATTATTTTTATAGAGTATTTAGTCAAAAAGGAGTCAGATTATGTCAAAAAAAGATTTAATATTAAAAGAAGCATTATCTCTATTTATTACTTATGGTTTTAATGCAACTCCAACTTCAAAAATTGCTGAAAAAGCAAAAGTTTCAAATGGAACTTTATTTTATTATTTTCCTACTAAAGAGGATTTATTTAAACAACTATATTTAAATATCAAGAATTCACTTCACAATAGGCTTATTAAAAATCTCACTAAAAAAATGACAACTAGACAAAAAATTAAAGATATCTGGTTAAATTATGCCGGCTGGGGAATTGAAAATCCCGAATATTTTTTATTCTGGGAACAATTTTATAAATTACCAGCTAAGAACTGCTGTACTGAATTAAATCAAAATAATGATGCTCACTTTGATTTTATTTCTGAAATTATTAAAATAGGAATTAAAGAGGAAAGTTTACAAAATATCGAGGTTAATCTAATTTTAAATTTTTTCAATGCATCTGTTAGTGCAATTCTACACTACAAATGTAAAAATAAACTGAAAGTTGAGCCTGAGTATCTAGAACAGGCTTTTTTAATGTTCTGGCGGGGGATTGTTAATATTTAAATTAAGTCTGCCTGACAGAAACAAATCAATTTTGTCAGGCAGTTTTTTAATAAAATATTAATACTAATCAACTAATATTTACTTTTATAAACAACATTTTTTATATTTTTTCCCACTACCACAGGGGCAGAGATCATTACGCCCCACATCCCATTTTTCTTTGTAAATCTTCTGCATTTCCTGCCTCATTATAGCTGGTGATTTTTGCTGTTTAACCAGCAAAGCTAATTTTTTCATATAAACATCTATATAAGCAAAGAAAAGTTTATATCCATCACAAAGATAATTCAGTTTACATTTATCACCAGTATCTATAATTCTGTTTTTGGGACATCCTCCATTACAAATAAATAGGTAGTCACATATCAGACATTTTTGATTCAAATTTTCTCTTTTGGCTCTACCAAATTCATATTGTTTTTTTGAATTCATCATTTCTAAAATACTTTTATCATTAATATTACCCAGCTTGTATTCAGGATCAACAAAGTGATCGCAAGAATATAAGTCTCCATTGTACTCCATTACAGGCCCTTTTCCACATTCAGAATTAAAAACACATAAATTCGCCTGCCTACCCAAATAAACTCCCAGAACTTCTTCAAATATCTGCACATATACTTCTCCAATATCTGTTATCCACTGATTAAATATCTTAATCAAAAACTTGGCATATTCGATTGGCTTAACTGATCTGGCAGTTAAATCACCTTCTTGATCAAGTTCAACAATTGGTATAAACTGCATAAAATTTACTTTTAAATCTTTTAAAAAATTATATACTTCATTTGGCTGCTGTGAATTTGAATCATTCACAACTGTTAATATATTATAATCAACTTGATAATTTTTCAATTTTTCCAATCCAGCTAAAACTTTTGAAAGGCTGCCCTGCCCTAATTTATCTTTCCGATATTTATTATGCAGAGCAGCCGGGCCATCAATACTTATTCCAACTAAAAACTTATTTTCTTTTAAAAATTGTGCCCACTGGTCATTAAGCAAAGTTCCATTTGTTTGCAATGAATTTTCTACATGCCAGCCAGCAGGTAAATATTTTTGCTGCAATTCAATTACTTTTTTAAAAAAATCAATACCTCTTAAAGTTGGTTCACCACCCTGCCAACCAAATTGTACAATCGGTCCAAGTACAGCATCCAGATACTGTTTTATATATTTTTCTAATATTTTTTCTGACATTTTAAATTTATTTTCAGCTGGATAAAGATTTCTTTTATCTAAGTAGTAGCAATATTCACAATTCAGATTGCAAATTGAAGCAGCTGGAAAAGCCATTAAACTGAAATTATATTTATTTTCTGCTAAATTATACATTGAATAATTCAATCCTTTATAATTTTTAATTTATTAACTATTACATTTATTATTTCAGTAAATTAACAGCCTGTCAATCTCAAAATTATTTTCTTTAATAAACTAGCTCTACTTATAATTCTTGCCCATTAGTTGCGATGACATTTTTATACCAATAAAAACTCTTTTTTCTGATTCTCCGTAAATCTTTTAAGTCAAATTCATCTCGATCTACATAAATAAATCCATAACGCTTATTAATTCCTTGATGTGTACTTACTAGATCAATAGCTGACCAGGGACAATAACCAAAAACTTCAACTCCATCAGTTAAAGCAAGCTGTAGCTGTTTAAGATGACTTCTTAGATAATTAATCCTATAATCATCATTAATTGTATCTTCAGCTTCTAATTTATCATAAGCCCCAAGTCCATTCTCAGTAACAATTAATGGTAAATTATATCTGCTGTAAATTTCCCGCAATGTTGTTCTAAAACCAACTGGATCAATTTCCCAACCAAATTCTGTTTCTGCCAAATATTCATTTTGCTGACGTCTGTATAAGCCTGGTTCATTGTCAACAATCTGCTGATCTCCCTTAAATCTATTTTCTGCTTCAGCTTTAAAATCCTCTGCAACTGTAGCTGTTGTATAATAATTAAAAGCTATAAAGTCAGGCTTTCCTGCTTTTAAAATTTTTAAATCATTACTTTTTAGTTGAGGTGTAATATTTTTTTCCTGCATAAAGCTCCAGGCTGTTGCATTATATCTTCCAAAAACTGCAGCATCTAAATAAAGCCAGTTTCTAATGGCAGAATAATTGTTTGCAGCTAAGATGTCTTCTGGCTTCGAAGAAGCGGGATAAATACTAATAATATTCGGAGCAGGACCGATTTTACCATTTTTTACTTTTTGATGATAAAGATTAAAAACTTTTGCCTGAGCCACTAACATGAGGTGGTTTGATTGATATAGCTCTTGCTTAATATCTTTAGAATCATCATCCAGCAAACCAAAAGCATTACCATGTAAAATCATCATATTTTGTTCATTAATTGTCAGCCAGTATTTAACCCGATCTCCATATTCTTCAAATAGTATCTCTGCATAATTAACAAAAGCTGCTATCGTATCTCTATTTGTCCAGCCTCCTTTTTCTTTTAAGGCCAGCGGAAGATCAAAATGATAAATTGTCACCAGTGGTTCAATATTATATTTTAACAGCTCATTAATTAAGCTATTATAAAAGTCTATTCCCTGCTGATTTATTTTACCCATTCCTTCTGGAAAAATTCTCGTCCAGGCAATAGAAAACCTATAAGTTTTAAAACCCATTTCAGCCATTAAAGCTATATCCTCTTTATAGTGATGATAATGATCACTTGCAACTTTAAAATCGGCAACATCTTCTGGATGATTACCAACATCCATTACTGATAAACCTTTACCAGCTTCATTCCATGCTCCTTCAACCTGATAAGCAGATGTAGATGCTCCCCAGAAAAAATCAGCTGGAAAATCTTTTAATTTTTTATGAATCACTATACTCATCCTCCTATAAGTAAGTTAGTCTTAAATTCAGAAATAATTTAATTATTAACTTTAAATTGAGGTAAATAGTCAATGTTTTCTGAAATTATATCAGCCAATAAATCTTTAACAATACTACTTTCTACTAATGGATGAATTGTAAGTGCCTGAAAAGCAGCATTATAATCACCATGAACTCCTGCTTCAATTGTAAGAGTTTCATATTCATTAACAACTTGCAGTAAGCCTTTAATTTGAGATGGTAGCGGATCTGAATTTAAAGGAGTAGCACCATTTTTACCAACATAGGAAGTTCTTTCAATTACAGAATCATTTGGTAGACAATTTACTGTACCATTATTTTTTACATTTACATAATGGATAGTTCCTTTATCATTATAAATTGCACTAATTAAGTCACAGGCAGCATCAGAATAATATTGACCCCCTCGTTCTTCTAGCTCTTTAGGCTTAACTTTTAAATCTTCATTTTTATACAGTTCGAAGAGACTTGCTTCCAATTTTTTAACAACCTCTCCTCTGGTACCTTCATTTCTAGCAGCTTTAATCTCTTCTTTTAGCATTAAATCTGTCAGATAATAATACCTATGGTAGGGACAAGGTAACATTCCAACTGAATTAAGCAAATCTGTACCCCATTCATAATCTGGTATATTTTTTACTCCTCTGAAATTACCACTTGCAAGCTTAGTAATTACTTCATTAATTTTGTTTTCACCATTTAGGTAAGCAGCCCTTCCCCAGACAAGATGATTTAAACCAACAAAATCCATTCTTAATTTATCTGCAGCTGTCTCTAAAATTTCTGCAGTCATCTTTTCCATTACAATTGGAACATTACAAAGACCAAGTACTTTAATATCTGTATATTTACTAACTGCTTCAGTTATAATTCCACTTGGATTAGTAAAATTAATTAACCAGGCATCAGGAGCAAGTTCTGCCATATCTTTAGCAATATCTAAAATAACTGGAATAGTTCGCAAGGCTTTTGCCATACCACCAGCACCAGTTGTTTTCTGGCCGATACAATTATATCTCAATGGAATTTTTTCATCTCTAATTCTAGCCTCCAGTAACCCTACTCTAAATTGGGTTGTAACAAAATCTGCATCTTTAATTGCTTCTCTTCTATCTAATGTCAGGTGAATATTAATATCTACACCTGCTTCTTTAACCATTCGACGGGCAAGCTGACCAACAATTTCTAGCTTCCATTTTCCAGCTTCAATATCAACTAAATATAGATCTTTTACAGGTAATTCAGCATACCTTTTAATAAATCCTTCTATAATCTCGGGAGTATAACTGCTGCCACCACCAATTGTTGCTATTTTTAAACCTCTCTCAACTGGCATTTTCATTGCCCCTTTCATGCTTTAATTTATATAATTCTTTTTGGGTTTTAATCATTTCCTCAATTAAATCTTTAGTTAAAGTTGCACTTGTTAAATGATCTTGAGCATGAACCATTAAAATACCTACTTCTGTTTTTTCACCTTGTGCTTCTTTAGTTATTAGCTCTGTTTGAATATCATGAGCCTCATGAAAAAATTCTTTGCATTCTTTCAAAGTTTCATTTGCCTGATCAAATTTTCCTTCCCTGGCAAAATTAAGGGCTTCGAAAGCTAACCCTTTTGCATTACCAGCTGCAGTTATGATTTTAAATACTATTTCTTCATTAGTCATATTTTCACCCCTAATTAATTTTTATTTACTATTTTTATAAATTATCTATTTACTAGGCACTAGCAGTTACCTCTCTATCAGCTTCTGCCTTTGCATTAGCCCTTTCTTCTTCTACAAGTGGTTTTTCATAAATCTTAAAAAATGGATAGTACATTATACCTGATAAAATAAATAAAATGAATACCCAGACTACTGCTCGCCAGTCTAAAGTAGCTATAAAAGCCCCAATTGGAGCAGGAGTTGTCCATGGCCCCATTGCAAATCCTTTAGTTATTAATCCTAAATCAGTAACTATATACGAGAGAACCCCCAAAATTGGAGAAATAAAAACAAATGGAAAAAACATTATTGGATTTAAAACCATTGGCGCTCCAAAAATAATGGGCTCATTAATGTTAAATAAACCAGGCAAAATAGCTATTTTACCAACACTACTCAGCTGTTTTGACTTACTTCTCGCCATTAAAAATGCTAGAGCCAGAGTTGCCCCAGATCCCCCAATACAAATCATAAATGCCCACATAGGTCTGGTATAGACATACTGCATACTTTCTCCTGCCATCCGTAATTCAGCATTAATATTAAAATTCTGGATTATAAAAGGATAAAGCACTGCCCCAACTGTAGTAGCACCATGAATACCAGCAAACCATAATAATTGACATAACAATACTGTAAAGAAAACTCCGTAAGGACTGTCAACCGCGCCAACTAAAGGCTGCATCATTGTCATAATTGCTTCTGGTACTAACATTCCACTCATACTCTGAACTATTAGACTTAATCCATAAAAAACAATCATCAGCGCAAAAGCTGGAATTAAACTAGCAAAAGAGTTAGCTACTGCAGGAGGAACACCATCAGGCATTTTAATTTCAATATTTTTATCATCCATAAACTTCATAATCTCTACAGATAAAAGTCCAACTATAATTGCTGTAAATAATCCCTTTGCATCTAGATAGGTCGCTGGTAAAGCTCCATCTGTTGCTGGTGCAGTAACTACCAGATAAGACATTAATGATAATAAAATTGCACTAAGCTGATTTAACTTATAATGTTTAGCCAGATTATTAGCAATTCCAATTACTGCAAAAATTCCCAGTAAGGCCATTGACATATTGTAAGGCATCATAATTGTAGAAGAATTTGCATCTGCCCAATTTTTCCAGGTAAGCAGCATCCTGATTAATAAATTAGGATCTGTTCCAACTGTATTGGGATCAATTGGAGGAAACCTTAAGATTAACATAACACTACCTAAAATTGTAAATGGAATTATCCCAATCATACCATTTTTAACTGCTGTTACATGCCTCTGATTAGCGATCTCTCCCATTACTGGCATAAATTTATTTTCTAAAAAAGCCATAAACTTATCTTGAATTTTACTCATTTAAAATCCTCCTTGAAATTTATCTGAATTTTTAAACACAAAATACTTCAGTGACTTTTCAGTTTAAAAAAAGTAGATTTAGCAGTTCCGCTAATTATTTAATTAGTGACAATGCATGATCTAAAACTTTTTTGCCATCTGCCATACCATAAGCAGCTGTTTCAATTACTTCTACCGGCACATTATTTTCTGCTCCTATTTTTTTAAATGGTTTCAATTTATACCTAATTTGTGGACCTAATAATGCAACATCATATTCTGCAATAATATCTTCAAATTTTTCAACAGGTTCTGCTTTAATCTTGACCTCTAAACCACGCTTTGCAGCCTCTTTTTCCATTTTCTGAACTACCAGACTTGTACTCATACCTGCATTACAAACTAATAAAATATTCATAAATTTCTCCTCCTTTTATGGACTAAAACATATTTTAAATATTATTAAGATATAATTTTTTACTTTATTTTTAAATTATTTATTAAAAAATTGACTATTTAAAACTATTAACTAGTGTTTTTAAATCTTTTATAGCTTTTGCTTCATCTTTTCCCCTGGCTTTCAAAATAATGTTATCACCAAAAGCAGCTCCTAAACTCATTAAAGCAATTATGCTTTTAGCATTGACACTTCGATTGTTTTTTTCAACTTCAATTTCAGATTGATAAGCTTGCGCCTTACTAACAAATTTTGCTGCTGGTCTAGCATGTAAACCAGTCTTATTTTTTAATTCAATTGTACAGCTTTTCAATCACTTCCCCCCCCTTTCTAAAACTTGATATTGTATAACTAAAAATTATCTGGTATTAGTTTCACCTAATATATATGCATTTATCATTCCAAAAATTAAAATAATTCTAAAAAATAATTATTTTCTTAAAATCATTAATATAACAGGCTTTAAGCAGCTTAATTTATTTTTATCTGCTTATACATAATAAAAAAAGATAACTAATATAATAAAATTAGTGTGCAAAATATTTCTGCACACTAATTATTAAACCACACATTAAGTTAAATATATTTAGTCAATTTTCTTATAGTCTAAAATTTTATCTTTAATTATTAGCTTAAATTTTCCCCATTACTTGCAATAACTTTTTTATACCAATTAAATGAATCTTTTTTTAATCTTTTTAAACTACCAATTCCCTGATCATCTTGATCAACATAAATAAAACCATAGCGCTTACTCATTTGAGATGTTGAAACACTTATGCAGTCAATTGGGGCCCAACTAGTATAACCAAGTAATTCAACCCCCATTTCAACGGCTTTTTTCATTTCTCTTAAATGCTCTCTAAAATAATCAATTCTATAATTATCATGTATCTTACCTGCTTCAACAGTATCCTTAGCCCCCATACCATTCTCAACAATCATTAAAGGTATTTGATAGCGATCATATAACTCAAGTAAAGAAATTTTAAGGCCAACAGGGTCGATCTGCCAACCCCAGTCAGTTGATTCTAAATAGGGATTTTTAACTCCTGTCATTGTATTTCCAGCTGTCTTTTCTTTGCTAGAGTCAGAAGATACTGTTCTGGACATATAATAACTAAATGATAGAAAATCAACAGTATTTTCTTTTAATATTTGTTTATCTGCTTCTTTAAACTTAATATCTATTTTCTCTTTAATTAAATATTTTTTATATAGTTCGGGATATTCACCCTTAATTTGAATGTCTGCATGAGCAAGATTAGCTAAGTTACTCTGCAAAGCAAGTTCAACATCTTCTGGTTTACAGGTATGAGGATAAGTGGTAAGCTTTGTTATCATAGCACCTATTTTACAATCACTCACTACTTGTCGACATTTTTGGGCAGCCAATGCTGCTGCAATATATTGGTGATGTAAGGCTTGATAAATGTCATTTTTATATTCTCCTTTAGCCGATTGATCTTCTACTATACCAGCAGTAATAAAAGGATGCCTGCTTACACTATCAATTTCATTAAAAGTTAGCCAATATTTAACATAATCACCAAACTGTTCAAAACATATTTTAGAAAATCTTAAAAATAGTTCAACTAATTTTCTATCTGCCCAACCATTATATTTTAAACTTAACTGCAGAGGCATCTCATAATGGGAAAGAGTAACTATCGGTTCAATCTTGTATTTCTGCAATTCTTTTAAGATTGCAAGATAATAGTCTATTCCTGCCTGATTAGGCTCATTTTCTTCTCCAGTTGGAAAAATTCTGGTCCAGGCAATAGAAAATCTTAATGCTTTAAATCCCATTTCAGCAAAAAGAGCGATATCTGACTTATAATTATGATAAAAATCTATTCCTCTCCGCTTAGGATAAAACTTAGTGCTTTCATTTGCAATAGCTTCTTTAATCATTTTAGAATCTATTTGGTGTTGGCCGGCATAGTCTTCGACATCTAAATTAGGCTTATACCTCTTAATATCTGCTACTGACATACCTTTCCCTCCTTCATTCCAGGCACCTTCAACCTGATTTGCCGATATAGCTCCTCCCCATAAAAAGTCATCTCTTAGTTGCATATTATCTACCTCCAATAAAATTTTAGAAAAACTGCTTTATAAATAAAAAATACGCTACTTATCTAGTTATATTTAATATGCATTTATTATTCCATAATTTAAAATGCTTATTGATTTAATTGCTTATAGAGGCTGTTAGACAGCGATTTAAATTATTTATAATTAATTAAAATTTAATCCTTAAAGATAAAGAGTGTGCATTTAATGCACACTCTTTAAAATATTTTAATTATAAAACTTAGTTATATAAAAACATTTCCGTTAAATAAGCTTTTTCATCTTCAGTTATTTTTATATCATATCGATTTTCTAGTTTTGTAACTTCTTCAGTAATAAGTGAAAAATATTTTTGATATTGCTTAATAAATTTATCCAGGTCTTGATAGCTATGTCGTTTACCGCCATTTTTTGCATTTTCAATTACATATCCTAAGTGAATTATAATTCCAATTTTTACTCCAAAATCCAAAGTTTTAGCAAAACTACTTTCCAAATTATTTACTGTTTTTCTTAAATATTCAACAAGCTGAAAACTATTAAAGTTAGTAAATTGCTCCTTTAAAGAATTTTTTATATTAAAAAACATAGCTTCCTGTTTCAATAATACTTTTAATTTTTCGATGCCATCTTTTGCTAAAATATCTACAGCTGAAATATAATTAATTGAATCTAACTTTAAAGGCATTGTACTAACAACAGCTAAAATATTATATTGCTGTTGTAATTTCTTTATTTCTTTTTCTAAATTATCATCTTTTCGCAAACTAAGATTAATTATTCGGTAGTCTAAATCAACATCTAAATTTTTTTCAATTATTTTTTCTAGTTCTTTAGCAGCACCATCTCCAGTATAGCAAGCTGTAATTATAGTATAGCCTTTTGAAATATTATTATTTTGAATAAAATTGCTAGTTGGATCATCTTTAATTTCAAAATTTTGTTGGTAACTCTCTCCACCAATTTCATTAACAGAGTTAATTATATCTATAAATGAATCACCAAGTACAGCTTTACGAGCGGCCTCCAAAATAGCTGGAGTACTGCTCATTGTAACTGTTTCAATTTTTATACCAGTTTCTTCTGCAATTAAAGTTCCAAAACTATTTAAAGAACCCATGTCAACCATAATAACAACACCATTTCCTTTGTTAATTTCTTTAACTTTTTCTTTTGCTTTTTGATAAGCTTGATTAGGACTCATTTCCAGAGGCATATCAATAGCTACTGCATGATCCTCTCCCACTAAATTGTTTACAACTTCAGTCATACTACTGGCAGTAGATTTACCATGCATAATAACTAATATTCCTACTTTACCTAATTTATTTTCTCCATAGTTATAAGGTTTTTCAGTTAGAAACATACTTAGATAGCCAATCTCATCCAGAGGAGTTTTCAAAGAGAATTTTTGATCAATAACTGAAGCAATTTCCAGAGCAGTTATAAATTCACGGCTATGTTCTGAACGAATCTCATTTAAATTAGGATGATAAATTTTATTATTGTTTTTTATTCTCTCAATACTTCTTTTTAAATGAAGAGCAAGTCCATAATATATTTTTTCACTATAACTTCTATCTAATCTACTTTGAGCTAAATCCAATATTTCTTCTACTAACTCTACAATATCTTCTCCAACAATTTTTTCGATTTTACTTTTTTTAAAATTAGCTCATAAATCCCCTAAATAATTTGGTTGTATAATTAATGTTGTGAAGAAAAAACTGTAAATCTAAAAATATCTAAATAAAAAAGGCATTTGCCTGGCTCCGTTGAATTAAATAGTTACAACACCAAAAATTCAATAAAGGAGTCAAGCAAATGCATAATAATCTTATCACAGATTTAATGGATTTACCAGACCTAGTTGCAACAGATTTAATTAAAACGGAGGAATATTTAGTTTTTGTAGCTGACTATAAAATAGATCATGTTAAATGTCCTGTCTGCGGCAAAAAAGCAGAAAAGATTCATGATAGAAAAACTCAAATGATTCAGGATACTTCTCTTCGAGATAAAAAAACAGTTATTAGACT